>NZ_QHJI01000001.1:0-984823 GCF_003947535.1 Amycolatopsis sp. WAC 04169 | reverse complement strand
ACGACCCCACGATCGAGGACACGTCGTACGCGTTCGCGCTTTCGCGGATCGGCGACCAGAACCTGAACCACGTGCCGACCGGCATCCTGCGGCAGGTCGAGCGGCCCACCTACGACGACCAGGCGCGCGCCCAGGTCACCGAGGCCCAGGCCGCGCGCAAACCGGATCTGCAGGGGCTGCTGCGCGGCAAGGACACCTGGACCGTCGTGTAGGTCGTTCCGCTCCGAACGCAATGAAAGGTCCTTTCCTCGCAAATTTTGCAAGGAAAGGACCTTTCATTGCACTCAGGTGAGGGGACGGAAGCCAACCCGCTCAGCGTCGGCGGCGGTACGGAACCAGACCTCCGCGACCATCTTCGGGAACTGCTGCGAGTCCTCCGTGCAGTACCGCAGAGCGGTCACGCTCGCCTTGACCGCGAAGTCGTCGGCGGGACGGCCGCCACCCGGCCGCGGCATCGCCGAACCGGGACCGAACGGGCCGGGCGGGACGGACTCGGCCACCGGAGCGGAGACCTGCCGCGCGGGCGGGGGCTCCGGCGCCGGCATCGCGTCGCCCGGCTGGACGGCGGGCTCGAACAGCGAACCGCTCTGCCCACCGGACAGCTCCGGCTCACGACGCTCGATCGCCCGCATCGACGGCTGGATCGGCTGCGGCGGCTCGAAACCGCCGCGGACCGCGCCCCGCGGCGTGCGCTTGGGCAGCACCTGGGTGGCTTCGGCGGGCGTCTCGGGTTCCGAGTCGAGGTGCCCAGCCTTCGCTTCTTCGTCGGAGCCGAAGGCGTACGCGGGAGGATCGTGAAGCTCCTCTTCGCGCTCGAACCAGTTGGTCTCGACAGGCGCCTGTTCCGTCTCCACGCGCGACGCGGGGCTGAACAGCGACACCGGCTCCGGCTGCGTCTCGGCGCCTTCGGGGTCCAGCTGCATCTCCAGACGGGACCGGTACGGCCCCTCGCCCGGCAACGGCGGCTGGGGCTCGGGCTCGGGTTCCGGCTCGAGGTCCAGCTTCGACGCGGGCTGGAGGTAGTCGGTCGCCGCGGCGACGTACGGGTTCGCCGGCTCGGGCTCAGGCTCGGGTTCCGGCTCCGGCAGGGCCGCCGGGATGAACTGCGTCCGCTCGGCCGCGGGCTCCGGGTCGGGTTCGGGCTCCGGCTCCGTCTGCTCCGCCGTGCGGTACTCGGCCTCGTACTCTTCTTCGGGCTCGAAGGTCTGCGTCCCGGTCGGAGAGTGCTCCGGCTCCTTGACGACGTCCTGAACAGGCTCCTCGGCAGGCTCGGTCCACTGCTGCGCGGGCTCCTGCTCGGTGAGCGTCTCGGGATACGCGGGCTTCGGCTCCTCGGCCGCCGCGAACTCCTCGTCCAGATCGTCGTGCGACGGCTTCGTGAGGTACGCGGTGCCGCCGGCGACGGCCGCGGCACCCGCGCCGAGGCTCACCCCGGCGGGCAGCCGGGACGTTTCGGCGTGCGCGGTGGCCAGCGAGCTTTCGAGCTCACGGATGCGCTTGCGCGCCGGGACCACCAGCACCAGCCAGGTGAGCAGCGCGCCGACGACGAACGCCAGCAGACTCCACAGCCAAACCTGTCCGAAAATGGACATCTAACCTGCCCTTTGTCAATGCGTTCGCGCGACCAGGTAGTCGGCGACCGATTCGCAGGCGTCCCGGGCGGGCGACGCGGGCAGCGCCGCGAGCTCGGCACGCGCCCGACGAGCGTAGTCGGAAAGAGTTTCGCGTGCGCGTTCGAGTCCGGACGAGGCCCGCAGCAGGCCGAGGGCCTCGGCGACGAGCTTGTCGTCGGAGATCGGGCCGGACAGCAGCTCGACCAGGCGCGGGTCGGTGGCCGGGTCGGCCAGCGCGTACAGCATCGGAAGCGTGCGGACGCCTTCGCGCAGGTCCGTGCCCTGCGCCTTGCCGAGCTCGTCGGAAGCGGACGCGATGTCGATGACGTCGTCGGAGATCTGGAACGCCGTCCCGATGATGTCGCCGAAGCGGCGGAGCGCGTCGATGTACTCGTCGGGCGCGCCGGACATCATCCCGCCGAACCGGCCGGAGGTGGCGATCAGCGAACCGGTCTTCTGCGCGATGACCGTGAGGTAGTGCTCGACGGCGTCGTCGCCGTCGGCCGGGCCGACCGTCTCGCGCATCTGGCCGGTGACCAGCTCGCCGAAGGTCTCGGCGATGATCCGGGCCGCGTCGGTGCCGAGGTCGGCGACCAGCCGCGAGGCGTGCGCGAACAGGAAGTCGCCGGTCAGGATGGCGATGGTGTTGTCCCAGCGGGCGTTGACGCTTTCCGCGCCGCGGCGCATCGTCGCCTCGTCCATCACGTCGTCGTGGTACAGCGTCGCGAGGTGCACCAGCTCCACGGCCGCGGCGGCGGTGACCACCTGGTCGCCCTGCTTCGGCCCGAACTGCGAGGCCAGCAGCGTGAACAGCGGACGGAAGCGTTTGCCGCCCGCCTCGACCAGGTGCGAAGCGGCGTCCTCGACGGCCTTGACGTCACTGCGGACGACCTCGCGGAGCAGGGTCTCGACGTCGGCGAGACCGGTCGCGAGGGTGCGAAGGAGCTGCTCGTCGGCGATCTGGAGTCCCACGGACGCGCGCAGGTCCTCGATGGCACCACCTGGGGCAGGTGAAGACACAGACACGTCGGCTCCGCTCTCTTTGACACCGTTCGGGGTTGCTCCCAGCGTAGTGGCTAGCCGCTGAGGCCTGTTGACGTGCTGTCCTGCGGAAACGGTGACGAAGATGACACCCCCGCCGAGTATCCGGCCGGCGTCGGCGCGAACGGGTCAGCGGCGGCGGATCTTGATGTCGTCCATGCAGGTCGCCTTGCCCGCGACGTCGCGGTACGGATAGCCCTTGGCGTCCAGCATTTCCATGACCTTCAGCTCGGCTTCGTCGAGTACGTCACGTTCCTCTTCGCCCTGCAGCGTGATGCGGAAGGTGAACGCGCCGAGGTGCGCGCTGTAGGTGAGCAGGCCGTCCTCGGTGAACCCGATCGCCTGGTGGTCGCTCAACTCCGCGAGGAGCCGGGAGCGGGTGTCGGCCTCGGGGTGGTCGAACTTGCCGTTGACGAGGACGCGGTAGGTCGGCATACGCTCGAATATACAGACCTGTATCCGGATACGAACCCGAATATCCAACGGGTGCCCATGATCCACGGTCGAGTGAAACGACCGTCACGCGCGCAACGGGCGAATCCGACACGCAGATAGTGATGACAAAGGAAGAACGGCCAACCGGCTCGCTCTCCGTCACGTGAGGAGGACGTGGAAATGCGCATCACCATCGCAGGCCGGGCCGGCCTGGTCGGCGCACTGCTGCTGGCGGGCCTCGGCGCCGGAGTGGCCCCGGCCGCCGCGTCGAACCCGGCCGGAATGGCGTCACTCGGCTCCGCCGCCTTCACCAAGGGCACTTCGGTGCCGATCTCGATCTCCTCGCTCGCCGACTGCGCGGTCGAGGGACCGACGAGCAACTCTTCCGGGGTCGTGACCAGGACCGGGATCACATTCGGTGGCGGCACGACGACGTGCACGACCACCGTCGTCGACCCCGAAAACGACGTGACCACGACGAAGTCGGAGGCCAAGGGCCAGAACTTCGAGCTGTCGGCGCTGGTCTCGTCGAGCGGGCCGCGGATCAAGATCAGGTCCTACTCGGTCAGCTGCACGGCGACCCAGACCGGCACGAACGCGAGCTGGACCTACGGCGGCGCGACCGGGCTCGGCACCCTGCCGTCGCCGGTGCCGGTCGGCTACGTCAAGCCGATCACCAAGTCCAACGGCACGCTGCTCGCCGAAGCGATCTTCAACGAACAGACCTTGCCGGGTAACGGCAGCATCGGGCTGACCATGCTGCGGATCAAGTTCGCCCCGGCCTCGAACATCACCGGCGAAGTGGTCATCGGGCGCACGGCCTGCTCCCCCACTCCGTAAGCCATCCCGCCGGGAAAGGGGCGTCCGGAGCCGGGCGCCCCTTTTCCATTCTGGCTTATATAAGCCTCTGCTGATATCTTGTCGGCAGCCGAGCAGAGGAGGGCACCGATGGTCGACGTGACCAGCCAGATCGACTCCGTCCAGCGCAAGCTGGGCAAGCGCGTGATCGAAGCGGGCGAGGCGGTGACGGCGACCGTCAGCCAGGTCTACGACACCGGGCTCGACGACCTCTGGGACGCCTGCACCAACCCCGAGCGCATCCCGCGCTGGTTCCTGCCGGTCAGCGGCGAGCTGCGCGTCGGCGGGAAGTACCAGCTCGAAGGCAACGCGGGCGGGACGATCGAACGCTGCGACCCGCCGAAGAGCTTCGCCGCGACCTGGGAGTACGGCGGCGACGTCAGCTGGATCGAGCTCCGGCTGACACCCGAAGCCGATGGGCGCACCCGGTTCGAACTCGACCACACCGCCGTCGCAGGCGAACATTGGAACCAATTCGGGCCGGGCGCGGTGGGCATCGGCTGGGACATGATGCTGAACGGGCTCGCGCTGCACCTCGAATCCGACGAAGCCGCCGATCCCGAGGCGGCCATGGCCTGGATGACCAGCGAAGAAGGCGTGCGGTTCATGACGCTGAGCAACGAGGCCTGGTACGAGGCCGACGTCGCCAATGGGACGGACGCGGCCACCGCCCGCACCCGCGCCGACGCCACCTTGGCCGCCTACACCGCGCCGCCGGAGAGCTGAAGGTCTTCGGCGAGTTCCGGGGCGCGAAGCAGGTCGATGAGCTCGTCGTCCGCCCGGAACACGGCGCGGGCGCCCGGCATCCCCGCCTGGCGGAGCATCGCGTGGAGGACGTCGGCGTGCGGCTGGTCGAGCAGGGTCCAGACCATCGCGCGCCGCTTCACCTCGTCCCCCAGCTCGCGCGCCGTCCACCAGGCGAGGACGAGCGCGGTCACCTGGCTGACCGCGGTTTCCCGACCCCGCGCCAATTGCGCGCGATTCAGCCCGCACACCTTGATGGTCTGTTCGCCCTTTTCGGTCAGTGCGCGGTAGGTCCCGATCGAGAGCACCAGGAACAGGTGTTCCAGCGGGTCTTCGGCGGTCGGATCGACGAGCAGGCTGTTTCCGTCTTCGTCCACCGGGAACAGGTCGCGTTTGTGGTGGCTGTTGCAGTATTCGCAGGCGAGCACGTGATTGAGCCAGTCGAAGGCGCGGCCGGGGTTCCTCGCGATCGGCTCGAAATGGTCCACAGTGGACCCGAGGCCGTCTCCGCAGTACATGCAGTAACCGCGTCCGGCGGCCATGACGTCCAGCCCGGCCCGCAAAGAACGCCGTACGGCGCGGGAAACCCGCCAGAGTCGCCGGGCTTCTTTCGTGTCACCGGGAGGAATCCGCGCGGTCAGCTCTTCGAGATCGGCCACCACCTGCCCCGGCAGCGCGATCCGGCGGATCCCGATCACCGATCGTCGGCCTCGAACCGCCTGGCCACCTCGTCGACCCGGCTCGGCGGTGAGCTGCTCAGCATGCCGCGCAGGCGTTCCCATTCCCGGACGCCGTTCGCGTCCGCCCGGCCGGACGCCACCTGGAATTCGAGCTCGGCGAGATGCTCCCGCAATTCGACCGCCTGCGGCGAATAAGGCGTGTCCAAGCCGAAAAGATCGGACAGCACCGCGTCGTCCCCGGAGCCGAACACGACCCGCTCGTACAGCTCCTCGGAGACCACACGCGGCGGGACCTCCTCGTCGGGCCCGGAAAGCCGGATGAGCCCGCCGGGGTCGGCGGCCTGGCAGACGTAAGGGCTGTGCGTGGTGACGATGAACTGGATCCGCGGGAAATGCGCCTTGAACCACGGCCCCATGCGTTTTTGCCACGACACGTGGAGATGCGCGTCCACCTCGTCGATGATCACGACGCCGGGGCTCTCGTGATCGAGGCCGGCGCTGTCGAGTTGCTTGAGCAGGTCGACCACGAGCGCGGTCACCGTGCGGTAGCCGTCGCTCATCTCGCGCAGCGGGAACCGGTCGCCCCGGTACTCGACCCAGAGCCCGTCCGAATCGACGTCCCGGATCCGGTAACCGCCCGGCAGGAGACCGTCCCCGAGGATCTCCAACGCCTTGTCCTTCAGCTCGCGCGCGCCCGCTTTTCCTTCCAGGGCACGGAGATGCTGATTGATCAGCCAGGTGACCCCCTCGGCGAGCGAGGCGTCTTCGTGGAACAGGCTGGCCATCCGCGCCAGCGACCCCGCACCACGCATCCACGACTCGGCCTCGCCACTGCCGCCCGCGAGCCGCCGGAACGGCCCGTACGCGGCGCAGAACGGCTGGCCCGGGGGAAGCCCGGAGATCGGGAGCAGACCGGAGTCGAGCCAGCGGACCTCGACCGGCGCCGGGCCTTCCTCGCGCATGACCGAAAGCTCGATGGACCCGGACGTCTGATCCGTCGAGATCCAGCTGCCGGCGTCCGACAACAGGCCCCACGCGACGTCCGGCGCCGCCGCGACCGCGATCGCGCGCAGCAGCGAGGTCTTGCCCGAACCGTTGCGCCCGGCGAGGACCACCCAGCCGGGGCCGGGCAGCCGCAGGTCGACGGCGCGGGCGCCGCTGAAGCCGCGGATGTTCTCCAGCCGGACCCGCTCGATGTACATGGGGAGAGCTTACGACGGTGTGGCCGTCACCTGGGCCCCCGAAAGTGGGTCGCCATCACGAAATCCATCACAGCGAGCGCCTTGCCTACGTCCAGGTCCGAAACGGCCTTCCGGCGGTCCCAGTCTTTGATCCCT
This sequence comes from Amycolatopsis sp. WAC 04169, assembly GCF_003947535.1. NCBI lineage: Bacteria > Bacillati > Actinomycetota > Actinomycetes > Pseudonocardiales > Pseudonocardiaceae > Amycolatopsis > Amycolatopsis sp. WAC 04169. The sequence goes on along the minus strand of NZ_QHJI01000001.1, from coordinate 978,115 downwards.
CTCTCGTGCTCGGGCACGATCCTCAGCCGGACATGCCCGCGGAGCGTTTCCACGGATTCCGCACAACCCGCCAGGAGACTCAGGAGTACTGCGCCGAGAATCACTCTTCGAACTTCATTACGCAGAGTATGCGAATTCTGCGTGTCGCCCACCAGGTAGAACCCTGTTTCTCGGGCCGCATTCACACGATCGGTTTTCACGGATGGTCACCGAGTCCGCCTCGGCTATTCAGCAGGGAACGTGGCTTTATGCGGACGGGTTCACCGGCCCGGGAACCCTGGTAATCTTCCCGGCGTCGGATTACGCAGGGTGCATCGGGGAGACGCGCCTTGTAGCCACGGGAGGGGCAGATGACGACGGTGACTTCGGGGCGGCTTCGGCCATTCAGCGAGGAACGGTTCGGCGCCGCGGGGGTGCATGGCCGTGCCTGAGGGAACACCCGTCTATCAACCTGGCTTCGACCCGGGCTCTGTGTGCAAGGCCCCGCCCACTGGGGGCTCCTACGGGACGCCTGTCGCGGAAGGCGCGGGGTTCAAGTACGACGAGGCGACGCTGCATGAGCTGGTGAAAGAGTGGCGTGACCTAGCGGTGGAGTACAAGAACGATCTGATCGATGCGAACAGGATCGCCCTCGCTCAGCCCCCTGGCCTCGAGTACGCGAGCGGGGACAATGCATCGATAACCCGCCAGTCCGGCAAAGCACTTGTCGCAGCGCTCAACCAGCGCATCGCCTACTGCGAGAACATGGCGAACAAGTACGTGACCGCTCTCGGCAAGTACGCAACAGCGGAAGATCACGCAACCTCCGTCATCAACCAACAGCCGAAAGGCATCGCCTGATGCGTCGAACAGCTCTCGTCATCGGCGCCGTCGCGCTTACCGCCTGCGCTTGCTCGCCCCCCAGTACAGATGGCACGCCTACACCCACCGGCGGCGGAACCAGCCCTAGCCATTCAAATTCGGCTAGCGCGGCCCCAGAAGCGCCCAAGGTCGAAAGCCCGATCGACCTGGCAAGGTTCAAGCAGGCACCCTGCAGCGCACTCACCAAACCTCAAATCGGGGAACTCCTGGGCGCGACGCCGGATGGCGAGTCACGAGAGGGCTCAGCAGGGCCTGCCTGCACATGGGTCGTCCCTTCGACGACGCGACCTTTGATCAGCGTGGTTTTCAGCAACACGCAGGACAGCGGCACAGCGAAGATCTACGCGGCGAAGGGCAAGTCCTATCAACTCGTGGAGCCACTCAAAGCCGTCGACGGCTATCCGTTGACCGCATACGGCATCACAGATGAGCGGTCTGTGGGGCGATGCTCGGCGGCTTTGGGGACCAGCGACACAGAAACAATCGGTATCGCTGCCGAGCAGTCCGAAGCCAACGTCGGTAAGAAGGACCCTTGCGACGTCGCGCGTGAGGCCGCGATCAGGGTGTTGGCCACCATCCGAGGGGGCAACTGATGGCAGCAGGACCGCTCAACGCCACTCAGATCTACGAACAGATCACAGGCGGAGAAGGCCCCGAATCGCTGTCCGATGCCCAGCGAAGTGGTTACAACCTGACCCGGCGGCACCACGACCGGGCGCAGCGGCTCGCCGCCCTCGCTCAGAAGACCCTGGCGGGATGGCAGGGCGGGGCCAGCATGGCGGCGGCTGACGCGACGGTGCCGGTCGTCGAGGCGGCGGCGGACGACGTGACGCACCTGACGCGGGCCCAGACCGCCATCAGCTCTCAGATGGACGCGTTCGGCACGGCCAAGAACTCCGTCAAACCGGTACCGCCCGAGCAGCCCGCCCCAACCGCCGAGGACGTCAAGGCCGTCATGGGTGGCGGCCTGGTCGGCTACTGGAGCCGGGTGCAGGGGTACCAAGCCGACAGCCAGCACAACATCGACACCTTCGCGTCCTACCACTCCGCCAGCACCGCCAACGGCGACGAGCTGCCCGCCCAGTACGCGCAGCTCACCGACCCGGGCGGCAGCGTCACCCTGGACGAGGGCGGAGGGAAGCCCGCGGTGAAGGGGTTCGGCGACGGCTCCGATGGACGCGAGCACGGTACTGGCGAGCCCTACCGAGGACCGAGCGGACCCAGCGGGCCGAGTGGGCCCGGCGGGCCGAGTGCGCCGGCGCCGGGTGGCGCACAGGACAGCGGTCCCCAGCCTGGGCAAGGCCCTCAGCCCGGTCAGTACCCGGGCCCGCACCAACCCGGCGCGCAGCAGCCGGACGACGGGACCCGCGCGAATTCGTACACGCCGCCCCAGACCACGCCGGTCGTACCGCCGGCGGCGAACCTCGACTTCGGGCCGACCGGTAAGCCGAACCCGATCTACAACACGCCCGGCGCCTTTCCGCCCGGTTACGGCCCCGGGCCGAGCGGGCCCGGAGTCTATGGCCCCGGCAGCAGGCCGCCAGGCGTCCCAGGTACGACAGGCGGACCTGGCGCGACAGGTGGCCCCGGTGCCGGTGCGACAGGTAGGCCCGGTGGGACAGGGCAGCAGCCCGGCATGGGTGGTCGTAGCGGCGCGGGAATGCACGGCGAGGCCATGGGCGGCCGTGGCGCGGCGGGAACGGCCGGTTCGGCTGGTCGTGGCGGCGCGAACGGGATGCCGATGGCGCCCGGCGCCGCCCGTGGGAAGGGCGAGGAGGACAAGGAGAAGAAGGCTCCGGCGTACCTCCAGAACCCGGACCCGGACGAGACCTTCGGCGGATACATCGAAAAGCCGATGCCGCCGGTGATCGGCGAGAAGAAGAAGTAGCACCACAGTCCCAGGGGAGGGAGTCACGTGGTGCTCGCGCGCCCGGTCGAGATCACGCTCGACACACTGTTGACCGCGTTCCGTCACGCCGGTTGCGGAGATCCGCATCTGATCTTCGCGGGCGGGCTGCGGTACATCCCGCCGTCGTCGCGGAACGGCGAAGACCGGGCGGCGTTCGAGGAGCTCGGCGGGCTCGGGTTCACCGAGGGCAAGCGGCTGACCAGCGACTTCGAGGACTTCCTGCACATACTCGACCGGCCGAACACCGAGTACTACGCGACGGTCCGCACAGAGGCCGAGCAGTACAGCGTGCTCGTCGCCGTACGCGGGCGCGCCGCGGTGACGGCGATCTGCGAAGGAAACCGGGTGTGGTTGAAGGGCGTGCGGACCTCCGACCGTGCGGCCGCGCTCGTGATGAACTTGCCCAAGTACCCGCCCGCGCGATTCTCCCCGTTCTCCTTGCCACAGGACGATTTCAACGGCGACGGCGGCAACGACCTCTACGACGAGCCCACGTCTCGAAGCCGGGAAGCCCGGCAACTGGACGAGGTGTTCGAGCAGCCGTATTTCGGCGTCGGGTTCTTCGCCGCGGCCATGCGCCCCGACGGCGGAAGACGCACGGAAGCCACGGACGACCTGACCTACCTCGACCTCGACGCCGGACGGGTCGCCATGCACGTGAGCGGTTCTCCCCGGAACCGGTACATCACCGTCCTGCCCGGCGAACCCGCCTTACTGGCGCAAAAGGTCGCCGCGCTGCGAGCGAGCCTCGACCACTGACTCGATCAGGCGCACCGACCGGGTGGGGTCCAGCGCAAGAGCGTCTATAGTGGACTGAACTTAAGGTGCGACATCGCAACGTCGATGCAGGAACAGCCCGGTTCCTCGATGTTTCGAGTAGGCCAACGGCCGCGTGGAGCCGAATTCCAGCAGAACGTAGTCGCCGCCGGGGTACGCCCCGGCGGCGAACGGGATGACCCGGAGTTCGACGGTGGGCCGTTCGGCGATTGAGACGAGATGCCGAAGCTGATGCGTCATCGCCCGCGGCCCACCGACCTGGCGACGCAGCACCGCTTCGTCGATGTAGGCGACAGACCTCTTCTGGCCCAGCACCAGCGTGCTCCCGAAAGCAATAGTCTTGGTGACCTCCTTTTCGTACTGCGCCAGCGTTCCCCTCTGGGAAGCCAGGTCAGCGAACCACCACGGGCCGCTGTCGCGGGCCAACGAGAGCAAAGCCTCGCGACGCTCCCCCGTGACTTGATAGACCGCGAGCAGCGCGGACACCTCCTCGGCGGATGCCGCACGCAGGCCGGTTTCGATCCGGCTGCGCTCTCGCCGGGTGGGGGCTTCCTCGAGGAACCTGCCCCATGCGCCCCGGCAAGTCATTCCCCGAGCCGGGCGACCTCGCGAACAGCCCCCGAAATAGCGGTGAAGTCCTTCTTCAGCAGCGCTCCGTGGTTGCTCTCGACCTTCGCGCTCACCTTGATGTTCGGGTTGCGGATGGTCACCGCGTCGAGCCCGGCGCGGATCTGTTCCTGCTCGTCCCCCTTGCTGCCGAACGACGTCCCCGACGCGACCACGTACCGCGTCGGAACCTTGATGTCGTCGAGTACCGGGCCGAGTTCGGCCTCCCGCGAGAGCTTGCCGAGTTCGATGTTGCTCTCCGCCTGCTGGGCGGCGGTCATCCGCGGCGTCAGGCCGGTCGGGCGCAGCAGCGGCATGATCAGGTTGAGCCGTTTGAACATCTTGCGGATCCGCTGTTCCATGGCGTCGTCCAGCCAGTCGTACGGGAACGCGCCGTCGACCAGGACCGTGCCGATGGTGCGCGCCGGGTTCCTGGCGGCCCAGTGCGCCGCGACGACCGCGCCGTAGGACCAGCCCACCACGATGGCCCGTTCCACTCCGCGGGCCGCGAGGACGGCGTCGACGTCGCGGACGGCGGCTTCGAAGGAGTAGTCCGCGGAACGGCGAGACTTGCCGCGGGCGCGCTCGTCGTAGGTGATGTGGCGGAATTCCGTGCCCAGGTCGGCGAGGATGCGCCGCCAGTAGCCCTGGGTGGCGAACTGGCCGTTGAGGTAGATGACGGGGACGCCGCCGCCGGTGTCGGTGACGGCCAGCGCGGTGTCTTCGACGGGGACCATCCCGGTCCAGGTGGAGGAAGTCATGAGGGAACTATCTAGGTCCGGCCTGACACCCCTCTGACGTCGCCCTGACACGAAAAAGCCCCCTCACGTCAGCGAGGGGGGCCTTTCGCGAACCGGGACTACTTGAGGGCGAAACCGCCGGAGGCCGCCCAGTCGAGGGCGAACGCCGGGAGCAGGCCCAGCACCAGCGTGACGATGACGCCGAGCGTGATCGCCGTGGTGGTGAACGCGCCGGGCACGGTGACGGTCGGGCCGTCGGGCGCCGGCTCGGAGAAGTACATCAGCACGATCACCCGCAGGTAGAAGAACGCAGCGACGGCGCTGAAGATCAGGGCGACGACGACCAGCGGCGCCATCCCGTCGGACAGAGCCGCCGAGAACACCACGAACTTGCCGACGAATCCGCTGGTCAGCGGGATACCGGCCAGCGCGAGCAGCAGGAAGGTGAACACGCCCGCCAGTACCGGAGACCGCTTCGCCAAGCCTGCCCAGGCGGACAGGTGCGTCGCCTCGCCGTTCGAGTCCCGCACCAGCGAGACGACACCGAACGCGGCGAGCGTGGTGAAGCCGTAGGCCAGCAGGTAGAACAGCGTGCTCGACAGGCCTTCCTCGGTCATCGCGATGGCACCGACGAGCAGGAAGCCGGCGTGCGCGATGGACGAGTAGGCGATCATGCGCTTCACGTCGGTCTGCGTCAGGCCCAGCACCGCGCCGATCAGCATCGAGATGATCGCGACGGCCCAGAGCACCCCGCGCCATTCCCAGCTGGTCGACTCGAACGCCACCTGGAACACCCGCAGGATCCCGCCGAACGCGGCGACCTTGGTGCAGGCACCCATGAACGCGGTGACCGGCGTCGGCGCGCCCTGGTAGACGTCCGGGGTCCAGGTGTGGAACGGACCGACCGAACCCTTGAACAGCAGGCCGACCGCGAGCAGCCCGAGCCCGGCGAACAGCAGCGTGTCCGACCGGTCCGAACCGGCGGCGGCGTTGGCGATGTCCGACAGCTTCACGGAGTTCGCGTAGCCGTAGAGCAGTGCGAGGCCGTAGAGGAAGAACGCCGACGAGAAGGCGCCGAGCAGGAAGTACTTGACCGCGGACTCCTGCGAGAGCAGGCGACGGCGACGGGCCAGACCGCACATCAGGTACAGCGGCAGGCTCAGCACTTCGAGCGCGATGAACATGGTGAGCAGGTCGTTGGCCGCGACGAACGCCATCATGCCGCCGAGCGCGAACAACGTCAGCGGGAAGACCTCGGTCTGCATGCCGGTGGTGCCGACCTGCGCGCGGTCCTGGACCGTGCCGGGGCGGATACCGGCCTGCGCGACGAAAGCGCCGCCCGGCTCGACCGAGCGGTCCGCGATCAGCAGCAGCGCGCCCAGTGCGAGCGCCAGCAGTGTGCCCCACAGGAACAGCGACGGCCGGTCGACGGCGATGGCGCCGCTGAAGGTCGTGACGCCGCCCTTCGGCGCGGAAGTGCTGGCGTACCAGGCGAGGAACACGCCCGCCGCCCCGATCCCGACCAGGGACAGGAAGACCTGCGAAGGCCACCGCATGTGCTTGGGCAGGAAGGCTTCGAACAGCACGCTGACACACGCGGCCCCGAGGATGATCAGGATCGGCGTGACGGCGAAATAGTCGATCGACGGCACCTGCACCGGTGGCGCCTGAGTCAAGAAGAGCACGGTTTACTTGCCTCCCTGCACGGACGACATCGTCGCCTGCACCGACGGGGTGATCGTGTCGAGCACCGGCTTGGGGTAGAACCCGAGCGCGATGATCAGCACGACCATCGGCGCCAGGATCGCGATCTCCCGGCCGCCGAGGTCCTTGATGGCTTTGGTGGCCCCGAGTTCCGGAGCCATGGCCGTGCCCGGCCCGCCACCGGCACCGATCAGGGCGTCGCCGCGGACGGGGCCCTGCATGACGCGCTGGTAGAGCCAGAGCACGTAAGCCGCGGCCAGCACCATGCCGACCGTCGCGATGATCGTGTACACCGGGTAGTCCACAAAGGACCCCAGCAGCACCAGGAACTCACTGATGAACGAGTTCGTGCCCGGCAGGGACAAAGTGGACAGACCGGCGATGAGCAGCATCCCGCCGAGCAGCGGGGTCACCTTCGCCATGCCGCCGTAGTCGGAGATCCTGGTGGATCCGCCGCGCATCACGATCAGGCCGACGACCACGATCAGCATGCCGGTGGCGAGGCTGTGGTTCAGCATGTACGACACCGAGCCGACCATCGCCTGCTCGTTGAAGGTGAAGATGCCCAGTGCGATGAAACCGAAGTGGGCGATCGACACATACGCGATGAAGCGCTTCATGTCGCGCTGCCCGGCCGCGAGGATCGATCCATAAAGGACACCGGCGACGGCGAGCACCAGCACCCACGGCGCGAGTTCCTTGCTGGCCTCCGGGAACATCGGGAGGCAGTAGCGCAGGAACCCGAACGTGCCGACCTTGTCCAACACGCCGACCAGCAGCACCGCGACGCCGATCGGCGCCTGGCCCGCGGCGTCCGGCAGCCAGGTGTGGAACGGCACCAAAGGGGCCTTGATCGCGAACGCGAGGAAGAACCCGAGGAACAGCCAGATCTGCGTGCCCAGCGGGGCGTCGCGGACGACCGTGACGAGGGTTTCCCAGTCGAAGCTGCCCTTGCCGAGCTCGTCCGACGCGAGCGAGTACGCCCCGATCGCCGAGGCCAGCATGATCAGGCCGCCGAGGAACGAGTACAGGAAGAACTTGACCGCCGCGTACTGCCGGTTCGCGCCGCCGTAACCGCCGATCAGGAAGTACATCGGGATCAGCATGATCTCGAACAGCACGTAGAACAGGAAGACGTCGGTCGCGGCGAACACCGCGATGGTCAGCGCCTCCTGCACCAGGATCAGCGACAGGAACCCGCCGGCCGAGCGCCCGGCCGGGAGCTTGTCGGTCAGGCCCAGCGCGCCGACCACGATCGGCACCAGCAGGCCGATGACCGCGATCATCACCAGCGCGATGCCGTCGATGCCGAACGAGATGTGGATGCCGAAGTTCGGGATCCAGTCCATCGAGGACTTCTGCTGGATGCGATCCCCCGAAGGCGCGTAGCTCGCCCACATCGGGATCACCAGCAGGAACGTCAGGAGCGACACCACGAGCGCGGTGAGCGTCGCGAGCCTGTCGTTCTTCTTCATCCCCGCGACGACCGCGGCGCCGACCAGCGGCAGCAGGATGGTTGCGAGTACCCAGGTCATGCGAACCTCACCAGCAGAAGTGCCGCCAGAAGCAGGAATGTGCCGCCCAGCATGGACAGTGCGTACGAGCGGACGAAGCCGGTCTGCAGGCGGCGCAGGCGCCCGGATCCGCCGCCGAGTGCGGCGGCGATCCCGTTGACCGCGCCGTCGACGCCGCGGTTATCCACGTAGACCAGCGCCCTGGCGAGCCAGGTGCCCGGGCGGGCGACCAGCGTCTCGTTCAGGGTGTTGCCGTAGAGGTCGTTGCGCGCGGCCTTGACCACGGCCGAGACCCGCTCGGGGCGTTCCACCGGAACGTCCTTACGGCCGACGAAGAGCCACGCCGCCGCCGCGCCGAGCACCGAAAGCGCCACGGTGAGGATCGGGACCAGCGCGTGCGGGATGACACTGTGGCCACCCTCCTCGAGCGGGCCGACCACCGGCGAAAGCCATTCGGCGAACCGGTCGCCGAGGGCGAAGAACGCGCCGGCGCCCATCGAGCCGATCGCCAGGATGATCATCGGCCACTTCATCACCGCGGGCGATTCGTGCGGGTGGAAGTCGCGGCCGTCGCTGGACTTGATCTCCTTCCAGCGTTCCTTGCCGAAGAAGGTCATCACCATCAGGCGGGTCATGTAGAACGCGGTGAGCCCGGCGCCGAGCAGTGCCGCGCCGCCCATCACCCAGCCGCGCCAGCCACCCTGCGACAGCGCCGCTTCGATGATCGCGTCCTTGGTGAAGAAGCCCGAGAGCGGCGGGATGCCGATCAGCGCCAGGTAGCCGAGGGCGAAGGTCCAGAAGGTGACCGGCAGATGCTTGCGCAGCCCGCCGAACTTCCGCATGTCGACCTCGTCGTTCATGGCGTGCATGACCGAACCGGCCCCGAGGAACAGCCCGGCCTTGAAGAAACCGTGCGCCACCAGGTGCATGATGCCGAGCGCGTAGGCGATCGGACCGAGGCCGACGGCGAGCATCATGTAGCCGATCTGGCTGACCGTGGAGTACGCCAGGACCTTCTTGATGTCGTCGTAGGCGCAACCGATGATGCACCCGATCAGCAGCGTGACCGTGCCGACGAGGGTGACGATCAGGCGGCCGTCCGCGGTGGCGTTGAAGATCTCGTGCGCGCGGGCGACCAGGTAGACGCCGGCGGTGACCATCGTCGCCGCGTGGATGAGGGCCGAGACCGGGGTCGGGCCCTCCATCGCGTCGGGAAGCCATGCCTGCAGCGGGAACTGGCCGGACTTACCGCAGGCGCCCAGCAGCAGGAGGATCGCGATCGCGGTGACCGCACCGGTCGGGATCTGGCCGACGGCGCCGAAGACCTCGGCGTAACCGGTGCTCCCGACGTACTTGAACATCAGGAAGATCGCCAGCGCGAGCCCGACGTCACCGACGCGGTTCATCAGGAACGCCTTCTTCGCCGCGGTGGCCGCGGACGGGCGGTCCTGGTACCAGCCGATGAGCAGGTACGACGCGAGACCCACGCCTTCCCAGCCGAGGTACAGCGTCACGAAGCTGTTTCCCAGCACCAGGATCAGCATCGAGGCGACGAACAGGTTGAGGTACGCGAAGAACCTCGACCGGTCGCGATCCTCGGACATGTAGCCGATCGAGTAGAAGTGGATCAGCATGCCGACGCCGGTGATCAGCAGCACGAACGTCAGCGACAGCGCGTCGATCCGCAGCCCGAAGTCGACCTGCAGCGCCGAAACCGGGATCCACGAGAACAGCTTGACGTCGGCGGTGGCCTTCGTGTCGGCCGTGAAGAACAGGATCAGGCCGTACACGAAGGACAGCGTGACGGTCGCGCTGCCGAGGAGGTGCCCCCAGGGACGGGCGCGTTTACCGGCCAGCAGAAGGATCAGGGCGCCGAGGGCGGGAAAGGCCACCAGCAGCCACGATGATGCGGTCACTCTCGGTGCTCCCTAGTACTTCAGCAGGTTGGTGTCGTCGACCGAGGCCGAGCGCCGGGTGCGGAAGATCGCCATGATGATCGCGAGCCCCACCACGACCTCGGCGGCGGCGACGACCATCACGAAGAACGCCATCACCTGGCCGTCCAGCGACCCGTTGATCCGGGCGAACGTGACCAGGGACAGGTTCGCCGCGTTCAGCATCAGCTCGATGCACATGAACACGACGATCGCGTTGCGGCGCACCAGCACCCCGACCGCGCCGATGGCGAACAGCAGCGCGGACAGGAGCAGGTAGTACGTCGGGGTCATTCCTCGTCCCCTTCTTTCTTACCTACGAGCGCGTGGGCGTCGGGAACCTCTTCCGTTCCGGCGACCTGCTTACGCTCGGTTTCCAGCTGCGCGGCCGAAGTCGACTCGATGATCTCCGAGAGCGACTCCCTGGCGATCGAGCCGTCGGGCAGCAGCGCCGGGGTGGCGACCGAGTTGGCCGTGGCGAACACACCCGGGCCGGGCAGCGGCGAAGGCCGGTCGTGCTTGCCGGTGAACCGGTCGACGACCATCTCCTTCTGGTTCTTCTTGCCGCCCTTGGCGTGCCGGTCGGTGAACGCGAGCACCATCGCGCCGAGCGCGGCGGTGATCAGCAGCGCCGAGGTGAGCTCGAACGGGAACAGGTACTTGGTGAAGATGAGCCGTCCCAGCCCGCCGGGGCCGCCGCCGTCGAGGTTCGCCGGGTCACGCGGCAGCGCCGGGGTGACGTTGGCCAGCGCGCGGGCGAGACCCGCGGCGAGCAGGCCGCCGACACCGATGCCGAGCAGGGTCGCCATGACCCGCTGCCCGCGCAGCACTTCGACGACCGAGTCGGAACTCTCCCGGCCGACCAGCATCAGCACGAACAGGAACAACATCATGATCGCGCCGGTGTAGACGATGATCTGCGTGAAGCCGAGGAACGGCGCCTGCTGGATCATGTACAGCGCGCCGAGGCACAGCATCGTGAGGACCAGCCACAGCGCCGAGTGCACGGCGTTGCGGGAGAAGATCATGCCGAGTCCGCCGAGCAGCGCGAGCGGGCCGAGCACCCAGAACGCGATGGTCTCGCCGGTGGTGATCCCGGCCGAAACGTCCGTCTGCGCGAGGAAAGCCGTGATCACTGGACCGGCTCCTTCGACTCAGCGGGCTTCCGTGCGAGTTCTGGACCGTTGACGTAGTAGTCCTGCTCGTTGTCGCCGAGCCGCATCGGGTGCGGCGGCTGCTCCATACCGGGCAGCAGCGGCGCGAGGAGGTCTTCCTTGGTGTAGATCAACCGCTGCCGGTCGTCGTCGGCCAGCTCGTAGAAGTTGATCATCGTCAGGGACCGGGTCGGGCAGGCCTCGACGCACAACCCGCAGCCGATGCAGCGCAGGTAGTTGATCTGGTAGTCGGCGCCGTACCGCTCACCGGGCGAGTACCGCGCCTCTTCGGTGTTGTCGCCGCCTTCGACGAAGATCGCGTCCGCCGGGCAGGCCCACGCGCACAGCTCGCAGCCGACGCATTTCTCCAGCCCGTCCGGATGCCGGTTGAGCTGGTGCCTGCCGTGATACCGCGGAGCCGCGGGAGCGCCCGCCTCCGGGTACTCCTCGGTGGCGACCTTCTTGAACATCATGCCGAAGGTGACACCGAAACCCTTGATGGGATCAAACATCCCCATCGCCGGCCTCCCTTCCACTGGAAACCGCCGCGGGCTTGCGCTTGGCAGCCCGGGCTTCGGCCTTCGCGAGGGCCTTCTGACGCGGGGTCTTCTCCGGGACCTGCAGGTCGAGCGGCGGCACGGGGAATCCGCCGCCGGTCACCGGAACGTAGTCGTCTTCTGGGACCTTCTTGTCCGGCAGCAGCAGGCTCAGGATGACGACGACGAGGATGAGCGCGCCGCCGCCGATGAGGATCTGCGGGGTGGACAGGCCACCCGAGTTCTTGATCGCGCGGACCGTGACGATCACGACGATCCAGACCAGGTTGACCGGCACCAGGACCTTCCAGCCCAGGCGCATGAACTGGTCGTACCGCAGCCGCGGCAGCGTGCCGCGCAGCCAGATGAAGCCGAACAGCAGGATGAACAGCTTGGCGGTGAACCAGATCAGCGGGAGCCAGCCCTGGTTCAGCGCGTGGTCCGCGCCGACGAACGGGAACTTCCAGCCACCGAGGAACAACGTGGTTGCGAACGCCGAGACGATCACCATGTTGACGTACTCGGCGAGGAAGAACATCGCGAACTTCATCGAGCTGTACTCGGTGTGGAAACCGCCGACCAGCTCGGATTCGGCCTCGGGGAGGTCGAACGGCGCGCGGTTGGTCTCACCGACCATGGAGATCAGGTAGATCACGAAACTCGGCAGCAGCAGGTAGAAGTACCAGCCGGTCTGCTGGGAGTCGACGATCGCCGAGGTGGACATCGAGCCCGAGTAGAGGATCACGCCGACGATCGACAGACCCATCGCGATCTCGTAGGAGATCACCTGGGCGGCACTCCGCAGGCCGCCGAGCAGCGGGTACGGCGAGCCGGACGACCAGCCCGCCAGCACCAGGCCGTACACCCCGATCGATGAGCAGGCGAGGATCACCAGCACGCCGACCGGCAGGTCGACCAGCTGGAGCACGGTCCGCTCACCGAAGATCGAGACGACCGGCCCGAACGGGATCGCCGCCAGCGCGATCAGCGCCGGCACCGCGGAGATCACCGGCGCGAGGAAGTACACCTTGCGGTCGGCGGTGTCCGGGATGATCTGTTCCTTGAACGGCAGCTTGATCGCGTCCGCGAGGGACTGCAGGTAGCCGCCGGGCCCGACCCGGTTGGGGCCGGGACGGTTCTGCATCCGGCCGACGGCCTTGCGCTCCCAGACGATCAGGAAGATCGTCAGGATCGGGCCGATCAGCAGGATGACGACCGTCTTGAGCAGGACCAGCCACAACGGGTCGTCCGCCAGCAGCGCCGCCCGCTCGGCGGCGTCCGGCATCTGGCTGAGCAACGGAGTCACTTCTCACCTCCGGTGAGGGTGACGGCCGAGCCGTGGCCCGCGCAGAGAGAGGCGCGGACGGCCGAGCCGTCGGAGTTGCCCGGGAGCCACACGACGCCGTCCGGCAGGTCGGCGACCTCGATCGGCAACGTGATGGAACCGCGTTCGGTGGAGACCTTGACGCTGCCGCCCAGGCCTTCGGCGGTCTTCGCCGAGAGCTTGGCGACGACCTCGCGCTGGGTGCCCTTGAGGTGCGGCTCGCCGTCCTGCAGCGAACCGTTGTCGATCAGCTGGCGCCAGGTGGCTAGGAGGACCTGGCCGTTCTTGGGCTCGGCGCGTGCAATGAAAGGTCCTTTACTTGCAAATTCTGCAAGGAAGGAGCCTTTCCTAGCAGGCAGCTTGGCCAGATCGGCGGCGGAGGCGGCCGGGGTCTGGGTGAACAGGTCCGCGTCCATCTCGACGGCGAGGGTGTCAAGCACCCGGCAGTCCGGCAGGGCGCCGGTGCCTTCGAGGGTGACGGCGAACTCGCGGCGGCGGCCTTCCCAGTTCAGGTAGCTGCCCGCCTTCTCGACCGCCGGGGCGATCGGGAGGACGACGTCCGCGTGCTCGGTGACCCCGCTGTGCCGCAGTTCCAGGCTCACCACGAACTTCGCGTTCTCGAGCGCGCGACGGGCCAGGTCCGGGTCCGGCAGGTCGTCCGGGTCGACGCCGCCGACGAGCAGGCCGTCGATGTCCTGGCCCGAAGCGGCCTTGAGGATGGCGGTGGTGTCGCGGCCTTCCGTGGCGGGAAGCGTGACGCCCCAAGCCTTTTCGACCTCGGCGCGAGCCTCGGCGTCGGCGACCGAGCGGCCACCCGGCAGCAGCGTCGGCGCCGCGCCCGCCGCCAGGGCACCGCGTTCACCCGCACGACGCGGGATCCACGCGAGCCGGGCGCCGGTGCGCTCCACCAGCCGGTGCAGGGCCGAGAAGAGACCCGGGACCTCGGCGGCACGCTCGCCGACGAGGATCACGGCGCCTTCCGAGGCCAATGCCTGGTCGACGTCCTGCGCGTGCTGCGCGATGCCGTCGATCGCGGCGGCCTCGGCACCCGGCGCGCAGGCCAGCAGTTCGCCGAAGGTCTTGCGGACCGACGAGGTGGTCCACTGTCCCAAGTGGACGACGCGGGTGCGGTTCTTGCGGGCCGCCTTGCGCAGCCGCAGGAACACGATCGGCGCTTCGTCCTCCGGCTCGAACGCGACGCACAGCACCGTGCGCGCCCGCTCGATCTCGCCGAAGGTGACTCCGCTTTCCGACGTTGTCCCGACCACGTGCGACGCGAGGAAGCCCAGCTCCTCGGCCGAGTGCGGGCGGGCGCGGAAGTCGATGTCGTTGGTGCCCAAGGCGATCCGCGCGAACTTCGAGTACGCGTAGGCGTCCTCGACGGTCAGACGGCCACCGGTCAGCACAGCGGCGCCCTTGCCGTCGCGTGCCTTGGCCAGCCCTTCGGCGGCCGCGCGCAGCGCGTCGGTCCAGGAAGCCTCTTCCAGCACACCGTCGGCGTTGCGGACCAGCGGACGGCGGATGCGGTCGTCCGCGGTCGAGTAACGGAACGCGAAGCGACCCTTGTCGCAGAGCCACTCTTCGTTGACCTCGGGGTCGTCGCCCGCGAGCTTCCGCATGACCTTGCCGCGGCGGAAGTCGGTCCGCTCGGCGCAGCCGGACGAGCAGTGCTCGCACACGCTCGGCGAGGACACCAGGTCGAACGGCCGCGAACGGAACCGGTACGCGGCCGACGTCAGCGCGCCGACCGGGCAGATCTGGATGACGTTGCCGGAGAAGTACGACTGGAACGGCTGGCCCGACGTCGTCCGCGAAGCCAGGTCCAGCACGTCCGCGGTCTCGGCGGTGCCGATCTGCTGGTGGGCGCCGCGTTCGAGGAGCTCGATGAACGGGTCGCCGGCGATCTCGCGGGAGAACCGGGTGCAGCGCTGGCAGAGCACGCAACGTTCGCGGTCCAGCAGCACCTGCGAGGAGATCGGCAGCGGCTTCGGGAACGTCCGCTTCGTGTCGACGAAGCGTGAGTCCGCGCGGCCGTGCGCGAGCGCCTGGTTCTGCAGCGGGCATTCGCCGCCCTTGTCGCAGATCGGGCAGTCCAGCGGGTGGTTGATGAGCAGCAGCTCCATCACACCCTGCTGGGCCTTGTCCGCGACGGCCGAGGTCAGCTGGGTCTTCACGACCATGCCGTCGGCGACCGTCATCGTGCACGAGGCCTGCGGCTTCGGCATCGGGCGGCCGCCCATTTCGACCTCGACCAGGCACTGGCGGCAGGCACCGGCCGGGTCGAGCAGCGGGTGGTCGCAGAAGCGCGGGATGACCGTGCCGAGCCGTTCGGCGGTGCGGATCAGCAGCTCGCCCTTGGGCGCGATGACCTCTTCACCGTCGATGACCAGCTTGACGTGGCCCTCGGGGACCGGAGTGTCCTCTGTGGACGTCCCGGGCTTGTCGGGTGCGATCGTCATGCCTGCGCCCCCACCAATTCGCGCTTGTTTGCTTGACACAAAGCCAGGAATTCATCCCGGAAGTACTTGATACCGCTCTGGATCGGCGAGACCGCGCCGTCGCCGAGCGCGCAGAACGAGCGGCCGAGGATGTTGTCGCAGACGTCGAGCAGGGTGTCGATGTCCTCCTCGGTGCCCTTGCCCTCGACCATGCGCTCCAGGATCTGCGCCAGCCAGTACGTGCCCTCACGGCACGGCGTGCACTTGCCGCAGGACTCGTGCTCGTAGAACTGCGTCCACTTCATCACGGCCCACGGCACGGAAACGGTCTCGTTGAAGACCTGCACGGCCGTCGTGCCCAGCATCGACCCGGCTTCCGCCGCGCCTTCGAAGTCCAGCGGAACATCGAGGTGCTCGGCGGTGAACATCGGCGTGGACGAACCACCCGGCGTCCAGAACTTCAGCGGGATGCCGTCCTTCATGCCGCCCGCCATGTCCAGCAGCTCGCGCAGCGTGGTGCCGAGCGGGCATTCGTACTGGCCGGGCTTCTCGACGTGGCCGGAGATCGAGTAGATCTTCGGGCCGGGCGACTTCTCGCGGCCCATCTCGCGGAACCAGCTCGAACCGCCGTTGACGATGTACGGCGCGCTGGCGATGGTCTCGACGTTGTTCACCGTGGTCGGCGCGGCGTAGAGGCCCGCGGCGGCCGGGAACGGCGGCTTGAGCCGCGGCTGGCCGCGACGGCCTTCCAGCGAGTCCAGCAGCGCCGTCTCCTCGCCGCAGATGTACGCCCCGGCGCCCGCGTGCACGGTGATGTCGAGGTCGAATCCCGAGTCGAGGATGTTCTTGCCGAGGTAGCCCGCTTCGTACGCCTCGCGCACGGCCGCGTTCAGGCGGCGGATGCAGTGCAGCGCCTCGCCGCGGACGTAGATGAAGCAGTGGTGCGAACGCATCGCGTACGAGGCGATGATGCAGCCCTCGATCAGCGAGTGCGGGTCCGCCATCATCAGCGGGATGTCCTTGCAGGTACCCGGCTCGCCCTCGTCGGCGTTGATGACGAGGTAGTGCGGCTTGTCCTCGTTCGGCGGCATGAAGGACCACTTGATGCCGGCCGGGAAGCCCGCGCCGCCACGGCCGCGGAGGCCGGAGTCCTTGACCAGCTGGACGATCTGCTCGGGAGTGGCCTTGAGCGCCTTGCGGATCGCGGTGTAGCCCTCGAGGGCTTCGTAGGACTGGATCGTCCAGGAGTTGGGCGAAAGCCAGCGCTTCGTGAGGACCGGAGTGATGGGATCGGCCATTACTTCTTCTCCACTTCGGGCAGTGGGACGTCCTTCATCGCGGGCGCGGTCCAGCCGCGATCCTGCGCGACCTGCGCGCCCCGCAGGGTTTCGACGGCCTGCGAAGGACCGTCGACGTCCGTGCGGTACTGCTGCGCGTCCTCCGGGAAGAACCCGGCGAGCTGCAGTTCGGCACCCTTGAAGTTCGTCAGCGGCGCGCCGCGCGTCGGGGCGGGCTTCTTGCCCGCCTGCAACGCGTCGACCAGCGCGACGGCCTTGTCCTCGGTCTGGTTGTCGAAGTACTCGTAGTTGACCTGGATGACCGGGGCGAGGTCACAGGCCGCGAGACATTCGGCGTGCTCCAGCGTGATCGAGCCGGGCTCGTTCGGCGTGCCCGCGGTCTCGTTGTGCCCCAACGGCTTCTCGTCGGAGCCGAGATGCGTCTGGAGCTTCTTGTAGATCGCGTCGCCGCCCATGGCCGCGCAGAGCGTGTTCGTGCAGACGCTCACCAGGTGCTCGCCGCACGGGCGGCGCTTGTACATGGTGTAGAACGTCGCGACCGCGCTGACCTCGGCGTCGGAGAGGTCCAGGTTCTGCGCGCAGAAGGCGATGCCCTCCTGGCTCACGTAACCCTGCACCGACTGCACCAGGTGCAGCATCGGCAGCAGCGCCGACCGCGACTGCGGGTACCGCGCGATCAGGTTCTGCGCCTTGGCGTACGTGTCGGCGTCGAAGATGTCTTCGAGCTTCGCGTTCTCCAGGATCCCTTCCGCCTCGGCGGGATCCGGCGCGATCGCGATCACGTCGACGTCGCCACCGGCGGCGATGTGGGTCTGCTCGGCCAGGCTGGTGCCGGGCTCGGGCGTCGGTGTCGTTTCGGGCTGGGTGCTCAACGGTCCACTCCCCCCATGACGGGGTCGATCGAGGCGATGGCGGCGATCACGTCCGCCACCAGGCCGCCTTCGGCCATCGCGGGCATCGACTGCAGGTTCACGAAGCTCGGTTCGCGCACGTGGACCCGCAGCGGCCTGGTGCCGCCGTCGGAGACCAGGTGCACGCCGAGTTCACCGCGCGGCGACTCCACGGAGGTGTAGGTCTGGCCCGGCGGGACCTTGAAGCCCTCGGTGACCAGCTTGAAGTGATGGATCAGCGACTCCATCGACTGGCCCATGATCTTGCGGACGTGCTCGAGCGAGTTGCCCATGCCGTCGCTGCCGATCGAGAGCTGCGCCGGCCAGGCGACCTTCTTGTCCTCGACCATGACCGGGCCCGGCTCGAGCTTCTTCAGGCACTGCTTGATGATCCGCAGGCTCTGGTGCATCTCCTCGACACGCAGCAGGTAGCGCGCCCAGCAGTCCGCCTCGGTCGAGGTCGGGATGTCGAACTCGAACTCCTCGTAACGGGAGTACGGCTCGGTCTTGCGCATGTCCCACGGGAGACCCGCACTGCGCAGCACCGGGCCGGTGACGCCGAGCGCGAGGCACGCGTCGACCGGCAGGTACCCGACGCCCTTGAGCCGGTTGCGCCAGATCGGCTGCCCGGTGAAGAGCTTGTCGTACAAGGGAAGCCGCTCGTCCATCGTCTTGACGAACTGGCTGACCACCTCGTGGTAGTCGGCGGGCATGTCCTGCGCGAGCCCGCCGGGACGGATGAACGCGTGGTTCATCCGGAGACCGGTTAGGTGCTCCAGCAGGTGCAGGACCTCTTCGCGCTCACGGAAACCGAGCGTCATCGCCGTGGTGGCGCCGAGTTCCATGCCGCCGGTGGCGATGTAGACCAGGTGCGAGCCGATGCGGTTGATCTCCAGCAGCATCACGCGCAGCAGTTCGGCGCGGCGCGGGGCCTGGATGCCGAGCAGCTTCTCGACACCGAGGCAGTACGCCATCTCGGTCGAGAGCGGGGCGAGGTAGTCCATGCGCGTCACGAAGGTGACGCCCTGGGTCCACGTGCGGTACTCGCAGTTCTTCTCGATCCCGGTGTGCAGGTAGCCGATGACCGAGCGGAGCTGGGTGACGGTCTCGCCCTCCATCTCCAGCACGAGCCGGAGCACGCCGTGCGTCGACGGGTGCTGCGGGCCCATGTTGATGACCATGCGCTCGTCGTGGCGGGAGTCCTCGATGAGGTCTTCCCAGTCACCGCCGGAGACGGTGTAGACGCGGCCTTCGGTGGTCTCGCGGGAGTCGGCGTACTCGACGCTGTCGCTGCCCTCGGGCGAAGTGTCGGTGCCCGTGGTGACGTCTGAGAGGTGTTCGGTGCTCACGAGTACGACCTCCGCTGGTCCGGCGGCGGGATCTCCGCGCCCTTGTATTCGACCGGGATCCCGCCGAGCGGGTAGTCCTTGCGCTGGGGGTGACCGTCCCAGTCGTCCGGCATGAGGATGCGGGTCAGCGCCGGGTGGCCGTCGTAGACGATGCCGAACATGTCCCAGGCCTCCCGCTCCTGCCAGTCGGCCGTCGGGTAGACCCCGACCAGAGACGGGACGTGCGGGTCTTCGATGTCGAGGGTCACCTCGAGCCGGATGCGGCGGCGGTAGGTCATCGACGTGAAGTGGTAGACCGAGTGCAGCCGCTGCGGCACGTCGACGCCGTAGTCGACGCCGGACACCGAGCTGAGCAGTTCGAAGCGGAGACCGGCGTCGTCGCGCAGGACCTTGGCGATCTCGACGAGGTGCTCGCGGGAGACGTAGAAGGTGATCTCGCCGCGGTCGACCGTCGTCTGCTGGATCGCGTTCGCCGGGATCTTGTTGTCCGCCAAGGCCGCGTAGAACTCGTCGGCGAACTCGTCGAACCAGCCGCCGTACGGGCGCTCCGCCGGGGGCGGGCTGTACGCGGGGAGGCGGACGCCGCCGTAACCGGAGGTGTCACCGGTGCCGCGGACGCCGAACATGCCCTGGCGCTCTTTACCGGTGACGACCGGCTCGGCCGGGCGGGTGCCCTGCGGTTCGAGGCCGCCTGCGGGCCGTTCGGCGCTGGACTGCTCGCCGCCGGTTTCCGGGGTTTCGGGGGAGTTTTCTTCGGGCACGTCGCTCACTTCTTCGCGTACTTGATCGAGGAGGCGATCAGCTCGGTGCGCTCACCGCTGGCGGCGCGGATCGCGGCCCGGCGGGCGTTGATCGGCTCGTCCTGGATCTTGGCGTGCAGCTTCAGGATCGCGTCGAGCAGCATCTCGGGGCGCGGCGGGCAGCCGGGGAGGTACATGTCGACCGGGACGATGTGGTCGACGCCCTGCACCACGGCGTAGTTGTTGAACATGCCGCCGGACGAGGCGCAGACGCCCATCGCCAGCACCCACTTGGGCTCGGCCATCTGGTCGTAGATCTGGCGGAGCACCGGCGCCATCTTCTGCGTGACACGGCCGGCGACGATCATCAGATCGGCCTGGCGCGGCGTCGCGCTGAAGCGCTCCATGCCGAAGCGCGCGATGTCGTAGCGGGAACCGCCGACGGTCATCATCTCGATCGCACAGCAGGCGAGACCGAAGGTGGCGGGCCACATGGAGTTCTTGCGGGCCCAGTTCACCAGGCCTTCGAGACTGGCCAGGAGGATGCCGTTGGGGAGTTTTTCTTCGAGGCCCATGCTTCTCTAGTTCCAATCCAGGCCGCCGCGACGCCACACGTAGGCGTACGCGAAACCGACCGTCGCGATGAACAGCACGATCTCCACCAGGCCGAACATGCCCAGCGCGTCCGCGGAGACCGCGAACGGGTAGAGGAAGACCATCTCGATGTCGAACAGGATGAACAGCATCGCGGTGATGTAGTACGCGACCGGCATCCGGCCGCCGCCGACGACCGGCTGCGGCGACGGTTCGATACCGCATTCGTAGGCCGCGAGCTTCGCCTTGTTGGCCCGGCTCGGGCCGACGAGCGGGCCGAGCAGCACCGAAAGCACCGCGAACGCGAGAGCGAGGACGAACAGGAGGACCAGGGGGAGGTACATGTCCAGGTTGGGCACCTTCGAGGTGTCCGCCTGGGCCAGCACGGGCAACATCAGCACGGGGTTTTCGCCATCCTTTCCGCGCCGCTGCGGTTTTCGAGTCGGGGTTCACCGCTTCCCTCGGTCGGCACCCTAAGTCACCTGGGTCACACCGCCGAGGGTTAGGCAACCCTTACGGGCCGTGCATGACGGCCTCCTTGCTTGTGAAATAGTTCACAAGCCTCCCGTCGAGGATGTGAAGCGATTCACAAAGCATGGGGCGAGTGTAGGACGTGACTCACATTCTTGTCCCTAGGCCCCGTGCTATAAGGCTGCCCTAACTTGACCGCACGGCCAGTACGGTTAGTTCCGGCGTGCGGTACCGGTGACCTGCGACGTCGTTCTCAAGATCGGCTTCAGGGGGCTGTTTGACCGCATTTGTCCTGTGACCGATACCACTGCGCGGAGTACCCGTGACTGGTCCAGACGTGTGGTGGCGGGCCGTGGCGCACAGCATTTCGTCCTCTGAATGCGGTGGTTCGGAGGGCGAACTACCGCATTCAGAGGACGAAATGCGTGGCGTCAGCGTGGGGAGGGAGTCGCCCGCGCCAGAGCAGCGATGAGGCGGTCGACGCCGTCCCCGCCCTTGGCGTCGTAGCAACCCGAAAGTCCCTTATACACCAACGGAAGGATCGAGTTGATCCGGAGGCCGTACTTCGTCGCGGCGTGCATGACCTTCGGCTTCCCGATCAGCTTCGCGAACACGTTGCCGAGCCGGTAGTAGCCGCCCATGAGCTCCGCGACGGCGCGCGGGTAGCCCTCAAGGGCACGCTCACGCGAAGGTCCTTCGCGCCGCGCCAGCGCCTGCACGACGAACTCCGACGCCAGCTGCGCCGACTCCATCGCGGCCGAGATGCCCTCGCCGTTGAACGGGCTGACCATGCCGCCCGCGTCGCCGAGCAGCAGCAGGCCGTCGCGGTAGTGCGGGGTGCGGTTGAAGCCCATCGGGAGACCGGCGCCGCCGACCTTGCCGATGGCGTTCTCCTCGCGGTAGCCCCATTCCTCGGGCGTCCCGTCGAGCCACTGGCGCAGCAGCGCGCGGTAGTCGGTGCTGCGGAACGCGGCCGACGTCGACAGCATGCCGAGGCCGACGTTCACCGTGCCGTCGCCCAGCGGGAACGCCCAGCCGTAGCCGGGCAGCAGCTTCGGGTCGCGCGGGTCCGAGCGGTCCCACAGCTCCAGGTGGCCCTCGATGAACGGGTCGTCGTGACGCGGGCTCTTGTAGTACTGCCGCACCGCGACGCCCATCGGGCGCTTCTCGTTCTTCTGGATGCCGACGCTCAGCGCGAGCCGCGCGGAGACGCCGTCGCAGGCCAGCACCAGCGGAGCGCGGTAGCTCACCGGCGTCTTCTCCGGGCCGACCTTCGCCTCGACGCCGATCACGCGACCGGTCGGGCTGGTCACGGCGCCGGTGACGGTCGTGCGCTCGTAGAGCCGCGCGCCCGCCTTCACCGCGGTCTTCGCGAGTAGGTCGTCGAAGTCCTGCCGGGTCCGCGAAACGCCGTACGGCGGGTAGCTCGTGAGGTCCGGCCAGTCGAGCTCCAGCGTGAGCTCGCCGGTGAGGATTCGCAGGCCGCGGCTGTGCACCCAGCCTGCGTCCTCGCTGGTGTCGATCCCGAGGTCGATGAGCTGCTTGACGCCGCGCGGGGTCAAGCCGTCGCCGCACACCTTCTCGCGCGGGAACTCGGTCTTCTCCAGCAGCAGCACGTCGACGCCCGCGCGGGCGAGGTACGTGGCGGCGGTGGAGCCGGCCGGTCCGGCACCGACGACGATGACTTCGGCGTCGTGGTCTGCGTTGCGACGGGTCATGTCTAAGAATCTACAGAGGGCTTTTTGGCGCGGTGGATGGCGACGACGCCGAACGTGAGGTTCAGCCACTCCACCTCGGTCCACCCGGCGCTCGCGATGATCTCGCCCAGCGTCCGCTGATCCGGCCACGCCAGCATGGATTCGGCCAGGTAGGAGTAGGCCTCGGGGTTCGACGAGGTCCTGGCGCCGACCCAGGTGAGCAGCTTCGCGATGAACTTCCGGTGCAGGAAGCGGATCGGCGGGAATGTGGGCGTCGACACCTCGCAGATCACCAGACGGCCGCCCGGTTTGACCACCCGCGCGATCTCGGTGAGCGCGGCCTTGGTGTCGACGAAGTTCCGCAGCGCGAGCGAGATGGTCACCGCGTCGAAGCTGCCGTCGGCGAACGGCAGCTTCATCGCGTCGGCGGCCACCATCGGGACGCCGCGATGCTTGCCCGCCTTGAGCATGCCGACCGAGAAGTCCGCCGCGAGGCACCACGCGCCGTTGCGCGCGTACTCGACGGTGGACACGCCGGTGCCCGCCGCGAGGTCCAGCACCTTCTCCCCGCGTTTGGCGTCCAGCACCCGGCCGGTGATGGTGCGCCAGCGGCGGTCGAAGCCGAAGGTCATGAACGAATTCGCGCGGTCGTAGCCGTCCGCGACGTCGTCGAACATGGCGGCGACTTCGTGCGGATCCTTGTCAAGACTCGCTCGGGACATACCCGAACACTAACCCCGAGGCCCTGAGACAGGTCACCCAAGCGGGAGCAAAGCGACAGCCCGTAGGTTCACCTGGCCCGGTGAAGCAACGCCGGGGCACGGTGCGCACCGGCCCCCGCGACCTCGCCGGCGAGGATCCTCCGCTCCAGCAACCGCAGTTCCGGCCCCGGTTCGAGGCCGAGCTGATCGACCGAGATCCGGCGCGCACGCCGGTACGCCGCCAGCGCGTCGGATGTGCGGCCGGCTCGCCACAGGGCGTCCATCAGGAGGTACTGGGCACGCTGCCGCAAGGGGTGCCGCCGCACCAGATCGGCCAGCTCGACGGCCGCGCTCGCGTGCCGCCCGAGGTCGAGTTCCGCCTGGTAGAGCTCTTCGAGCAGGACCAGGCGGTGCTCCGAGAGCCGCATCGTCTCGTCCGAGAGCAGGGGGACGTCGAGGCCTTCGTAGGGCGCGCCGTGCCAGTGCGTGAGGGCCTGCCGGATCAGCGAGGCCCGCTGCGCCGGGTCCGCGGCCTTCAACGCCTGGCCCGCCAGCGTCTCGAAGGTCTCGACGTCGAGTTCGCCGGGATGGACCTCCAGCCGGTAGCCGCCGTTGTCGAAGACGAGCCGGTCGCCCTCGGGCAAGGCCTGCCGCAGCTTGTGGACGTGCCAGTGCAGCTTCGGCACCGCCCGCGGCTCCCATTTGCTGTCCCACAGCGCCTCGGTGAGCACATTCACCGGGACGAAGGTGTTCGCCCGGACCAGCAGCACGCCGAGGAGCGTTCTCCGCATCCGGCCGTGCAGCGGGACCGACCCCGAACCGGAAGAGATGCTGAACGTTCCCAGTACTTCGAACCTCACGTGCCGTCCTCTCGCTCGATGGCGTGAGGGGACGATGAATGCCGGTTGTACAAAGAAGATACAAAGTGATCAAGTGTGCGCGGAGAGCATTCCCCGCACCGCCCTCGGCCAGGCGAATTCCTCCGCGCGGGCCCGCGCCGCCGCACGTCGCGCGTCCTCCGGGCTCTCCAGCAGCCCGGTGACCGCACCCGCGAACGCGGGTGCGCGATCGTCGACGGCCTCACCGCAGCCGGGCCGCACGATCTCCCGCAGCGCCGACGACGCCGAGACCACCACCGGCGTGCCCGAAGCGAGCGCCTCCAGCGCCGCGAGTCCGAACGTCTCGTGTGGACCGGGCGCGAGGGAGACGTCGGCGCTGGCCAGCAGCCGGGCGACGTCGCCGCGTCCGGAGAGGAAGCCGAGGAAGGTCACCGGAAGCCCGCGTGCCCGGCGTTCCAGCGCCCGGCGGCGGGGCCCGTCGCCCGCGATGACGAGCCGTACGCGGTGCCCCGCCTCGGTGAGCTCGGCGACGGTGTCCACACTGCGCTCGACGTGCTTCTCCGGTGACAGTCGTCCACAGTGGACGATCAGCGCGTCGGCGTTCCCGGTCAGCGCGTGCCGCCAGCCGTCGTCGCGCCGGGCCGGGGCGAAGGTCGTGAGGTCGACGCCGAGCGGCACGCGCCGCACGTTCGGCGCGGCGATCCGGTCGAACTCCGCGCGGGCGAACGCCGTCGTGCAGACCACCGTGTCGTAGTGCCGCGCCATCCGCCGGTTCGCGACGTCCGCGACGCGCCGCGCGACAGGTTCGGGCATCAGGAACTGCTCCAGCAGCCGGTCGAGGCGCTCGTGCGAGATCACCATGCTGGGCACGCCGTTGCGCCGCGCCCAGACACCCATGCCGCGCAGGGTGAGCCGGTCGGACACTTCGAGCCTGTCCGGCTCCAGGCGTTTCAGCACCGCGCGCACCCGATGCGGATCGACCGCGCGATAGCCGCCCGTACCGGGAATCTGTGGCGCGGGAAGGGAAAACCGGCGTACGCCCGAGGGCAGCGTCTCGTCCGCGTAGCGCTGCCCGGGCACCACGAGGGTCACCTGATGACCGCTGGCCACGTAACCGGCGCCTAGGTGATGCAGCGCCGTCCGCAGCCCGCCCGAGCGTGGTCCGTAGAAGTTGGCCAGCTGGACGATGTGCATCTTTACGCCGCGCGAGCGATCTTGCCCTGGACGGCCTCGTAGTGGCCGACCAGTTCGTGACAGACCGCGGGCCAGGTGCGGCCCAGAACGACCTTGCGCGCCTTCTCCCCCAGCCTGGCCCGGAGCGCTTCGTCGCGCAGGTCGTTCACCTTGTCCACCAGCGCCGTCGCGAACCCTGCCCGGTCGGCGGGGAGGAGATAGCCGGTGCGGCCGGGCAGGACCAGATCCTTCGGCCCGCCCGCGTCCGGGGCCAGCACCGGGAGGCCGGACGCCATCGCCTCCTGGATGGCCTGGCAGAACGTCTCGTGCGGTCCTGTGTGGACGAAGACGTCGAGGCTCGCGTACGCGGCGGAAAGCTCTTCGCCGTAGCGGGCGCCGAGGAACGCAGCGCCTGGGATGCGTTCGCGCAGCATCGGCAGCTCCGGTCCGTCACCGACGACGACCACCCGGATCCCGTCGACCCCGGCGAGCGCGGTCAGCCGTTCGACCTCCTTCTCGGGTGCGAGCCTGCCGACGAAACCGACCAGCAGTTCACCGTTCGGCGCCAGCTCGGCACGCAACGCGGGATCGGCGTGGACCGGCGAGAACCGCTCGATGTCGACGCCGCGCGCCCAGCGGTGCACCCGCGGGATCCCGTGCAGTTTCAGCTGTTCCACCGAATCCGTCGACGGCGCGAGCGTGCGGTCGGCGCGCGAGTGCAGGCGGCGCACCCAGCGCCAGGCCGCGCGGGCGGCGATACCGAAGCCGTACGCGGCGGCGAATCCGGCGATGTCGGTCTGGTACACCGCGACACACGGCACCCGCAGCCGCCGGGCCGCGGCGAGCCCTCGGGCGCCGACCACGAACGGCGACGCCAGATGCACCACGTCCGGACCGAAATCGGCCAATGCGGTGAGCACCGTCCTGGTCGGGACGCCGACCGGGAGGGAGTTCACGCCGGGGAAATCGAGGGCGGGAATGCGCACGACCGGGGCACCGAGGTACTCCACGGGACCCGGCCCCGGGGCGATGATCAGCACGTCGTGCGCGCGGTCGCGGAGGTGTTCCACGACGCGGAGCACGGAGTTGGTCACGCCGTTCACCTGGGGCAGGAAACTTTCGGTGACTATCGCGACTCGCACGCGGTCACTGTCGCATCCGGTTGTGACGGCCACGCCAACAAAAACGGAACAGACGACATGTCATCTCAAGGTCGTGTTCCGTAAACCAGGCTCGGCCACACTAGGCAGGCATGACCCTCCTGTCGTCTAGGCCGCCTCAGCCCGTCGAGCCCGGGCTGGTGTCGAGGGCCCTCGAAGTGGCCGGGCGGCTGGCCAACGACGCGACCGACGTGATCACCGCGACCGCCGGCCGGGGCGCCCAGCCCGATCCGAAGGACTCACCCTTCGACTGGGTCACCGACACCGACCGGATCCTCGAACGCCACACCCGCCGCGTGCTGACCGCGGAATTCCCCGGCATCCCCGTCGTCGGCGGTGAATTCGGTGCCGACCACGGTGCCGACGTCGCCGAATACCGCTGGGTGGTCGACCCGGTCGACGGCACCGCGAACTACGTCGCCGGGGTGCCGTGGTGCGCGTACAGCCTCGCCCTGATCGACGCTTCCGGCCCGGTGGTCGGCGTGGTCGCGGACCCGTACCGCGCCCAGATCTACGCCGCCGCGCGCGGCCGCGGCGCCCGGGCGAACGGCAAGCCGATCACGCTGACCGACCGCTGCGGCACCGCCGGGGCGATCGTCTGCACCGAACTCACGCGCAAGGGCGTCTGGCCGGGGATGGGCCAGTTCATCGAACGGGCCGCCGCCGCGCACGCCGGGGTCCGGGTGCTCGGCTCGGCGGCGCTGGCGATCGCGCAGGTCGCGCTGGGGCACGCCGCCGCGGCGGTGCTGCACAGCTACCGCGAGTGGGACGTCGCCGGCTCGGTCGCGCTGGCCATCGAAGCCGGGGCCGTGGTCCTGGACCGGCACGGCGAGGACACCGCCCTACCCGTCGACGCCCTCTTGGTCGCTGCCCCCGGCGTGGCGGACGAGGTCCTGGGCTGGTGGCGGGAGTCGGTCGGCTGAGTTCCGCCCCCAATCACGCGAGTTACGCCTCTGATCACGCGTGTCGTCCCTTCAATCACGCGAGTTCGCCGTTTCCGCACGTCAAGCCGGCGTGCCGCATCGGACGACTCGCGTGATCAGACGGACGACACGCGTGATTGGGGGCGCGACTCGCGTGATTGAAGGCGTAACTCGCGTGATCAGGCGGCGGACTCGGCGAGCGAGCGCCGGTAAGCCAGCCGTTGCCGCCGGATCCACCACAGCAGCGGACCGGCGATCAGCCAGGTGAAGAAGATCATGCTGCCCAGCGGAAGCAGGGTGTTCGCCGCCGAGCGCCCGGCCACCCGCGCGAGTTCCGGGTCGCCGATGTCGTACTCGATGTTCACCAGCTGCCCGGCGGCCAGCCCCGACGGGTAGAGCACGCCGTTGGCCGGGCTGTGGATGATGCCGTCGGGGGTGGCGTAGTTGATGATCGTGCGGTCGAAGGCCACCGACTCGACCTGGGCCGTGGCCTGCCCGAGCTCCGCTTCGATCGCGCTGTCGTTGCGGATGGCGGCGAACAGCAGCGAGACGCCGAGCACGGTGACGAGTGAGGCGACAACGAGGGCGGCATACCACCCGATGCGCCTCACCCGCTCCGTTTTGGCCGTCACGCCGCGAGCGTATCGCTACCCGTCAGTGGGCGTGTCGCGCGGCGAGGAATTCGTGCGTCGCCTTGATCTGCGGGTAGGACTTCGGTGCGACCGGGGCCACAGCGGCCCGGAAAGCCTGCGCACCGTTCGGGCCCACCGCGGGCTTGCCCTTGGTGTACAGCCACGTCTGGAACAGGTCGTACAGCGGTTTGCCCGAGATCTTCTCCGCCAGTGCGATGAACTCTCCGATCACCGCCGACTTGGCCTTCTTCACCTGCTGCCAGGTCTGCAGGATCCGGAAGAACGTGTCGTCACCCACGGTCTTGCGCAACGCGTGCACGGCGAGCGCGCCGCGGTCGTACACGGCGGCGTCGAACTGGTTCTCCGCACCCGGGTCGGCGGGCAGGACCTGCCAGAACGGGTCCTCGGCGGGCACCGAGTCGTAGATGTACTGCGCGAGTTCGTCGGCGGTGCCCTCGCCGGTCTCCTCCGACCACAGGAACTCGCCGTAGGAGGCGAAGCCCTCGTTCAGCCAGATTTCGCTCCACTTGCCGAGCGTGACGCTGTCGCCGAACCACTGGTGCGCCTGCTCGTGCGCGACGATCGAGGTGTTGGAGCCGGACCGGAAGGCCCTGGCGCCGTAGACCGGCCGCGTCTGGTTCTCCAGCGCGAAGGTGATGCCGGTGGTGACGACGCCGCCCTGCGCCTCGAACGGGTAGGGCCCGAACTTCGAGGCGAGGAATTCGGTGATCTCCGGCGTCCGCTCGATGCTGGCCTTGGCCGCGCCGAGCGATTCGCCGAGGTCGGCGCCGTACGCGGTGATGAACGGCTGACCGTCCGGCGTGGTCTGCTGGTTCACCTCGAACTTGCCGACCTCCAACGACGTGAGGTACGTCGCCTGCGGTTTGGTGCTGCGCCAGTTCCAGCGCGTCCAGCCGGGCCGTTGCACCGTCTTGCGCACGAGCGTGCCGTTCGACAGCGCCGCGACGTCGTTAGGGACCTCGACCGAGATGTCGTACGTAGCCAGATCGGTCGGGTGGTCGTTGGACGGGAACCACCAGGCCGCGCTCTGCGGCTCGTCGACGGCGAGCGCGCCGTCCGGGGTCTTCTTCCACGCGGTGAACCCGTCGATCTTCACCTTCGACGGCGTGTCCGCGTAGGCCACGACGACGGTGGCCGTCTGGCCCTTCTTCAGCGGAGCCGAGGGCGTGACGGTCAGCTCGCCGGTGCCGTCGGTCGACGTCGCGAACTTCGCGGGCCGGTTGTTCACGCGGACGCTCGAAACCTTCAGGCCGAAGTCGAGGTTGAACGCCGAGAGGTCCTGCGTCGCGGTGAGCAGGATCGTCGTGGCCCCGGACAGCAGGTCGGTCGCGGGCTGATAGGTCAGCCGCAGGTCGTAGTGCCCGACGTCGTAGCCGCCGTTACCGGCGTGCGGGTAGTACGGGTCGCCGATGCCGATCGAGCCGGGCGCGGGTGCGGCCGCCGCGGAACCGGCGAGCAGCACCGAGACGACGCCCGCGGTCAATCCGGCGAAGCCGGCGCGAGTCTTCAAGCGCATTGCGAATCCTCCCAGGATTTGTCAGCGCGCTCGAACGTAGCCAGCCGATCATGCTCCAGACACGTCCAAAGGAGGGGTTCCTAACCCCTGGACTGAGATCAAAAACGGCTAGACAGCCCGCACCGCGGAGGAAACCGCCGTACGGAGCCGCGCGTGCAGCTCGCGGTGACGCGTTCGGTCCACGCGGACCTCCACCACCCGCAGCCCCGGCGCGGGCTTGAGCGCCTCGCGGAACTCGGTGAGCGTCTCGGCGACGACGTGCGGCACGCGGTAGCCGGCGCACAGCGCGCCCAGGTCGGCGCCGTGCGGCGTCCCGAAGACGCGCTCGAAACCGGCGTTGTGCTCCGGCGCCCCCTGCTCCAGCAGGGAGAAGATGCCGCCGCCGTCGTCGTTGAGCACCACGATCGTCAGGTCGGGACGCTGTTCGGCGGGCCCGGTCAGCAGGCCGCTCGCGTCGTGCAGGAACGTCAGATCGCCGAGCAGGGCGTACGAATGTCCCCTGTGGACGGTCGCGGCACCGATCGCGGTCGAGACCATGCCGTCGATCCCGGCGACGCCGCGGTTGCGGTGCACGAGGACGTCGGGCCGCAGCCGTCCGGCGAGCGCGACGTCACGCGTCGGGTTGGACGAGCCGACGACCAGCAGCGACCCTTCCGGGACCGCGTCGACGAGTTCGGTCGCCAGGCGCAGCCCGCTCGGCCACGGCTCCGCGGCCAGTGCTTCGGTCACCGCCGCCGACGCCGCCTTGTCCGCGCGCTGCCAGCTCGCCAGCCATTCCGGGTCGGCCGGTTTGGACGGCTCGTCGAACCACTGGCCGACCTGGCGGACGTTGTGCGCGGGCGCGGGCCAGTCCGAATCGGGCCGGACCAGCAGCACCTCGACGTCGGGATCGGACAGCACCCGCTGGACCTGCCGGAACACCGTCGGGCGGCCGATGCAGAGGACCTGTTCGGGCTTGTGCCGCGAGATGAACTCCTCGACACCGAGCAGCCACGCGCCGGACGAGATCGCCGTCGCGCCGGCCATCCCGATGCCGCCGGTCTCGGAGACGACCGGCCAGCCGTGCAGTTCGGCCCATTCGCTGGCCGCCTGCACGCCGGTGTCGCACGCGATGACCAGGCCGGACCGGGCCGAGGGCACCACGAACGAGGGAAGCGCGCCGAAGTCGGGAAGCTCGGTCCAGCGAGCGCCGTCGGGACGCCCTTCGAGTGACTCGTACCACTCGCCGTCATCATCGATGTCCGGCACGAGCGGCTCCCGGAACGGGATGTTCAGGTGCACCGGCCCGCAGCGCCATTCGCCGTACGCGGCGTTCCAGGCGCGGCAGATCTGGCCGCGCCAGTACGAGTTCTGCCCGGCACGGCGTTCGGCGACGGCGAGCTCGTCGAAGTAGCGGATGGCGTTGCCGTAGAGCTGGTGCTGGTCGATGACCTGGCTCGCGCCGGCGGCCCGCATCTCGGGCGGCCGGTCGGCGGTCAGCACGATCAGCGGGACCCCCGCGCGATCGGCCTCCAGCACGGCGGGGTGGAAGTTCGCGGCCGCGGTGCCCGAGGTGCACAGCACGGCGACGGGGCGGCCGGTGCGCGCGGCGATGCCGAGGGCGAGGAAGGCGGCGCCGCGTTCGTCGATGCGGACGTGCAGCTGGAGGCGTCCGGCGGCCGCCGCGTCGTACAGCGCGATCGACAGCGGGGCGTTGCGTGAGCCCGGGCAGAGGACGACGTGCGAGACGGTGTTGCGGACGAGTTCGTCGACGATGACCCTGGCCTGCGCGGTGGAAGGATTCACCGGCAGACCTCGGGTTTCACACTACGACTCACGGCCACACGTCCTATTCTCCCAAACGTGGATGACGCCCAGGTTTCCGAGCTGTTCGACCCGGCCTTATGGACCGAGGTCGAAGGTTTCGACTTCACCGACATCACCTATCACCGCTCCTCTGAGAGCCGCTCAGGCAAACGTGTCGTACGTGTCGCGTTCGACCGTCCCGAGGTCCGCAACGCCTTCCGCCCGCACACCGTCGACGAGCTGTACCGCGCGCTCGACCACGCGCGGATGAGCTCGGACGTCGGCTGCGTCCTGCTCACCGGCAACGGCCCGTCGCCGAAGGACGGCGGCTGGGCGTTCTGCTCCGGTGGTGACCAGCGTATTCGCGGACGCTCCGGGTATCAGTACGCGGACGGGGAGACCTCCGACACGATCGATCCGGCCAGGGCGGGCCGGCTGCACATTCTCGAGGTCCAGCGGCTGATCAGGTTCATGCCGAAGGTGGTCATCGCCGTGGTCCCGGGGTGGGCGGCGGGCGGCGGGCATTCGCTGCACGTGGTGTGCGACCTCACGCTGGCTTCGGCCGAACACGCGCGGTTCAAGCAGACAGACGCCGACGTCGGCTCCTTCGACGGCGGCTACGGCTCGGCGTACCTGGCCAAGCAGGTCGGGCAGAAGTTCGCGCGGGAGATCTTCTTCCTCGGGCGCGAGTACACGGCCGAGCAGATGCAGGCGATGGGCGCGGTCAACTCCGCCGTCCCGCACGCGAAGCTCGAGGCCGAGGCGCTGGACTGGGCGTGGGCGATCAACGGCAAGTCGCCGACGGCGCAGCGGATGCTCAAGTACGCGTTCAACCTCACCGACGACGGCCTGGTCGGCCAGCAGCTGTTCGCCGGCGAGACGACGCGGCTCGCGTACATGCAGGACGAGGCCGTCGAAGGCCGCGACTCCTTCCTGGAGAAGCGCTCCCCCGACTGGTCGGCGTTCCCGTACTACTACTGACCTCCCGCATTTCGTCCTCTGAATGCGGTAGTTGCGTGCGCAACGATCGCATTCAGAGGACGAAACGCGGACGTAGGGTGGCGGGATGCGTGCGGTAGGGGTGGACGGGAGTCCGGAGTCGATCGTCGAGCTGACCGCGGCATTGGCCGGGGCGCTCGACGGCGGCCCGCCCGTCCTCCCCTACTCGTCCGAGGCCCTGCGGGACGCGATGGAGCCGACGCGCCCGGCCGAGCCGGGGACGGCGGTGATCATCGCCACCTCCGGGTCGACCGGCGAACCCAAGGGTGTGCTGCTGTCGGCGTCGGCGCTGACCGCGTCGGCTCATGCCACCCACAAACGGCTCGGCGGGCCGGGGCACTGGTTGCTCGCGACCCCGGCGCAGTACGTCGGCGGGTTGCAGGTGCTGGTCCGCTCGCTGCTGGCCGGAACGACGCCCGCCGTACTGCACGGCTCCGGTTTCCGGCCGGACGCCTTCGCCGAGGCGGCCGCTCCGCTGCTGTCCCTGGACGGCCCGCGCTACACCGCGCTCGTGCCGACTCAGCTCGGGCGGTTGCTCGACGCGGGCGGCCCGGGGCTCGCGGCGGCCCGCGCGTTCGACGCGATCATCGTCGGCGCCGCGGCGACCACCGCCGAACTCCGCGAGCGCACGGCCGAAGCCGGCGTGAAGATCGTGCCCGCGTACGGCATGAGCGAGACCGCGAGCGGCTGCGTCTACGACGGCGTACCGCTGGACGGAGTACACGTCGACCTCGAAGACGAGCGGGTCTATATCACGGGTGACGTCCTCGCGCACGGCTACCGGCTGCGACCCGGCCTGACCACGGAGGCCTTCGAGGGCGGCCGGTTCCGCACGTCCGACCGTGGCCGGTGGACGGCCGACGGGCGGTTGGAGATCCTCGGGCGGATCGACGACATGATCAACACCGGCGGGGTGAAGGTGGCCGCCGCGGCCGTCGAGCGGATCTTGACCGCGCAGCCCGGAATCCGGGACGCGTGCGTGGTCGGAGTACCCGACCCCGAGTGGGGTGAAGCCGTCGTCGCACTCGTCGTCGGCGCTGGTTGCGACGTCGAATCGCTGCGTGCCGCGTGCCGTGCGGAGGCCGGCGCGGCGGCCGCTCCGAAGCGGGTCGAATTCGCCGAAGAACTCCCTCTACGGGGCCCCGGGAAGGTCGACAGGACGGCCGTCAGGAATCTCCTACGAAGGTCGTGAATTCCCCACCGATTACCGGGACGTTGTTGACACGAACATTACCCGCGGGTTTACGTCTACCTATGACGCGCTGGACACGCACAGTATTGGCCTGCACCGCCGTCACGATGGGACTGGTCGCTTTGGCCGGGCCCGCGCTGGCGGACGAACCGGAGACCGCCGTTCCGAACAGCGGCACGCTCACCTGGACCCTGGAAGACGCGATCGACGACCTGAAGTAGGGCCGCTCGTCACCTGCCCGCGATGGCCGGGCAGGTGACGAGCCCCGCATACCGGCCGGTAGTGGCCAGGGCCAGAATGGCGGCATGGCGACTGCTGGTGAATGGATCGAAGGGGCGCGCCCGCGGACGCTGCCCAACGCGGTGGCGCCGGTGGTCGCCGGAGTCGGTGCGGCGGTCGCGCTCGACGGCTTCTCCTGGCCGCGCTCGATTCTCGCGTTGCTCGTCTCGCTTTCGCTGATCGTCGGCGTCAACTACGCCAACGACTACTCCGACGGCATCCGCGGCACCGACGAGAACCGCGTCGGCCCGCTGCGGCTGGTCGGCTCCGGGGTCGCGAAGCCGAAGGCCGTCCTGGCGGCCGCTCTCGTCGCACTCGGGCTCGCCGGAGTCCTGGGGCTCGTGCTCGTCGCGATCAGCGGACTGTGGTGGCTGCTGGCGATGGGCGCGGTCTGCATCCTGGGCGCCTGGTTCTACACCGGCGGCAAAAAGCCTTACGGCTACTACGGTTTCGGCGAGATCGCGGTCTTCGTCTTCTTCGGGCTGGCCGGTGTGCTCGGCACCGTGTACGTCCAAGCCGGACAGCTGAGCTGGGCCGCGCTCGGCTGCGCGGTCGCCGTCGGCTCGTTCTCGACCGGTGTGCTGACCGCCAACAACCTCCGCGACATCCCCACCGACATCGAGTCCGGCAAGCGCACCCTCGCCACCCGGCTCGGTGATGGCGGCACCCGCCGGCTTTACCTGACGCTGGTGGCCGTCCCGTACGTCGTGAGCGTGCTGCTCGCCTTCGTGACGCCGTGGGCGCTGCTGGGCCTGGTGACCGCGCCGTTGCTGCTGAAGTCGGTCAAGGCCGTCGGCGGCGGCGCGCAGGGGCGGGCGCTGATCCCGGCGCTGCGGGACACCGGGTTCGCGATGCTGGGGTGGGCGGTGCTGAGTGCGGTCGCGCTGGCGCTCTGAGCCGTCACCGGACTTTTGATGCGGGACTGTGTGGATTTCGGGTCGTTGGATGACCCGAAATCCACACAGTGGGTGTGAACGGACCGTTCATACCTTGAGTTTTTCGCTTTGGGCCACCATCGGTTGGGGACCGAGAACTGGACGGTCACTACATGTAGCCCAAGTGGTAGCAAAGGTCCCTTGCTCCCTTTGGCGATCCGGCGAACTTGAGGTAGACCGCCCACCCGGCGTTGCGAAAGCCACTTTCGCAACGCTGAAGGTTGCGAAAGTGGCTTTCGCAACACCCCGAGAAGTGCCGGCCCGGCCGAAGCCCCTCAGGCCTCCGGAGCGAGCTTCCCGCTCACCAAAAACTCCCGGTACTTGTCCAGATAAGGCGCGATGTCGATGTTCTTCTGCGCCAGCCAAGCATCGTCGTAGTACGTGTTCGCGTACCGCTCCCCACCGTCGCACAGCAGCGTGACGACACTGCCCGCCTGCCCCTCCGAGACCATCCGCGAGATCAGCGTGAACGCGCCGAAGAGGTTCGTCCCGGTCGAGCCGCCCGCCCAGTGCCCCGTCCGCTCGCGCAGCACGCGGATGGCCGCCAGCGAAGCGGCGTCCGGCACCTGGAGCATCTCGTCGATCACGCCGGGCACGAACGACGGTTCGACGCGCGGCCGCCCGATGCCCTCGATCCGCGACGGCATGCCGGTGCTGTAGTCGAGCGCCCCGGTCTGCCAAGCGCCGAAGAACGACGAGTTCTCCGGGTCGACGACGGCGATCTTCGTGGTGTGCCGCTTGTAGCGCACGTAGCGGCCGAAGGTGGCGCTCGTGCCGCCGGTTCCGGCGCCGACGACGATCCACGTCGGCACGGGGTGCCGCTCGGACTGCATCTGCGCGTACACGGATTCGGCGATGTTGTTGTTCCCGCGCCAGTCCGTCGCGCGCTCGGCGTAGGTGAACTGGTCGAGGTAGTGGCCGTTGCACTCCGAGGCGAGCCGCTCGGCCTCCGGGTACATGTCCGGCGCGCGGTCGACGAAGTGGCATTCGCCGCCGTAGAACTCGATGAGCGCGATCTTCTCCGGCGACGTGCTGCGCGGCACCACGGTGATGAACCGCAGCCCCAGCATCCGCGCGAAGTACGCCTCCGAAACCGCGGTCGAGCCGCTGGACGCCTCGACGAGCACGGTGTCCTGCCCGATCTGGCCGTTCACCAGGCCGTACAGGAACAGCGAACGCGCGAGCCGGTGCTTGAGCGAGCCGGTCGGGTGGACGGACTCGTCCTTCAGGTAAAGGTCGATGCCCCACTCGGCCGGCAGCGGGAAGACGTGCAGGTGTGTGTCGGCGCTGCGGTTCGCGTCGGCCTCGATGATGCGGACGGCTTCGCGGACCCAGCTCCGGCTGTGCAGACGGCTCACGCGGCGCCGTCCGCTCGGTCGCCGCGCAGCTGGGAGCGCAGTTCGGCACGGGCGCGAGCGCGCTTTTCGTTGCGGCGGGCGAGTCCGGCGGTCACGCGCGCGTTCAGCGGGCGGAACAGCAGCAGACCCAGCGGCAGCCCCACGACCAGGCCGATCAGCAACGCGACCAGCAGCGGGACGTTGACCAGCAGCAAGCCCCCCGCGATGACCCCGACCAGGACGAACCTGGCCAGTACGTACAGCGTCAGGTCACGGGGCAGGTGATTATCGCTCACATCAACGCAGGCTACGCGTCGCCGTTGCGGCCCTCGTCCAGGCCCGCGTTGTTGGGCCGCCCTTCGAAGCGGGTGGAGAGCACGACGGTGGTGTTCGTCCGGCCGACGCCGGGGATCCGCCGCAGCCTGCCGAGCGTCTTCTCCAGATCGTCGACGGTCGCCACCCGCACCTTGACGACGAAGGCTTCGTCACCCGCGACGGCGTAGCAGCTTTCGACCTCGTCCAGGGCCCCGAGTGCCTCCGCGACGTCGTCCTCGGTCGCGGTGTCGGTGGGGTGGATGCCGACCAGCGCCGTCACCCCGAGTCCGACCGTGTTGGGGTCGACCATGGCGTGGTAGCCGGTGATCACGCCGGCGGCTTCGAGCTTGCCGACCCGTTCGTGCACTGATGAAGCCGAGAGCCCGACAGACCGGCCGAGGTCGGCGTAGGTAGCCCGCCCGTTTTCCCGCAATGCCGCGATGATCTTCCGATCCACCTGGTCCACCGCTACACCTTAGGTGCCACGCCCCGATTCGCGAGATCAGGGCGCGTTTTCATACATCCGTGACAAGACCGGGCGCCGATACACGCATGTCGCGGTTGTCGGTTTTGACCTTTAAGGGCTCTTTACCTATGGACAACCGTTCGAGTACCTGACGGGTGAGATGCAACGATTGCCGTGTTGGCTACCCGGCACGACGGGCATCGGACCCGCCTCCGGTTTAGCACCGAAACCGTGAAGGAGGCGGAAAATGACCGCGACCATGGGCGGAAGGTTGCTCACCCCCGGCGAAGTGGCGGCCCTGTTCCGGGTCGACCCCAAGACCGTGACCCGCTGGGCGACCGCGGGCCGGATCGGCTCGATCCGTACTCCCGGCGGGCACCGCCGGTTCCGCGAGGCCGAGGTGAACGAGCTCCTCGCCGAGCTGACCACCGACGCCAGCGAGCCCACTCGCAAGGTCTGACCAGGCATTTCCCCTGAAAAGGACTCCAGTGACGAAGGGCTCGTAACCGCCCTTCGTCACATTGGGGTATCCATGAGTCCCCCCGCACGCGGCAAAGAGGCTAGCCTCGTGGGACTGAGCAACGTCCTCCACGCGGAAAGGGACCGAGCATGATCTATCTGCTCGCGGCCATCGGAG
Organism: Amycolatopsis sp. WAC 04169; assembly: GCF_003947535.1. NCBI lineage: Bacteria > Bacillati > Actinomycetota > Actinomycetes > Pseudonocardiales > Pseudonocardiaceae > Amycolatopsis > Amycolatopsis sp. WAC 04169. The sequence goes on along the minus strand of NZ_QHJI01000001.1, from coordinate 940,669 downwards.
CGCTCACCGTCGCCGTGGTGTTGTGGCGCGCGTTCGGGATCGAGCGTGTCGGGGTGCCCTCGTCGCGACCGACACTGGCCCCGGACGACGACCCCGACTTCCTGCGCAAGCTCGGTGAGCAGCAGCGCAAAGGTAAAGACGAGGACAAGGACTAGGGCTGGATCGGCTGGTACTGCTGGCCGCCGAAGCCGTCCGCGACGGTGGCCGCCAGTTCCAGCAACGCCAGCCGCGTGTCCTCGCCGAGCCGGTCCAGCTCGATCTCCGCGCCCTCTTCCAGGTGCGGGTCGAACGGGATACGGCACACGGAGCGGACACGCGCGCCGAAGTGCGCGGAGAGCTTGTCGAGATCGACCGAGCCGCCTTTCGGCCGCACCGAGTTGATCACCGCGACGGATCGTTTGACCAAGTCGCCGTAGCCGTGCGCCTCCAGCCAGTCGAGGGTGGCCGACGCACTGCGCGCCCCGTCGACGGAGCCTGACGAGACCACCACGAGCGCGTCCGCGACGTCCAGGACGCCCTTCATCGCCGAGTGCATCAAACCGGTCCCGCAGTCCGTGAGCACGATGTTGTAGAAGTGCTCCAGCAGGTTGACCGTGCGCCGGTAGTCGTCCTCGGAGAACGCTTCCGAAACCGCCGGATCCTGCTCGCTGGCGAGGATCTCCAGCCTGCTCCCGCCCTGCGACGTGTACGAGCGGACGTCGCTGTACCTGGTGATCTTGTCCGCGTCCCGCAGCAGATGCCGCACGGTCGCGGTGGTCTCGATCGGGATCTTCTGCGACAGCGTGCCGCGGTCCGGGTTCGCGTCGACGGCGACCACCCGGTCACCGCGCAGCGAAGCGAACGTCGAGCCCAGCGTGGTCGTCGTGGTGGTCTTGCCGACGCCGCCCTTGAGGCTCAGCATCGCGATCTTGTAGCACCCGCGCAGCGGCTGGTTGATCTGCGCGATCAGTTCGCGTTTGCGCGTGTCCTTGGGGCTCTCCCCCGGGTTGACGAGCTTGCCGGTGCCCACGTAAAGCGCTCTGCGCCAGCCCGACTGCGGCTTGCGCTTCTGCGGCTTCACCAGGCTCGCGGTGGCGAGTTCGTCCGGGAGCGCGTGCCTGCCCTGCGGCTGCGGAAGCCCCGGCACCGCCTGCTGCTGCTGCGGCGGCGGCGCGTACTGCTGCTGAGGCGGCGGGTACTGGGCAGCCTGCTGCGGCTGAGGGTGCAGCGGAGGCAGGTTCTGGTCGTAGGGCTGCTGATACTGCTGCCCTTGCGAAGGCTGCGGCAACGGCGGAGCGGGCTGCTGCTGCGGGTACTGCCCCTGCTGCGGGTACTGCGGCTGGACGACCTGGGTCGGCTCGGCCTCGAAACCGGTCGCGGCCGGATGCGGCGCCGAGTCCGTCCTGTCCTCGGAGAACATCTCCGAGGGCTGGGCGCTCTCGGTCGGTTCGGGGTGGCCAGGAGCCGATTCTTCGCTGGGTCCGGTCACCGCTGAATTCCTCCTCCGCGCACGTCTTCCCCCACTACCTCAGTATTGACGGTAGCCGGGTCGCGCGCAGCGGCGACGGTCAGCCCCCGGCGTAGGAGTGCAGCCCCGACGTCACCAGGTTCACGAAGAACATGTTGAAGATCGTCGCGGAGAAGCCGACGATGTTGATGATCGCGGCCCGCTTCCCGCGCCAGCCCGCGGTGGCACGGGAGTGCAGGTACGCCGCGTAGACGACCCACGCCACGAAGGCGACGGTCTCCTTCGGGTCCCAGCCCCAGAACCGGCCCCACGCCGCCTCGGCCCACACCGCGCCGCAGAGCACGCCGAAGGTGAAGATCGGGAAGGCGAAGATGGTGGTGCGGTAGGCGATGCGGTCGAGCACGTCCGCAGCGGGCAGCTTCGGGGCGAACTTGGCGAACTTCGCCGGGTTGTCGTCGTGCGCGGCGCGGAACAGGTAAAGGACGCTCGCGACGCCGGGCACCAGGAAGACGCCCGAGCCGATGATCGCCGCGGAGACGTGGATGATCAGCCAGTACGACTGGAGCGCGGGCTGCACCGGCGCGGCCGTCGTGTACAGCATCGTGCCGTTGACGAACATCAGGATCACGACCGGCAGCAGCAGGAAGCCGGTGAGGTGGCGGACCGGAAACTTCCGCATGATGACGAGCCAGGTCACGACGGCGATGAAGGTCGTGGCCATGCCGTATTCGTAGAGGTTGCCCCACGGCGCGCGGTGCACGGCGAACCCGCGCAGCACGATCGCGGCCAGGTGCAGCAGCGCGGCCAGCACCAGCAGCGCGGCGCCCATGCGGCCGATCCGCTCGGGGCGGCCGACCTCGCGCGGCGTCTCGACGGGCGTGCCGTAGGCGGGCGGCGGACCGCCCGCGCCGACCAGTTCGCGGGAGCGCTGCATGCTGCGCTGCGCCGCCAGACGGCCCTTCGCGCCGAAGCCCTGCTCGATGAGGGCGAACATCAGCGCGAGGACGTAGATCGCCGCCGCGGTGGTGTAGGAGTAGTCGCTGTACTGGGACAGCGTCTCGTTGATCGGCATGACCTCTAGTTGCCTCTCTGCCCCTGGAGCAGCTTGTCGCTGATCCGCTGGAACTCTTCGCCGTAGCCCGCCTGATCGGTGCGCGCCAGCCCGGCGACCTCGATCACGGTACCCGTCTCACCTTCACGCGCCGGGGTCACCCGCACCCACACCCGGCGCCGTTTGACCAGCAGCGATCCCGCCAGCCCGATCAGCATCGCGACCGCGCAGACCAGCACCCAGCCCTGCACGGGGTCGTGCGAAACCTGGATGGCGACCCATTCCTGGACACCGTCGAAGCGGACCTTCGTGCCGTCGTCCAGCACGGTCTCCTGCCCCTGGTCCAGGTTCTGCCGGGTGAGCTTCTTGAGCCTGCCGTCCGCGACGAGCGACTGGTCGATCTGGAAGATCGACTGCCCGCGGCCCGCGTCGAGGCCGAGGTCGCCGCGGTAGATGTCGACGGCCACCGCCGGCTTGTTCGCCTCGGGCCGCGACGACGTCAGCACGTTGCCGTGCAGGAACGCGGTCGGGGCGAGCAGGCCGGTGATCGCGAGCTGACGGGTGCGGCGTTCGATCGGGTCGGCGATGCCCGGCTGGTCGATCTTCGTCGCGCCTTCGGAGAGCTTCGTCGGCTCGTCGGCGGGACGCCACGGCGTGATGTTGGTGCGCACGGTGCCGTCGGGGAAGGTCACCGTGAACTTCGGGGAGTAGCCGAAGTTCAGCAGGTAGACGCGGTCTCCCGCGGTGCGCAGCGGCGAGTTGACCTCGAGTCCGTACGGCTTCCACGCGCCGGTCTGCAGGTCGTCGCCGGACTGGTACTCCATGTTGGAGTGGTAGTAGTTCGCCTGCCCGGTCTCGGTGTAGCGCGCCTCGAAGTCCTTCAGCCGGATGCAGAACCCGTTGAGGTCGGTGCCGTCGACGCGCAGCCCGGCGTTGAAGGTGTCGTAGCCGAGGATGCCGGAGTTGCACCACGGGCTGCCGTCGGCTTGGACGATGACCTGGCCTTCGTAGCCGAACAGCTTGCCCAGCGCGAAGAAGACGATCAGGCCGAGCATGCCGAAGTGGAAGACGAGGTTGCCGGTCTCGCGGAGGTATCCGCGTTCGGCGGAGATGCTCCGGCTTCCGTCGGCCTCTTCGCGTTCGACGCGGCGCCAGCCCTTGAGCAGCGTGTGCGTGTCGGTCATGACCGTCTCGGGGGTCCGGTCGGTCGTGGTGGACACGTGATGCGGCATCCGCGAGAGCTTGCGCGGCGTGAGCACCGGCTTCGCGCGCATCGCCTTCGCGTACTCGAAGCTGCGCGGCGCGAGGCAGCCGATGAGCGAGACCATCAGCAGGATGTAGATCGCCGAGAACCAGACGCTGCCGTAGACCTCGAAGAACTGCAGGCGGTCGAGCAGTTCGCCCCACCAGCCGTGCGCGGCGATGTACTCGTCGGTCTTGGCGACGTTGAGGTTCCGTTGCGGCAGCAGGGCGCCGGGCATCGCGGCGAGCGCGAGCAGGAACAGCAGCACCAGCGCGGTGCGCATCGACGTCAGCCCGCGCCAGGTGTTGCGCAGGAAGGCGAGGACGCGCTTCAACGGCGTCTGACGGTATTCGGTGGTGGTCACAAGGGCAGCCTGATGTCGGTCACGAGGGTGTTCCTGATCCAGCCGGTCATGTCGCCCCACAGCCCGGTCACCAGCAGGACGCCGACGACCAGCAGCAGGACGCCGCCGAAGACCTGCACCTGACGGCCGTGGCGGCGCAGCCAGTCGGTGGCGCGGACGGCCCAGCGGGCACCGAACGCGATGAGGAGGAACGGCAGGCCGAGGCCGAGGCAGTAGACCAGGATCAACACGTAGCCGCGCGCCGCCGCGCCGCCGGTGGCGCTGGCCATGGACATCACCGCGGACAGCGTCGGCCCGATGCACGGCGTCCAGCCGAGCCCGAACACCGCTCCGAGCACCGGCGCGCCCCACAGTCCGCCGCGCGGCACGTGGTGCGAGCGGAACTCGCGCTGCAGCCCCGGGATCCAGCCGAGGAAGACCAGCGCCATCGCGATCGTCAGCACGCCGCCGAGGCGCTGGATGAGGTCCATGTTGAGCTGGACGACGTCGGCGATCCACACCAGCGTCCCCAGCGTCACCACGAAGACGACGGTGAACCCGAGCACGAACAGCGCCGCCGCGCCGACGACGGCGAAGCGGCCCTTCTTGCGCTCCTCGTCGGCGCTGACCGCGGGAGCGTCCGCGCCGACCAGCGCCGCCAGGTACGCGAGATACCCGGGCACCAGCGGCACGACGCACGGCGACGCGAAGGAGATCGTCCCGGCCAGCAGCGCCACACCCGCCGCGAGCAGCAGCGGCCCCGAGAGGGCCAGCTCGGTAACGGAGTTCACCCGGCTGAGCGTAGGCAGTGTGATCGGAGTGAAAACGCCGGGGCTGGCCCAACGGGACCTACGTCGCACCCGGTCAGGACCTTGGTCCCGCCCCCTTCACGCGCGTTTCGTCCTCTGAATGCGGTCGTTGCACGCGCAAGGAACGCATTCAGAGGACGAAACGCGGGAGGGGGGTCAGGCGGGTTCGGCGGCCAGGCGCTGCACGACCGGCAGCAGGTCCGACGCCAGCAGTTCCCGCAGGAACACGGCCGCGACGCGGTGCTGTTTGTCCAGCACGATCGTCGACGGGATGATGTTGCGCGGATAACCCGAGAGCTGCAGCAGCGTCCGCCCCGACGGGTCGTAGATCGACGGGTACGTCAGCTTCCGGTCCCGCATGAAGTCCTGCGCGGGCGCCCGGTCGTTGTCCCGGAGGTCGATGCCGACCACCTGGACACCGGACGCCTTGGTCTGGTCGTAGACCTTCTGCATCTCCGGCGCCTCGACCCGGCACGGCCCGCACCATTGGCCCCACAGGTTCAGCACGATGACCTTGCCGGGGAAGTCCGCGATCGAGAGCTGCTTGCCCTCGTTCATCAGGTCGTCGCCGGACAGCGTCGGCGACGGCTGGCGCTCCGCGACGTCGTAGGTGATGTCGACCTTCCCGCCCGGCGAAACGAAGTTGAACGAGCCGCCGGTGACGACGGCGTCCTTGCCGGTGGTGCAGCCGGTGACGACGAGCATCAGCACCGCCATGGCGGCCAGCACGCGCTTCATGCCCCGGTCACCTTCGGGTCGGTCGTGCCCGCGGGTTCGCTGTAGACGATCCGCACGAGTTCCTCGCCCTCGAAGACCAGGCTGGTCAGCGAAGCGAGCGAACACTGCCGGTTACGCGGGTCGTGCCAGAGCCGCTTCGCCTCCAGGAACCGCCGCACGGTCCAGATCGGCAGCTGGTGCGAGACGCACAAAGCCTCGTGGCCCTCGGCCGCCCGCCGCGCGCGGTGGATCGCGCCGAGCATGCGGTGCGCGATCTCGACGTACGGCTCGCCCCACGACGGCCGGAACGGGTTGACCAGCTTCGGCCAGTGCTTCGGCTCGCGAAGCGCGCCATCACCGACGGCGACCCGCTCGCCCTCGAACTGGTTGTCCGCCTCGATGAGCCGCTCGTCGGTCTCGACGTCGAGCCGGTGCGCGGCGGCGATCGGCGCGGCGGTCTCCTGCGCGCGCTGGAGCGGCGAAGCGACGACGTGCGTGATGTCGTGCGTCGCGACGGCCTCGGCGACCGTCAGTGCCTGGCGCTGTCCGCGGTCGGAGAGCTTGAAGCCGGGCAGGCGGCCGTACAGGATCTTGTCCGGGTTGTGCACCTCGCCGTGGCGGAGCAGGTGCACGATCGTCGTCGCGCTCACGCCTGGACCGCCTCGGCGGCGGCGCGGGCGGCCACGCGAAGCGCGGACTCGATGATCTCGAACTCGGCGTCGCCCATGGCCGCGTTGACGAACCAAGCCTCGTACGCGCTCGGCGGCGCGTACACGCCGTTGTCCAGCAGCGCGTGGAAGAACGCCGGGAACCGCCAGGTCTCCGCGGCCTGCGCGCCCGGGTAGTTCGTCACCGGGTTCTCGCTGAAGAACACGCTGACGAGGTTGCCCGCGTACTGCACGGTGTGCGTGACGCCCGCCTCGGTCAGCGACCGGCCGAACAGGTCGCCGAGCCGCTTCGCGTTGGCATCGAGGGCCGAGTACACGGCGTCGTCGGCCGCGCGCAGCGTCGCGAGCCCGGTGGCGACGGCGACGGGATTCCCGGACAGGGTTCCCGCCTGGTACACCGGCCCGCCCGGGGCCAGCTTCGCCATCACGTCGGCACGGCCGCCGAAGGCCGCGGCGGGCAAGCCGCCGGACATCACCTTGCCGAAGGTGTACAGGTCGCCGGCGACCCCGTCGAGGCCGAACCATCCCGCCTTCGAAACGCGGAAGCCGGTCATCACCTCGTCCATGATCAGCAGCGCGCCGTGCTCGTGCGCGATCTCCTTGAGCCCGGCGTTGAAACCGTCGATCGGGGCGACGGCGCCCATGTTGCCGGCGGCGGCTTCGGTGATGATCGCGGCGATCGAGTCCGGATTGTCCACAAAGGACTTCCGGACCGCGTCGAGATCGTTGTAGGGCAGGACGATCGTGTCGGCCGCCTGCGCGCCGGTGACACCGGGCGAGGTCGGGAGGCCGAGGGTCGCGACACCGGAGCCCGCTTCGGCGAGCAGCGCGTCGACGTGGCCGTGGTAGCAGCCCGCGAACTTGATGATCTTCGACCGGCCGGTGAATCCCCTGGCCAGCCGGATCGCGCTCATCGTCGCCTCGGTGCCGGAGTTGACCAGGCGCACCCGCTCCACCGGCTCGACCCGGGCGATGATCTCCTCGGCGAGCTCGACCTCGCCGCGCGTCGGGGTGCCGAACGACAGCCCGTCGACAGCGGCTTCGCGCGCGGCGGCGACGACGTCCGGATGGGCGTGCCCGAGGATCATCGGCCCCCACGAGGAGACGAGATCGACATAGCGGGCGCCGTCCGCGTCCCAGAGATACGGCCCCTCACCGCGCACCATGAACCGCGGGGTGCCGCCGACGGAGTTGAAGGCCCGCACCGGGGAGTTCACCCCGCCCGGGATCGCGGCCTTCGCTCGTTCGAACCATGCCTTGGACTGATCGACTCCGGTAGTCACGTCCCCAGTCTCGCAAATCCCGGATGACACCCGCCGCCGAGTCCTCGCGGTTCCGGGCATGGCGTGACCAGGCCCACTAGGGTGGGAAGCACTCCCGCCGAAACCCTCGCGGAGGAATCCACGTGTCCACGGTGCCGCCACCACCGACCCACCATCGTCGCCTGCGCTGGCAGGCCTTGGCCGGATTCATCGCCATGTCGGCGATCGTCGGCGTCGTGGCGGCGCTGGCCGTGGCCACCCGTTCCGAGACGCACAACGCGTGGGTCCGTCCTTCGTGGGCGCCGCCGGGCTGGCTCTACGGTCCGACGTGGACGGCCCTGCTCCTCCTGGTCGCCATCGCGGGCTGGTGCTACTGGCGGACCGACGGTGAGACGCGCGCCTTCGCCTTCTACGGCGTCTGCTTGCTGCTGACTCTGCTGTGGACGCCGTTGTTCTTCGCCGGCGGAGCGCACGCGCTGGCCCTGGCCGACGTCGTCGTCCTGGACTTCATGGTGCCCGTCACGATGATGGAGTTCGGGCGCCGGTCGAAGCTCGCCGCGTGGCTGCTGGTGCCGTATCTGCTGTGGTTGCTGTACTCGACCGCGGTCAACGCCGCCGTCGTCTGGCTCAATTAGTCCTTGCGCTTGCGGCCCTTGGCGCGCACGGCGAGCAGGAACTGGCGGATCGCGTCCACCACGAGGATCGCGGCCAGCACACCCAGCCCGATGGCGCCGGCGAGCGGGCCGCCGAAGTACCGCTGCGATTCGAGCGTCGTCGCTTCGCCGTAGGTGATCACGACCGGGACGACACCGGCCTTCCAGCACGCGAAGGCACCCCACACCGCGAGCGCGGCGAGGACCAGTTCGACGGCCCCCACCACGGCGCGAAGGGGTTTGTGCAGCCGGGCCGCGGGCCTGCTGTCCTCCGGTGGCCACAGATCGGCGCCGGTCGGCTGGGGAAGGTCGATCACGGTGAGCAGTTTCTCATGACTCTGTGGTGCGAGCACGCACCAAATCCCCGAGAGCCTCGCGAAGGGCGTCTGGATCCTTCGCCCAAGCGCGCACGAAAACACCGTCTTCGAGCTTCAAGCCGACTTCGCCGAACTTCTTGGGAATCGTCCAGCCGCCGCCGAGGACACGCGAGCCGACCGGAGCTTCGTCTTCGAGGACTTCGGCGATCTGGGCCGCCTCCAGGGTTTCCTTGCCCTGCCGATAGCCGTCCGACGTGACTTCGAGCGAGAGGTACCGGCGGCGCGCGTAGACCCAGGGAACGGTGATCGCCACCAGCCCCACCGCGACGAGGATCCAGGCGAGCCAATGGACCGGGCCGCCGGTCGCCAGTTCGGCGAGCAGCCCGGCGAGAGCGAACAGCGGCGCCCACAGCAAAGCCGTCCAGCCGACGCCGGGTTCGTCGTAGCGGGGCGGCTCGGGCGTCATGGCAGCGTGCGCCCGACCTTCGGGAAATGGTCGGAGACGCTGGGCAGGTACATGAGGACCAGCGCGATCGCCACCAGCAACGTGGACACCAGCAGGAACACGTTGAGCGAACCGCGAAGGATCAGCAGCTCCACCAGCACCAGGAAGACCGCCCCCACGGTGAGGACCGTCCTGGCCGACCGCGTTCCCTCACGGGCCTTATACGCGAACAGCGCGAACAGGACGGCGAAGGTGAGCGCACCGCCGAACAGCATCCACAGCAGGGTGTTCACGCCGGAAGCGACCTGCGCCGGATCGGCGGGCTGGCCGGGGACCGGGTTCTCCCTGATCTGCTTGAGGATCCCCTCGGTCAGTTCGTCTTTCAGCACCAGCAGGGCGATCTGCCCGGCCACCAGGACGACGCCGGCGACGATCCACAGCCAGAACGAGATCGCGACCGGCTTCGGCACCACGATCTTCGGCGGCTTCTGGCCCGGCAGGATCGGATCCGGGGACATCCCGCGCTTGCGGCGCTCGTCGTCCGTTTCACCGGCTTTGCTGTCGCTCACGCGAGGCAGCCTAGTCCAGCCAAGCTGCGGCTTCGGCGGCCCAGTAGGTCAAAATCATGTCCGCGCCCGCGCGGCGGATCGAGGTCAGCACCTCGAGGATCGTGCGCTCGCGATCGAGCCAGCCGTTCGCCGCGGCGGCCTCGACCATCGCGTACTCGCCCGAGATGTTGTACGCCGCGACGGGAACCGGCGACGCCTCGGCGGCGGCCCTGATGACGTCCAGATAGGACAGCGCGGGCTTGACCATGACCATGTCGGCGCCCTCGGCGATGTCCAGCTCGATCTCGCGCAGCGCCTCGCGCACGTTGCCCGGATCCTGCTGGTAGGTCTTCCGGTCGCCCTTCAGCTGCGAATCGACGGCCTCGCGGAAGGGACCGTAGAACGCGCTGGCGAACTTGGCCGAGTACGCGAGGATCCCGGCGTCGGTGTGCCCGGCGCGGTCCAGCGCGCTGCGGATGACGCCGACCTGGCCGTCCATCATGCCGCTCGGACCGAGCAGATGCGCGCCCGCTTCCACCTGCGCCAAGGCCATTTCCGCGTACACGCGCAGCGTCGCGTCGTTGTCGACACCGCCGTCGGCGTCGAGGACGCCGCAGTGGCCGTGGTCGGTGAACTCGTCGAGGCACGTGTCCGCCATCAGGACCGTCGCGTCGCCGAGCTCGGACCTCAGGTCGCGCAGGGCGACGTTGAGGATGCCGTCCGGGTCGATCGCGCCGGAGCCCTCGGCGTCCCGCGTCTTCGGGATGCCGAACAGCATCAGCCCGCCGACACCGGCGTTGACCGCCTCGACGGCGGCCTTGCGCAGCGTGTCGCGGGTGTGCTGGACGACCCCGGGCATGCTGGAGATCGGGCGGGGCGCTTCGGCGCCCTCGGCCACGAACATCGGGAGGATCAGCTGACGTGGGCGCAGCGTCGTCTCACCGACCAGCCTGCGCATCGCCGGAGTGGTACGGAGCCTGCGGGGACGATGTTCGGGAAACACCCTCACGACGGTACTCCCGCCCGCTTGAGAGGCGGTGAACGGCCGAACCTTTCCTAAGGAACGGTAAAGAGTCGCCTTTGTCCGATTCCGTCGGGATGTGACGTGGGTTACCTTCCACGGCATGTCGAGCTCAACGGTGACCGACCAACTGGAAGAACCGCCCGTCGGCTGGCGCGCACGGCTGCGCCAGGTCGGGCCAGGGATCATGGCCGCGGCGACCGGGGTCGGCGCGGGCGACCTCGTCGCGACGATGGTGGCCGGATCGCGTTTCGGGTACACGCTGCTGTGGGCGGTGCTCGTCGGCACGATCTTCAAACTCGCGCTGGCCGAAGCCGTCGGCCGCTGGCATCTGACCTCGGGCCGGACGATCCTGTCCGGCTGGCGGACGCTCGGGATCTGGGCGCTGATCTATTTCGGGATCTACGCGGTGATCTGGGGCTTCGTCTACGGTGCGACCGCGATGTCCGCGTCGGGCCTGCCGCTGAACGCGCTCTTCCCCGCGATTTCGGTGCGGTACTGGGCGATGATCTGCGGCCTGCTCGGCTTCGCGCTGGTGTGGTTCGGGCGCTACGCGATCATCGAGAAACTGATGACGGTGCTCGTCGGCGTCATGTTCGTGACCGTGGTCGGCACCGCGATCCTCGTCGTGCCGAACTTCGCCGAACTGTTCAAGGGCGCCGTCCCGACCCTGCCCGACGGCTCGCTCGTCTACGTCCTCGGCCTGGTCGGCGGCGTCGGCGGCACGATCACCATGGCGGCCTACGGCTACTGGACGCTCGCGAAGGGCTGGCGTTCGTCGAAGTGGCTCCCGATGATGCGCACCGACAACGCCGTCGGCTACGTGATGACCGGGATCTTCGTGATCGCGATGCTGATCGTCGGCGCGGAACTGCTGCTGGGCCAGAAGATCATCTCGGGCGACAAGGGCCTGCTGTTCCTCGGTGACACCCTCGCCGCGGATTACGGGCAGTGGGCGCGGATCCCGTTCCTCATCGGCTTCTTCGCCGTGTCGTTCACGTCGGTGATCGGCGTCTGGCACGGCGTGAGCCTGCTCTTCGCCGACTGGTGGCGCATCCTGCGGCTGCCCGCGAACACGACGGAAAGCGTTGAGGCGTATGAGAAAAAGGCCGGGGAACGCAGTGTCGCGTACCGCGGATACGTGCTGTGGCTGACCTTCCCGCCGATGGCGCTGCTGTTCCTGGACCAGCCGTTCCAGCTCACCGTGATCTACGGCGTGCTGGGCGCGTTGTTCATGCCGTTCCTGGCGGCGACGTTGCTGGTGCTGCTGAACACGTCGCGGGTGCCTCGGGAAGGGCGTTCGCGGTGGCTGTCGAACGGGCTGCTGGGCATCTGCCTGGCGATGTTCGCTTACCTGGCGTACACGGAGGTCGTGAAGTTCTTCTCGTGACGGGTACCTGAAGGGCGCGATGCCTAAGTACATGGAGGCCCCCTTCATGTACTTGGCAATCTTCGGCTGAGCCGAGTGATGGGGGCCTTCACGCGCCGCCGTTGTGACTTCTGTGGTTGCTGGTGCAGGTGACGAACCCCTGAGGGGTAGTGAAGGCCTCCTTGCCTACCTTCAGAGTAGGCAAGGAGGCCTTCACGGCACCCTCGGTTCAAACCCGAATCGCCACTCACGCGGACGTGGCACCGCACTCACGTGATCAGAGGCGGAACTCGCGTGATTGAAGGCGGAACTCGCGAGTGCGGCCTCCAATCACGCGAGTCACGTCCCTGATCACGCGAGTCACGCCTTCGCTCACGCCACGCCCGTGCTCCGAAGGGCTTACAGCGGAATGGTCTTGCTGGCGCAGCCTCCGGCCCCGCAGGCCGTCACGATCAACTGCTCCGCACCGACCGGCAGCCTGAACATGGCACGCTTCACGCCGTCGTCGACGACGACCCGCGTCCGCACGCCCGGCGGGGACACGGTGAACTCGGCGGTGAGCGCCGAGCCCGGCGAACTGTCGGAAACCGTGGCCACCACCGTTCCCCGATCGACGGTGCCCCGAACGCTTTGGACCGCGCAACCGGCCGGAGTGCAGACCTCGAAGGAGGTGGCGGCGGCCGCCGTACCCGGAAAGCCGAGGGCCACCGCGCCCAGAGCGGCGACGAGAACGAGAGATTTCATGATCACTCCCCAGTGATAGTCGGAACCACCGAGGCTATGGCCGGCCGCTACCCGTACGACAAAGTTTCACTGAGGAACGAAAAAGCCCCCTTCCCACGCGAACCGTGGGAAGGGGGCTTTTCGCGGATCAGGAGCGGCGGGCCCGCTTCGCCTTGCGAGGCGGCGGGAGCGCACCTTCGGCACGGAGCCGGGCGGCGTGCTCGGCGAGCGCGTCGACCAGGTGCGGGACGTCGGCCTTCTCGGGCTGGACGTCGACCCGCAGCCCGAACTCCACGGCGGTCTCCGCGGTCTTCGGGCCGATGCACGCGACCAGCGTGCGGGTGTGCGGCTTGCCGGCGATGCCGACGAGGTTCCGCACGGTCGAGGACGAGGTGAAGCAGACCGCGTCGAAACCGCCGGTCTTGATCATCTCGCGGGTCTCGGCCGGCGGCGGCGCGGCCCGCACGGTGCGGTACGCGGTCACGTCGTCGATCTCCCAGCCGCGTTCGCGCAGGCCGGCCGAAAGGGTCTCGGTGGCGATGTCCGCCCGCGGCAGCAGCACGCGGTCGACCGGGTCGAGGACGTCGTCGTACGGCGGGAACTCGGCGAGGAGACCCTCCGAGGACTGCTCGCCCTCCGGGATCAGCTCGGGGATGATGCCGAACGAGCGCACCTTCGCGGCGGTCGATTCGCCGACGCAGGCGATCTTCACGCCGGAGAAGGCGCGGGCGTCGAGGCCGAACTCCTCGAACTTCTCCCACACCGCGCGGACGGCGTTGGTCGAGGTGAAGACGATCCACTGGTAGCGGCCGTCGACGAGACCCTTGACCGAACGCTCCATCTGCGCGGGGCTGCGCGGCGGCTCGACCGAGATGGTCGGGACCTCGTGCGAGGTGGCACCGTGGCCGCGAAGCCGCTCCGCCATCTCACCGGCCTGCTCCTTGGTGCGCGGCACCAGGACCTTCCAGCCGTACAGCGCGCGCGACTCCCACCACGACAGCTTCGAGCGCTGGCCGACGGCCTGGCCGATGGTCACGATGAGCGGGCCGACGAGCTCGCCCGCCTCGTTCGCGACGGTGGCCAGCGTGGTGTCCAGGGTGCGCTGGGTGTTGATGGTGCCGTTGGAGGTCACCGCGACCGGGGTGGTCGGCGCCAGCCCGTGCTCGGTCAGCGCGGACGCGGCCTCGGCCAGGTGCGCCGACGTCGCGTGCAGCACGATCGGGCCGGGGGTGGCGGCCAGCGCGGCCCATTCGACGTCGCCGCGGACGTCGACCTCGGTGTGCGTGCCACCGAGCGCGACACCGGCGTACGCCGGGACGGCCGCGCCGGGCGAGACGCCCGGGATGATGTCGAACACGGCGCTGGTCCGGGAAACGGCCTGCACCTCGGCGACGACGGCGGGCTGGGTCAGCGGGTCACCGGCGATGAGCCGGAGCACCAGGCGTCCGGCCTTGGCCTCGTTCACCAGGTCCTTGGCGACCTCGGTGGCCTCGCCGACGGCGGGGCGCACTTCGGCGCCCTCGGCGGCGAAGGCCAGGACGCCCGAAGGGACGTCCGGGTCGGTCACCACGACCTCGGCCTTGGCGAGCAGCTCCTGAGCGCGGACGGTCAGCAGACCGGCGTCACCGGGGCCCGAGCCCACGAAGGCGACACGCCCGGTGGTCTTACGCGCGGGGGTCATCTGTGCGTTCTCCTCTTGAGCGGCCGCAGTCGAGCGCGGCCCTACCTTCAACGTTCTGACTCACTGGGCGGGGCCGGACAGCGCACCGGCCCCCAGGTCGAGCAGCTCGGCGGCCAGTGTCCGGCCGAGCTGATCGGCTTCGTGCTTGTCGGCGAGCGCGGACGCGCGCACCATGTCGACCGCGTCCCCGTCCCCTTCGACGGCGGCGGTGCCCCGCAACGAGATCCGCTCGACGACCCGCCCTTCGGCGTCCAGGTCCTCGACGATCTCCGCCAGCGCTCCGACCGGTGCGCTGCACCCGGCTTCCAGCGCCGCGAGCAACGCGCGCTCGGCGGTCGCCACGGCACGGGTGCCTTCATCGTCCACTGTGGACCCGAGCAGGTGCTCGATGTCCACGTCACCGGTCCGGCACTCCACCGCCAGCGCACCCTGCGCGGGTGCGGGCAGCATCTGGATCGGGTCGAGGGTCTCGGTGATCTCCTCCGCCCGGCCGATCCTGGCCAGTCCGGCACGCGCCAGGATGACGGCGTCGAGCTCTCCGTCGCTCACCTTGCGCATGCGGGTGTCGATATTGCCTCGGATCGGCACGATTTCCAAACCGAGACCGAGCGCGCGCAGTTGCGCGGTCCGCCGCGGCGAGCCGGTGCCGACGGTCGAGCCGGGCGGGAGCTCACCCAGCGTCAGCCCGTCACGGGCGATCAGCGCGTCACGCGGGTCCTCGCGGCGCGGCACGGCGGCGAGCGTGATGCCCGGCTCCGGCTTCGTCGGGAGGTCCTTGTACGAGTGCACGATGACGTCGACTTCCTCGCGCAGCAAGGCTTCGCGCAGCGCGGAAGTGAAGACGCCGACCCCGATCGTGGGAATCGGCGCGGACGACCTGTCACCGGGGGTCGTCACGGTGACGAGCTCGACCTCGGCCCCGGTGGCCCGCAGGGCGTCGGCGATGGTGCCGGTCTGCGCGAGGGCGAGTTTGCTGCCGCGCGTCCCGATGCGGATGACTCTGCTCACTGGATGATCACTCGTCTTTCGGCGTTGCGGTGGGACTCGCCACGGCTGCGGGCGCCTGCGGGTCGAGGCAGAACAGCTCGCGCAGCGCGTTGGCGTAGTCGGTGTCGGCCGTCTCGGCGGCCAGCTGCTTGACCCGCACCGTCGGCGCGTGCAGCAGCTTGTCGACCACGCGGCGGACCGTGCGGCCGACCTCCTCGCGGACCCCGGCGTCGAGGTCCGGCAGGCGGTTGTCCAGCCGCAGCAGTTCGGCGTCGACCACCTCGGCCGCCCGGCGCCGCAGCGCCGTCACCGTCGGGGTCACCTCGGCGCTGCGCTGACCGGCGAGGTACTCGCGCACCTCGTCGAGCACGATGCCGGTGGCCTTCGCGGTCTGCCGTTCGGTGGTCGGGGTGCCCGCTTCCCGCATGCGGCGCTGGATGGTTTCGAGGTCGACCACGGTGACGTCGGCCAGCGCGGCGACGTCGTGGTCGACGTCACGCGGGAGGCCGAGGTCGCAGACGACCAGCGGGCGCCCGGCACGGGCCGGGACGTGTGCGGCGGTGAAGACCGCGGCCTGCGCGCCGGTGCAGCAGACGACGACGTCCGCCTCGGCGACCGCGTCCGCGATCCCGCTCATCTGGACGGCCTTGGCGGGCACTCCCTGCTCGACGCTCGCGGCGGCGAGGCGGGCGGCCCTTGCCTCGGTGCGGTTGGCGATGGTGATCTCGCCGATCCCGGACTTGCGCAGCTGGGACGCGGTCAGCGCGCCCATCGAACCGGCGCCGATGATCAGCGCGTGCTTGCCCGCGATGTCGCCGGCCGCGGCGAGCGCCTCGGAGACCACCGACGCGCCGAGCTGGTCGAGCCCGGTCTCGGTGTGGACGCGTTTGCCGACGCGCAGCGTGGTCTGGATCAGCTCGTGCAGCGTGCGGCCGACGGTGCCCGCCTCCCGCGCGGTGGCGTAGGAGGAGCGGATCTGGCCGAGGATCTGCGTCTCGCCGACGACCATCGAGTCCAGCCCCGAGGTGACCGAGAACAGATGCTCGATCGCGGCGCCCGCGTAGTGCACGTACAGCGAGTCGTAGAGGTCCGCCGGCTGCATCCCGGCCTGGCGGGCGAGCACGTCGGAGACGTCGTTCAGGCCGCCGTGGAAGGTCTCGACGACGGCGTAGACCTCGATGCGGTTGCAGGTCGAGACGAGGATCGCCTCGCTGACGTGCTCGGCCTGCTGCAGCTCGTGGAGCACCTTGGTCACGTCGGTCGCGGGGACCGCGACGCGCTCCAGGGTGTTCAGCTCGGCGCTGCGGTGCGAGAGCCCGACCGCCAACACGCTCATTTCAGCGCACCACCATTCCGTTGCCGTGGCCGTTCACGCTGCCATTCTCGGCGCCCCCGGGGCCACCGTCTGCTCCGCCGTTGCCGTTAGCGGCCAGATCGGCGCGACGAGCGACGTGGAATGACAGGATCTGCAGCTCGACCGCGAGATCGACCTTGCGAACCTCGATATGTGCC
Organism: Amycolatopsis sp. WAC 04169; assembly: GCF_003947535.1. Lineage (NCBI taxonomy): Bacteria > Bacillati > Actinomycetota > Actinomycetes > Pseudonocardiales > Pseudonocardiaceae > Amycolatopsis > Amycolatopsis sp. WAC 04169. The sequence goes on along the minus strand of NZ_QHJI01000001.1, from coordinate 923,873 downwards.
GGAACCTGCAGCACCACCGGGGCGAAATTGAGGATGCACTGCACCCCACCTGCGACGAGCCGGTCGCAGACCGACTGCGCGGCGGTGGGCGGAGTGGCGATGACGCCGATGGAGATCTGCCGTTCGGCGCAGACTTTGGGGATCTCGTCGAGATGCGAGACCGGGAGGCCGCCGACCGGGACGCCGACCAGATCGGGGTCGAGGTCGAACAGCGCCTCGACCGGGAAACCGCGGCCGGGGAACCCGCCGTAGTTGGCCAGCGCGTGCCCGAGGTTACCGATCCCGACCACGGCGACCTTGTGCTTGCGGGTCAGCCCGAGGATGCGCTCGATCTGGCTGACCAGCACCTGGACGTCGTAGCCGACGCCGCGGGTGCCGTACGAGCCGAGGTAGGACAGGTCCTTGCGCAGTTTCGCGGAGTTGACGCCCGCGGCCTGCGAGAGCTCCTCGCTGGAGATCGTCGTCGCGCCCTGCTCGGCCAGCCCGGAGAGGACACGGAGGTAGACGGCGAGGCGGGCGACGGCGGCTTCGGGGATCGACTTCGCGCGGACCGCTTCGGGCTCGGAGGTGGCCTCGACGGCCGGCATCTCCGCGGTGGGCGCGTTGTCGGCGTCCGGTGTCACCCGGGTGCGCCGGCCTCGTTGCGACACCACGCTTGTCCGCTCCCTCTGGTCCCTGCTGACGACATGAATCGCCCGAACCTGGAAAACGGCTCTTGACCCGCCGCGCTGAGTCCGGTTCGATGCCGGGCGCTTTCGGAGGCGACGTATCTACGGTAGCCACTTGTGAACGCAGGCACAAAGTCACTGGTAGGTGCTGTGGTCAGTCTCTCTAGCGCGCGTTGACCGTCACCTTGTGCCAGCCGGTGGCTCCATCCGGGACTGTTCCGGCGATCTCCTCGGTCTGCGTGTAGCCGGACTGGTCCGTCGCCCGCACGGCGATCTCGTGCTGACCAGCGGCGACGTCGACCTCTGTCCACCACATCCGCCAGGTGTCCTTCGACGTCTCCGCCGACAGGACGGCCTCTTTCCACGGCCCCTGGTCGACCCGGACCTCGACCTTCGCGACGCCGGTGTGCTGCGCCCACGCGGTCCCCGACACCACGACCTTGCCCGCGTTCACCGCCGAACCCGGCGCGTCGATCCGCGACTGCGTCTTCACCGGCGCTTCCCTGGCCCAGCCGCGGTCGAGCCAGTACGCCTTGCGCTCCGCCCAGGTGGTGATCTCCAGTTCGGTCACCCATTTCGTGGCGGACACGTAGCCGTAGAGCCCGGGGATCACGATCCGCGCGGGGAAACCGTGCTCGATCGGGAGCGGTTCGCCGTCCATGCCGAGGGCGAGCATCGCGCCGCGTCGCGGATCCAGGGCGGCTTCGACCGGGGTTCCGCAGGTCCAGCCGTCGACGCTGGTCGCGAACATCTGCTCGGCGCCGGGTTTCACCCCCGCCTCGTTCAGCAGGTCCCGCAGGTCGATGCCGATCCAGCGCGCGTTGGAGATGTACGGGCCGCCGACCTCGTTGGAGACACAGCACAGGGTGACGTCGCGTTCGATCAGCGGCCGCGACCGCAGATCTTCATACCGATAGGTGACCTCGCGGTCGACCATCCCGCGGATCTGCAGGCTCCAGTCCTCGGTGCGGACCTGCGGGACCACCAGCGCCGTGTCGATCCGATAGAAATCCTTCGAAGGAGTGAGATACGGCGGAGTGCCGAGCTTCGCGAAATCCGCGTCGGGCGGGATCGGCGGCGCGGTCCTCGCCGCGACGAGCCTGCCGACGGCGGCCCGCGACTCCTCCGCGTTCTTCCTGGTCCCGACGATCTGGCCGGTCAGCGCGGCGACGCCGGCTCCCGCCGCGACGGACACGCCGGTGATCAGCACCTTCCGCCGGTCCGGGCCTTCGCCTTCGCGCTCGTCGAAGAACACCTTCGGGCGGAAGAACGAATGCAGCCGGGTGAACACGACGAGCGCGACGACGGTGGCGATCACCGGCGCCAGCAGCGCGATCTGCCCGAGGTCGGTGCGCACGAAGACCGCGGCGACGCCCGCCGCACCGAGAACGCCGACGATCACCTGGCCCGGCACCGGAGTGCGGCGCGAGAGCTGCCCGGAGAGCAGCGCGAACAGCACCAGCACCACGGCGAGGCCGATCTTCAGGACGAACTTGTCCCAGGTCTCCAGCGTCTGCTCGGCCCAGGCGACCACCGCGTGCGGGCTGTGGTCGATGACGAAGTTCGCGACGGCGACGAACGGCGAGGCCGTGTACCCGACGAAACCCGCGACGAGGTGGCCCACGCCGAGGGCGGCCACCAGGGACAGGAGCCCGGTCAGCGCGGCTTGCGGGAAGGTGAGCCTGCGTTCGTCGTCCACGACTCCATCTTCGGAGCGAATCGGCCGTCGGGGTGGCCGATCGCCCCTTACGAGTGTGTTACGCCAAGGCTTTCCGGAGCCTGTCCTCTTCGACGCGCCAGTAGCCGTGCTCGGCGTCGTCGACGAGGATCACCGGCACGCGGTCGCCGTACTCGGCCCGCCATTCGGGATCGCTGTCGACGTCCTGGGCCGACCAGGCGACGCCAAGCTCGCCGCAGATCCGCTCGATGTCCTGTTCCGCGACCTCGCACAGGTGGCAACCCGTGCGGGTCATGACGGTCACGTGATGCGCCATGCCATCAATCCTTACCTAGTCCGAGGCACTCTTTCCCGCCGAGGGCTCATCAGCGCAGTCGCATCCTCCGTAATTTTCCAGTGGCCGAATGCGGCAGCGACTCGGCGAACTCGACGGTGTGCGGCACCTTGTACCCCGCCAGATGCTCCGCACAGTGCTCGACGACCTGCTGTTCCGACAGCGAAGCGCCGGGCGCGGGGACGACGACGGCCTTCACCGCCTCACCGGTCCGCTCGTCGACGACGCCGACGACACCGGCCTCGACGACCTCGTCCAGCATCGAGATCACGTTCTCGACCTCGTGCGGGAAGACGTTGAAACCGTTGACGATGATCAGGTCGTTGGCCCGGTCCACCAGGTGCAGGTCGCCGTCGGTGTCGAGGTAGCCGACGTCGCCGGTGCGGAACCAGCCGTCCTCGTCGGGGCCGTGCGAGCCGTCTGGCCAGTAGCCGGAGAACAGGTTCGCGCCGCGGATCGACACCAGACCGGTGCCGCCGTCCTCGTCGAAGGCGTCACCGAGGTCGTCCGGGTCGAGCGGGACCGGCTCCGCGTCGCCGTCGCTGTCGACCAGCCGGAGCTCGACACCGGGCAGCGGCCGCCCGACCGAGCCCGGCTTCGGGTAGCCGGTGACCAGGGTCGTGGTGACCACGGGCGCGCATTCGGTGAGGCCGTAGCCCTCGTAGACGTCGAGGCCGGTGGCGCCGCGGAGGGCGGTGAGGATCTTGGGGTGCAGCGGCGCCGCGCCCGAGGTCATCCGCCGGACGGTGGACAGGCCCTGCCCGAGCTCTTCGGGGTCCATCGCGGCGAATTCGGCGTACATCGCGGGTACGCCGGCGATCGACGTCACCCGGTACTCGGTGCAGTCGGAGAGGGTGCGCTCGGCGAGGAACCGTTCGGACAGGATCGCCGTCGCGCCGACCGCCGTGGTCTGCAGCAGGCCGGGGCCGAGGCCGTAGACGTGGAACAGCGGGATGGTGATGAGCACGCGGTCGCCGTGGACGAGCGGCGCCGGGACGATCCGGCTCAGCTGGTCGAGGTTCGCCAGCAGCGCCCGGTGCGACAGCATCACGCCGCGCGGCGGGCCGGTCGTGCCGGAGGTGTACGAGATGACCGCTATGTCCTCACCGGCGCCGGACGCGTCGACCGGTTCGGCTGCTCCATCCGAGGTAACGGCCGGTGAGAGGCTTGTCACCCCCTCGGGGAGTTCCTCGGTGGGTTCGCGTTCCAGGACGAGCCGTGCGCCACTGTGCTCCAGCAGCCCGGTCAGCTCCGCGGCCGGCCCCTGCGGCGAGACCGGGACGACCACCGCGCCCGCCCGGAGCGCCCCGAACAGCGAGACGGCGAACGCGGCCGACGTCGGCAGCCGCAACGCCACCCGGTCACCGCGCTCGATTCCCGCGTCGAGCAGGGCGCGGGCCAGCGTGTGGGCGGCGTTGTCGAGTTCCGACCAGGTCAGCGCGACCCCTCCGCCGGTCTCCTGGACGGCCACCTTGCCCGGCCACTGACGAGCGGCCTCGGCGAGCAAAGTGGGCACACTTGCATCGGCAACCTGCTCCGCGCTCAACTGCGAACCTCTTCCCTCGGTGAACGGCGTTGCCAGTTTGTCATCCCGGCCACCGTCATGGGGGTCACTCGCTTTCGTCGCAGTTCCGTAACCCCGGCACCGCTACCTACTTCGCGGTAACTACACGTATGCTGCTGTGCGTCGTCGAGTGGTGTTGATCACTCGATGGTGAGAAAGGGAGTCCGGACGTGCAGATCTTGCAGGCCCACGCGGCGGTGGGACATGCGGGCCGGTCCTCCCTGTCCGGAACGGGAGGTGGACCGTGACTCTTCCCGCGCCGAACCCCGTCTCGATGCTGGCGGGCCACATCCTCCGCCGGAGCGGTTTCCCCGCGGCGCCGTCGCCCAGGCCCAAGGTCAGCGACACCGCCGAGACCGATGCCGCCGCCGAAGCCGCGAAGGCCGAAGCGTGGGAGCTGGTCAGCGCCGCACAGGGTGGCGACACCTCCGCGTTCGGACGGCTCTACGACCGCTATGTGGACGTCGTCTACCGCTACGTCCTGTTCCGCCTCGGCGACCGGGACCTCGCCGAGGACGTCACCAGCGAGACCTTCCTCCGGGCGCTGCGCCGCATCACGTCGGTGAGCTACCAGGGACGTGACGTCGGCGCCTGGTTCGTCACCATCGCGCGCAACATCATCCTCGACCACGTGAAGTCGAGCCGGTTCCGCCTAGAGGTCGTCACCGACGAGGTCGCCGAGCCCAACGGGGCGCCCATCGGGAACGTCGGCGTGCAGGCCGTCGCGGGCCCGGAACAGCAGGCCATCAGCCGCGCCACCCGCGCCGAACTGCTGCGTTGCGTCGCCGAACTCGGCGAGGACCAGCGCGAGTGCATCGTGCTGCGGTTCATGCAGGGGCTTTCGGTCGCCGAGACCGCCGCGATCATGAAGCGCAACGAGGGCGCCATCAAGGCGCTTCAGCACCGCGCGGTACGCCGATTGGCACAACTTCTGCCCACGGGACTGCGTTAAAGTTCCATATTTGTCCCTCACCGGGCCTTGCCGTAACCCTTGGGCGTCTCCGCTCGTTTTCACTGCCAGACCGGTGGTCAGGACCGGGCTGATCAGATGGAGACTTCGCCGTGGGCGTGCCGGGATGGTTCGCGCGGGAGCGGGCGGACGGTGACCGCTTCGCCGACCTTGTCGACGGCACCGAATCCCCGGACGGCGAAGAGTTCGCCCACGAACTCGCGCTCGTCGGCGGCTTGCGCGAACTCGGCGCCGGTGGCGCGCCCGACGCGGAGACCCGGCAGCGGATCCGCGACGAGATCGCCGGACGTCTCGCCGAAGCCGAAGCCGCGCCGAAGCGACGTGGTCACGCCGTCGCCAATCTCGCCGCGGCCGCCGTCGCGCTCGTGCTGGCCCTCGGCGGGATCACCCTGCTGCTGTCCAAGGACGCGTTGCCGGGCGATCCGCTCTACGGGATCAAACGAGCGGGTGAATCGGCCTCGCTCGGGCTCACCTTCGACGAGCACGACAAGGCGAAAAAGCATCTGGAGTTCGCCGCGAGCCGCGTCGGCGAACTGGACGAGCTGACCCGGCAGGGCGCGCCCACCGCCGCGTATTTCACCGGGCTCGCCGATTTCGAGACCGATCTCCGCGCCGGCGTCTCGCAACTGACGGCGCTCGTCACCGATCAGGGTGGCCAGACCCGGCTGGCCGAACTCCGCTCCTGGGCGCGGGATCAGTCCGACCGGCTCGGTCTCCAGGTCGAGCACGCGCCCGCCGAGGCGCGCGACAAGTTCTCCGCGGCCCGTGCCCTGCTCGACAAGGTCCAGGAACGCACGACGGATCTCGGCTCGCGACTGGTCTGCTACACGATCACCACGGGCTCTTCCGACGAACTGGGCGCGGTCCCGGCCGCCGGCGACTGCGTCCGCGATCCCGATTCCCCCCACGCGGTCCTGCCGCCGGTGACCTCTTCCCCGCCCTCGTCGGCACCGACCGGGTCACCGCCGCCGGTGACCTCCGCTCCACCGTCGTCCGGTGTGGACACCGCGGCCCCGACCGGACCGATCGCGCCGCCGACCGGAGGCACGCCGCCGCCGGTGGCCCCCGTCCCCGGCCCCACGACCCTGCCGCCGCTGCCGACGACCACCACCACGCCGAAGCCGCCGCTGGTTTCGATTCCGCCGCTCATCCCGGGGTTACCGCCGATAATCATCGGCTGACTCGGTGTCACGTGAGGCAGGCGCCACACCCGGGACAGCGTGGTCGGCCGCTCGCTACGCTGTGCACAGGCACCTGGGATTCCGGAGGCGGTGTGCGTGTCAGTTTGGCGGGGCAGGGATAAGAGTCAAGAGCTCGAACGGCTGGCCGAGCTCGCGGGCGAGGCGTCGGCCGAGGCCGCCATGGCGACCGCGTCCGCCGAAGCCCTCGAACCGCCCGCGCCGCCCGCTCCGCCGGACCTGACGGCGGCCGCGTTCTTCGACGTCGACAACACCATGATGATGGGCGCGTCGATCTTCTACTTCGCCCGCGGGCTGGCCGCGCGCAAGTTCTTCACGTCCGCCGATCTGGCCGGATTCGTCTGGCAGCAGGTGAAATTCCGGCTCGGCGGCCGGGAGAACAAGGAGGACATCAAGACCCACCGCGAGCGCGCTCTGTCCTTTGTGGCCGGTCGCACCGTGCAGGAACTGACCGACATCAGCGAAGAGATCTACGACGAGCTGATGGCGGACAAGATCTGGTCCGGCACCAGGGCGCTCGCGCAGATGCACCTCGACGCCGGACAGCGTGTCTGGCTGGTCACCGCGACCCCGATCGAACTCGCGGCCATCATCTCGCGGCGCCTCGGCCTCACCGGCGCGCTGGGCACCGTCGCGGAGACCAAGGACGGCGTCTACACCGGCCGTCTCGTCGGCGACCTGCTGCACGGCCGTGCGAAAGCCCACGCCGTGCGCGCGCTGGCGTCACGCGAAGGGCTGAATCTCAAGCGCTGCACGGCATATTCGGACTCGCAGAACGACGTCCCGATGCTGTCGGTCGTCGGGACCGCGGTCGCGGTGAACCCCGATGGCGGTCTTCGCGACGTCGCACGGGCACGCGGCTGGGAGATCCGTGACTTCCGGACCGGACGCAAGGCCGCGAAGATCGGCGTGCCCTCGGTGCTCGGCGTCGGTGCCGTGGCCGGTGCCGTCGCGGCGGGCATGGCCTACCGCAAGCGCTGACCGCATTTAGTCCTCTGAATGCGGTCCTTGCGCGTGCAACTACCGCATTCAGAGGACGAAACGCGTGAGGGGGTCTAGCCCTTGAAGACGCTCTTCCGCTGCGAAAGGCGTTTGTACAGCGACTGCTGGATCGACTCCCGCACCTGGTCGGTCAGGGTGAACACCAGCATCGGGTCGTCCACGGCGTCCGCGTCGTAGGTGTCCGTGCGGATGGGCTCGCCGAACTCGATGCTCCACTTCGTCGGCAGCGGGATCGCGCCGAGCGGGCCGAGCAGCGGGAAGAACGGCGTCACCGGGAAGTACGGCAGGCCGAGCACCCGCGCGAGCAGCTTGATGTCCCCGACCTTCGGGTAGATCTCCTCCGCGCCGATGACGGACACGGGGATGATCGGCGCCCCGGTCCGCAGCGCGGCGGAGACGAAACCCCCGCGGCCGAACCGCTGCAGCTTGTACCGCGAAGAGAACGGCTTCCCGATCCCCTTGAACCCTTCCGGCCAGACGCCGACGAGTTCTCCCTTGCGCAGCAAGCGTTCCGCGTCGGCGTTGCAGGCGAGCGTCTGCCCGGACTTGCGGGCGAAGGAGCCGATCAGCGGCAGCTGGAACACCAGATCCGCGCCGAGGCCGCGCAGGTGCCTGCCGCCGGGGACGTGGTCGTGCACGGCGACGGCGGTCATCAGCGCGTCGAGCGGCACCGTGCCGGAGTGGTTCGACACCAGCAGCGCGCCGCCGTCGGCGGGCAGGTTCTCGACGCCGAACGTGTCGACCCGGAACCACTTCTCGTACAGCGCGCGCAGCGGCGGCAACAGCAGGGTCTCGGTGAGCTCGGCGTCGAAGCCGAACTCGTCGACGGTGTAGTCACCCGTCAGCCGGTCACGAACGAACGCCAACGCCGTCCTGAGCGAATCCGGGAGGAGGTCCGCGTCGGCGGGCCGGGTCCGGGCGGGCGAGACCCGCGCCGCCCCGGGGAACTCGACGACGGGCGCGTCAGCCCGGCGTTCGGAGTCCAGATGTTCCTGAGCTTCTTCCGACTCGCGAAGATCCCGTTCCGCCTGGGCTGCCGGGTCCGGCTTCTCTCTGCCGGGGCCGTGCAACGGGATGACCTGCGCTTCAGCGCCGCTCACGTTTTCCGCCTCGCCTTCGTGAGAGTTCTCGTGTGGCCTGCTCATCGGTGCGCCGCCTGCCCGGTCGCCGCGGCCACCAGCACCTTGCCCGCGAATCCGGCGAGCTTGCCGCCGTCCACCACGGGCCGGAGCCCGCGGCCGGTGATGTAGTCGTCGAACGCTTCCCGCGTCGTCCAACGCGGGGTGTAGCCGAACTCCTTCTTGAGCTTCGTGATGTCCACGACGCGGCCGAAGTTCAGCAGCCGCACCTGGTCGGCCGAGAAGTCGACCACCCGCGCTCCGCGCAGCACCTTGCCGACCGACGGCACGACGCCGCTGGGCATCGGCAGCTCGACCCGCCCGGCTCGCCGGATCGCCTGAGAGAGGGTGAGTACCCCTTCGGATCCGACATTGAACACGCCGGGCGCGTCGTTCAGCGTCGCCTGCTCGAAGACGGCCAGCGCGTCCGAGGCGTGGAGCAGCTGGATGCGCGCGTCGTAGCCGAAGACGGTCGGGACGACGGGCAGCGCGAAGTAGCGCGAGAGCACCGTGTCGATCTCCGGGCTGATGATGTTGGCGAACCGGAGCAGCGTCGTCGTGATGTCGGGACGGCGGCGCATGAGCCCGCGGACGTACCCCTCCATCTCGACGGCGTCCTTCGCGTAGCCGCTGGCCGAGGTGGGGATGAGCTCCGAATCCTCGGTGAACACGGCCTGCGAGCGAGCGCCGGCGCCGTAGACGGCGGCCGTCGACTTCACCACGAGCTTGCGCACGAGCGGCGAACGCTGGCAGGCCGCCAGCAGCCGCATCGTGCCGATGACGTTGACCTCTTTGATCGCCGTCCGGCGAGCCGGGCCCGCCGGATGCGCGGTGCACGAGGCGTGCACCACGGTGTCGACCTTGGCCGTGCTGATCACCTTGGCGATCAGCGGATTGCGGATGTCGGCGCGGACGTACTCAGCGTGCCCCATGCGCTGCAGTACCGACTTCTGCGGGGGCGTGGTGTCCACGCCGATCACCCGCTCGAACCCCGGATTGTTGCCGAGTCTGGCGAGCAGCTTCCCGCCAAGGTCTCCCCCGACCCCGGTCACGAGCACGATGTTCGACGGCATAGGACTCCCTGCGGCTTTTGGGCGGTTCTCGGACTTTCGATCACGGGGTCCTGATGACCTTGAGCGCTGGTCCATCGACCGTGTGTGCGCGAACCTGCACTCGTTGGAAGCATCGCGCGGCTGCCCTTGAGATGTTACCGCTCATTAGGGGTAGTCGAGTCGTCGCTTACATGCTATTAACCCGCTGCTCGCAGAGGGGATGCACGTCTCACTCGAATGGGCGGAATCCGCCCACGAAATGGGAATGGCCCGTCCAGAACCTGGACGGGCCACTCACCGGCTGTGTCTTACTTGCCGGCCTTCCTACGCTGAACGCGCGTCCGGCGCAGCAACTTGCGGTGCTTCTTCTTCGACATGCGCTTACGGCGCTTCTTGATCACAGAGCCCATCGTGAGCGCTCCTTCCTTCGTCGTCGGTCACGCTGCCCGGCGCAGCGTCCAACGGGTGGAGCGCACAGGCACGAGCGGTCTTCCAGGGTACTCGCGCCCCGGAAGACGCCCTCGGGCGGGCACGTTGTGCTCCGCGGACCGAGCCTCAGCCCACGTCGAAGTACGCGCCCTGCAGATACTCGTGTACGGCCTTTTCGGGCACTCTGAACGACTTCCCGACGCGCACCGCGGGCAGCTCGCCCGAGTGAACGAGGCGGTAGACGGTCATCTTGGAGACCCGCATCAGCGTGGCCACCTCGGCGACCGTCAGGAACTGGACCTGGCCCACTGAGGGCAGATCATCCTTCTTGTTCGGCGGCATGATTCACCGTGTCCTTCGACACGTGTCGCGCCACGAGGCTTCCCCACCTGTGGTATCGACACGCACGTGCTCTCCTGAGAGTAGCGGGACACGTGTGGCTAAAGCGACGCGAGTCACCGGGATGGGCCCGTCCGACTACGCATTTCGTCCTCTGGATGCGGTGGTTCGACGGCGAACCACCGCATCCAGAGGACTAAACGCGGGGTTCGTGGGCGCGGCCCAGCTCGGTCGAGCGGTCCTTCGCGGCCTCGATGGCGGCCAGGAGCGCCGCGCGGACGCCGTGCTTCTCCAGCTCCCGGATGGCGTTGATGGTCGTGCCGGCGGGCGAAGTGACGGCCTCGCGCAGCAGCACCGGGTGCTCGTCGGATTCGGCGAGCATCTTCGCCGCCCCGACCGCCGACTGGATGATCAGCTGCCCGGCGAGCGCCCGCGGCAGGCCGAGCAGGATCCCGGCGTCGATCATGGCCTCGACCAGGTAGAAGAAGTACGCGGGCCCGGAGCCGGACAGCGCCGTGACGGCGTCCTGCTGCGACTCGGGCACCTCGACGACCTGCCCCACGTGCGAGAGCAGATCCTTCACCACCGCGATGTGCTCGGCGGTCGCGTGCGCGCCCGCGGAGACCGCGCTCATCGCCTCTCCGACGAGCATCGGGGTGTTCGGCATGACCCGCACCACCGGGACGCCGTCGGCCAGCCTGCGCTCGTACAGGGCGGTCGGCAGGCCCGCGCACAGCGAGACCACCAGGGAGTCCTCGCCGAGCAGCGGCGCGAGCTCGTCCAGCACCGGCTCGATGTCCTGCGGTTTGACCGCGACGACCAGCACGTCGGCCCGGCGGGCGGCGACGGCGACGCTGACCCCGTGCACGCCGTAGCGCTCGGTCAGCTCGGCCGCGCGCGCCGGATACCGCTCGGTGAACAGGAGGTCGTCCGGGCTGTGCCCGCCGTGCAACAGGCCCGAGAGCAGGGCCTCCCCGATCTTCCCGGCACCCAGGACCGCGATCACGCTCATGCCGTTCAGCGTGCCAAACGGCCGTCAGGCTCCAGGCGCCGGGGCGAGCGCCAGCTGCCGCGCCTGGCAGACCAGCCTGCCCTGCGAGTCGACCACGAGGGCGTCCGAATCGAACCAGGACTCGTGCACCGACTGGCTCTGGACGATCACCCGCAGCCAGCCCGGCGCCGGCCGGGTGCGCAGCAACGCGGTCAGCTGCACGGTGGGCGCCCAGCCGACCCGGCCGAGGTTGTAGACCACCGGCGGGTTCACGTCGCTCGCGAGCAGGGCGAAGTACGGGTCCGCGAGCCCGTGCCGGGGCCGGACCCACAGCCGTATCCGCGGCGGATCGCCGATCCGGCCGTGCAGGTAGCCGACACTCGCCGGGTCGAGCCGGACCTCGCAGCCCTTCGCGAGATTGAAAAGCCCTTCGGAGGTCTCACCGGTCACGGGCACCGCGCCGAGCGGCGGCTCGGCGGCCATGGCCGGGACGTCGGTCCATTCCGGCCGCCGCATCGGCAGCCGTCCGGTGGTCACCCTGGCCTCGACACAGCTTCGGCCCCGCTGCTCCAGCAGGACCCCGACGACCGAGGCGCGCCTGCCGACCTTCCGGACGTCCATGCGCAGCAACACCGGCCCCACCGCCGGCGGGTGCAGGAACTCCGCGCTGATCGCGAGCGGCTCGGACGGCGGCTCTCCGCGTTCGTGAAGGAACGAGAGGGCGGCCCGTGCCATGAGGGCCATCAGGAAGCCGCCGTGCGGGTGTCCACCGATCGACCATTCGGTTCGGAGTACCGCCGTGAACGTGCCGTCACCCAGTGATCTCGTCGCGCATGCCTCGTCGAAGGAGGTGCTCGTTTCGTCGGTCGCGCTCACCGAGCACTGACCCAGGCCACGAGCCGATCCATCGGGGTGCGGGAGATCAACAAGCGCAGCTGGTTCACGGTCGGAACTTTACGTGTACCAGCGCCTCGAGCGCAGGGAGGAATGAATCTCCGCACCTGGAGACGATCTTTGTCACTGACCGAGGTGCAGCCTCGCGAACAAGAGTGACTCCGCGAGGTCTCGCGACCGTCGCGCCGCGCTCGGCGACCGCCGAGTGTTGATCTCCAGCACGACCTGCCCGGAGAAATCGCTGCTCACGAGCTTTTCCAGCAGTTCGGCGCAGGGTTCGATGCCGCGTCCGGGCACCAGGTGCTCGTCCTTCGGGAGTCCGGTGCCGTCCGCCAGATGGACGTGCGCGAGCCCGGAACCCATCCGGTCGGCGAGCGCGAGGGCGTCCATCCCGGCTGCCGCTGTATGGGACAGGTCGAGCGTGTAGTGGCGAAACCCTACGTCCGTAGGGTCGATCGAGGGCCGGAACGCCGACACCCGCGACGTCCGCGAGCCACCGGGCGGGCGGACCTTGAACATGTTCTCGACCGCGATCTCGATGCCGCTGGCTTCTTCGAGCTCGTCGACGAGGTCCCCGAACGCGTCGCCGTAGCGGCGCTGCCACCGGAACGGCGGATGCACCACGACCGTGCGCGCGCCCAGCTCCTGCGCGGCCTCCACCGACATCCGCAGGCGCACCACGGGGTCCGGCGACCACACGCGCTGGGTGATCAGCAACGACGGCGAGTGGATCGACAGCACCGGCACCCCGGTGCGGCGCGACCACCGGCGCAACGCGGAGACGTCCTGGCTGACCGGATCGGCCCAGACCATCACCTCGACACCGTCGTAGCCGAGGTCGGCGGCCAGCTCGAACGCCACTCCCGCCCGCAACGGCCAGACGGACGCCGTCGAGAGGCCTACCGGAACCTGCTGAACCATCCCGGCATTCTTCCCGAGGCCGCTACCGGGCGACCAGCAGGAGTGCGGCCGGTGAGACCGTCACCACCAGTCCGACCAGCACCGCGAGCACCAGGGTCTGCAGGTCCTCCGCCTTGCGGATCTTCCGGACGATCCACACCAGCGCGACGATCACCAGCAACGCGGCGACCAGCGCGGCGGCGGGAAGGTTCACCCACAGCCAGTTGAAGCCCAGCCAGACCCCGGCGCCGCCGACGACGCCGAGCGCGAGCTGACCGGCCAGCGCCAGCCACTGCTTCCCCGGCGAGGCCTTCTCGGCGGGCGCCGCGGGCTCGTGGTCCTCCGCGACCTCCTCGGCCTGGTCGTCGTCGTAGTCGTCCTCGTACTCGTCGGCGCGGTAGCCGTAGTCGTCGCGGCCGAAGTCCGGCCCGCCGTCCGGATACGCCGGGTCGGCGAACTCGCGCTCGTACTCGTCGAGGTTGTCCTGACGGTCACGGTCGTCGAGGGAGTGCGGCGGCACGAACGGCATCGGCGCGGGATGCCCCATGGTCGGGGGGCCGCCGTCGAACGGGTCCGGTTCGGGCTCGGGGTCCGGCTCGACGGGCGCGACCGGGGGCGGCACCGGCGGGATCCCGCCGATCTCGGTGTCCTCGGACTGCACCTTCTGCCTGCGCTTGCGCCAGCCGGCGAGCCCGGCGGGCGGTGCCGCCGGCGCCGAGGATTCCACGGGCGCCTCGGGTTCGGGCGCGGCCTCTTCGCCGACCGCGGCGAACTGCTCGGTGCTCGGCTCGGCCTTCGGCTGGGGTGGCCGGGCGGCCGGACGACGGCGCCGCGCCGGCTGGGCGGGCGGCGTCGCGAAAGCACCGCTGGCCATCGGTCCCGGCTGGTCCTGGACGTCTTCTGCCGGGGCTTCGAGGCCACCGTCGAGCCTCGCGGAGAGCCCCGCTGGAGACGCTGTCGGGGGGCCAGGTGGTTCGGGACGGCGGCGGACCGGCGGCACCGCGCCGCGGGTCTCCTCCGGGCCCGGCGGCCGCGGACGGCCGCGCGGGGGCAGGCCCTCCGAGTCCGGCGGACGCTGCTGGTAGCCGGACTGCTCCTGCGGCGGCGTCGGCCGCACGAACTGACCCGACTGCTGCGGCGGACGCTGCTGGTAACCGCTCTGCTCCTGCGGCGGCGTCGGCCGCGCGAACTGACCGGATTGCTGCGGCGGGCGCTGCTGATAACCGCTCTGCTCCTGCGGCGGGCGCACCGGCGGCGTCTGCCTGGTCGGGGCGTTCGGCGGCACCGGCAGCGGCGCGGAGTCCTGCTGCGGCTGCGGGAGCGGACGCGCGCCGGAGTCTTGCGGGCGCGCCCGGCGCGGAGGACGGTTGGCAGGCGGCGGGGTGTCGCCGGACACCCTGTCGATGATCGCCTGCGGCGCGGTGTCGCTCACCGACGGCGCGCGCCGTCCGCGAGTGGTCTCGGGAGCGTCGTCCTCGTCGTCGGCCGCGCGGCGTCGCCTGCGGCGCCCGCCTTCGGGCTGGGCTCCATGCTGCGCCAGCAGCTCCGCCACGGTCTTCTGTGGCTGGCCGCTCTCTGTCTCGTCCGTCATACCGTGCTGTCCAATGCGCGCTCCAGCCGTTGCGAACCGGCACGCGACGGGGCATCGGCGGCGTCGCGCGCGCTATCCACCGTCATCCGCATTTCCGTCACCTCTTCACCGTGCCCGTTCTCCGTCGACTAAGTCCAGTCGGGCGCTGCCGCCCACAGTCTCGTCCGCACCGTTCGAATGGTCCAGCCGTCGAAGGATGACACCTTCTCGCAGCGCCCACGGACAGATCTCCAGTTCTTCCAGGGAAAGCGCCCGCATGGTGGCTTGTGCGACGAGCGCGCCGGCCACCAGCTGATGCGACCTGCTCGCGCTGACCCCCTCGAGCTGGGCCAGGTCGTGTGCGGTCATCCGAGAGATGAACGCGATGAGCTGGCGCAACGCGGTGTCGGTCAGGGTACGGCGCACATGCGGCCCGCTGGCCGACGGCGCCGCTCCGGTCAGCCGCGCGAGCGACCGGAACGTCTTCGAGGTCGCCACGACACGATCGGGTTCACCCAATTTGGCGACCTTCTTCGCGAGCGGGGCGAGTTGTTCTTCGAGCCACACCGAAGTCGCGATGAGCTCCGAGCGGGACGGCGGGTCGTGCTGGAACCGCGTCCGGGTGGTCCGGCCCGCGCCCAGCGGCAACGATTCGGCCAGGTCCGGCTCCTCGTCGCGGCCCATCGCGACCTCGAGCGAGCCGCCGCCGATGTCGAGCACGAGCAGTTTGCCCGCCGACCAGCCGAACCAGCGGCGGACGGCGAGGAAGGTGAGCCGGGACTCGTCGATCCCGGAAAGCACCTGGAGTTCGACTCCGGTCTGTTCCTGGACCTTCGCCAGCACCTTCGGGGCGTTCTTGGCTTCGCGGACCGCGGAGGTGGCGAACGCCATGACCTCTTCGCAGCCCAGCCGGGCCGCGGCCGCCTTCGCCGACTCGACCGCGCGGACGAGGCTGTCCGCGCCCGCGCGGCTCAGGTCGCCGTTGCGGGTGATCTGCTCGGCGAGGCGGAGGACGGCCTTTTCGGAATGCATCGGGGTCGGGTGGGCGCCACGGTGGGCGTCGACCACGAGCAGGTGGACGGTGTTGGAACCGACGTCGAGTACCCCTAGGCGCACGAGCGTCTACGGTACCCGCCCCCACATCAGGTCACGAAACCGTAACCGTGATCTGTGTCTCTCGGTCGAGCGCTGACGGAAACCTGCCGAAGGGGCGCCGGACCGCGCACCAGGTCAAGCCAGGTGTGCGGGCGCGCCCCTTCATCAGGTTTCCGTGGCCTCCGGCCCAAAGAGGGCGCTCGACGGTGAAGTCTTCGCCGGGCGCGGAGCGCCCTTGGGAAGACCTCGTGGCCGGGTCAGCCCAAGGCCGTCGGCCGGCGAATCACGTCTCGAACTTGTAGCCCAGGCCGCGCACGGTGACCAGGTGCCGGGGCGAGCCCGGATCCGGCTCGATCTTCGACCGCAGCCGCTTCACGTGGACGTCGAGCGTCTTGGTGTCGCCGACGTAGTCCGCGCCCCACACCCGGTCGATCAGCTGCCCGCGGGTGAGCACACGGCCCACGTTGCGCAGCAGGTACTCGAGCAGGTCGAACTCCTTGAGCGGCAAGGAGACCTCCTGGCCGTCGACGGTCACCACGTGCCGCTCGACGTCCATCCGCACCGGCCCGGCGGTCAGCACGAGCGGGGCCAGGTCGCCTTCGGAGCCCGGCTCGCCGCCGCGGCGCAGCACCGCCCGCACCCGCGCGATGAGCTCACGGGCCGAGTACGGCTTGGTGACGTAGTCGTCGGCGCCCAGTTCCAGCCCGACGACCTTGTCGATCTCGCTGTCGCGCGCGGTCACCATGATCACCGGCACCGCGGAACGCTGCCTGAGCTGCTTGCAGACGTCGGTGCCGCTCATGCCGGGGAGCATGAGGTCGAGCAGGACGATGTCGGCGCCGTTGCGGTCGAACTCCTCGAGCGCCTGCTGCCCCGTCACGGCGACGGCGGCGGTGAAGCCCTCCTTGCGGAGCAAGAACGCGAGCGGGTCGGCGAACGACTCTTCGTCCTCGACGATGAGAACCCTCGTCACAGGTTTCCTCCATGGTCGGGGCTTTCTTGCCCTGTTGCCACGAGACGGGGTGTCCGCTCGGGGGTCTTCTCCGGCCGTGACACCGGCGGAGCCTGTTTCACGGGCGCGGCCGGTTCGGCGGGGATGTGCGCGGGGATGCGCAGGGTGAAGGTCGATCCGGTGCCGGGACGGCTCCACAGGCCGACCGAACCGCCGTGGTTGGCGGCCACGTGCTTGACGATCGCCAGGCCCAGCCCGGTGCCGCCGGTCGCCCGCGACCGCGCCTTGTCCGCGCGGTAGAACCGCTCGAAGACGCGCTGCTGCTCGTCCTCGGCGATCCCGATGCCGCGGTCGGTCACCGCGATCTCGACCTTGCCGTCGACCAGCCGCCTGCTGATCGACACCGGGCTGCCCGCCGGCGAGTACGCGACGGCGTTCTCCAGCAGGTTCGACAGCGCGGTGACCATCAGCGTCCGGTCGCCCTCGATGAGCAGCCCGCTGGCCGCGTCGGTGGTGATGGTGATCTCGGCGGATTCCGCCGAAAGCGTCGTCCGGCCGAGCGCTTCGCGGACCACGGCGTCGACCTCGACGACGTTCAGGTCGGGCAGCCGCTCGGCGCCCTGCAGCCGCGACAGCGCGATCAGCTCGGTGACCAGCTGGCCGAGCCGGGTCGATTCGCGGAGGATCTTGCCGCCGAAGCGGCGGACCTCCTCGGTGTCCTCCGCGGCGTCGAGGACGGCCTCGGTGAGCAGCGCGATCGCGCCCACCGGCGTCTTCAGCTCGTGGCTCACGTTCGCGACGAAGTCACGCCGGACGGCTTCGAGCCGGATCGCCTCGGAATGGTCGACGGCCTCGACCACGGTGAACCCGTCGCCGAGCGGGCGGACCTCGCCGGTGACGGCCTCGGGCTGGCGGCCCCTCGCCTCCAGCGGGGAAAGGTCGATCTCCATCGGCTCGTCGGTCTCGACCACCTGCTCGGCGGCCTTGCGGGCCCGCGGATCGGCCTGGTTGACCTTCACCAGTCCCAGCTCGTAGGCGCGCGGGTTGTGCAGGACCATGTCGCCGAACTTGTTGAGCACGACGACGCCGTTGTTGCTGGACCGCACGAGGCGTTCGAGCAGCTCGGCCACGGTGGGACCGGTCGGTCGTCGTTCCTCGCGGCGGGCGCGGCCCCTCGCGATCAGGAAGCCGAAAACCACACCGACGATCAGTCCGCCGACGGCCAGGGCGAGTGCAACAGGCGTGGTCACAGGGGAATCGTAAGCGCGCGGGTAGTCTTTTGGCCTAGTCCCGGCCGCGTACTCGTGATGCCTATGACACCTGGGGACACCCTGTTCGCCTGCAGGTCAGCCCCCGTTCACGTGGCCGATCCCTGGCCGAGATCTCCTGGGTGAGGCGGGTCACCCGAACCGGGGACATCGTCGCCGTGTGATGCCCGGATCCCGACTTTCGTCGTGATTATCCGCGGGCGAATAGCGACGTTCCCGTCACGGCCCCAGGGGAATGTTGGAAGACTGTCGCCGTGGAACTCGTCAGTGACATCTCCCTGATTCGCGGAGAAGAAGAGCTGTTCGACCGGACGGCTCATCTGTTCGTCGCGGCGACCGACATCGCGTGCGCGGCCGACGACCTCTACACCTGGGCGCTTTCGCGGCCGTCGCTCACGCGGCAGGGCGAACGGCTGGTGCACGACAAGCGGATCCGCAAGCTGTACCGCCCCGGCGTCCTGCTGAACGAGCAGACCGCGCAGCACCTGCACCATCTGTCCGGTCTCGGCGCGCAGATCCGGATCGGCACCGAGGAGATCAACGAGACGATCCTGCTCGACGAGCGGGTCGCGATCATGGCGGGCGACGAGGGCAAGGCGGTGCGCTCGTACAGCGTCATCTCGCGCCCCGAGCTGGTGCAGGGCATCCTGTCGCTGTTCGAAACCGCCTGGCGCGCGTCCACCACCCTGGAGACGTTCGACGCGCGGTTCGCCGACATCCGGATGGAGGCACCGCAGATCCTCGAGTTCCTCACCACCGGCTGCAAGGACGAGAAGGCCGCGAAGAGCCTCGGCATGGGCGTGCGCACCTATCAGCGCCGCGTCTCGGAGCTGCTGGTCGCGCTCGGCGTCACATCGCGTCTGCAGGTCGACGCGCGGGCACGGGAACTCGGCCTCCTGTGAAGCGCTGGGCAGGGCTGGCCGTGCTGCTCGCGCTCGCGGGCTGCACCACCACGGTCTCCGGTACCGCCCGGCCCGAACCGGAGAGTCCGCCCGCGAACCTCGCGCTGGTCGATCCGGCGAAGACGGCGTCCGTGCTCACGGCGGTGAAGACGGCCACCGAAGCGGCGTTCTCCTACGACAGCACGGCCGTGCCCGCCTACGAGAAGGCGCTCGCCGACCACCTGACGCCGGGCGCGCGCGACGAGCTGGCGAAGCTGTTCGCCGAGGTCCGGAAATCGGCCGAGCCGGTCAAGCTCGTGACCAGGGTGATCCTCTCGGCGGCGGTCGAGCAGACACCGGACAAGGCCCGGGTGCTGACCGTCCTGGACCAGAGCAGCACCAGGGCCGGTGCCACCAGCAAGGGTGTCGCGTCGGTGCTGCTCGCGACCGTCCGCGAGGGTGACCGCTGGCGGATCGGCGAGATCAAGGTGAACCCGGCGGACCCTCCGTCCGCGGCGGAGAAGCCGGGCGCGGGTGACCGGGTGTTCGCACGGGTGCGGGATTCCGCGCGGGACGGTGCCCTGCGTGCCGCGGAAGCCCTGCTGAACGTGAATCCGGCCGACCCCGAAGGCACGTACGCCCGCTACGAGTCGGTATCGACCGGACAGTTGTTGACCCAGTTCCAGCAGGACAAGGCGGGGCGGCTGAACCAGATCCGGTCCGGGGGCACGAAGGCGTCGCTGGCGCCGAACCCGGCCACCGCGGTCATGGAGGTCGTGGACGACAAGGCGAGCGTGCTGCTCTTCGCGACGTCGGACGTCACAGACGCGGCCGGGCAGACGACGAAGAAGTACCTGCCGCTCGTCCTGCGTCTCCAGCGGCTGCCCGACGGCTGGAAGGCGGCGGGCGTCGAGTCGGTCCAAGCCCTCCCCTGACGCAATTCGTCCTCTGAACGCGGTGGTTCGAGAGCGAACTACCGCATCCAGAGGGCGAAATGCGAAGGGTGGGTCAGCGGCCCTGGTTCGCCACGGCGGCCGCGGCCTCCTTGGCGGCCTCCGGGTCCAGGTAGGTCCCGCCGACGGTGACCGGCTTGAGGTCTTCGGTGAGGTCGTAGCGCAGCGGGATGCCGGTCGGGATGTTGAGCCCGGCGATCGCGTCGTCGGAGATGCCGTCGAGGTGCTTCACCAGCGCCCGCAGCGAGTTCCCGTGCGCGGCGACCAGCACGGTCTTGCCCGCGCGCAGATCCGGCACGATCTCGGACTCCCAGTACGGCAGCAGCCGCGCGACGACGTCCTTGAGGCATTCGGTCAGCGGGGCGGCGTCGCCGAGGTCGGCGTAGCGCGCGTCGCCCACCTGGCTGAACTCGTCGGCCGGGTCGATCGGCGGCGGCGGGGTGTCGTAGGAGCGGCGCCAGAGCATGAACTGCTCCTCGCCGAACTCGTCGAGGGTCTGCTTCTTGTTCTTGCCCTGGAGCGCGCCGTAGTGGCGCTCGTTGAGGCGCCAGTCGCGCTTCACCGGGATCCAGTGCCGGTCGGCGGCGTCGAGCGCCAGGTTGGCGGTCGAGATCGCGCGGCGCATCAGCGAGGTGTGCACGACGTCCGGCAGCAGGCCGGACTCCGCGAGCAGCTGCCCGCCCTTGCGCGCCTCCTGCTCGCCCTGCTCCGACAGCGGCACGTCCACCCAGCCGGTGAACAGGTTTTCGGCGTTCCACGTGCTCTGCCCGTGACGCAGCAGCACCAGAGTCCCAAGCTCAGCCATGGGGTTCAGCCTGCCAGAGGGAGCGGAAGCGCCGGTCAGAGGGCCGCGCTTGACTTTATTTCTACGGAGAGTGCGTTACCCGCGAGTAACACCTTCACCCGTCCAGAAGACGGGTCGCCAACAAGTCCCGATCCCCGGAAATCAGGCTGCACTCCGTTATCCCGGTTTTCGAAGTTCACTCGAACGGAGTAACCGGTAGTCTTGTGATTACAGGTGGAGATCTGACAGGTTGACTAAGTCCCGCGCGGCCGGATTCCACGCACTCCCCGGCTCGACGCGGGTGACGACCGCGACTCGTCTCCCCCCTGCCGAGTCGCGGCGCCCGCCGGCCCCGTTGGCATCCCCCTCGTCACCGGGTCCACCTTGGCGGGAACTTCAGCGGGGCGGCTCGAGATCGCGACTCCCCCCTCCCTCGAGCCGTCCCGCCTGTCCTCTTCAGTCCAGTGGGGGCGCGGACGGCAGATCCGAAGCGGTCGCCATCGCGGGTTCCGCCGGACGGCGCCGCTTGCGCAGCCACCACACGAGCGCGGCCGCGGGAACACCGAAGACCAGCACGAACGGCGCCATCGCACCGAGCACGGTCAGCAGGCCGCCACCGAAGGTCAGGAACGCGTCCCAGCCGTCGGCGAGCCCGCCGAGGAACCCGCTGCGGGACTGCTCCGACGCCGCGACCGTCTCCGCCTTCACCTGCAACGAAATCGTCGACATGGCGACACTGCCCGCGAGGCTTTCGCGCCGCTTCTGGAGCGACTCGAGTTCGGCTTCCCGGCTCGTCAGCTCGCTCTCCACCGAGGCGATCTCCGAGACCGACGTCGCCCTCGCGAGCAGCGCGCGGATGCGCTCGACGCTCGCCCGCTGCGTCGCCAGCCGCGATTCGACGTCGACCATCTGCTCGGTCACGTCCGTCGCGGTGACCTCGCGCTTCTGCTGCTTCCCGAGCTTCGCGAGCTGGTCCAGCACGCCGTCGAGGCGCTCGGAGGGGACGATGACGTTCACCGACGCCCGCTTCTCCTGCGTGCTCTCCTGCCCGGTGTAGCCGGCGGCACCCTGGGTGATGACGCGCACCTGCGTAATCACGTCCGCGACGTTCGGGGCGGTGAGCTCCAGGCTCGCCGTGCGCACCAGCTTGCGGTCGGTGATCCCCGGCTGCCCCGCGGGCGCCGGCGCCTTGCCCGAACCCGCCTTGCTGTCGGTCGCCTCTTTGTTCGGCACCCCTTCTTTGGGCGCCGCCTGCTTGGTGTCGGCCGACATCGGCATCGCGGCCGACTCACCGCCGGAATCGTTCGCCGAGCAGCCCGCCAGCGCCAGCACGATGCCGGCGGCCGCGACCCATCTCAATCCCTTGTGCATGAAAACCGTCTCCCTCCAGTGCTGCGGAAAGAGACGGAACGGACGACGGTGCCGTTGCACCGTCCGGGTCACGAGTCGGTCAAGGCCCCGGGCTCGTGCCCGTTCGATGGCTCGACGAGATGTTTGAACGCCTGAAGGTTCGCCAGCGATTCGCCGCGCGAGACACGCCAGTCCCATTCGCGTTTGATCGATTCGGCGAACCCGAGTTCCAGCAGGGTGTTGAAATCGCCGTCGGCGGCTTCCAGCACCTGCCCGAGGATCTTGTCCAATTCGGCTTCGGTGACCGTGTCCAGGCCGAACCGGCCGACCAGGTAGATGTCGCCGATCGCGTCCACGGTGTAGTGCACGCCGTACAGTTTCGCGTTGCGGCGCAACAGAAAGCGGTAAACGTCCTCATGGGACTCGTCGGGACGCCGGCAGACGAAGGCCTCGACGGCGAAAGCGTGGTCACCGGCGACCAGCCAGCAGTTCGTCTGCAGTTTCTTGGTGCCGGGCAACGTGACGAAGTACTTTCCCTCGCCACGCCTGTCGTATTTCAGGCCCGCATTGTCCAAAGAGGACCGCAAGGTCTCGTCGAGCGTCAAACCGCCACCTCCGCGCGCTGTTCGAGGGCACGCCGGAACGCGCCGGTCGCTTGAGCGTACGTGTCCAGCAGGCGGTCCGTCGTCCGGCGCCAGGAGAAGCGCCGCGCGTGGACGACGGCGTTGGCCGAAAGCTCGGCACGCCGCTCGGGCCGCAACGCGACGTTCGCGAGCGCGCCCGCCCAGTCCTTCGCGTCGTGCGAAGGCACGAGCAGCCCGGAGACGCCGTGCGGGACGGCGACCGGCAGCCCGCCGACCTCGGCCGCGATCACCGGCGTCCCGCAGGCCTGCGCTTCGAGCGCGACCAGCCCGAACGACTCGTTGTAGCTCGGCACGGCGACGATGTCGGCCGCCCGGTAGACGTCGACCAGCGACTGGCCGGGCTGCGGCGGCATGAATCGGGTCTGCGCCTCGATCCCGAGGGAAACGGCCAGTTCACGCAGGGCCTGCGGCTGCTCCAGCCCGGTCCCGGACGGGCCGCCGACGATCAGCACCACCAGCCGCGAAGCCAGCTCCGGCCGCTCACGCAGCATTTCGGCCGCGGCCAGCAGGAGGACGTCCGGCGCCTTCAACGGCTGGATCCGGCCCGCGAAGGCCAGCACGATCGCGTCCGCCGGGAGGCCGAGCGCCCGGCGCGCGGCGGCCTGGGAGCCGGGCGTGAAGCGGTCGAGGTCGACGCCGGGCGGGATCGCGTGCACGGCGTGCGGGTCGGCTTCGTACAGCTCGATCAGCTCGCGGGCCTCGACGCGGGTGTTCGCGACCAGGCAGTCCGCCTCCTCGACGACCTGCTCCTCGCCGATCACGCGGGTGCGCGGCTCGGGCGTGTCGCCCTCGGCCAGCGCGGCGTTCTTGACCTTCGCCAGGGTGTGCGCGGTGTGCACCAGCGGCACGCCCCAGCGGTCGCGGGCGAGCCAGCCCGCCTGGCCGGAGAGCCAGTAGTGCGAATGGATGAGGTCGTAGTAGCCCGGCTCGTGGAACGCCTCGGCCCGCAGCACCCCGGCGGTGAAGGCGCACAGCTGCGCGGGCAGCTCGTCGCGTCCCAGCGGCTCGAACGGCCCGGCCGGGATGTGCCGGACGAGCACGCCGGGCGCCAGCTCGGCGATCGGCGGCTGATCCGAGGACGTGGCCCGCGTGAACACCTCGACCTCGACGCCCCGGCGGGCCATCTCGGTGGCCGTCTGGCTCACGTAGACGTTCATGCCCCCGGCGTCGCCGGTACCCGGCTGTTCCAGCGGAGAAGTGTGCAACGACAGCACCGCGACGCGCCTGGGCGCGGCGTCGAACCCGTGCAGAGGGATCGTCACCTGGTCAACACTCCCGAAGTCCTACTGATCGGCGAACCCGCGCAGCAGTTCACCGAACTCGTCCGCCGCTTCGGCGAACGGCAGATGCCCCACCTCAGGTAGCCAACGCACGACGGCCCCCTGAATCTTCCCCGCCGCGTACTCCGCCGCCGTCGGATCGATCACAGCGTCGGCGAGACCATGGACGATAAGTGCCGGTTTGTCCAGATCGCGAAGGACGTCCTCGCTCCCGACGTCACGCCGGAACAGCGCGGAGCGCACCGCGGGCGGCGTCGAAAGGCAGGCGCCGAGCAGCGATTGGGTGAGCGTGCCGGACACCGGGGCCGCCGTCATCCGCGCGCTGAACTGCACCAACGCCGGAATCGCGACCGCCGGATCGTCCGAAAGCACCGCCGGGATGGCGTCGCGCATCGCGGGCCCGACCTTGCCGCCGGGGCGGTTCTTGCCGATTTCTGTGATAGCGCCCACAAAAACGACGCCGCTGAGCCGCGAAGAGCCGTGCACCCGGAGGTAGTCGGTGATGACCAGCCCGCCGTAGGACCAGCCGACGACGATCGCGTCTTCGCCGGCGAAGTCGAGAACGGAGGCGAGATCCTCCGCCCACACCCGCGGATCGTCGTAGCCGGCGGAGGGCACTTCGGAATCTCCGTGACCGCGCAGATCCATCGCGACCAGGCGGAACCGCTCACTGAGCGCGGGATCCGCCAGCTGCGGCGCCCAAGCCCGGCTCGACTGGGCCCAGCCGTGCACGAACACGATCGGACGAGTGTTCTCGGCGCCTTCGACCCATAAGCCGATGCGGGTCCCGCCGTAGCCGACTACCTCGGTTTTCATGGTCGCCAGCCTATGAGGTTCAGGTGTGCATGGGTCTCGTGACTGGATGGACGACACATGTGACTGGATGGACGACACGTGTGATCAGGCGGACGACTCGCGGAGATCTCCTGGACGCGGACGTGTCGTCCATCCAGTCACGCGTGTCGTCCGCCGGATCACCCGTGTCGTCCGCTGGATCACGTGAAATCGCCGGGGCGAGCAAGAGCGGCGGCGAGGCCGAACGGCTACTTGATCGCCGAGAGGGCCTTCCAGGACTTCCAGTCGTAGAACCAGTTCTTGACGTCCGATTTGGTCGGGCTGCCCAGTTTCGAACCGGTGATCTCGACCGGGTCGCCGATCATCGCCGAGTCGAAGTACTTCTTGGCGTCCGCTTCGAGCAGGTTCACGCAGCCGTGCGAGGTGTTGGCCTTGCCGATGTTCGCCGCGTTGTCCTGGTTCTCGTGGATGTACTCGCCGTTGTTCGAGATCCGGCAGGACCACTTCTTGTTGACGTTGGTGTAGCCGTAGCGCGCGTTGTCGAACCGCGCCATCGGCTCCTTCGTCATCACGATGAACGTGCCGTTGGGGGTGTTGCGCTGGACGTCGGAGTCCAGGCCGTTCGAGCACGGGTAGCTCGCCGATTCCGCCCCGCCCCGGTAGACCTTCATCACGTGGTCCGGGGTGTTGATCTTGACCACCTGGTTGCGGCCGATCTTGAACTCGGTGGTCACGTCGGCCTTGCCGTACGCGCCGCCGCCGAGCGCGACGCCGTAGAGCTTCGCCTCGACGTTGACCTTGATGTTCGCGGGCCAGTACTCCTTGGGCCGCCAGTCGACCTGCGTGTCCGACAGCCAGCCCCAGGACCCCTCGACGTCCTTGTCGGTCTTCACCTTGAGCGCCTTCTCGGCGGCCGCCTTGTCCTTGACCGGGGACGCGAACTTCACGCTGATCGGCATCGCGACGCCGACCTCGGCGTCGTCGGTCGGGTTCAGCGTGGCGCGAACCTCCTTGGCCGGCTTGACCGTGCTGAAGGAGCCCTTGAACTCGGCGGGCTTGTTGTCGCTGCCGGTGGCCTTCGCGGCGTACGTGTACGTCTTGCCGTAGCCGAGCACCTCGGTGCTGGTCCAGGTGAGCCCGTCGGCGGAAAGCTCGCCCTTGACGTCCTTGCCGCTGTCGCCGGTGACCTTGACCTCGGTGAGCTTGCCGTCGGCGACCTTCACCACGACCGGCGTCACCACGGAGGCGTCCTTGGCGTCGGCGGCGGGTTCGGCGGTGATCTTCGCGACCGGGGCGGCGCCCTGTTCTCCGCCACCGCTGCCTTCCGGCTTGGCGTTGCCGCCTTCCTCGCTGGAGCAGGCGGCGGCCAGCATGGCCGCCCCCGCGGCGAGCGCGGCCTTGAACACCGTGCGCCGTTCGATCACCGTGTACCTCCCATGAAGATCCCCGCGAGCCTCTACCCGCTCAGCGCCGGGAACCTCTCCGACGTTACCCGCGGCGACGGAACTCGCCCTCGCCCCTCAGAGGGATAGACGCACAAGGGTGGGTCGGGGTTGTTCGGTCAAAGCGCGCAGTTGATGAGCAGGGGTTCGGGGTGCAGCGAAACGCCGAAGCGAGCCTCGACTCCGTCGCGCACTTCGCGCGCCAGAGCGAGAAGGTCGTCGGTCGAGGCCTTGCCCCGGTTCGTGAGCGCGAGCGTGTGCTTCGTCGACAGCGAGACCCGGCCGCCGGGCCCTTCGTGGCCCTTCGCGAACCCGGCCCGCTCGATCAACCAGGCCGCGGACAGCTTCGTGCCGCCGGGCGCCGGGTACTGCGGCACGCGCACGTCCTCGCCGACGACATCCACGATGCCCGCCAACACCTTCGCCAGCCGGGCCTCGCCGATGATCGGGTTGGTGAAGAACGAGCCCGCGCTCCAGGTGTCGTGGTCGTCGGCGTCCAGGACCATGCCCTTGCCGCGACGCAGCCCGAGGACCGCTTCGCGCGCTTCGGCCGCCGGGACCCGGTCACCGATCTCGACGCCGAGCGTGCGGGCGAGTTCGGCGTAGCGGATCGGGGCGGAGAGACCGTCTTCGCTGACCTTGAAGCGCACTGTGAGCACGACGCCCGCGTCGGTCCCCTTCAGGATCGACGTGCGATACCCGAAGCCGAGCTCTTCGGCGGTCAGCGTGCGGATCTCGCCGGTGGCGCGGTCGTAGAGATCGACCGAGACCAGGGATTCGGCCACCTCGCAGCCGTACGCGCCGACGTTCTGGATCGGCGTCGCGCCGACCGAACCGGGGATCCCGGAGAGGCATTCGAGTCCGCCGACGCCCTCGGCGACCAGGCCCTCGACGAAACCGTCCCAGTTCTCACCCGCCGCGACCTCGACGAGATCTCCGTCACGTGTCCAGCCGGTGTTGCCGACCTTCAGCACCGTGCCCTCGAAACCGTCGTCGGCGACGACGAGGTTCGAGCCGCCGCCGAGCAGCAGGACCGGCTCGCCCGCTTCGTCGGCCTCGCGGACCGCGTCGACCAGGGCCTGCACGGTCTTCGCCTCGGCATAACGCCGGGCCGGACCGCCGAGGCGCAACGTGGTGTGGTCGGCGAGGGTGGGAGTTTCGGCAGTGCTCACGCCCGTGAACGGTACTGTCTGGCGCCATGGCCTCCCGTATCGAGCACCGTTCGGCGTTCTCCGCAGACCTCGCGACCACGTTCGACGCGGTCGCCGGCGAGGCCGCGCTGCGGGCGCGGCTGGAGGAGATCGGCGGCGACGACGCGGAACTGCTGGAGTACGTCCCGGCCGCGGACGGAGTGCGCTACAAGCTGCGTCAGGGCATCAGCTCGGACAAGCTCCCGTCGGCCGTGCGGACGCTGCACCGGGGCGACCTGATCGTCGAGCGCGAGCAGAGCTGGAAGGCGGCCGGGGACGGCTACACCGGCACCGCGACGGCGGCGGTCTCGGGCGTGCCGGGCGAGATCACCGCGAAGACGTCGCTGACCGCCGAAGGCGAGCGGACGACGCTGGTCAACAGCGGCCAGGTCAAGGTGCGGATCCCGTTCGTCGGCGGGAAGCTGGAGGGCGTGATCGCCGAACAGGTCACCAAGCTGCTGGAGCGCGAGGCGGAATTCGTCGCGAAATGGCTGGCCGAGCGCTGAAACCGGTCGGGGCACCGACCCGGGGCACGACCAACCCGAACCGGCTCCGCCGGGTGGACCGGTGGCTCGCGAGCGATCCGGGGGTGACGCGGCTGCTGCGCCGCGCGAACGAGCCACTCGTGGTGGATCTCGGCTACGGCGCCTCACCGGTGACCACGATCGAGATGGCGCGATGGCTGCGCACGGTCCGCCGTGATGTCCGCGTGCTCGGCCTGGAGCTGGACGCCGAACGGGTCGCCGTCGCGCAATCCGCCGTCGACAAGCCGTGGCTGGACTTCCGGCGCGGCGGCTTCGAGCTGGCCGGGGCACGGCCGGTGCTGGTGCGCGCGTTCAACGTCCTGCGGCAGTACGACGAAGCCGAGGTCCCGGGTGCCTGGTCGCTCATGCTGGACGCGATGACGCCGGGCGGGCTCCTCGTCGAGGGCACCTGCGACGAGATCGGACGGCTGAGCACCTGGCTCGCCGTCGGGCACGACGGGCCGCGCACGCTGACCCTGTCGGTACATCTCGCCAGCCTGGAACGTCCGTCCACAGTGGCCGAACGACTGCCCAAGATCCTCATCCACCGCAATGTTCCCGGCGAACGGGTCCACGATCTACTGTCCACTTTGGACATATGCTGGGCGACGGCCGCGCCGCATCAGAACTTCGGCGTCCGCGCCCGCTGGGCGCACGCCGTCCATCTGCTCACCGCCCGGGGCTGGCCGGTGCTGAACCGGCCGTCACGGTGGCGGCTGGGTGAACTGACGGTGCCGTGGTCGTCGGTGGCCCCGGACTAGGAATTCACCGGTCGAACCCCGCTCCGTCACCCCAAAGCGACCTGCGGTGATCACCATGGAACCGTGGAACTGCTGGAGTACGTCACCGGGCTGCTCGAGGGCACGCTCGGATCGCCCTGGCTGTGGGTGATCGTGTTCCTCGTGTCCGGGTTGGACGCGCTCCTGCCGTTCATGCCGAGCGAGACCACCGTCATCACCGTCGCCGTCCTGATCGGCACGGACTTCTCCTTGCTGGCACTGCTCGCGCTGATCGCCGCGCTCGGGGCCTGGCTGGGCGACTGTCTCGGCTACACCGTCGGCGCCGCCGCGGGCCCGCGGGCGCTCGCCCGTCTGCAGCGCGGTCCGGACGGCGTCCGGCGCTACGAATGGGCGAAGATCCAGGTGCGGCGCAACGCGGTCCTGCTGATCCTCGCCGCCCGCTACCTGCCCGGCGGCCGCGTCGCGAGCGGGCTCGCCAACGGCAGCCTCGGCTATCCGCCACGCAAGTTCGTCGCGCTCGACGCCCTCGGCGCGGGCATCTGGGCGGTGTACAGCGTCCTGATCGGGCTCGTCGGCGGAGCCGCCTTCGCGGACGAACCGGAGAAGGGCCTTCTGCTGTCCTTCGCCCTCGGCTTGCTGCTGGTCGCGGCGATCGAGATCGGGCGGCGGGTCCGGGTGCGCATCCTGACCCGGCGCCGCGCGGCGGCCGGGACCAGCGACAATGGTGTGCGTGTCGAACCCTGAACGTCGCTATGTGATCTCCTTCGGCTGCCCTGACCGCACCGGCATCATCGCCCGTATCTCGGGTTTCCTCGCCGAGCACGGCGGCTGGATCGTCGAAGCGGCGTATCACACGGACCCGGACACCGGCTGGTTCTTCACCCGCCAGGTCGTCCGCGCCGATTCGCTCCCGTTCGACGCCGCCGAGCTGCGCACGCGCTTCGCCGAGGTCGCGGAGTCGCTTTCGAGTGAGTCGAGCTGGCAGGTCAGCGACACCGGCGAGCGCCGCCGTGCGGTGATCCTCGTCTCCAAGGCCGGGCACTGCCTCTACGACCTGCTCGGCCGGGTCGCGTCCGGCGAACTGGACGTCGACGTCGCCGCCGTCATCGGCAACCATGCTTCGCTGGGAGACATCACCCGCGCCCACGGCATCCCGTTCCACCACGTGCCGTTCCCCGCCGGCGACCCGGCCGCCAAGGCTGCGGCGTTCGCCGAGGTACGGAAACTCGTCGACGAGCACGACCCGCACGCCGTCGTCCTCGCCCGGTTCATGCAGGTCCTGCCGCCGGAGCTGTGCGAGGCGTGGGCCGGGCGGGCGCTCAACATCCACCACAGCTTCCTGCCGTCGTTCGTCGGCGCGCGGCCGTACCACCAGGCCCACGCGCGCGGGGTGAAGCTCATCGGCGCGACCTGCCACTACGTCACCGCCGACCTCGACGCGGGCCCGATCGTCGACCAGGACGTCATCCGCGTCGACCACGGCGACTCGGTCGAGGACATGGTCCGCAAGGGCCGCGACATCGAGAAGGTGACGCTGGCGCGCGGGCTGCGGTGGCATCTGGAGGGGCGCGTGCTGGTGCACGGGAACCGGACTGTCGTCTTCTAGTGGTTCACTGTCGCTATGGGGACCTCAGAGATCAAGGTGATCGAGACGCTCGAAGCGCTGCGTGAGCACCTCGGCCACCCGGCCGAGCGGACCAAGGGGAAGATCATCCCCTTCCTCGATCCGCACGCGCGCACGCTGATCGAACACTCGCCGTTCTACCTGCTGGCGACGGCGTCGTCCGACGGGACCTGTGACGTGTCGCCGCGCGGCGATCCCGCCGGTTCCGTGAAGGTGCTCGACGACAAGACGCTGGTGCTGGCGGACCGGCCGGGCAACAAACTGCTCGACAGCCAGACCAACATCCTCGAAAACCCGCACGCCGGGCTGCTGTTCCTGGTGCCGGGGATGAACGAGACCCTGCGGATCAACGGCCGCGCGAAACTGGTCGCGGACGCGCCGTTCTTCGACGACCTGGTGGTCAAGGGGAAGCGGCCGGCGCTGGCGATCCTGGTCGAGGTCGAAGAGCTGTACATGCACTGCGCCAAGGCTTTCCTGCGGTCGTCGCTGTGGAAGCCGGAGACGTGGCCGGAGCGGTCGAGCCTGCCGACCGCGGGCCAGATCTTCCGTGACCAGATGAAGCTGGACGTGTCGGCGGAGGCGCTCGATGCGGCGCTGACCGAAGGCGCGCTCACGACGCAGTACTGAGCCCCGCCCGAATGCTATGAACGGTCCGTTCCTTGCAAATTTTGCAAGGAACGGACCGTTCATAGCATCGGGAGGCGGGTCAGACGCGGACCAGCATCTTGCCGGTGTTCGCTCCGCCCAACAGGTCCAGGAACGCCTGCGGCGCGTTGCGGATACCGTCCACAATGGTCTCCGAGTACTTCAGCTGCCCGGAGGCGACCAGCGGAGCGACCTCCTTCACGAACTGCGGCTGCAGCGCGTAGTGGTCACCGACCAGCATGCCGCGCATGGTGAACCGCTTCGCGATGATCGACGCGAGGTTGCGCGGCGCCGCGGCCGGTTCGGTGTTGTTGTAGACCGAGATCATCCCGCAGATCGCCATCCGGCCGTGCAGGTTGATCGAGTCGATGGCCGCTTCGAGGTGCTCGCCACCGACGTTGTCGAAGTACACGTCGATACCTTCGGGCGCCGCCGCGCGCAGCTGCTCGGCCACCGGGGCGTCCTTGTAGTTGAACGCCGCGTCGAAGCCCAGCTCGTCGGTCAGCCACTTGACCTTGTCGTCCGTGCCCGCGCTGCCGATGACCCGCTTCGCGCCCTTCAGCTTCGCCAGCTGGCCGACGACCGACCCGACGGCACCCGCCGCGCCGGACACGAAGACGGTGTCGCCCTCCTTGAACTCGGCGACCTCAAGCAGCCCGGCGTACGCGGTGAGCCCGGTCATGCCGAGGACGCCGAGGTACGCCGTGATCGGGGCGGCTTCCGGGTCGACCTTCACCGCGTGCTTCGCGGCGACGACGGCGTGCGAACGCCAGCCGAGGCCGTGCAGCACGATGTCGCCGGGCTTGAAATCGTCCACGGTGGACTCGATCACTTCACCGACGGCGCCGCCGTGCATGACCTTGCCGACCTCGTACGGCTCGGCGTAGGACTTCGCGCTGCTCATCCGGCCGCGCATGTACGGATCCACGCTCAGCACCTGGTTGCGGACCAGGATCTGTCCCTCGCCCGGCACCGGGATCTCGACGTCGGCGATCTCGAAATTCTCCGGCGTCGGGACACCGTGCGGACGGGAGGCGAGCCGGATCTCGGTTGCGTTCACGAGGTAACTCCAAGTCTGTTGCCGAAGCGGGGCGGTCGCCCCGTATTCACCACGGGTACAACGAGCTAACCGGGGCGCCCATTCCGATTGTGGCGAGGGCTACACGACCTCGGCGAGCTTGCCGAGCACGCCCTCGTAGATCCGCTTGAGCCCACCGGGCGCGAAGGTCTTCTCGAAGAAGCCGCCGATGCCGCCCGCGCCGTCCCAGGTGGTCTCGATGCGGACGAGGCTGCCGCCCGGCACCTCGCGGACGGTCCAGGTGGTGACCATGCTGGAGTTCGCGTCGGTCTCGACGAGGGTGCCTTCGGACGGCTCGGTCACCGTCGCGGCGACGTCACGCACGCGCTTCGACGTGGCCTGCAGCTTCCAGCGCGCCTTCGTGCCCGCGCCGACGCCGCCTTCGATGACCTCGTAGTCGCGGTAGTGCTCCGTCAGCAGCTTCGGCCGGGTTTCGGCGTAGTCCGCGACGAGCGCCCTGACCTTGTCCGCCGGCGCCTCGATGGTGCGCTCCGCGACGGCCGTGACCTTTCCCATCCCACTCCCTTTCACCCGTATGGCAAGACAGCGTCCACGATTCCACCGCTGCCCGCCGGAGGAACGCGCACCCCCTGCCCAGATGCAAGGAAAGGTCCTTTCCTCGCAAATTTTGCAAGGAAAGGACCTTTCATGGCACTCGAAGGGGGCTAGATGAGCGACTTCTCCTTCAGCCAGTCCTTCGCGACATCGCCCGGCTTCTCGCCGTCCGAGTCGACGCGCTTGTTCAACTCACGCAGCTGCACGGTGTCGAGCGCCTTGCTCACGGCGTTGACGGCGGCCGCGAAGTCGGCGCCGCGCTCGTCGAGGACCTTCTTGTTCACCGCGGGCACGACGTTCTCGGTCGGCACGATGGCGAGGTCGTCCTCCAGCGCCACGAACTGCGGGTCGCCGACGAGCGGGCTCACCGAGTCGACGGGGATGACGGTGACCTTGCCGGACCGCAACTGCTCGACGCGCGGGCCCGCCTCCTGCACCGTCTGGAACGTGGCCTTCAGCTTGTAGACGTCGGTGAAGCCCTTGAAGCAGGGCAGCCGCTCCGCGCATTCCGGAGCACCGGCGACGACGACGTCGCCGACCTTGGCCAGGTCGCTGATCTTCGCCAGCCCCTTCTCCTTGGCGAGATCGGCCTTCACGATGTAGGTGTTCTTGTTCTCCGCCGGCGAGTAGTCCAGCAGGCCGATACCGTCCGGCTCGAACAACTTCTTGAGCTGCTCGTGCTCGCCCGCCGCGTCCGTCGGGGCTTCCTTGCCGTAGCCGGTGGTGATGGCGGCGCCCTGGTACTCCGGGATGAACTGGAGCTCGCCGGACTTCAGCGCCGGGTAGATCAGCTCGCGCGAAGCGAGGTTCAGCTTGCGGGTGATCGGGTAACCCTTGGCCTCCAACGCGTTCGCGTACAGCTCGGCGAGGATCACGCTGTCGGTGAAGTTGAAGGAGGCGACCACGATCGGTGCCCCGCCCTTGCTCTGCGCGGCCGGGGCCGCCGCGTCGTCGCCGCCCCCACAGGCGGTCATACCGAGGACGGCGGCGGCGAGCACCGCGCCCACTCGAACATTCCGTGTCCAGCGCACGTGCACACTCCTATGACTCGTTCAGAGGAATGGACAGTATCTCCGGGTCACGACAGAATCCACATTTTGAGAGTTGCACCCCTTGCGCTCCCAGAGAACGGAATCCCGCGCCCCGAACGGGGTAAGGTCGGCCGGTGCGAGCATCCTCCGTGTTCCCCGTTCCCGCCCAGGGCGGACGGCCGCTCTTCGAGTGGCGCTGGGTGGATCGCCACCTCGACGAGATCTTCGAGCGGCTCGGTGAGCACATCGTCCTGACCGCGGCGGCGCTCGCCATCGGACTGGTGGTGTCGATCGGTGTTTCCGCGATTTCGCTGCGTCGCCGGTGGTTCTACGTCATCGCGTTGGGCACGGCCGGTTCCCTGTACGTCATCCCGAGTCTCGGCGCCTTCGCCGTTCTGGTTCCCTTCACCGGCCTGACGTCCTTCACCACAGCGGTGATCCCGTTGGCGACGTACACGTTGCTGATCCTCATCCGCAACATCGTCACCGGCGTCGAACAAGTACCCAAGGAAGTCCGCGAAGCCGCGATAGGCATGGGTTTCACGCGTGCGCGGCTCCTGTGGCAGGTCGAACTCCCGCTCGCGCTGCCGGTGGTGATCGCGGGCCTGCGGGTCGCGGCGGTGACCACGATCGGGCTCGTGACGGTGACCTCCATGCTCGGCAAGGGCGGCCTGGGGTACTTCATCCGCAACGGCATCCAGACCGCGACACCGAATCCGACGTCGATCATCGTCGGCGTCGGGCTTTCCGTGGTGCTGGCCGTGCTCGTGGATCTGCTGCTGTGGCTCGGTGGGCGCGCGCTCGCGCCGTGGTCGCGGAAGGCGGCGTCGCGATGAGCATC
This sequence comes from Amycolatopsis sp. WAC 04169, assembly GCF_003947535.1. NCBI lineage: Bacteria > Bacillati > Actinomycetota > Actinomycetes > Pseudonocardiales > Pseudonocardiaceae > Amycolatopsis > Amycolatopsis sp. WAC 04169. The sequence goes on along the minus strand of NZ_QHJI01000001.1, from coordinate 889,493 downwards.
ATCGACCAGACCATCGAATGGTTCGGCGAGCCGAACCGCTGGAGCTGGACCGATCCGGCGGGCGTGCCGTACCGGACCGTCGAGCATCTCCAGTTCTCCTTGCTGGCACTGGCGATCTCGGCCGTGCTGACGATCCCGCCCGCGTTGTGGCTGGCGCACTACCGCCGCGCGCAGTTCCTCGCGACCAGCGCGGTGAACATCGGCCGCGCGATCCCCAGCTTCGGGCTGGTGATCCTGTTCTGGTTCCTGGCTTCCCGGCTCGAAGCCGACACGAGCTTCTGGCCGTTGATGCTCGCGCTGGTGGCGTTGGCGCTGCCGCCGTTGTTCACCAACACCTACGCGGGCGTCATCCAGCTGGAGCAGGAAACCGTCGACGCCGCGCGCGGAACCGGCTACCGCGAGTGGCAGATCATGCTGCGCCTGGAGTTGCCGCTCGCCTCACCGGTCATCCTCGCGGGTGCCCGCGTCGCGTTCCTGCAACTGGTGGCGACCGTCGCGATCGGCGCGATCGTCAACGACGGCGGCGGGCTCGGACGGTACATTGTGGACGGTTTCGCGCTCGGAGAACCCGGCCACGGCGAGATCCTGGCGGGCGGGATCGCGGTCGTCGTGCTGGCTTTGGTGTGTGAAGGGGTTTTCGCGCTCGTCACGCGTTGGGTGACTCCGCGCGGGCTGGCGATCCAGTCCCGTGCGGAAACCCGTTCCTGAGCGCCGAAACCACCGCCGTCACCGCCGGGCCCAGCGCCCGGTCCTCCTCGACGGGCGGCACCAGCTCCCGCAGCCGCTCGTAGGTCGCGCGCAGCTCGGGCGCCCCATCGCCGGATGCCAGCCACCGTGCCTGCGAACCCGTGATCAGCTCGCAGGCGGTGATGGCGAACATCCGCGCGCAAGCGTCACGGAGCTGGTTCCCCGCCGCCCAGGCGAACGCCTGCACGTCCTCCTGCCCACCGGAGGTGTCGACGGAACCCAACGTCGCGGGTGTGGCGAGGCGCCGCAGCGCGTGCAACTCCCCCACCGCGCGTTTGTGCAACGGGACCAGCCCGGCCTGCGGCCCCGGCACCACCGCGAGCTGCGCGGGAAGACCACTGAACCGCTCGTCGAGCAATCGGTGCGTCCGCTGCACGCTCACTTCGCCGAGGTGCACCAGCGCCGCCGTCACCGCGTCCATCCGCAGCCCGAGTTCGACGGCATGAAACCCGGTCGTGGACACGAATTCGCCATCGAGGAACACGGGTGAATCGGTCGGCACCGAGCGCCCGAGCACCCCGCCCAGTTCGGCGGCGACCCGCGTCAGATGAGCGAGCGCGCGCGGTGCCACCCGCACGGAAACGGGTGCCTGCACGACCGGCCGTTCGACACCACCTCGGATCAGGCCGCTCACCTCGCACAGGACCGAACGCAGCACCTGATCGTCTCCCGCCAACGCGGGACGATAGATCCCTTGCGGCGCACCGAGAACGTCGATCGCGATGGCGGCGGCCAGCGTCTGGAGTTCCACCACCTGCCGCACCTCGGCAAGCGCGAAAGCGGCGAGCGTCTCGGCCAGCGGCGAACCCTGGATGAGGGTCGCCGCCTCCTTGAGGCCTGGCTCGTACGGCTCCGCCAGCACCTCCGACGCAGGGGTCTCGACGCCGTCCACCAGCACGGTCCCGAGGCCGAGGAAGGTCTGGAAGGCGTGCGCCAGCGGGATGATCTCGCCTGCGCTGCCCAGCCCCGTCCGAGGCACGGCGGGGGTGAACCGCTCGTTCAGCCGGTCGACGAGGAAGGTCACGAGCTCCGGACTGGCGCCGGCTTCGGGCGCGAGCAGATCCCGCAGGCGCACCAGCAGCAGCCACCGCACCTCGTCGGCCGAGAGCCACGGCGGGCCGCCGACGGCACGGCCGATCAGCAGGTTCCGCTGGTGCTCACTCGACGCGGGCGCGGCGACCCCCGCGAGCCGCCCCATGCCGGTGTTCACGCCGTAAACGGGGCGCTCGTCCAGCGCGGCGAGGACCCGGGCACGGTTCTCGCCGAGCCTCGCCAGCAACGCCGGGTCGATCTCGATGACCTCCGCCTCGAAGGCGGAGGCCAACGGGAAGTCCTTTGTGGACAGCCTCACTCGACGGGGCGCGCGAGCCCGTCGATCACCTCGGCGCCGGGCAGGGACGCGAGGACGGAGCCCGGGATCAGCAGCTTGCCGCCGCGGATACCGCTGCCGATGACCAGCTCGGGTTCGTCGGCGACGCGCTGGTCGATGAGGATCGGCCACTCCCCGGGCAGCCCGACCGGCGTGATGCCGCCGTACTCCATTCCGGTGAGCGAGACGGCCTCGTCCATCGGGGCGAAGGAGGCCTTGCGGACGTCGAGACGGCGCTTGATCACGCCGTTCACGTCGGCGCGGGTGGTGGCGAGGATCATCGCGGCGGCGAAGCGCACCTCACCGGCGCGTTTGCCGGCGACGACGACGCAGTTCGCGGACGCGGAGAGCGGTGAGCCGTACGCCTCGCAGAAGGCGGCGGTGTCGGCCAGCTCGGCGTCGATCTCGACGACGCCGACGGCGTCCGGATCGGGCAGGGCGGCGAGCGCCTTGGCGACGGGCTCGGCGAGCAGATCCGTGCGGGTGAGGGCGGGGACGACGGTGAGGGTTCCGGCGATGGTCCAGTCAGTCACACCGCCACCCTAATCACCAGTTACGGCCGCCGCGCTGGACCTCGATGAGCTTGGGCCGGACGTCCACGAGGTAGACCAGGACCGCGACCAGCGCGGGCAGCCACAGGATCATGCCGCCGCCGTAGAACTGGAAGAACGTCAGCACCACGGTGGATCCACCGGTGATGAGCATCCAGATGGGCTTGGTCTTCCGATCGGCGGCCGAATACGCGTCCGCACGCTGCAACAGCGCGTGCACGAACGCGAACAGCCCCGTCAGCGCGCCGCCCCAATGGATGGCGATGAGGATCCAGTTGGCAACGAACACGAACTCAGCTTACGTCAAACCGGGCGAATGACCCGGGCCCCCGGCACCGAAGCGGTGCCAGGGGCCCTGGAATTCACGCGGACCTTACTTCTCGGTGGTCTTCGGCGCGGTCGCCGGCTTCTTGGCGGCCGGGCTGGTGGTGGTACGGCGCGCGGTGGTCGTGGTCTTCGGCGCGGTCTTGTTGGCGACCTTGCGCGAAGCCGAGCGGGTCTCGTGCGCGAGGTCGTCGCCGATCTCCTCGACCTCGTCGGCGATCTCGCCGGCGACCTCGGTCACCTTGCGGGCGGTCTTCTCGCCGACGGAGCGGGTGCCCTTGGTGACCTTGCCGAGCACGGTGTCGATGCGCTCACGGGCGTCGGTGGTCGCCCCCTCGACGCGGTCCTGCGCGGTGCTGATCGCGTCCTCGAGCTGCTCGATGGCCTTCTTGACCTGCGGCTGCGCGGCGATCTTGTCCCACGCCTGCTCGCCGGACTCGGCCAGCTTGTTGTACAGCTTCAGCGCGGCCTCGGTGTACTCGTCGATGACCTTGCGCAGCTCGGCCGGGTCCAGCTTCTCGCGGAGACCCTCGACGTCGTGCGGGAGCTCTTCGATGTTCTTGCGGGCGGTCTCGCTGCCCTCGACGACCTTCTCCTTGGCCTTCGACACGGCGTCGACGACGGCCTGTCCGGCCAGGTTGCCGGCGCCCAGGGCGGCCAGCAGCGGCGTGCGGACCTGGTCGAGGGCGGTGTGCTTGCGGTCGTTCTTCGTGGCGGTGGTCATGCTGACTCCTTGGATTCGGCGGCTTGTTCTGGGGTTGGCGCCACCGGCTCTGGCTTCGCGGCGGCGTTCTCGCGGCGGAACGATTCGTAGACGTCGAGCAGGACCTGCTTCTGCCGTTCGGTCAGCTCGGTGTCGGCGCGGATCGCGTCGCCGACCGGGCCGCCAGTCGGCAGATCGAGGATTCCCGCTTGCACGTAGAGCGCCTCGGCCGAGATACGCAGGCCCTTGGCGATCTGCTGCAGGATCTCCGCGCTGGGTTTGCGGACCCCACGCTCGATCTGGCTCAGGTACGGATTGGACACGCCGGCGAGTTTCGACAGCTGCCGCAAGGAGATCTTCGCGTTGCTGCGCTGCTGGCGGATGTACTCGCCGATGTCGGAAGCGATGTCCGCGACCTTCTCCATCGGTCCGCCCGATATGGGCTGATCCCGGTCGGTGTCTGACATCGGTCACCTCCTCGCGACGTCTTCAACGCTACGCCCGAGTGCTAGCAATTGCAAGCACTCTGCTTGCAACCATCGGGTGTGTTGGTGCTCACCCGGCTACCGTGGAGGGATGTCGAACGCCACGCGGCTGCGGCGGCGCCTCGTCGAGCATCTGCTCGCCGAGGGCGTGCTGCACGACGCGCGCTGGATGACCGCGTTCCGCTCCGTGCCGAGGCACGTCTTCCTGCCGCGGTTCTTCGTCCCGGCGGCGAACGGCTGGGCCGCGGTCGAGCACGGCGACGACGAGTGGCTCAGGCGCGTCTACTCACCCGACGTACTGGTCGTGCAGCTGGACGACGATTCCGGGCTCTGGGAACGGGCGCGGTATCTCGGCGCGCAGCCGGGAACACCGACGAGTTCGTCCAGCCAGCCGGCGATCATGGCGATCATGCTCGAAGAGCTCCGGGTCGCCGACGGACATCGCGTACTGGAGATCGGCACGGGCACCGGGTACAACACCGCGTTGCTGTGCCACCGCCTCGGCGCCGGGCTCGTGTACACAGTGGACATCGACCCGGAGCTCGTCGACGCCGCGCGCAAACGGCTCGCGGAGATCGGTTACGTGCCCTCGTGCGCGGCCGCCGACGGCGCCGAGGGTTTCCCGGCGGGAGTGCTCTACGACCGGGTGATCTGCACCTGCTCGGTGTCGTCGATCCCGCCCGCGTGGCTGGCGCAGACGATGCCCGGCGGGCTGATCCTCACCACGCTGAACCGGCCGATCGGCGGCGTGCTCGTCGGGATCGTCGCGGGCGAAGGCGCGACGGGGCACGGGCGGGTGCTCGCGCGCGACGGTCGCTTCATGCCGCTGCGCGCACACCGGTTCAAGCAGTCGAAGGTGCCGGAGGGCGAGGTCACCTGGCGGCCGACGCGGCTGCCGATGGGGGTGATCACCGAGGCCCGCAGCCGTTTCGAGTTCTTCGCCGGGCTCTGCCTGCCGGGCGTGACGGCCTCACGGGACGGCCGGAGCACCGCCATGGTTCACCCGGACGGCTCCTGGCTGCGCCATCGGCAGGCGGGCGACGGGTTCGAAGTGGCCGAAGGCGGCCCGCGGCGGCTGTGGGAGATCGTCGAAGCCGCGTATGAGGAATGGCTCGACCTCGGCGAGCCCGGACGGGACCGGTTCGAGCTCAGCCTCGACGGGGACGAACAGGTGATCTGGCTGGATTCACCCGAGGGCCGCACATGGCCGTTGAGCCCCTGAAAGCAGGCCGCGCACCCACTGCTCGACGTGGTCGACGGCGTCTTCGACCGGGATGTGGGTGGTGTCGAACAGCTCGACCGGCGGCTGCATCGCGGACGCTTCCGCTTGCAGCCACGCGTTGAACTCCAGCATCTCCTCGACGCGTTCCTCGTCCCACTCGCGCCAGGCGGGCCGCGCCAGCAAACGCTTGCGCAGCGCGTCGGGCTCGCTGACGAGCGCCAGGTAGTGGATGTCGGAGAAGAAGACGCGCTCAGGCAACCGCTCGAATTCGGGCGGCGCGACCGTGCCGCAGAGCACGACCGGGCGCCCGTTCTGGTGCAGCATCGCCGCCATCCGCAACCAGGTCGAGCGGAACGCGGGATGGCCGGGGACGTCGTCGCGCAGCGCCCCGGTCCACAGCACGTCCTGCTCGACCACGAGCGCGAGATCGCCGAGCCGTCGCGCCAGCAGCGGCCCGACCGTCGACTTGCCCGCCCCGCTCGGTCCGGTCAGCGCGAACAGCGGGAGCCGCCGGAACGGCCACCGGTGCGCGCATACCGCGCACACCAGCAGCCCGCTCTCGACTCGTGGCCGTTCGGCGCGATCACCGCAGGCCGGGCAGATCTTGAGATCGAGGACCACGGTCAGTCGAAGAGGCCCTCGAGGAAGCCGCCCTTGCGACGCTTGTGGCCGTAGCCGTGCGGAGAGTCCGCGTATCCGCCGCGGTACCCCTTGGGCGAGTCCGAGTACCCGCCCCGGTAGCCCTTCGGCGAGTCGGCGTAGCCCCCACGGTGCGGGCGGGGCGAGTCCGGACGGCCGTAATGCGGCGCCGGCGCGTGCCCACCTCCCTGGTACGGCGGGGGCTGGTGCCCGCCGCCGCCGTAGTACGAGGTCTCGGCGTTGGTGATGGCTTCCAGCTCACCGCGGTCCAGGAAGATGCCGCGGCATCCCTGGCACTGGTCGATGTGGATGCCGTTCTTGTCGACGGTCTTCATGGCGTTCTGGCACTTCGGACAAATCACGTATCAGAGATTACGCATTTTTCTCCCGCGAGGTCAGCAGGCGCACAGACAAAACGGGTGCCCGACCGGATCCGCGTAGACCCGGAAGGTCTCCGGGGAGTCGTCGAGCAGCTTCGCGCCGATGGCCAGCGCGCGCTCGTGGGCGGCCTCCATGTCGGTGACGTCGAGGTCGATATGCGCCTGCTGCGGGTTCTCGGCGGACGGCCACGCGGGCGGCCGGTAGTCCGGCACGCGCTGGAACGAGAACCGCGCGCCGCCCTCCGGGTTCCGCAAGGTCACCCAATGGCCGTCTTCGGCGACTTCGGCCGCCTTCCAGTCGAGCAGCTCGCGATAGAACTCCGCCAGCGCGACGGGATCCGGGCAGTCGAGCGCCACCGCGCCGAAGGTCGGTACCGCACCCATGGTTCAGCCTCCAGAATGATCGAGTAACCAGTGAACCGAGTATGAGGGTTATCAAAGCCGATGACAACCGGTCTCGCCCGTACACTGGGCGGGGTGAACACCGACGCGTCCCTGGTGGTCGAGTTTCTGAACACGGTGAACGTCGAACGCGGCACCGACCTCCTGGACGAGCTGGAGTCCTGGCAACGCTGGGCCCGCGATCACCGGCTGCGCGCGGATACCCCCGCGGCCGCACGCGAAACCCGGGACGCGCTGAGGGCGGCGATCGGCGATCCGCGACTCCCCCGGCTCGGCCTGCGCGCTCCGGCGGAGATCGTCCTCGGTACGGAAGGCCCGCTCCTGGTCTCGGAAACGGTCTGTGAAGCGGTGCTGGCGGCGTCGACCCGGCTGACCGTGCTCGGCGAGTGGATCCGGCTCAAGATCTGCCCGGCGGACGACTGCCTGTGGGCGTTCTACGACGAATCGCGGAACCGGTCGAGGACGTGGTGCTCGATGCGGGCCTGCGGGAACCGCGAAAAGGCGAGGGCCTGGCGGGCCCGGACCGCGGACGTCTCGACCTGAGAAGTCCGCGCCGGACCCGAACGACCACAACTTCTGGTGTCACCCACCCCCGAGTTACCCCCAGGGGTTGTGCACAGCGTTAGGCCAAAAACGTGAAAAGCTGTGGATAACCCTGGGGATGACTCCACTTCCTGTGGACAACTCCCGGTGCGGCCTCCGGAGTGTGGTATAGGCGCGGCGGCTCAGAAGAGCAGCTGCGCGACCGTGTAGATGACCAGGCCGGCGAGCGCGCCGACCACCGTGCCGTTGATCCGGATGAACTGCAGATCCCGGCCCACCTGGAGCTCGATCTTGCGCGAGGTCTCCTCGGCGTCCCAGCGCTCCACGGTGTCGGTGATGATCGTGGTGATCTCCTTGGAGTAGTGCGTGACGACGTAGGCCGCCGCCCCCTCCACCCAAGTGTCCACTTTGGACCGGATGTGCTCGTCGGAGACCAGTCGTCCGCCGAGCGTCTCGAGGCCCGTGCGCACGCGGCGCCGCAGCTCGCTCGACGGGTCTTCGGCGGCGTTGAGCAGCATCTCCTTCGCCGTCGCCCACGCCGAACCGATCAGCTTCTGCACCTCGTCGTGCCCCAGCATCTGGGACTTGACCTGCTCGGCGCGCGCCATCACCTCGGGGTCGGTCTGCAGATCCTGGGCGAACTCGCCGAGGAATTTGTCCAGCGCCAGCCGCATGGGGTGGTTGACGTCGGTCTTCACCGCCCAGACGAACGACAGCACCTCGCCGTAGACCTTGTCCGCGAGCATCTCGTCGACGAATTTCGGCGACCAGCTCGGCGCCCGGTCCGAGACCACGCGGAGCATCGTCGTGTGGTTGTCCCGCACCCATTCGTAGGCGCGGTCGCACATCAGGTCCACGAGCTTGTGGTGCGCCCCGTCGGCGAACACGCCCTCCAGGATCTTGCCGAGCGGCGGCCCCCACGGCTTGTCCACGATCCGCTTGACCACGGCCTGTTCCATGATCGCCTGGACGTCCTCGTCGCGGAGCACCTTGACCGCCGCCCGTACGACGGTGGCCAGCTCGGACGTCACGCGTTCGGCGTTGGCGGGCTGCGAGAGCCAGCCGCCGAGCCGCTTCGAGACCTCGACCCGGCTCAGCTTCTCGCGGACCACGGACTCGGACAGGAAGTTCGAGCCGACGAAGTCACCGAGGCTGCTGCCCAGCGCGTCCTTCTTGTTCGGGATGATCGCGGTGTGCGGGATCTTGATCCGCAGCGGATGCCGGAACAGCGCCGTCACCGCGAACCAGTCGGCGAGCGCGCCGACCATCCCTGCCTCGGCGGCCGCGCGGACGTAGCCGACCCACGCGGGCCAGCCGGCGGCCTCGGCCCAGCTGGTCAGCAGGAAGATCACCGTCGCGCCGAGCAGGAACGACAGCGCGACCATCTTCATCTTGCGCAGGCCGCGGCGCTTCTCCTCCTCGGCGGCGGTTCCACCGGGCGGATCGGCTGGGGTCACCTTGGCGGGCGTCAGTTGCTCCACACCGCCATTGTCCGTGAGGATGGCTGATCGTGCGCGAACCTGTCCTCGTACCCCGCCTCCAGCCCTTCACGTCGACCATCTTCGCGGAGATGACGGCACTCGCCGTCCGCCACGAAGCCGTCAACCTCGGCCAGGGTTTCCCCGACACCGACGGCCCCGCCGGAATGCTCGACGCCGCCAAGAACGCGCTGTTCGGGGGCGCGAACCAGTATCCGCCGGGTCCGGGGCGGCCCGAGCTGCGCGCGGCGATCGCGCGGCATCGGCTCCGCTACGGCGTCGAGTACGACCGCGACACGGAGATCCTGGTCACCGCCGGTGCCACCGAGGCCATCGCGGCGTCGCTGATCGCGCTCACGCAGGCGGGTGACGAGGTGATCGTCATCGAGCCGTACTACGACTCGTACGCGGCCGCGGTCGCCATGGCCGGCGCGGAGCGGCGGGTCGTCGGCCTGGTGGAACGCGACGGCCGGTTCGCGCTGGACGTCGAGGGCCTGCGCGCCGCGGTGACCGGCCGGACCAGGGCGATCCTGATCAACTCGCCGCACAACCCGACCGGCACGGTGTTCACCCGCGCCGAGCTGGACGCCGTCGCCAAGCTTTGCGTGGAGCACGACCTCATCGCGATCACCGACGAGGTCTACGAGCATCTCGTGTTCGACGACGCCGAGCATCTCCCGCTGGCGACCTTCCCCGGCATGCGCGACCGCACCGTGTCGATCTCCAGCGCGGGCAAGACGTTCAACTGCACCGGCTGGAAGATCGGCTGGGTCTGCGCGAGCCCTGAGCTCGTCGCGGCCGTGAAGGCGGCGAAGCAGTTCATCACCTTCGTCTCGGGCGGCCCGTTCCAGCCCGCCGTCGCCCACGCGCTGGACCACGAACTGCCGTGGGCCGAGGAACTGCGCACGAGCCTCCAGGACAAGCGAGACCGGCTCGCGGCCGGCCTCGCGGACGCGGGGTTCGCGGTCCGGCCGACCGCCGGGACCTACTTCGTCTGCGTCGACGTCCGTCCGCTCGGCTTCGACGACGCCGCGGAGCTGGCTTGGGAGCTCCCCGAACGGGTGGGCGTGGCGGCCGTGCCCGTAAAGGTGTTCACCGATCACCCGGAAGAGTGGAAACACCTTCTGCGCTTCGCGTTCTGCAAACGCAACGAGGTCATCGACGAAGCCGTCACCCGGTTGCGCAAACTTCGGTGACCCGTCCGATGTTCACGCCCAGCCGCCTTTTTCGAGAGTCCGTCTGAGCCGGTCCAAACACCGTCTTCGAAGCCTGCCGACACTGGCCGGACTGAGGCCCAGTTCTTCCGCGATCTGGGCGTAGGACAGCTCCGGCCGGTGCGCGAGGAGCCGCGCCAGCCGTCGATGCGAATCCGGCAGGCGATCGACCGCCGCCCAGAGCGCGCGGTCCCGTTCGGCGCGGACGACCTCGGCCTCCGGGGTCGTCTCCGCGCCGGGCAGCGGACGCGGCGTTTCGCGCCTGTTCCTGGTGATCATCCGAAGCGCGCGACGCCGCGCCGTGGTGGTCAGCCAAGCCCCCAGCTTCGCTTCGTCGCGTAGCGCGCCTGGCACGCGAAGCAGTTCCAGCCACGCCTCCTGACAGATGTCCTTGGCGTCGGCTTCGCTCAGCCGGTAGGTCTTCAGCACCTTGAGCACCGCCGCCGACACCGCGTTCACGTCCCACATCCCGGACCTTCCCCTCCCGGCGGCTTGCGCCCGCCGCACCGATCACCGAACGCGATTTCGACGGCACACACCGCATCCGGGATCCGGAAAAGGTCAGGTCACCGAGGATTTGAGTAGTTCCACCCGTCCCCGGATGGCCGCCGGGCACATACCGAGAGTGATCAACTTCGGTACTCCAGGCACCGGAGCCGGTTGCGTCGTTCCGCCTAACGGGCTGGATCGACGGCGGCTGAGGTGAAACACTCCCCTCCGGTGCTAAAACTGGTGCAGCCCCGGGGGAACTGCGACCTGACCGGAAGAGACCCCAAGAAAGATCGAACTCACGCGGAAAACGTGGGTTTCAGGCGCGGACGGTGGTGATTGCTGTGAGTGGTGCGGCAGTCGTGCGCCGTCACGACCTCACCTCCCGCAAGACCGGCATGCGAATTCTTTTCGCGGGCGGGCTCGCGCTCACCGGCTGGCTCCTCGGCGCCGTTTTGAGCACCCCGGCTTCGGCCGAGGAACAACTTCCCGTGACGCCGGAGACCTCCGTGGTCCAGCCCGCGGACGAAACCGCATCCGGGAAAACGACTACTCCGAACGAGTCCACTTCGGACTCCACCACGACCGAGACCACGAAACCCGCCGAGCCCACCGAAACCTCGAATGAGCCCGCTCCCGTTCCGAGCGAAGAGCCCGAGGCCACTGTGGAGGAAGCGGCCGTTTCGAGCACGAGTTCCGTCGAGAAGACTTCTTCTCCGGAGCCGGAAACGAAGACCGCGAAGCCCCAGGCGTCCAACGGTTTGCTGGGCGGCCTCATCGGTGGCGTGCTGAACGTCGTCACGACGACGGTCGGCGGCGTCGTCGAGACCGTCGGCGGGGTCGTCGGTGTCGTCGACGGAATCGGCGACCAGGTCGTCTCGCCGATCATCACGCCGAATCCGTGCTGCGCCGGCGGCGCCCCGGTGATCCTGCCGGGCACCGGCGACATGCTCGACCCCGTCTTCGGCGGCGGCTCGGGCGAGTCGGCGAGCGGCTCGGTCACCATCGCCGTCCCGGCGAAGGCCGTCGTTCCGGCCACACCCGCCGCACCCGCCACGCCGGACCCGCGTCCGCTCGTCCCCGCCGAGACCCCCGTTCCGGTCGCGGCGAGCCAGCACCACCGCGTCACGCTGCCCGTCCAGGTCCAGCACGACGCCAAGCCCGCTCCGGCCGCGCCCGCCGAGTCCGACACGCACGCGTCCCCGGACGGCGGCGGTTCGGGCGGCGGCGGTGGCCTGCCGAGCGCCCCGGTGGCCCCGGTCGCGCCCACCACGACCGCCCAGCCGGGTCACGACAACACCGGCGGCGGCCGCGGGCCGCTCGCCGTGCTCGACTCCGGAATGCCCGCCACGCAGCTGAAGCTCATCGGAACCGGCTGCGACCACGAAGGCGAGCGCACCGGCCGGGAAGCCGCGCTTCCGGCCACCTCCCCCGACTGACCTGACCGGGTCGCCGGGGAGAACCACGTCCAAACCAAGATCAACTTCTGGTTTCGACGCCTGATGAATCCTCTGGCATAAGCCGCTTTCGCCTGCCCCTTTTCAGGCAACCCCAAAGTCTTTCCGAACGGCCGACCGCGCCCGGCCGGTTCGGATCCCGGCCCCGGCGCCGCGCTGCCCCTGCGGCGCCGGGACCAGCACCGGGTGGACTCCGGGGGCTTCTGCTCACCGCGCCGAGCAGGAGCCGGCCAAGCTCGAAGTCCGCCTGAACCGCGGGCGGTTCCCGGCACGTCGAGGGGCTGTGCCGGGTAACCGCCGCGGTGCCCGTCCCGAGGTTTCGGCCTCGGGGCGGGCCGGATAGCCGGTGCGCTGGTCGTGCGGCGCCGATGCCCTCCCTGGAGCATCGGCAGCCCCGCCGGCGCACCGGCTATTTCCGTTCCCGGCCCGCATTCAGAGGACGAAATGCGGGAATCAGGTGACCTGGACGGCGACCGGGGCGGCGACGGCGGGAGTCGCGGCCACCGAAGCGGCCGCCGCGCCGAGGCGGCGTACGGCCTCGAAGAGCGTCTCGGCCGGAAGCGCGTACGGCAGCCGCAGCCAGCGCTCCAGCCCGCCGTGGACACCGAACCGCGAGCCCGGCGCCACCTGCACCCCGTGTCCCGCCGCCGCGACGGCCAGCCGCGTGCTCATCGGCTCCGGCAGACGGCACCACAGCGAGAGCCCGCCGGGTGGGACGGTGAACGTCCAGTCCGGGCAGTACCAGTTGAGCGCCCCGGTCAGCGCGTCGCGCAGGGCCAGCGTCTCTTGGCGGCGGTGCGCCAGCGCGGCCCCGCCGTCGTCGAGGAGTTCCGCGAGAACGAGCTGCTCGAACACCGGCGACCCCAGGTCGACGGCGAACCGGGCGGCGATCAGCCTCCCGATGATGTCCTCGGACGCGCGGATCCAGCCGAGCCGCAGGCCGGCCCAGTGCGATTTCGACGCCGAGCCGATCGTGATGCCGAGATCGCCCAGGAACGCGCCCAGCGGCGGTGGTCCGTCCGCCGGATCGCCTTCGAGGTCCAGCTCGACCAGCGTCTCGTCGATGATCGCCGGCGTCCGGGTGCGGTTCAGTGCGGCCGCGAGCCGCTCCCGGCCGCCGGCGTCCATGCGCAGACCGGTCGGGTTCTGGAAGTCCGCGACGAAGTACGCGAGCCTCGGCGCGGACTGGCGCAGCGCGGCCTCGATGCCGACGACGTCCCATCCGGTGACCGGGTCCAACGGCACCGGAACCCCGATCGCGTGCGCGGCACCGATGGCTTCCAGCGAGTTGGGGTACGTCGGCTGCTCGACGAGCACCCGGTCGCCGGGCCCGGCCAGCATGCGCAGGATCTGCACGAACGCGTGATGCGCGCCGTTGGTGACCATCACCTGCTCGGCGTTGGTCGGCAGACCGCGCTCGGTGTAGCGACGGGCGATCCGCTCACGAAGGATCCGCAGGCCGCGCACCTGGTAGCCGTTCTCGCCGAGGTGGTCCACCAGCGCCTTCCGCGCGGCGTCCACGGCCGGGACCAGACCGGCGACGGCGGGCGGGCAGGCCTGGGCGAGGTCGATGAGGTCCTCGCCGGTCGGCAGGATCGCGCTCCGGCCGCGGCCGCCGGGCGCCGCGATCCACGAACCCGCCCCGCGACGGCTCGCGACCAGGCCGTCGGCGCGCAGTTTGTCCAGCGCGGCGCCGATCAGCGTGCGGCTGACGTCCAGCGCCTCGGCGAGCTCCCGCTCGGCGGGCAGTTTCGTGCCGAGCGGCAGCCTGCCGTCGAGCACCAGCAGCTCGACGGCGGCCGCCAGATCCGCGGCACCGTGTCGAGAACCACTCTGCCGCCAACTCCCCAGCAAGATGGCCAATTTTGGCCCCGAAACGCGTCCAGTCAGCGGGATCAGCGGTTCCATAAGGCCAATTGTTCCAGATTGGCCATGGTCAAGGCAGCCACTTACCCCTGATGGTGCACTCGTGGCACTCAAACTCGACCTCAAACCTGTCGGCATCTCGCAGGACACCACCCGCCGTTCGCTCCAGCTCGTCGGCGGGCTCGCCCTCTACGGCGGCAGCATGGCCATGCTGACCAGGTCGGGACTCGGCCTCGACCCGTGGGACGTGCTCCACGAAGGCCTGATGAAGATCACCGGTCTCTCGTTCGGCACGGTCACCGCGATCGCGTCGGTCCTCGTTCTCCTGCTGTGGATCCCGCTGCGGCAGCGGCCCGGGATCGGGACCGCGGCCAACGTCGTGGTCATCTCGCTCACCGTCGACCTCGTGCGGCTCTTCCTGCCGGACCAGGACGTGCTCGGCTGGCAGATCTTCAACCTCGTCGCCGGGGTCGTGCTCAACGGTCTCGCCGCCGCGATCTACGTCGGTGCGCGGCTCGGCCCCGGCCCCCGCGACGGGCTGATGACCGGCCTCGCGGCCCGGACGGGCAAGTCGATCCGCCTCGTCCGGACCCTCATCGAGATCACCGTCCTGGCCGCGGGCTGGCTGCTCGGCGGCACCGTCGGCGTCGGCACGGTCCTGTACGCGCTCGCCATCGGCCCGCTGACCCAGGCGTTCCTGCCGTACGTCGTGTGGCGGGAGCGCGCCCACCCGTGATCGAAGGCGTAACTCGCGTGATCAGAGACGCAACTCGCGAGATCCGCCTTCAATCACGCGAGTTACGCCTCTGATCACGCGTGTGCGGGTTTGGTCAGCTGGCCTCTCGTTGCTCAAGGAGGCGACGGACGGCGAGGTAGTCGATGCCCCGCTGCGCGAGCACGTCGGCGGCCACGCCGGGAACGGCCGTCAGCGCGAGCAGGAGGTGCTCCCCTTCGATGCGCTTGCTGCCGACGTCGATGGCTTCGCGAAGGCTCTTCTCCAGCACCTTCTTCGCCTCCGGCGTGAACGGACGATGTCCGCGTCCGGCGCGCTGCCCGCCGGTCAGCGCGCCCGGGCCGTGGGTCTGTTCGACCCGCTCGACGATGTGCTCGACGTCGATGCCGAACCCGCTCAGCGCCTCGACATCGGCGTCGCTCATCCCGCCCCGGCGGCGGACGCGCCGGAGGTCGTCGGCCAGTTCGTCCGCCGGGCAGCCCAGCGCGGTCAGCACGCCGGTGCCCCGGGAGAGCGACGTCAGCAGGTGCAGCGGGTCGACGTTCGCGGACGCCTCGTCCGACGCCACCCGCTGGGCGCCGACGACGACCTCGCGAAGTTCGGGCGTGAACCGTTCGAACATCAATGCCTCCCGTACTTCTTGTGCACCGCTTGCCTGCTGACCCCCAGCTCGGCCGCGATCTCCTGCCAGGACCAGCCGTGCACCCGCGCGCTGCGGACCTGCACGGCCTCGAGTTGTTCCAACAGCCGGCGCAAGGCGGCGACGGCGCGCAATCCCACCCGGGGATCGCGGTCGCCGGCTCGCGCGGCCAGATCTGTCGCTTCGGTCATGACGTCAACCTACGTTGACATCCCGCCCGCGTCAACCTCGGTTGACAGTTAGGGTCGGGGACATGGTCGAAATCGCAGTGGCGGAAAGGGACGGAGTAGGCGCGGACGGATCGACGCGCCCGACCGAAGACCACGTCGCCGTCCTCGGCAACGCCGTGGTGGTGCTCGACGGGGCGACGGCGCCGAGGCCGGATCTGCCGTCCGGAGGCTGGTACGCGAGCCTGCTCGTGCACAGCCTGTCGCGGGCGCTGACCGCCGAACCCCAAGCCGATCTCGCGGTGCTGCTGGCCGAGTCGATCGCCGACGTCGCCCGCCGCGAGGGCCTCGAACCGGGACGTTCACCGTCGAGCACGGTCGCGATCGCGCGCTGGACGGACGACACCGTCGACGGGCTGGTGCTCGCCGACAGCCCCATCGTCGCCTTCGGTCCCTCCGGCGCGGACCCGCTCACCGACGACAGGCTCGTCTCGCTGCGCAGAAGCGGTCAGCTCCGCACAGGCGCCGACGTCCGCGCGAAACGCAACGCGCCGGACGGCTTCTGGGTCGCCGAAGCGGAACCCACGGCCGCCGCCGAGGCCGTCCGCCGCAGCTGGCCGCGTTCGGAGGTCGACGCCCTGCTCCTCGCCACCGACGGTGTCGCGATCGGCGTCGACGAGTACGGCCTGTTCGACTGGCCGGAGGTGCTCGCGATCAGCCGGGAGCGTGGCCCCGACGCCGTCCTCGACGCGGTGCGCACGGCGGAGAAACAGGACCCCGACGGCGAGCGCTGGCCCCGCGCGAAAAGGCACGATGACCAGCTACTGGTACTCGTCGACTTCGGGGTAGCCCCAGGGTAAAACCGGGGGCTTCCCGGATCGGAAATCCGCGCCCGCGCGAGCACGCTGGACGCATGACGTTGCCTGGGGAGAGATCGCGGACGAGACCGTGGCTGATCGCGTCGGGCGCGGCCATCGGCTGGGCACTGTTCACCATGGTCGTGCTCCACCTGATCAGCTCACGGGATCCGGTGTTCGACACGCTCTCCAGCTACGCCTACGTCGACCGCGGCACCGGCATGCTCGGCGCCAGCGTGCTCTCCCTGTCCATCGGCTCGCTCACCGCGCTCGGCGCGCTGGCCGCGGCCGGGATCCCGCTCAGCCGCACCACGAAACTGCTGTTCGTGCTGTGGTCGCTGGGGCTGGCGGCGGCCGCGATCTTCCCGGCGAGCTACCCCGAGTTCCCCGATCCGGTCAGCGGCGAGATCCACCTGTACGCGTGCCTCATCGCGTTCCTCAGCCTGCCCGCCGCCGGCTTCACCCTGCGCGACAACCTGCGCGGCACCCCGGCGGCCAGGCTCGTCGGGCGCCTGGCCTGGGGCAGCGCGGCCGGTCTCGTCGTCTTCGGGCTCAGCTTCATCTTCGTGCGCCTGTCCGACATCCCGTTCTTCAAGACGCTGACCGACATCGCGCCGGTCGGGGTCATGCAGCGGGTTTCCTTGGTGGCACACGTGATCCTGATCGCCGGGATGCTGAAGGTCGCGTCAGCGGCGCACCGCGTCGGCGAATTCGGGGGCGTAGCCGTAGAGACCGGGCAGCCCGCCCGTGTGCAGGAAGACGACGTGCTCGTCGGGCGCGAAATGGCCTTCGGCGGCCCAGCGGACCAGCGCGGCGCCCACTTTGCCGGTGTACACGGGATCGAGCGCGATTCCTTCCGTGCGGCCGAAAAGCCGCACCGCGTCCCACGTCTCGCCGGTCGGGATCCCGTAGCCGGGGCCGATCGTGCGGTCGTCGATGCGCAACCCGTCGAGTGACGGCGGCTCGGTGCCGAGCAGCGCGGAGGCGGCGATGGTGAGATCGGCCAGGTTGTCGAGGGCTTCGTCGACCGGATGGCTGACGCAGGCGATGTCCAGCGTCAGCCGGTCGAGGTCCGCCGCGCCGACGACGAGCCCCGCGGAGGTCCCGCCGCTGGCGTGCGGGGCGACCAGCCTCGCCTTGGTGATCCCCAGCTCGGAGAGCTGGCCGCCGATCTCGCGCGCGGCCGCGACGTAGCCGAGCGCCCCGACACCGTCGGAGCCGCCCACCGGGAACGTCGCCACCTGGCGCCCCTCGGCCGCGGCCTCGGTGATCAGCCGGTCGTAGGTCTTCCCGGTCTCCTCGCCGTCGCGGCAAATGTGCACGTTCGCGCCGAAGAGATGGTCGAGGGAGACGTTGCCGGACCGTTCGTACGCTTCACCGTCGCGCGGGACCTTCGCCGTCAGCACGAGCTCGCATCGCAGCCCGAGCTTCGCGCAGGCGGCGGCGGTCTGGCGGCCGTGGTTGGTCTGCAGCGCGCCGAAGGTGATCACCGTGTCGGCGCCGTTCTCGATCGCCGCGCCGAGCAGGAACTCGAGTTTGCGGAGCTTGTTGCCGCCCACCCCGAGCGGATGCACGTCGTCCCGTTTGAGCAGCAGCTTCGGCAGGCCGAGGGCCTCGCCCAGCCGGGGTGCGGGATGCAGCGGCGTCGGGTAGCCGCCGAGGTCGACGCGGGGGAAGCGATCGAGATTCATGAACTTCACGTAACCACACCGAGGCTACTCGGTGGTATCGTTCGTTTGAACGAACGAGAACCTGCAGGGGGAGCCCATGACCACCTCGAAGACGGACCTCGCGTTCACCGGCCTCGCCGAACAGGCCTCGATGCTCGCCAGCGGCGCGGTCACTTCCGTCGAACTCACCCGGCAAGCGCTCGAAAAGGCCGAAGCCAGCCAGCCCGTTCTCAACGCTTTCAAGTGCCTTCGCGCCGAAGAAGCCCTTCGCGAGGCCGAGGAGGCCGACCGGCGGCTGGCCGGCGGCGAATCCGCTCCCCTGCTCGGCGTCCCGACCGCGATCAAGGACGACCTCGACGTCACCGGGCTGCCGACGGCGTTCGGCTGCGAGGGCGATTTCTCCGTCGCGACAACGGATTCCCCGCCGGTCGCCGCGCTCCGCGAGGCGGGCGCGGTGCTCATCGGCAAGACCAACACCCCGGAACTCGGCCAATGGCCGTTCACCGAAGGCCCCGCGTTCGGCGCGACCCGCAATCCGTGGGACACCGAGCGCACCCCGGGCGGTTCCTCGGGCGGCGCGGCGGCGGCCATCGCGTCGGGGGTGATCGCCGCCGCGCTGGGTTCCGACGGAGCCGGGTCGATCCGGATCCCGGCCGCGTGGACCGATCTCGTCGGGATCAAACCGCAGCGCGGCCGCGTCCCGACCGGACGCGAACTCTTCCACGGCCTGACCGTGGTCGGTCCGCTCGCGCGCACCGTCGCCGACGCGGCCCTCCTGCTCGACGTCGCCGCCGGCACCGGCACCGCGTTCCAGGCGGCCGCCCGCCGCGAGCCGGGCCGTATGCGGATCGGGCTGTCCACGCGGATCCCTTTCACCGCGACGAAAACGAAGCTCGACCCGCAGGCGCACGCGGCCGTCGTCCGGCTCGCGGAGCGGTTCGCCGAACTGGGCCACGAGATCGTCGAGATCGAACCCGACTACCGGCTGATCGGCCTCACCTTCCTGCCGCGTTCCCTCGTCGGCGTGCGTGACTGGTCCCGCCGCGTCCCGGACCAGGCGCGGCTCGATCCGCGCACGCGTGCCAACGCGCGGCAGGGTTCGGCACTGGCCGGTCCGGCGCTGCGGCTCGCCCGCGCCACGGAACCGTTGCTGCAACGGCAGATCGGCTCGGTGTTCGGCCGGGTGGACGTCGTGCTCACGCCCACCACCGCCACGCCGCCACCGCGGATCGGCACCTTCGACAAGCTCTCCGGCTGGCAGACCGACCAGGCCATGATCGCCGCGTGCCCCTACGCTTGGCCGTGGAACGTGCTGGGCTGGCCGGGGGTCAACGTCCCGGCCGGGCTGAGCCCGGAAGGCCTGCCGCTCGGCGGTCAGCTGCTCGGCCCCTCGCACGCCGAGGAGCGGCTCATCTCGCTGGCCGCGCAACTGGAAGAGGTCGAACGGTGGCAGGACCGCAAACCCGAGACCGTTTGGTGAACACCCGCGAGGCCATCCTCCACGCCGCCCTCAAGGTGGTCGGGGAACAGGGGGTCGGCGGGCTGACCAACCGCCGGATCGCGACCGCGGCCGGCGTCTCGCTCGGCACGCTGACCTACCACTTCCCCAGCCAGACCGCCTTGCTGCGCGAGGCGATGCTGCTGTTCGTCGAAGAAGAGACCACGAAGCTGACCGGATTCGTCGACGCGTACCGCGAGCAGGGCTTGAGTGTCGAGCAGGCCGCGTCGGTGGTCGAGCAGGTCATCGCGCAGCTGCCGTTCGGCACCGACGAACTCGGCGCGCACGAGCTGTACCTGCAGGCCGCGCGCGACCCCGGACTCCAGGACGCGGCCGCCCGCTGTTTCGCCGCGTACGACGAACTCGCGCTGGTGATCCTGAAAACGCTCGGCGTGCCGTCCCCGGACCGGCTGACCGGTCCGGTGGTCGCGCTGATCGCCGGCCTGCAGTTGCGCAGGCTGGCCACGGGCGACGACGGCGTCGGGGTGGCCCAATCGCTGATGATGCTCGTCCGCGGCGCGTCATGACCGGTCCGCCGATCGTCAAGGGGACGGCGGCGTGGAAGTACTTCGGCGACTTCCGGGCCGGATTGCTGGCGGGCCAGGTGCTGGTGCTGCAGGTCGCGCATCCGGTCGTCGCGGCCGGGGTGCGGGATCATTCCGACTACATCGAGGATCCGTGGACCCGGCTGATGCGCACGGCCGCGTCGCTGTCCATCTACATCTACGGCGGCCCGGAGGGCGCGCGCTACGAGGCCGACCGGCTGCGGGCGCTGCACCGGTCGTTCACCGGCATCGACGACGGCCGCCGCTACAGCGCGCTGAACCCGCCCGCGTACGCCTGGGTGCACGCCACGCTCGTCATGGTTCCCGTTGACACACAACGGTTCTACGGTACGCCGATGACTCCGTCCGAATTGGACGAATACTACGCGCAGATGTGCGACGTCGGACGGCTTCTCGGTCTGCGCGAGCAAGACCTGCCGCCGACCTGGCCGGAATTCGAGCGGTACTACGCGGACATGATCGACGGATTCGGCCCGAACGAGACGATTTCGACATTGTTCGAAACGATCCGGACGGTGAAGAAACCCTGGCGGTGGCTGCCCGACAAACGATGGGTCCGGCTTCAGCGGTGGCAGCATCGGGGACAGATGTTCGTCATCCGCGCCACGTTGCCGCCCGCCCTGCGAGACCGGCTCGGTCTACAGTGGACCGCCCGTGACCAGTGCCGATTCGACCGATTCCGACGGGCGGTGCGGCTCTTCGGCGGCCTGGTGCCGGTGACGTTGCGGTCTTCGCTCGTGCGGCGGATCGGCAGGCTCAACGTCTGGTTCCGGGCGCATCCACGCGCGTATCGTTTCCTCGGGGGCTGACCCCAACCGGAGTAAGGGACGCCGTCCCCTTTACGGGGGACCCCGATTCACCCGGCGCTGTGACGCTTTCCCGGGCCGTCGTCGTTAACTTCGGCCGGGATGGGGAATTCACCGAGGGGGCGGCGCACGGCGCCGATGGTCATCGCCCGCGTACTCGTGCTCTGCGCGCTGGCGTCCGTTCTGCTGTCCGGCACCGCGCGGGCGGACGGCGTGTCGAGCGGCGCGGACGTCCAGGTGGCGCAGACGCTCGGCACGCGGGATCTCACGGTCATCCTGCGGCGGATGGACATCGCGCCCGGCCCGCTGCATGTCGACGTCGTCACGCACACCGGAAGCGCGCCGGGAACGCTGAAACTGCGCGCGTCGGCCGCTGGAACCACGTTTTCCGAAACGACGGTGCATTTGGACGGGAAACCCGGTGCTCATGCGGCACAGCTGCGCGTCGATCAGCCCGGCCCTTGGGAACTCGGCCTCGACGACGGGACGGACACCGCGTCGATCCCGTTCATCGTCCCGGCCAGGGTCATCCCTCCGTGGGAGAAGGCCACCTTCGGCGGTTTCGTCGCCGCGGGCGTGTTCCTGGTGCTCGGCCTCGTCGTCGCGATGCGCGTCCGGCGGCCGCAGCTCGCGCTGATCCCGGCGGGCGGGATGGTCGCCGCGCTCGCCGTCGCGGTCACCGGCGCGATGCTGTCGGCGTCCACTCCGCCGCCGCCCGCCCCCGGCGCGGCACTGGATCCGACGATCGACAACGTCCAAGACCCGTACGCGAACGCGCAGATGTCCACAGTGGACTTCTCACGGCCGCCGGTGAATCTGGCCGTGAATTCGCCGAACGCGCGCGCGGGATCGCTCGCGCAGGTGCGCCTCGCCCTCGCCGACGGCGCGACCGGCCGCCCGGTCGACGATCTTCTGGTGCACGACAACGCTTTGATCCACCTCGTCGTCATTTCGCCGACGGGCAGGCTCTGGCATCTGCATCCCGTCCGCGTCGGCCCCGGTGACTACCGCGTGAAGTTCACTCCGCCCGAGGCCGGGATCTATGCCGTCGCCGCAGAACTCGCCCGGCGAGGCGGCGGTGTGCAACTGGTCCGCAGCACGATGAATGTCGCGGCCGGAACGGGCTCCCCTGTGGAGCCAGTCCCCGCCGGAGCAGGAAAGCGGGTCGTCCAAGGGAATCCGGTCGACGTCGAGGTGCGGCCGGGTACACCGACCACGATCACCGCGCGCTTCGGCAAGGCCGATCTCCAGCCCTGGCTGGGCATGCTCGGCCATCTCATCGTCGTCGGCCCGATCACCGGCGACCACCGGGTCGGCGCGGATGCCGCTGCCGCGCCGACCTGGGCCCACGTGCACTCGATGATCCCGCAATCGCCGGGCATGCCGGACAAACCCGATGAAACGGTCGCCGCGTACGGGCCCGACGTCCCGTTCACCTACACCTTCGCCGCACCCGGCAAGTACCGCGTCTGGCTCCAGGCCGAACGCGACTACACGGTGCTGACCGTGCCCATGGAGATCGAGGTCCCGGCGGAAGGGGCACCGCAGTGAGTTCCACAGTGGACAGACGAAGGCCGGTTCTGCTGATCTCCATGGTCGCCGTGCTCGCGGTGGCGATCGTGGCGTGGCTGGTGTGGCCGAGCAGCGGCGGGGCGCAGGTGCAGCGCTCGACGCAGGGCCCGTACACGGTGCAGCTTTCGGTCGAAGATCCGCACCAGGGCGGCAATGTCTTCGCGCTGACCGTCACCGGTGCCACGCCGGACGTCGTCACGCTCGAACCCGTGATGCCGCAGATGGGGCACGCGCTCGCCCCGTCGCCCGCGATCGCGGAGGGACCGGGCCGGTTCCGCACCGGCGACGTCCTGCTGCCGATGTCGGGGCAATGGGAGATCACCGTTTCACTGCGCGGGCCGTCCGGCGCCACGCAGCACGTTTTTCCTTTGCTGGTCAAGTAAGAGAGGGAGGTCGGGGGTATGGATCTCACCGCGGGAGGGGCGAGGGCCGTCCCGGTGGCGCGCAGTGAACGCACCGGTCTCGTACCGGCGGGCACGGTGCTGGCCGGATCGGTGATCTCGCTGGTCGGGCTGACCTGGGACATCCAGTGGCACGGCGACGTCGGCCCGGACACGTTCTTCACGATGCCGCATCTGTTCCTGTACTCGGGCAGCGCGATCTCCGGGCTCGCGAGCCTCGTGGTCGTGCTGATGACGACGGCCGCGCGCCGGGCGGGACGGCCGGTCGACGCGCGGGTCGGCGGCCGGGCGATCAACGTCTTCGGCAAGGTCTTCGCCGCACCGGCGGGCTACCTGGTGACCGGGACGGGCGCGGCGATGTTCCTGCTGTACGGACTGTGGGATCAGTGGTGGCACGGCCTGTACGGCTTCGACGCGGTGATCGACTCGCCGCCGCATATCGGGCTGCTGCTGTCGATCACGCTGAGCATCATCGGCACGGTCATGGTGTTCGCGGCCGCGCGGGAACACCGCTGGGGCACCGTCGGCGTGGTCTGCAGCCTCGGCGTGCTGATCGCGTTCAGCACGGTGACCGTGCTGGGGCTGCAGCAGATCGACGTCGACGGGCTCGACGTCGTCTCCGTCGGCATCGCGCTGCTTTCGGTGCTGCTGGTCTCGGCGGGCGCCGGGTTCTGGGGAAGGCCGGGCGGAGCGGTCCGGGTCGCCGCGGCGCTGGCGGTCATCCAGGCGATCACCTGGTGGTTCTCGCCGTGGGCCGCCGAGGCCTACGCGAGCGCGGTCGGCCTGCCGATGCGCGACTACATCGACGGCGTCCCCGCGATGCCGTCGATGATGCCGATGGCGCTGCTGCCGATCGCGGCCGTGCTCGAAGCGGTGTACCTGCTCTCACGCCGCTGGCCGGCAGGCCGGGTTTCGGTGCTGGCAGGCGTGATCGGCGGGCTGCTGGTCGGCGCGAGCATGCCGATCCAGAACGCGATCGTCTACGGCTCCGACCGGATGCCCTGGGCGGTCGTGTTCGCCACCGGCGCCGCCGGCGCGGTGGTCGGGCTGCTCGGCGGCTTCGCCGGGTGGCGGTTCGGCGGGATGCTGAGGCTGCTGGCCCCGGCGAAGGGGGAGAACGCGCATGCGTAAGACATTGCTGGCCTTGGCGGCGGCGATCGGGTTGCTGTTCGCGACCACGCCCGCGGCGAACGCCTACGAACCGGTGAACATCGTCCACACCGAACGGGTTCAGGTCGGGCCGTACGGGATGACCGTCGGTTTCAGCACGTGGCCGTTGCGCGCCATGCAATCGCTGGACTTCACGTTCATCCCGGACGACGGGATCGCCGGGAAGTCGGGGACGCTCGCGTTCCTCAATCCGGAGACCGGGCGGCTGGGCCGTCCCCAGCCGCTGGCGAAGCATCCGCGGAAACTGGAGGTGTGGGGACTGGACATCCGGGCCCTGCAGACACAGGGCTCGTGGACGTTCCGGTTCGAGATCGACGGGCCCGCGGGCAAGGGCGCGGGAGAACTCCGTGATCTGGCGGTGCTCGAACAGCCGGGGCCGCCGATGGCGGTGAGCTGGTCGATCAGCCTGATCCCGCTGATCGTCCTCGCCGTCCTGATCGCCGTCGCGTGGCGGCGGACGAAATCCCGGCTACGGGGGAACGGGCTTCCCGCGACGGTGTGACTCGAAGTGACCGAAGATCGGATGGCTCGCGTGTCCCGATGGGCACGCGAGCCTTTCGTCATGGGCTCAAATCGAACTGTCCGGCCTTGACCGCCTTGAGAAAGGCGTTCCACTCACCGGAATCGAAGACGAAGACAGGGCTGTTGGCCAGTTTGGTGTCACGGACCCCCACCAGGCCTTCACGGGCGAGGTTGACCTCGACGCAGTTCCCCCCGTTGGGCTCGCTCGCGAAGGATTTCTCCCACGCGGAGTCGTCGAACAGCGACACGGCCGTGGTCGGATCGTAATCCGCCGCCGATGGATAATCGGCCATTGGTCGTACCTCCGAACGTCGGTCGGGGGTGCGGCCGCGACCTGCGCGAACCGTCACCGTCCCGGCTTCTCCCTGCCTCAACGGGACTATCCCGCACGGCCAAGTGGGTGATCAACTCCGCCCACCCTCGACATGAAGATTATTCCAGGAGTAGGATTAATCGCAGCGGCCGGGGCTCGGTTGTTGGTGAATCGCTCGCAGTACGGTTCGCCGTTTCGGCAGGCCATCGACGGCAGATGACCGGCAGGGACGTCTGCCCCGCGGCGCATGACCACCCACCGCCGACCTCGTGGGGGAGGGATCAGCGTGATCATTCAGGACACCATGCCGGCGACGGTACTCGCCGTCGGCAGGCTCATGGCCGGGACGGCGGGCGAAAGCCGCCGCTCCGCGCATCTTTTCGACTTGCACTCCAGGGGTTCGCACCCCGAGTTCCTGCACGCCCGCTGTGGTGCGGCGATGCCCTACGACCACCTGGAATGGGTCCCCGTCGGTTCGGGGATGCCCTGTGAGCGTTGCCTCGGCCTCGCCGGTTCGGCCGACCAGGCGCGGTTGCCGCGTCCGAGCCGGGGGGTGTGACCGCCGTGGCCGTCCGTCTCACCACGCTGCTGTTCCGCCGTGAGGACGAACGCCTGGCCTCGGCGAAGCACCACCACCGCACCATCGGCCTGGAACTGCGTCAGCGGTTCGGGTTCAGCCTCATCCAGGCGCCGCTGCGCAAGCAGCCGCCGTGGAACTCCGAAGTCGATTCGCCGGGCGCGCACCGGGACCTGATCAGGACCGGCCGGCCGCTCGAAGGTCAGTTCGAGCTGACGCCCCTGATCGGGCATCTGACCGGCCGGGCCTGAGGAAGGATCAGGGCTTGCGGCCCAGGCCGCCGAGGCCGCCGGTGAACGTCGGGTCGTCCGCGAACCGGTCGCTGGCACGGGAATCCGCCTCGTCGAGATGCCAGGTGGCCATCCAGTCGATCCCCGGCTCCACCAGCTCCAGCCCGTCGAAGAACGCGGCGAACTCCGCGCGCGACCGCAGGTGGAACGGCGCGCTGGTCTTCTTGTAGAGCTCCTGGACGTTCTCCCGGTTGTCGCCTTCCTTGCGCGTGACGCCGTCCTCGGTCAGATGCGAGGACAGGAAGTACGAACCGGACGGCAGGAAATCGAGGTACTGCCGGACCATCTCGTGGACGGGCTCCTCCGGGCCGAGGAAGTACAGCAGGCCGACCAGTACCAGCCCGATCGGCTGCCGCGGGTCGATCACCCCGGTCTCGAGGGCGCGTTTCCAGATGTCGGCGGGATCCCGGACGTCGCCCTGCAGCACCGCGTGCCGCCCGAGCAGGCCCTCGCGTTCCAGCAGCAGCTGGGAATGCGCGACGGCGACCGGTTCGATGTCGACGTAGACGACCCGGCTGTCCGGGTTGATCGCGCTCGCGATCTGGTGGACGTTGCCGACGGTGGGCACGCCGGAGCCGATGTCGAGGAACTGCGTGATCCCCTGGCGGGCCAGGTATCCCACGCCGCGGCCGAGGAAGTCGCGGCCGACGCGGGCGAAGGTCTTGACCTCCGGGAACTGCTTGAGCACCTGCGAGCCGAATTCGCGGTCGATGGCCCAGTTGGCCGAACCGCCGAGGAACCAGTCGTACACCCTGGCCACGTTGGGCCGTTCGAGATCGACACCCTCGGGGGCCACCGGGTCGATGGGGTCGTGTTGCGTCGTCATACCGTCACACCTCGTCAGGAACCGGGTTTGCGGGCGACCCCGCCGATGGCGCAGTCAACCGCAGGCGAGCGGGGATCGTCCAGCCGCCATGCGCCGACCGGGACCAGACCCGGCGCCACGAGGTCGAAATCCCCGAAGAAACCGAGGATCTCTTCCCTGTCGCGGAAGGACGCGGGCGTGCTCGACTGTTCGTACTGCTTCACGACGCGCTGGATCTGGGCCAGCTCGTCACCCTCCACGCCGGACATCGTGACGTGGGAGAGGACGTAGAAGGAACCGGCGGGCAGGAGCCGCCGGTAGCGCGCGATGACGCCGTCGAGTTCGGGGCCCGGCACGAAATGCAGGACCGCGACGGTGAGCAGGGCGACCGGTTTCGCCGGGTCGAGCACGCCGGTGTCGAAGGCTTGTTCCCAGATGTCGTCCGCCTCGCGCAGGTCGCCGCCGATCACCGCGTGCCTGGCCGGATCGCCGTTCTTCTCCAGCAGGATCCTGGCGTGCGCGACGGCGACCGGTTCGTTGTCGACGTACACGCACCGGCTGTCGGCGTCGACGTCATCGGCGATCTCATGGACGTTGCCGACCGTCGGCACGCCGGAGCCGAGGTCGAGGAACTGGGTCACGCCGTGCTCGGCGCAATACCGGACCGCGCGGCCGAGGAAGGCCCTGTTCGCCCTGGCCGCGGTGCGCACGAGCGGGAAGGTCTTGACCAGTTGCTCGCCGAATTCCCGGTCCACCGCCCAGTTCGCGGTGCCCCCGAGCGCCCAGTCGTAGATCCGGGCGGCGTTGGGCCGCTCGAGGTCCACGCCTTCGGGGAGGAACCGGGGATCCATCTCAGGCTTGCATCTGTGTTCTGTACAGCTCGGCGAGTTCCTTGAGGAACTGCCGGGTTTCCTGGCGTTCCAGCGCGGCGCCGCGCAGCCTGTCCCAAGAGTCCACGAAGATGTTGAAGTCCTTGACGTCGTCGAGGTACAACCCGCCGGCGGAGTGTTCGATGTAGACGAAATCCCTGGTGCGGTCGGGGAATCGCATGATGGTGAAGTCGTTGGGCACGGCGGCGAGCCGCGCGCCGAACGGAAGCACGTGCACGTACACGCGCGGATGCTTGTCCAGCGCCAGCAGATGCTCGACCTGGTCCAGCATCACCGCCGGGGCGGAGCCGCCGGGCGCGCGGCGCAGGGCGCCCTCGCTGATGATGAACCGGTAGTAGGGCGGCTGTTGCTGCTCGAAGACGGCCTTGCGGTCCAAGCGGTTGCGGACCAGCGAGGTGACGTCGGTGGCGCCGGCTTCGGTGAACTGCTTGAGCATGTAGTGCTCGGACTGCAACGGGCCGGGGATGCGCTCGCCGTGCCAGGTGAGGATCTCCGCGGCCGCGGGTTCGAGGTCGGTGAAGGTGCGGAACCAGTGCGGCACCACGGATCGGTAGCCGGACCAGTGGCCGCGCTGCCCGGCCGCGGCGCGGGCCAGGTTCATCAACGTGTCGGCCTCGTCGCCGTTGATCCCGAACGCGTTCAGCATCGATCGCACATCCCCGAGCTTGACCCCGACGGCACCGGACTCGATCTTGTTGACCTTGCCCTGGGTGCAGCCGAGTACTTCGGCGACCTGCTGCTGTGTCATCCGCGCGGCGTTGCGGGCATGCCGGAGCTCGTTCCCGAGCTGCTTCCGGCGCGAGGTGACGGTGCTGGCCATCGCCTTGCTCTCCCGGACCACATAGACCAGGACCGCGGCTGCCCGCCGTCCTGCGCGCGAATACTCGAACCCACCCAGGGTACTTCACCTTGCGGGGTTCGATGATGACATTGCGCAGCGTTCCAGGAAACGGCCGAAAACACCAGTCACCTGGTACGTCACCCTGGTGGCGGAGCGATCTCGTCACATTTCGGGCACGTCGGTCGGGCATAGTTGACCGAGTGGACCAATCCCCCTTCGCCCGGCAGGTCACCGATGGTGTGTTCGGGTACGTCCAGCCCGACGGCTCGTGGTGGATCAACAACTGCGGTTTCGTCGCCGCGGGCGATCACACGGTGGTGATCGACACGTGTTCGACCGAACGGCGCACCAGGGCGCTGCTCGCGACCGCGGAGTCGGCCGCCGGGGCGCCGGTGACCACTGTGGTCAACACGCATCATCACGGCGACCACACGAACGGCAACTACCTGGCGGCCGGCGCGGCGATCGTCGGGCACCGGAAGACGCGCGAGGTGATGGTCGCGACCGGGATCAACACCTACGAGAACTCGTTCACCGGGAACGACTGGGGCCATCTGGAGCTGCGGCCGCCCGAGGTCGTGTTCGACGACCGGCTGACCGTGCACGCCGGCGACGTCCGGCTGGAGCTGATCCACCCCGGGCACGCCGCGCACACCACCAACGACGTCCTCGTCTGGCTGCCGGAGCGGCGGGTGCTGTTCGTCGGCGACCTGATCTTCAACGGCGGCAGCCCCTTCGCGCTGATGGGCTCACCCGCCGGCTGGCGGCAGGCGCTGGACCTGGTCCGCGAACTGGAGCCGGAGACGATCGTGCCGGGCCACGGCCCGGTGTGCGGCCCCGAGGCGATCGATGTCGTCGACGGCTACCTGGGTTTCCTGCAGAAACTCGCTTCCTACGGGAAGGCCGCGGGGCTGACACCGCTTCAGGCGGCTCGCGAGGCGGATCTGGGGCCTTACGAGGCACTGTCCGAACAGGAACGGCTTCCGGCGAACCTGCACCGGGCTTATGCCGAACTGGACGGTCTGGAGTGGGGTGGGGCGATCGATCTGGGGGCGGCGCTGGCGGACATGGTCACCTTCAACGGCGCGCCCATCCGATGCTTCTCCTGACCGGTCGCTTCTCCTGACCGGTCGCTGACCGCCGCCGCTGTTGCGAAAGCCACTTTCGCAACGTTGAAGGTTGCGAAAGTGGCTTTCGCAACCCTCCCACCCGCCGCACGTCCCGAAGGCCCCCTTCGAGACATCCAACGCCCCAAAGGTCCCTTCAAGACACCCAAATCCAGCCCAGAGCCCCCACAAGCAGCCCCCACCCGTCCCTGGGGGGGCGACCCCGATCCCAGCGTATCGGCGACCGGAGCGGGCCGGGCCGCGCGAGCCGAGTTGTCCACAGGCAGGCCCGGTTGTGGACAACTCCCGGTTGATCCCCTCTCGTACCGGCGCCG
Source organism: Amycolatopsis sp. WAC 04169 (assembly GCF_003947535.1). NCBI lineage: Bacteria > Bacillati > Actinomycetota > Actinomycetes > Pseudonocardiales > Pseudonocardiaceae > Amycolatopsis > Amycolatopsis sp. WAC 04169. Next base: position 859,865 of record NZ_QHJI01000001.1, on the reverse strand, counting down.
TATCCCTCAACGGGGATAGGCTCGGCACGGGAATCGAAGCGGAAGGGTGCGGATGAGCAAGAAGGCGAGCATCGGGGTCACCGGCCTGGCGGTCATGGGCCGCAACCTGGCCAGGAACCTCGCGAGGCACGGGCACACGGTGGCCCTGCACAACCGCTCCGAGCAGCGGACGAAGGAACTGGTCGAGCAGTTCGGCGACGAAGGCGACTTCATCCCGGCGTATTCGGCGCAGGAGTTCGTCGACGCGCTGGAGCGTCCGCGCCAGGTCGTGATCATGGTCAAGGCAGGCGCGCCGACGGACGCGGTGATCGACGAGTTCGTCCCGCTCCTCGAGAAGGGCGACGTGATCGTCGACGCGGGCAACGCGCACTTCGCGGACACCCGGCGCCGCGAGGCCGCGCTGCGCGAGAAGGGCATCCACTTCGTCGGCACCGGCGTGTCCGGCGGCGAGGAGGGCGCGCTGCACGGGCCGAGCATCATGCCGGGCGGGTCCAAGGAGTCGTACCAGTCGCTCGGGCCGCTGTTCGAGGACATCTCGGCGAAGGTCGACGGCGAGCCGTGCTGCACGCACGTGGGCGCGGACGGCGCCGGGCACTTCGTGAAGATGGTGCACAACGGCATCGAGTACGCCGACATGCAGTTGATCGCCGAATCGTTCGACCTCCTGCGCGGCGCGGGCGGCTACTCCCCCGCCGAGATCGCCGAGGTCTTCCGCACCTGGAACTCGGGGCGGCTGGATTCGTACCTGATCGAGATCACCTCGCAGGTGCTGGCCCACACCGACGCCGCGTCCGGCAAACCGTTCGTCGACATCGTGGCGGACCAGGCCGAGCAGAAGGGCACCGGCCGCTGGACCGTCCAAATCGGACTGGACCTCGGCGTGCCGATCAGCGGCATCGCCGAAGCCGTCTTCGCGCGCTCGCTGTCCGGCTCGTCGAACCTGCGCGAGGCCTCCCGCGGTCTCGGCGGTCCTTCGCGCGCGCCGCTGACGGGGTCCGCTTTGGACACTTTCGCGGACGACGTCGAGCAGGCGTTGTACGCGTCGAAGGTGGTGGCGTACGCCCAGGGCTTCAACCAGATCCAGGCGGGCGGCGCCGAGTACGGCTGGGACATCGACCTCGGCAAGGTCGCGTCGATCTGGCGCGGCGGCTGCATCATCCGCGCGAAGTTCCTGAACGACATCACGGCCGCGTACGCCGAAGAGCCCGCGCTGCCGACGCTGCTGACTTCGGGCGGCTTCCGCAAGGCCGTCGAAGACGCCCAGGACTCCTGGCGTTCGGTGATCTCCACGGCGGTGCGCCTGGGTATCCCGACCCCGGGCTTCTCGACCGCGCTGGCCTACTACGACGGTCTGCGCGCGGAGCGGCTTCCCGCCGCGCTGGTGCAGGGGCAGCGGGACTACTTCGGTGCCCACACGTACCGCCGCGTCGACCGCGAAGGTTCGTTCCACACCGCCTGGGCCGCCGACGGCCGTCCCGAGTCCTCTGCCTGACAAATGCTGAAGGGGACTTTCCCCGCATAAGACGCCACGAAGGGGCCCTTCACCGCATGCCATGCGGTGAAGGGCCCCTTTGTCAACTCGCGATCCGTACATTCGGCCGAGTCCGAGCAGCGGCCGCGGCGTGGGCTGCCCGCAATTCGGCGACCACCTTGTCCGGCTCGGTCCGCAGCCGCGACGGCAAGGTCTGGAGAACCAGTACGCCGGCCGCCGCATATCGTCCATTCCTGGCCAGAGTCCGGTCGAATCCATCCACGACCTGGAGATGGAACGACAGCGAGTCGACCTCCCAAGCCAGCCCGACATCGTCGAACCAGGCATCCGGTTTCGCGACGAACCGGCCCTCCGCGTCGTACAACTTCTTGTTCCACACCGGTTCCGGCAGACCGGACAGCTCCCAGACTCGCCAGGCGTCGATCTCGGCGACCGACTCCTGCCCGGAAGCCAGTTCCGAGAGGACCAGCCGAGGCACCGCGCTTCCCCGTTGGCTGCCGTGGGCCAATTCGTGGGAGAGCCGCTCGAAAGAGCTATATCTGCGCTGAACCACTTCGCTCACCAAGGCCCGGACGGGCCTGACATCTGTTTGCCTGCGACAGACGTCGAGGGTCGCGCGAGTGACCTCTGCCAGCGGGCGACCACCCCGGTTCACGGTTCGGGGCAGCCGTTGTGTCCGCTCGACGACCACGTAGTCGTAGTTATGGAGTTTCCGCTCATGCGGCACGAGAAGGTGGATCTCGTCACCGGTGTCGGGCACATTTCGCAGGCCGTGGATCCGGCAAGCTTCACCACCGGTGAGCAGAGCGGACTCGCCGCCGTAGAGCATCGCCGCGGCGACCTGTTGCTCGCGCGAGGGTGGTGCGTTGTAGAGAAGGACGATGCCGGGTAAGAGTCTCGTCCAAGGGCCGCGGGGTCCGCATCTTCGGTAAGCCGTGGTCGACGAGACGCCCATCTCTTGAAGGCGCGCCACCCGGATGACGCCGTGGTCGCTGTTCGCCATCAGAAGTTCAGGGGTGTCACCCCATGATCCTTTTTTCATTCTTCGATCGTGGGGCCGATCGCGAGGTCTGCCCAGAGCCGATTTCGAACCTGTGGATAACCGGGGGTCCCTGTGGATAGCTGCTGAAGGGGACTTTCCCCGCATGGCATGAGACGAAAGCGTCCTTCACCCCTGCCTGGCCGCGACGATCTCCGCCAGAGCCCGCACGATCACCGCTTCGGTGTTCTCCTTCGTGAGCCCGAGCCCGGTCAGCAAATCGTCGCCGAGTTCGAACAGCGCCAACAGGATGTGCTCGGTGCCGATGTAGTTGTGCCCGAGCCGCAGCGATTCCCGCATGGTCAGTTCCAGCGCCTTCTTGGCCTGCGCGCCGAACGCCATGTTCGCCGCCTCCGCCGGTTCGTCGGCGGGTTCGGGCAGCCGCGCCTCCGCGGCCTCACGGACGGCTTCGAGAGTCACCTTCTGCGCCACGATCGCGCCGGCCGCCAGCGCCGCCGGTTCGGAGAGCAGCCCGAGGACCAGGTGCACGGGCTCGATCTGCGGGCTCTTCGCCGTCACCGCGGCGTCCCGCGACGCGACGACGACCTGCCTCGCCCGATCGGTGTAGCGGCTGAACACCTTCACCAGGTCTTCCAGCGACGAGCCACTGGAGTCGACAAAGCGCTTCTGCGCCGCCTGCTTGGACACCCCCATGTTCTTGCCGATTTCGGTCCAGGACGCGCCGGATCGCCGCGCCTGGTCGACGAAGTGGCCGATCAGATGGTCGGCCACTTCGCCGAGGTGTTCGCCGAGGAAGACCGCGTCGGACAACTGGCCGAGCACGTCGCCGTCGGGATGCTGCTGCTTGATGTGGGAGATGAGGTCGTCGAGCCGCACGGGATTCGTCATGCCGTCAACTCTAGGTTGACGCTTACCAATCGTCAACCACGGGTTGACGCGAAGGTCGCCTTGAGATCGAAGCCGTTGGCCTCCAGCGTCTCGAACCGCGGCGCCGGATCCGCGGCGAACAGGCGGCGCGCGGCGATGTGGTCCGGCGGCCGGTTCACCGACTCGACCCCGACGAGCACGCCGTCGCGGAATGACAGCACCGAGAACTTCCCACCCTCCCGATCCCCGGTCACGACGGTCTTCTCCGCCCCGGTCAGGATCCCGGCGATCTGCAGTTTCGCGCCGAGCTGATCGGTCCAGAACCACGGCAGGCTGTCGTAGGGCTGGGGTTCGCCCGCGATGACGGCCGCCACCGCCCGCGCCTGGTCGACGGCGTTCTGCACCGACTCCAACCGCGTCGCCGTGCCCGCCTGGACACACGGGAAGTTCGCGCAGTCCCCGACCGCCGAGATCTTCGGGTCGCTCGTGCGCAGGTGCTCGTCGACGACGACACCGTTCGCCACGGCGAGCCCCGCCCCTTCGGCGAGCCGTGTCCGCGGCTCCACCCCGACCCCGACCAGCACCAGATCGGCGGGCAGCAGGCTGCCGTCACTCAGTTCCACCTCGGCCACCCGGCCTTCACCGCGCAGCGCCGCGACGCCCTTGCCGAGCAGGATCGTGTGGCCGGCTTCCTCGTGCAGAGCGGCGAAGTACGCCGAGACCTCCGGAGTCGCGACGCGGGCCATCAGCCGGTCCTGCGCCTCGACGATCGTCACGGGCCGCCCGGCGTGCGCGGCGAACTCCAGCCCGATGAACCCGCCCCCGACCACGACCACGTTCTCCGCGCTCTGCAAGGCGGCGCGCAGGACGTCGGCCTCGTCCTTGGTGCGCAAGGTGAACACACCATCCAAAGTGGACCCAGGAACCGGCAGGACCCGGTTGACCGCTCCCGTCGCCAGCACCAGATGGTCGTACTCGTGAGCGCTCCCGTCCTCTAGCACCACCTTCGTCCCGTCGCGATCCACTGACGCGACGCGGCCCGGGATCAGCTCGATGTTCTTCTCCGCGAAGAAGTCCTCGGGCCGCAGACGCAGCTGGGCGTCGCCCGCGGTGCCGGCGAGATAGCCCTTCGACAACGGAGGCCGCTGGTAGGGCAGCCCGGGTTCGTCGCCGATCAGCACCACCCGCCCGCCGAACCCCTTGTCCCGCAGCGAGGTCGCCACCCCGAACCCGCTCTGCCCGGCCCCTACGACGAGGACGGTCTCCATCGGCGCTCCTTTCGTTGTGCCCGACGTCCATTCAACACAGCTCCGGCCTTTTCGACACGTGATCCGCCCGCGGCGGACGCGCTACGGTCATGCCCATGAGCCGTCCCGAGGTCCACCCGGTGGACGCCCGCCCGCCGCTGCCGAAGCTGACCTTGCTCGGCCTGCAGCACATGACGATCATGTACGCGGGCTCCGTGGCCGTCCCGCTCGTCGTCGGCAGCGCGCTGAAACTGGACGCGGCGACGATCGCGTTGCTGGTCAACGCGGATCTGCTGGTCGCGGGCATCGCGACGCTGATACAGGCGATCGGGATCGGGCGGATCTTCGGCATCCGGCTGCCGGTGGTGGCGGGTGCGACGTTCACCGTGGTCAACCCGATGATCATGATCGCGTCCCAGTACGGCATGCAGGCCGTCTACGGCGCGATGATCGCGTCGGGGGTGTTCGGCCTGCTCATCGCCAAGCCGTTCGCGAAGATGATCCGGTTCTTCCCGCCGCTGGTCTCGGGCACGCTGCTCATGGTCATCGGCATCTCGCTCATCGGCCCGGGCGTCGGCCTGATCGCCGGCCACGACACCGGTTCGCCGGATTACGCGAAACCGGCCAACATCGCGCTGGCGTTCGGCGTGATCGCGGTGATCGTCCTGTTCACCCGGGTCCTGCGCGGGTTCGCGAGCCAGATCGGCCCGCTGCTGGCACTGCTGATCGGCCTGGTCGCGGCGATCCCGATGGGTCTGGTGAGTTTCAAGGGCATCGCCGACGCCGATTGGTTCGGCCTAGCGTCGCCGTTCCACTTCGGCCCGCCGACCTTCCCGATCGCGGCCGTACTCTCGATGTGCGTCGTGATGCTGGTGACCTACACCGAATCCACCGCGGACCTCGTCGCCGTCGGCGAGATCACCGGACGCCCGGCGACCGACTCAGACCTCGCGCGCGGTCTCGCCACCGATGGTCTCTCAGCCATCCTCGGTGGCGCGATGAACTCGTTCCCGGACACGGCTTTCGCGCAGAACGTCGGCCTCGTGCAGATGACCGGGGTGCGCAGCCGGTGGGTGGTCGCGATGGCGGGCGGCCTGCTCGTGCTGATGGGCCTGGTGCCGAAGGTCGGCGCCTTCGTCGCCGCCGTGCCGGAACCGGTGATCGGCGCGGTCGCGGTGGTCATGTTCGCGATGGTCGCCGCGGTCGGCGTGCAGAACCTGAAGAAGGTGGAGTTCTCCGGCAACCACAACACCTTCATCGTCGCGGTGTCGGTGGGGGTCGGCCTGCTGCCCGCGTTCGCCACCAACCAGTTCGGGAATTCGATCTTCTTCCAGCACTTCCCGGCGTGGTTGCAGACCATCTGCGGCAGCCCGATCACGGTCGCCGCGATCGTCGCCTTCACCCTCAACCTGCTGTTCAACCACCTCGGCAAACGCCGGGACCCCGATCTACTGCAAGCGCCCTAACAGAAGAGCCACTTCGGCCACAGGTTGCACTCTTCGGTCGGCGTCGTCGAGGGCGGCGGCGGAGTCGGGTTGGGCGGCTGCGGGACGACCGTGGAACCGGTGGTCTGCGGCGGATCCGCGGACCCGTCCGACGACGTCGGCGTGGTGGGGTCGGACGAGGAGGACGTCTGCGCGGCCGAACTCGACGTGCGGCGGCTGGACGTCGTCTTGCTGGGCCGCGTCGACGTCCCGCCTTCACCGGTTTCGACGGTCTCGGTGGACGGAACGGCCGAAGTCGCGTCGGCTCCCCCGTTTTCCGAAGGCCGCTTCGGCATCTCGATGACGCTGACCGGGTTCGGCGCCGCATTCTGTTCGGGATCGGATTCGAACCCGACGAGTACCGCGGCCGCGCCACAGGCGACCACCACGGCGATCACGACCGCGATAACTCTCCAGCGTGACTTTGCCCGTGACTCCTCGTGGTCGTCCCAGCCCTCGCGAATAAGCAGGTCGGCGACCGAAACATCGTCGTCATCCACCAGCTGAAACCTTTCGCACCGGGAACGAGCGAGGAGTAGTTTTACCGCAACTCACCGCCGAATGGGTGAAGTTAACCAAAAATTATTCACCCGATGGAACACGCTAGCGTAGGCCAGTCACACAGCGTGTATTCATATGCTCCCGCGCATATCGGCGGTGGCCCGCCTCCGGCTCGCGTATACAGCGCCCTCCGCGGGTGGTGTAATCGACGGTGCCAGCACCGGAAGAGGGGGTTCGGACGGATCATGGAGGCTGACGCCCTCGCCGTGCCCGGGGCCGGGAATTCCGGTCGTCCGGCAGGCGCGCCGCTCGGAAACGAGCCGCTCGGCGATCTCGGCCTCGCGGGCGACCACGCCGCCATCTGGTCGTACGATTTCGAGGCCGAAACCCTGTCCTGGCTGCCCGGACTCGAGAATCTGCTGGGCGGAGGCACGCTTTCCGAAGCCGAGATCGAGTCCAGGCTCGCCGATCTGGTGGCCCCGCTGACCTCCGGCACCCGCACTTCCCCGCCTTGGCGCGAGTTCGAACTCGAGCAGTCGTTCCGGAACCCGGCGGGCGAGATCCGCTGGGTCCGGCTGCGCGCCCGCACCATCGGCGACGACAACGGCTCGTCGGGGCTGCTCGGCATCGCCACCGACGTGACCGACGTCCGCGAGAACCGGCAGGCCCTCGAAGATCTCACTGACCGTTACCGGCTTTTGGTCGAACTCAGTCCCGACGCGGTCTGTGTCCACGAAGCCGGCGTTGTCACCTACGTCAACCGTGCGGCCCTCACCGCGCTCGGTGCCTCGTCGACCGCCGAGCTGATCGGGCGGCCGATCATGGACTTCGTCGCCGACGAATCGCTTCCGGCTCTCCTGGACCGGATCGCGTCGCTGCACCGTCAGGGCGCCTCGACCGTCCCCGCCGACACCGTCATGCTCCGCCTCGACGGCACGAAGTACCTGGTCCAGAGCATTTCGGTGCGCACGACCTGGGAAGGCAGGCCCGCGTTCCAGGTCATCATGCGCGACATCAGCGCGCAGAAGGCCGCCGAAGCGACGCTGCGCTACCAGGCCGCGCTGATCAGCCATGTCAGCGACGCGATCATCGCGACCAGCGGCAGCGGCGTGGTGACCAGCTGGAACCCCGCCGCCGAGAACGTGTACGGCTGGACGGCGGGCGAGGCGATCGGCCGCACGGTGAGCGAACTCGTCGGCGCCGCGCTCGACCCGGAAACGGTGCTGCGCCGCCGGGGTGGCGTCATGCAGACGACCCACCGCCACCGCAACGGCTCGACCCTGGCCATCCGCATCTCGGCCGCGGAGATGAACGACGGTTTCGTCCTGGTCTGCGCCGACGAAACGGCCCGCCGACGGGCCGAGCAGCACTACAGCACGGTGGTCGCCTCCCTCGACGAAGGTGTGGTCGTGATCGGCCCGGGCGGTCTCATCGAATCGGCCAACCCCGCGGCGTGCCGGATCATCGGCGTCGGCCACGACGACCTCATCGGTGTCCCGTGCGTGACGCTGGAGCTGTACGACGAACAGGGCCGCATCCCGCCCGCCCGGATGCCGTCGGTGGTGACCCGGCGGACCGGGGCGACGCTGACCGGCCTCGTGCTGCGGCTGCGCAGGCCCGCCGGCGACGACGTCTGGATCTCGCTGACGTCGCGGCTGCTGACCCCGGAAGACCCGTCGGCCGAGGCGGTGGTCGCCTCGTTCACCGACATCACCGAACGCCGCGCCATCGGCGAGCGGCTCGCCCACGAGGCGACGCACGACCCGCTCACCGAACTCGCGAACCGCACGCTGGTGCTGGACAGTCTCGCCGAGGCGCTGTCCGGCGCCGGGCGCGCCGAGCTGACCACGCTGCTGTTCATCGACCTCGACAAGTTCAAGGTGATCAACGATTCCCTCGGGCATTCCGTCGGCGACAAGGTGCTCCGCATCGCGGGCGAACGCCTGCGCCGGGGCATCGGCGAGAACGATCTCGTCGGCAGGCTCGGCGGCGACGAATTCGTCGTCGTCACCGCGGAGATCACCGAGCCGGACGAGATCAAGGCGCTGGCGGAACATCTGCGCGAGGCGCTGACCGAGCCGATCACCGTCAACGGCAGGCAGCTGCACATCGACGCCAGCATCGGCATCGTCACCGCGGCCAACGACGACACCCGGACCGCCGAGGATCTGCTGCGGGACGCGGATGTCGCGATGTACCAAGCGAAAACGCTCGGCCGGGCGCGTTACGAGTTCTTCGACGTCGAGCTGCGCGAGCGGATGCAGCGGCGGCTGCGCATGGAGCAGGACCTGCGCGACGCCCTGCAGAACGAGGAACTCTGGACGGCGTACCAACCGGTCGTGGACATCGAATCCGGCGAGATGGTCGCCGTGGAGGCGTTGCTGCGCTGGAAACATCCCGCGCACGGCACGATCTCTCCCGCCGAGTTCATCCCGCTGGCCGAGGAAAGTGACCTGATCAACCTGATCGGCAAGTACGTCCTGCGCACGACCACCCGCGAGATCGCCAGGCGGCGCGAGCAGCTCGGCATCGACCTGAACCTCAAGGTCAACCTGTCGGCCCGGCAGCTGGACGATCCGCATCTGGTGGCCGGGGTGCAGGACGCGCTGAAGACCACCGGGCTCCCGCCGCACGCCCTGACCCTCGAAGTCACCGAGAGCGCGCTGATGCGGGATCAGGCCGCGGCCGCCGAAGTCCTGACTTCGTTGCGCGATCTGGGTGTCTCGCTGGCGATCGACGACTTCGGCACCGGCTACTCGTCGCTCGCCCAGCTGCAACGGCTTCCGTTGGATACGCTCAAGATCGATCGCACCTTCGTCACCGGCATCGCGGAATCGCGGGACGCGGCCGCGATCGTCAAGAGCATCATCGCGATGGCGCACGCCGTCGACCTGATCGTCGTCGCCGAAGGTGTCGAAGACGAAGAGCAGCTCACGGTCCTGCGTGAGCTGCACTGTGACCAGGCGCAGGGCTTCCATCTCGGTCGCCCCGCGCCGCCGGACGAACTTTTCGGAGCAGCTGGATGAGTGTCGAGATCAAAGCCGGAGAAGACCGCTACGACATCGTCGTGGACGGGAAACCCGCCGGGTTCCTGGAAACCCGTACGCGTACCGACGCGATCCTGTTCCTGCACACCGAAATCTCGGACGACTTCGCGGGCCAGGGCCTGGCGGGCAAGCTCGTGACCGCCGCGCTCGACGACGTCCGGTCGCAGGGCAGGTCCGTCCTGCCCTACTGCCCGTACGTGCGTTCCTTCATCGCGAAACACCGCGAGTACGAAGACCTCGTCCCCGAGGACAAGCGCGCCGAATTCGAGCTCTGAGCGCTCAGCCCGGGTAGATCTTCAGCAGTTCCGCGAGCTCGTCCTCGGTGAGGACGACGTCCAGCTCGCGCAGTGTCGCGTCGAGCCGCTCGGGCGGGATCGTGGTGGTCTCCTTGGTCCCGTCGGGGCGTTCGACGATGAACTCTTCGCCGACCAGTTTGCGGCTGAGCCCTTCCTCCAGGCGCATGACCACCAGCTGCCCGGTGAACGGCGACCGCGGATGTGTCGACGTGTAGTGGTGGTAGACCTCGTAGTCGATCCGGTGCATCGGCGTGAGCGTGAAGGCGTGCAGGTCGGTCCAGTCTTCGCCCTCCTTCTTCTGCAGGCGCCACCAGTCGCCGTCGGCGACGAGCCGGTGCGGCCAGCCCGCCTGATCCACCACCGCGCCGTCGACCAGCGGCATCGGCACCAGCATCCCGGCGCCGAAGCCGACGTCGACCAGGTGCTGGACGCCGTCCGCCTCGATCGCGAGCGTCATATGCGTGTACGGCCCGTTCTTCTGCGGCTGTACACGGGCGACCAGACGGCGCACGGAGTAACCGAGCTGCTCGGCGGCCGCGGCGAAAAGGCTTCCGTGCTCGTAACAGTAGCCGCCGCGATGACGGCCGACGAGTTTGCCGATCACGTCTTCGAGCGCGATTCCCTTGTGCTGCCCCAAAACGACGTCGACGTTCTCGAACGGAACGGCGAGGACATGCGCCTTCGCCAGCTCACGCAACGCGGCGGCGGACGGCGTCTCGCGATTCTGGCCGATCCGGCCGAGGTACGCGTCGAGGTCGAGGGTGCCGACGGTCCATTCGTCGACCTGCTCAGCTGTGCTTGTCATGCCCCGAGATTGACACCTCCACCTAACTCGAAGTCAAGATCGGCCAACTGGTAACTGGCAACGGCCACCGACTTTCGTAAGTTCCACGGACGAGTGACGATTGGCCACCCTTCCGGAGTGAGCCGGTGAAACACACCGGCCTGGAAGGAGAAAGCAGATGAGGACTCGTTCCCTCGTCGCCGGTCTGCTGACCGGAGCGGCCGCCGTACTCGGGTTGGCGATGCCTGCTTCCGCCGCCGAACCGCCCTCGGGCGTTCAGCCGCTGATCGTGGGTGGTGTGGACGCGACCGAGACCTACACCTTCATGGCTTCCATGCAGACCAAGAGCGGCGACCACAACTGCGGCGCGTCCCTGATCTCGCCGGAGTGGCTGGTGACCGCCGCGCACTGCGTCGAGGGCGAGCAGCCCGCCAACTGGCAGTACCGCATCAACACCACCGACCACACCAAGGGCGGTGAAGTCGCCGAGGTCGACAAGTTCGTGGTCCACGAGAAGTACGACGGCTCCGGCCCGTACGACATCGCCCTGGTGCATCTGACCAAGCCGGCGGAAGCGACGCCGATCGAGATCGGCCAGTCGCCGGCGGCGGGCACCGACGTGCGCGAGATCGGCTGGGGCCTGACCTGCCCCACACGCGGCTGCGGTGAGGCTCCGGTGGTGCTCCAGCAGCTCGACACCAAGGTCGCCGAAGACTCCGGCTGCTCCGGCTCCGGGGCCTACGACGCGCAGACCGAGCTGTGCATGGACAACCAGGGCGGCAAGGCGAGCGCCTGCTACGGCGACTCGGGCGGCCCCGCCGTGGTCAAGAACGGCGACAAGTGGACGCTGGTCGGCGCCACCAGCCGCGGTCAGACCGCCAGCTGCCCGGAGATGCCGGGCATCTACACCGACGTGACCGCGTTCACCGACTGGGTCAAGCAGCAGACCGGCAAGTAGGACACCGCACCGCGCGGTGGCGCCCGATGCTCCTGCGACATCGGACGCCACCGCGCGTTGGCGTGGAATCGGCCCCAGGCATGAAAAAACCGCCTCGATGTGCATCGAGGCGGTTCGTTGAGCGGTGGCCAGGGCCGGGGTCGAACCGGCGACCTTCCGCTTTTCAGGCGGACGCTCGTACCAACTGAGCTACCTGGCCGGGAACGCCGGCGAGGAGCCGAACGATCTTGCGACCCTGACGGGACTCGAACCCGCGACCTTCGCCGTGACAGGGCGACGCGCTAACCAACTGCGCCACAGGGCCTTGCATACTGCTTTGTAACTGTACTGCGTACTCCCAACGGGATTCGAACCCGCGTTGCCGCCTTGAAAGGGCGGAGTCCTAGGCCGCTGGACGATGGGAGCCCGGTTCGGTTTCGGCGAACCGACCGACCCGCGCTCTCCGGTGTCCCCGGGAGCGAACATAACTATAGGACACGCCTGTTTCGGCTCCCGCACAGGGGGTCCTCTAGTTGTTCACAGGGCTGGGACCTGCGAGAACGCGGTGAGTTCAGGATATCAGGGCCGAGGCGTCCCGTAGGGCTCCGAGACGCTGCCGAAGCTCCTCCTGCTCGTCGCCCGTCAGGGTGACGGCGAGAAGTTCGGCCACGCGCCGATCGGTCAGGTCATCCGCCTGCCGCCACCGCTGCCGCAGATCGCCTTCGCCTCCGCCGCGACGATCAACCCGTCGGCGGCTTCCTCGGACCACGCGGTGCGCAGGAGACGGCCGCGACCGCCCTCCGGATCCGCGACGACCGCCTCGGGCACCGTCAGGCCCACCGCGCGCAGGGCCGCGAAGTGGATGCCCCCGCGGAACTCTCGAAAGACCATGAGGGCGAACGCCAGCCGCTCGACGTCGTCCGCCGGACGTTCGGCGAGTTGCCAACCGGCGAACAACGCGAGACCGCTCGCGTCCGCGGCGTCCACGAGACGGAACAACAGATCCGCCGGACGACCCGGATCGTCGACACCCGAAAGGCTGACGCGCGCCCAGTTCGCCGATGACCGCGAGTAGGCGCGGACCGCGGAGGCCGCGTCGAGCGCCACCGTCGCGGACGGAAGAGCGAACTCGAAGAGCCAGGACGGGAAGATGCCGAACAGCTCCGCGACCACCTTCGGCGGCGGGTCGCCCAGCACCGCGGACCGGCCGCGCAGGTACAGCGTCCGCGGCGACAGGCCCACCTCCGCCTCGACCTCGGCGAGCTCCGGCGAGGTCATGAATTTCCCGCCCAGCACCTGCACCGGGCCTCGAATCTCCCGAGCCACCGCGATCGCCGCTTCGTCGGCCATGTCGTCGCACCTTCCCGCCAGTCGTTTGATAACAGTGTTACACAACTGGTGGACGGGCGTCGAGGACGAACGAAGGCCCGGCCGCGCGGCACACCCCGCGCGACCGGGCCTCGTGAACGAACGAACTCAGCGCTGGACGGGCGCCTGCCCGTCCTCGTCCAGCGTCAACCCCAGCATGTCCAGCAACTGGACACAGTCATCGACGCCCAGCGCCCCGTTGGCCACCGCCAGCCGGGCACGCCGCACCTGGTCGTCGGACACCCGCTGGGCGTCCCCCTGACCCGTGCGCTGCGCCGGCAGACCACCGGCCAACGTCGTCGAGCTTCCCCCATCGGCACCTTCGTACCGAAGGAGGAACTGTCGCACTTCCACAGACCCACCCATGGTTCCTCCAGACGGCCAACGAACAGCTTGGCCGCGAGGCTAGCCAGAGCCGGCCGCGACACACAGCCCCCCGGAGAGTGAACCTGTCGCCACGCTCCGCACAACGCAGAGCGATCACGCGCACACCCGCGCCACATGAACCACAGGCGAACCAGAGGTGGCGCCCTGACCGGAATTCTGCCCGCGCCCACTCGCCCTTCTCAGGAAACCGTGCAACAATCGATTCGCTGACACACCCCCGGTCAGCGCCTGTGGAGATCCCCTCCGACCCCCGCGTTCCTCCCCCTGGCGCGGGGGTCGCTCCGTTTTCTGGGGGCCACCCCCAGACCCCAGGTTCCTTGCGGCGGCGGTTGGCGGCCGATGCCCGGTCCCGTTGGTCTTTCCTCTTCCGGTCGCGGGTTGTGATCACAGGAAAAGGTTTTCCTCTCGGGGTTGGGCCATTCGAGACAAGAAAATGGGTGTGTCGTGGCTCACTGTGGTTGGTTTGCCGAGACCCAACCGTTATCGTGGCCCAGTGCCCCTTCCTTCCCTCAGCCGTCGTAGCGGCAGCCGCACGAACCTGAAGCCGGTCAACCCCGGTCGTCACCGCAACTCCCCCACCAAGGAGGCCGAAGCGGTCGTCGAAGACACGGAGCTCACCAGCTACCTTCGTGCCCTCGCCCCGGAAAACGACCCGGAGAGCACCGGCACCGGCAAGCGTTTCGGCGAAGCGCAGGTCTTCCAGCTGCGAATGAACCTCATCGCCTGCGAACAGCTCAAGGACGCCGCGGCCGAGCGCAACCTGTCTCCGCAGGCGCTGGCGCAGGAATGGATCCTCGAGCGCCTTTCGTGGGAGTCGCAGGCCAACTCGGCCCAGCAGCGCCGCCACGAGGAAGCCCACACCGACGAATTCCGCTTCGACGCCAACGCGTGGGATCAGCCCGTCCCGCGCTGACTCCTCGCCCCGGAACGGAACAGCACAACAGAAGAAGCTTCAGCAACAAAGGGAAAAGCCCCCGGCGAGATCGCCGGGGGCTTTTCCGATCAGTCTGAGCAACGCCTGAAGGGCGGACTCAGATCGCGCGGACCTTCTGGGCCTGCGGGCCCTTCTGGCCCTGACCGACCTCGAACTCCACTCGCTGGTTCTCCTCGAGCGTGCGGAAACCGCGACCCTCGATCTCCGAGTAGTGAACGAAGACGTCGCCCTCGCCGCCATCCTGCGCGATGAAGCCGAAGCCCTTCTCCGCGTTGAACCACTTCACAGTGCCTTGCGCCACCGCTTTACTCCTCGTTGCACATCCGCTTCGAGTGCCTCCGAAGCGACACCCAGACCGTCCCGGGCGGTTCCAACGAGTCGAGCGAAGAGCGCGTCACCGGCTCATGGCTCGCGTCAGAAGTTCCGCGAGTGTGAAGCCACGAACACGCAAAACGACGGCCTGATGGCAGCGTACCGGGATCTGGCCATATTTGAAGCCCGTGATCGGACTCTGGGCACCCCCAAGCACCAAGGTCACCGGAACGTCGTATACCGATCCGGCTTCTGTCGGACCCCCTCGCTAGCCTGTCGCCGCACGCCGACCTCAGCTCATCGCCGGACACGGACCGAAGTCGGCCATGCCCCGATCGTGAACTACGATCCACCCGATTGTGACTCGCATCACTCTCCGTGGGATCAACTTACGGGGCTGTCCGGACGTCATGGTCGGTGTACAGGGGAGCAAAGGGGAAGCTTTGAGGTTCACGGAAACCGCGCGCCGCCGGGCGGCGATCGCGGCACTGGGGTTGGTGGCCGTTCTGACGCTGGGGGCGTGCAGCAGCGAGCCGACCGTTTCGGCCAGCGGGCCGGACGGCGGCGGGCCGGTCAGCAGCGACACCGGCGGCAAGGCGCCCGCGCCGGCCAAGCTGACGTACGAGCCCGCCGCGGGCGCGCAGGACGTCGCGCCGGGGCAGCCCATCAAGGTCAGCGTCGCCGACGGCACGCTCGACCAGGTCGTGCTGACCAACCCGGACGGCAAGCAGGTCGCGGGGCAGCCGTCCGAGGACAAGAAGAGCTGGTCCACCACCGAGCAGCTCGGCTACGGCAAGTCCTACACGTGGTCCGGCAAGGCCACCGGCACCGACGGCAAGCCCGTCGACATCGGCGGGGCCTTCACCACCGTCAAACCGCGCAAGCAGGTGGGCGCGAACATCAACGTCTTCGACGGGCAGACGTACGGCGTCGCCATGCCGATCACGCTGACGTTCCCGAGCAAGGTCACCGACAAGGCCTCGGTCGAGAAGGCGCTGTCTGTCGAGACCACGCCGAAGACCGAGGGTTCCTGGGCCTGGGTCCACGACGACACCTCGGTGCACTGGCGGCCGAAGGCCTACTGGCAGCCCGGCACCACGGTGAAGTTCAACGCCAAGATCTACGGCGTCAAGATCGGCGAAGGCGTGTACGGCAAGGAAGACCGCTCGGCGAGCTTCACGATCGGCCGCTCGCAGATCGTCAAGGGCAACACCCAGACCCACCGGCTCGTGGTGATCCGCGACGGGCAGCAGATCGCGGACTACCCGGCCAGCTACGGCCTCGACGCCGACCCGGGCCGCGTCACGCCGAGCGGCACGCACGTGGTGATGTCCAAGCACGACACGTACTCGATGACCAACGAGCGCTACAACTACGAGAACATCGTCGTGCCGTCCGCGGTGCGGTTCTCCACCAACGGCGAGTTCATCCACGGCTACGCGCCTTCGATCTGGGCGCAGGGCAAGAAGAACATCTCGCACGGCTGCGTGAACCTGGCGCCGGCGAACGCCAAGGCGTACATGGACGGCGCCCTGGTCGGGGACCCCGTCGAGATCGAGGGCAGCACGGTGAAGATCAACCGGGCCCGCGACTACAGCGACTGGACGTACTCCTGGGAGGAGTGGTCCAAGCTCTCCGCGCTCGCGAGCTGAAGTACTTCCATGGAACCGGGCGGCCGGAGACCCTCTGTGGTCTCCGGCCGTTCGTGTCGGTCGCCTGAGATTTCCCGAAAAGTCGATGCAACCGATGGCGGGGCGGGACGCATGTCTAACGACGTAAGGCGCCGCGGCCAATGAGCGGCGCCCGGATCGAGGAGACACTCTTGCGTACTCGTATCGCTCTCACTCTCGGCGCGCTGCTGCTGGCGGGCGGCGCCGCCTTCGCGACCACGTCGCTGGCGTCGGCCGATCAGAGCGCCCCGTCGCCGACGGTCACTCAGGCGCCCCAGCCGCCGACCAAGGCGCCCACCACCACGCGGCCGGCCGAGCCGCCCCGCGCCACCACCGCGCCGCCGCGCGATGTCCCGAAGACGCCGTCGGTCGTCGCTCCGGGTGAGCACCGCGTGCCCAAGGCCGTTCCCGCCGGGCCGACCGGGGATCTGCACCTCCCCGCCATCGTCGAAGGAGCCGGTAACTAGGTGACGCCGAGCCGCTCGTCGAAGACCGGGACGGGCTCGCCGTGGGACGGCGAGTTCGCCCGGTACTTCGACGAGCGCGCGCACAACCTGCGTGCCACCGCGTACCTCCTGTGCGGCGACTGGCATCAGGCCGAGGACATCACCCAGGCCGCGCTGCTGAAGCTGTATCTGGCTTGGCCGAGGCTCTCCCGGCACGACGCGCTCGACGGCTACGCGCGCAAGATCGTGCTGCGGACGTTCCTCTCCGAGCATCGGCGCGTCTGGCGCAAACGGGAGAAGCTCACGGACGCTCTCCCCGACGTCCCGGCCGAAACCACCGGCACGGAACAGGAGATGCTGGTCAGGCACGCCCTGTCCGGCATCGCCCCGAAGCAGCGCGCCGTCCTGGTGTTGCGCTACTTCGAGGATCTCAGCGTCGAAGAGACGGCCACGGCGCTGGGCTGCAGCACCGGGAACGTGAAGAGCCAGGGCGCGCGGGGGCTCGCGACCCTGCGTAAACGGCTCGGTCCGCATTTCAGTGAACTGGCCTTGAGCGGAGCGCACGACGATGGGAGGTGAGGAGATGGACGAGGACATCAAAGGCGTGCTTGCGCACGGAGCGAGCGGTCCACCGATGGGCATCCGGGCGGCGGACATCATCGAGCGGGGTGGCCGGATCCGGCGACGACGCAAACGGCTGGCCGTGGCGGGCAGTTCGCTGGCGACGATCGGGGTGATCGTGTTCGGCGCGCTCGCCGTCGGCGGTCGCGGTGGCGAGGGGCCCGCGCCGGTCCAACCCGCGGGGCCGGGCCTGTCGACCATCGCCCCGGCACCGGTCTCCCCCGCGCCCGCCGAGTCGACGCCGCGGCCGGAGGTCACCCCCGAGAAGCCGCCTCCCGTCTCCTCCGCCCCGAAGACCGAACCGCCACGTTCGACGCCGCGGACCATCACGCCCGGCCGTACGACGACGGCCCTTCCCCCTCGTGCGCCCACTCCGACGAAGCAGCCGGGCGAGCCGCCGACAACGGCCGCGACCCGCTGATCTCCCCTCCGGAACGTCCGTTTCCCGAAGTGTGACCCAAAGTAATCGGAAATTCTCCGACATCGGCTTCACCTGGTGGTTCGTCACCGTATTGGCGGAACGGCGCTCCCGCGGCCGATCCAAAGCGCTGAACCCGGACGTTTGAACGCCTACGGTCGGGGGAACAAACCCTCGACGATGGGTAAGTAAACGGGTGGGTCGGGAGGTCAAACCCATGGCCGAAGAGGCGCTGAGTGCGTCACATCAGAAAAAAGGGGAACCATCGGAGGCCCCACCTGAGCAGATCAGAAAAGCCGTCGCCGGGGCGGCGATGGGTAACTGCATCGAGTGGTACGACTTCGGTGTTTTCGGCTTCATGCCGGCCATTCTGGGGCAGGTCTTCTTCAACGCGTCGAGCACTTCCGAAGGCGCGCTGGCGACCTTCGCGGTCTTGGCGATCACGTTCGTCGTCCGGCCGTTCGGCAGCTTCGTGTTCGGTCCGCTGGGGGACAAGATCGGGCGCCAGAAGGTGCTGGCGCTGACGATCATCCTGATGTCCGGGTCGACGTTCATCATCGGCCTGTTGCCGTCCTACGCGACGATCGGCCCGGCCGCGGCGGTCCTGCTGATCCTGTTGCGCACCATCCAAGGCTTCTCGGCGGGCGGTGAGTACGGCGGCGCGGCGACGTTCATCGCGGAGTACGCGCCCGCCCGGCGCCGGGGTTTCTGGGGCAGCTGGCTGGAGTTCGGCACGCTCGTCGGCTTCGCGATGGGCGCCGGCTTCGTCACGATCTTCACCGTCGTCCTCGGCGACGAGGCCATGCGCGAATGGGGCTGGCGTCTGCCGTTCCTGATCGCGGGCCCGCTCGGCATCATCGGTCTGTACCTGCGGAACAAGCTGGAGGACACTCCGCTGTTCCAGGAGATCGAGAAGAAGAACCAGGTCGAGAAGTCGCCGCTGAAGGCGCTGCTCAAGAAGCACTGGACGTCGATCCTGCACCTGATCGGGATCGTGGTGATGCTGAACGTCGCCGACTACATCGTGATCACTTATCTGGAGACCTACCTCAAGGACGTGGTCGGCTTCAGCGGGCACGCGCCGTTGCTGATCATCCTGGCGACCATCGCGCTGATGCTGGTCCTGATCGTGCCGATCGGCATGCTGTCCGACCGCATCGGGCGAAAACCCATCCTGATCGCGAGTTGTGCCAGCTTCCTGGTGTTGCCCATCCCGGCGTTCTCGCTGATGGGCGCGGCCGCGGACGACCAGAACGGCTGGCAGCTCACCCTCGGCGTGCTGATGATCGCGGTGCCGCTGGTGCTGATCCTGGCCGTGCTGGCGGCGACGCTGCCGGCGATGTTCCCGACACAGGAGCGCTACGGCGGCTTCTCCATCGGGTACAGCGTTTCGACCGCGGCGTTCGGCGGCACGGCGTCGTACGTCATCGGCAGCCTGGTGAACTCGACCGGCGACACCCTGTGGCCCGCGTACTACCTGATGGGCTCGGCGGCGATCGCGGCCATCCCGATCCTGCTGCTGCCGGAAACGGCCGGGGTGTCACTGCGTCGCATCGTGAGCTCGCGGATCATCCGGCGCCGGAAACCGGAAACGGCCACTCCCGGCGGCGCCTCGGAGCTACCGGCGAGTTAACGTCTTTCCATGAGCCGTATCTCGCAGCCGTGGCCGCCGGTCGAAGTCGAACCGGCGACCGTCCACCCGGAAGCCCCCAAGCAGGGCAGCCACCTCGGCATCCACTTCGGTGAGTGTTTCGGGTGCGGCGACGAGATCGAGGCCGGGCTTCACCTGCATTCGACGGTGGGCGAAGGGACGACGGTGTACTCCAAGTTCACCGTCACCTCCGCCCACCAGGGTGCGCCCGGCCTCGCCCATGGCGGACTGCTGGCTTGCGCCTTCGACGAAGCGCTCGGCGCGACCGTCGGGAACCTGCTGCGCCGCCCCGCCGTCACCGGGAAACTGGAGACGGACTTCCTCCGGCCGGTCCCGGTCGGCTCGACCCTGTACATCGCCACGAAACTGGACGGCATCGCCGGCCGGAAGATCTACGTGAGCGCCGACGGACGGCTCGACGCCGAAGACGGCCCCGTCGCGGTGCGCGCGCGGGCGCTGTTCGTGCGGGTCGAGTTCGAGCACTTCAGCACCCACGGGGATCCCGAGGCGCTGCAGAAACTCGCCGCCGCGCACGAAAAGGCCCAGCGCGCCCGCGAGTGGGACATCAACCCCTGAGCATTCAGTCCTCTGAATGCGGGGCTAGGTGAGGGTTCGCGGCCGGATCGCGTTCGCCTTGTCGACGAGTTCGACCCGCTTGTCGACCGATCCGGCCAGCCTCGCCAGCGTCCGATAGCAACGCTCGAGCCCGAAGCGCAGGTCTCGCTCTTCCAGGGCACAGCCCAGCACCTTCGCGCCCGGTGTCGGCTGGTTCTGCGAGTTCAGCCAGCCGTACGCCGCTTCGAGGACCTCCGCCGACAAACGTGTGCGGCGTTCGGCGTCGAGCTGCAAGCGCTCCAGCCGCGTCGAGGCGTCGACGAGATCCCGCTCGGACACCATCACCGGATCCTTGCCGCCGCCGTTGATCCTGGTCTTGATCTTGATCGCGGCCACCTGCGCGGCGACGTGATGCGACGACGACGCCGGGACGGCCTCCAGCACCTCGATCGCGCTGGCCCTGGCGCCTTGCGCGAGGTACACGCGAGCGAGCCCGAAGGCTGCGCTGACGTACGACCGGTCCGTTCGCCACACCAGCTCGTAATAGCGCGCGGCGCCGAAGTAGTCCCCGACCCCTTCCGCGCTGACGGCCAAGGCCAGCTTCGGCGCGATCTCCCCGGGAAGGTCGTCGTACACCGCTTCGAACGCGACGTGCGCGACGCGGGACCGTCCGCCCGCGAGCTCGATCAGGCCGCGGTACCAGTCGATCCGCCAGTCGTGCGGGAAACCGGCCTTGATCGCGAGGTACTGCGCGGCCTGCAGCTGCCGCTGCGCCTCGACCAGCTCACCGAGCTCGATCCGCGCGCGGACGATGCGCAGCCGGACCTCGATCGACTCGCGCGGCGCCCCGGCCAGCGACTCGATCGCGCCCGCGGGATCGAGCGCGACCGTCGACGCGAGCACGCCTGCCGCCGGGTCATCGGTGTCGACCTGTGGGATCGGCAGCCCGGCGACCACTTCGCCCGGATCGGGCAGCGGCACGCTCCCGCCGTGTTCCGGGACGACCATGTCGACACCGAACGTGCGGGTCTCCGGCCCGAAGACGGTCGACGCGCCAGGGCGCGGTTTCCCGGTGCCCAGCGCCATGATCTCGCGGAGCACGCCGGTCAGCTGGTCGGCCATCTCCTCGGCCGCGATGAACCGGCGGTCCGGGTCGGTGTGCGTCGCGCGCTTCAAGAAGCGGTAGTACGAACCGAAGAGCGCGAACAGCGGCACGACGTCCGGGCCGGGCAGGGTCGTCTTGTACTTGCTGGTGTAACCGGAGAATTCGAAGCTGAGCACGGCGAGCGTGCGGCCGACCGTGTACAGGTCCGATGCCACCGAAGCGCCGTGCGTCGCCAATTCGGGCGCGCTGTAGCCGGTGGTGAAGAACAGCGGGCTCTCGTAGTCGTCGATGCGGCGGACCGCGCCGAGGTCGATCAGCTTGAGCTGTTCGTGCGTCTGGATGACGTTGTCGGGCTTGAGGTCGCAGTACAGCAGGTTCTGGCCGTGCAGGTAGCCCATGGCGGGCAGGATCTCGAGCCCGTAGGCGATCACCTGGCCGATCGGCAGCGGCTCCGGGCGTTTCGTCTCGCGGTGGTGCGCGAGCGCGAGCTGGCGCAGCGACTGGCCGCCGACGTACTCCATGACGATGTAGCCGACCGAGTTGCCGGTGTCGCCGTCCGGGTGCTGCACGAAGTTGTGGATCTTGACGATGTTGGGGTGCTCGACCTCGGCGAGGAAGCGCTGCTCGTTGGCGGCGGCCGCCATCGCGGTGGCGTCGCCGGTGTCGATCAGGCCCTTGAGCACCACCCAGCGGTCGCTGACGTTGTGGTCCTGCGCGAGGTAGATCCAGCCGAGGCCGCCGTACGCGAGCGCGCCGAGCACCTCGTACTGGCCGCCGACGATCTCGTTCGGCCGCAGCTTCGGGACGAAGGAGAACGGGTTCCCGCACTTCTCGCATTTGCCCTCGGGCGAGCCGGGCTCGCCGTCCTTGCCGCGGCCGACCTTGGCACTGCAGCTGCCGCAGAAGCGTTTCTCCTCGGAGACCATCGGGTTCTCGAGGACGGCGGACGCCGGGTCGCGGTACGGCACCTGCGGGACGTCGACGAGCCCGGCGCCGAGACGGCCGCGGCGCGACGTGCGGGACGATGTCCGGCGCGCGGTGCCGGGGAACGAACCCGTTCCGGTGCCGGTCCCCGTGCCGTGGCTGCCCGAACCGGTGCCGGTGCCGGTTCCCCGGCTTTCGCTGGAGCGTTCGGGAAGGACGCTTTCCGTGCCCGGGTCCGGCAACGGCCCGGGACCGCTGTCGACGCGTGGCGTCGGCGGCATGATGCTCTGCGTCTCCGGTGCCGGCGAGGCGAGCACGCTGGTCGGCTGCGGCGCGTCGGCGGGCGCCTGCCAGGCGGGACGGACGACCTGGGTCTGCGGGCTCACCGGGGCCATGTCGCCCGGCGGACGCGTCGGATCCTCGGCGCCGGGGATCGGCCGCTGCTGGCCGCGCGGCGGAGTCTGCGGACGCTGGACGGGTGCGTGGTAAATCGTGCGCTCGGCGTCCTTCTCCGGCTCCTGCTCGGGCCGCGGCTCGGAGAGATCGAGCCTGCCGGAAATGGACGGCTCGGGCGTTTCCCAGCGGACCGGCGCCGGCGGCGTCCAGGAGGCGGACTCCGGCTCACGCTCCGGCGTGGCGTCGTCCGGCGCTGCGTGCCGAGGACGGCGCGGCTCTTCCGACACTGGTACCTCCCGACGGCTTGGGATTCGATCCTAGCCGTGAGCAGGCAGGTCATGCCCGCGCCGGGTCGAACCCGCTACGGTGCGGTGGAGAACCGATTCAGCAGGTGATGAGGGGGAGGGACCGGTGCCTGCGTCATTTTCGATGTCGATGGCCCAGCTCGACGTCGTACTCGAAGAACTCGGGCTCGGCAGATTCGTGCTGCCCTTCGAGATCCCGACCGTCGGAACCACCATCACCGAACGCGAGCGGCACTGCGAAGAGATCTGGTCCGGGCTGGCCGACCGAGGCTTCGCCCGCGGCCGCGAACTCCTGCGCGACTACGAACAGTCCCTCCGGCTCTGGGCCACCGGGGACTTCGTCGTCACCATGGAGGCGCACGAGGTCGAGCAGGACGCCGAATACCTCTATCGGGGTGCGTGGAACAGCCGCCAGGGCATCGTGAGCCAGCAGCGCGGCTTCGACATCCTCTTCGAACCGGTCTACCCCGAACAGGTCGTCGCGACCCTGCTCGGATATCTGCCGTCCCTGCAGCCGTTCCCCGGCCGGGTGACGACGTCCAGCACGCTCCCCCCGGCCAAGCGACCGGACGACCCGTTCGACGAGGACCCGGACAACCTCCGCCTGGGCGCGGCCGCCCGCTTCTTCGAACACCCGCTCGCGCGACTGGGCACGATCAGCGTCACCCTGCGCGACGACCGGGGCAAACCGCAGCAGAAAAGCGTCCAGTGGTTCGACAGCCTTCAGGGCCGCTTCATGCTCAACACCGACCGTTTCCCCGACGGCGAAGTCCGCCGCACCTTCACCCCGACGAGTGGCTCTCACCTGGCCCGATGGGTCCACGACCTGGTCGAAGCCGCCCGTGTCGGCAGCGCGTGATCCTCGTCGAGAGGCGGCCTTCGAGGCCGTTTCCGCTGATATCGTGATCTGACGAGCGCTACGAGTAACCGGGACTTGGTACAGGGGAGAGACCATGACGGACGGCACCGGCGGACCGCCGGGCAACTTCTCCGACATGTTGGGTGACTTCTCGGCGCAGGCCGACGCGATGGTGACCGCGGCGAAGGAGGGGCGGTTCAAGGTCAGCGAAGAGGCCGGGGAAGCCCTCAAGAAGGCGGTCAACGACTATCTCTACGACTGGAACAGCAACAAACGCTGGTTCCAACGCCTTGCGGAAAAACCAAAGCTCGGTACCGGTCCGTACGCGCAGCGGATCGGTGACCATGCAGTCCTGGTTGCGGACGGTGACGACTTGTCGGCAAAGAAGCAGTTGGACATGTTGAGAGACATCGTGATTCGAGCCAATGAGGCCATCGAACTGGCAAAGACCAAGTACAAGCAACAAGACGAAAATGGCGCGGACGCATTCAAGAATCTGAAGCAGGGCTGACTTCTTTCCTATGAAACTTCACCTTCGCCACCGCCTAGTGCCGGCACTGACGATTGCCTTACTTACCGCAACCGCTTGTTCGTCGGAGAAACCCGGAACAGCGACGCCCATACCGACGTCACCCGGCCCATCCACGGCGACCTCTTCAGGTACTGATCCTGCAGATGTGTTCAAAGACCTGAAAGCCTGCGATCTGCTGGAGCCGACGACTGCGGCCAAGGGTTTCGAGCCTCCGAAGGTGGAGACCTACGAGAGCGACAATGGATGTGGAACCGCGAAACGCGGCTATGCCTCCGTCAGCATCTACCTCGTCCCCGAGGCCGGGATCGACAAGCTGTCGCCTGGGCAAGGAACCAAAGTCCCCTCGAAGTTGAACGGCCGTGAAGCGGTGGAAATCCCGGGTGACGCGGGGACCGATGCCTGCACAGTCGCTGTCGCTGTCGGTCCGAACGCGCGAATGACGGCGTCAACCACTTTGGAACAAACAGGGACCAACGAGGAAGCCTGCGCCCTCTCCCGCGAGATCGCAGAAGCCGCTGAACCGAAACTGCCTAGAGGCAACTGACGACGGAACGGGAGGGACCATGGTCAACGTCGGGCAAGACGACTTCGACAGCAAGTTCTCCGCGCTGGGCAACCCCGGCCGGACGTACGAGGCCAAGCGGTACTCCGACACGTACAACGAGACCAACGCCGGACCCGGCGGCAACTCCCTGACCGCCAGGCTGACGGCTGAAGCGAAGGCCGGGCAGTACTCGGCCGAGCAGGCCGCGGCGCTCACGCAGGGCCAGCAGTTCCGCACCGGTCTCAACCCGTCGGAACAGCGCTATGAAGCCGTCCCTCACGGCGAGCTCAAGAACATGGTCACGCAGGACCTCGATCCGCGGGACATCGACGAGAAGGGCGAGCTCTGGAACAACCAGGGCAACTCCCTGAACAACTTCAGCAACGCCGTCCGCGACGCGATCGGCAAGGAAGGCGAGCACTGGCAGGGCGACGGCGCCAAGTCGGTCACCGATTTCTTCACCAACATCAGCAAGTGGGCCGACACCGCGGGCGATGGCGCGTACCTCGCCTCCAACCGCTTCTCCCAGTCCGCCGCCGCGGCCACCACCGCGAAGAACTCGATGCCCGAAGAGATCCCCTTCGACCGCAACGCCGAGTACAAGAACGCGCTCAACCAGCTCGCGACGGGGAATCTCGCCGGCGCGGTGGACACGGTCGGCAACATCTCGGCCAAGCAGGAGCAGTCGTTCCAGGCACATCAGCAGGCCGCGCAGGTGATGCACAACTACGACCAGTCGCTCTTCGACGTCAATTCCAAGCAGCCCACCTTCGCGCCGCCGCCGGAGATGGGCGAGTCGACGACGGCGTCCGGGTTTTCCGGGGGTACCGAGCCCAGAGGCTTCAACGGCGGGCCGGGGCCCGGGCCCAACGCTGGCCCAGGGCCAGGCGTGCCGGGTGGTCCGAGCGGGCCGGCGCCGGGACCCGGGATCACCACGGGTGGCGGGCACACCGGCGTGCCGGGGCCGAATCAGCCGGTCAGCGGGCCGCCGGGGTCGTTCCGGCCGGGACCGGGGCCGGGGTTGGCGGCGCTGAACGGGCCTGGTCCCACCGGGCTCGGGCGGCTGGGCAGCGAGCAGTATCGCGGCAAACCCGGCCGGACGACGAGCGGGCCGGGCGGCAGTGCGGCGAACCGGTTGACCAGCGGCGGTGGCGGCGGGTTCGGGCGCAACGGCGGGTCGGGCAACGTCACCGAGCGGCTCGCGGGCGGCAAGGTCGCGGCCGGTGACGCAGAGAAGCTCGCGGGCAAGGGCGGCGGGTCCGGGTCGGGCAAGCTGCCGGAGGAGCGCGTCGCCCGGGGTGGCGCGGCCGCGGCGGGCAAGGGCGGCGGCCACGGACCGATGGGCGCCGGCGCGCCCGGTGGCCGGGGGCAGAAGGAAGAGGACAAGGAAAAGAAGGCCCCGAACTACCTGCAGGAGGAAGACGCCGACGTGTTGTTCGGCGGCTACGAGGGCGAGATGAAGCCGGTGCCGCCGGTGATCGGCGACAAGTCCCGGTAAGACGAAGCGGGCCGTTCGGGAGCGAATCCCGAACGGCCCGTTCTCACTTGTACTGGGCTGGAGGCGGCGTCCCGCCCTCGAGTTTGTTGCCGATCCACTTGGCGTAGATCGTCTGCCACGCGCCACCGCGCACGTTCTCCAGCACGGCGTTCACGTACCGGACCATGTCCTCGTTCTCCTTCGGGATCCCGATGCCGTAGTTCTCCTCGGTGAACCGGTCCCCCACGATCTTCAGCGTCGGATCCTGCGCGAGCATCCCGGCGAGGATGACGTCGTCCGTCGACACGGCCTCGACCTGCTTCTGCTGCAGCATCACCAGGCAGTCCGACCAGTTGTCCACCGAGACGGGCACCGGCTTCGACGGATCCGCGGCGATCTTCGTCAGCGAGGTCGACGTCTTGGTCGCGCACACCCGCCGCCCGGCGAGGTCCGACAACTGCGCGACCTTCGACCCGGCTTCGACCAGGATCCGTTGCCCCGCTTGGTAATAAGCGGTCGAGAAGTTGACCTTCTTCAACCGGCTGCAGGTGATGCTGTAGGTCCGCACCACGATGTCGACCTGCTTCTTCTCGAGCACGTCTTCCCGGAGTTTCGACGGGATCGCCCGGAACTGCACGCGGCCTTCCGCGCTGCCGAAGATCGCCTTCGCGATCTCGTTGACCATGTCGATGTCGAACCCTTCGAGCTGGCCCGACGTCGGGTTCCGGAAGCCGAACAGGAACGTCGTCTGGTCGACGCCCGCGACGAGCTTGCCGTTCTCCTTGATCTTCGCCATCGTCGAGCCGCTGGTGATCGACGTGCCGTTGGTCGGCCGCAGGCTGGCCAACGGGTTGCAGCTCGTGTCGGTCGTTCCGCCGCCGCCGGTGTTGTCGGCGCCGCCGACGTTCGCGGGCAGCGGCGGCGCGACGTCGCCGACGGGTGCCGGGTCCACCGGCGACCCCGCGCTGCCACAAGCCGTCGCCAGCACCAACACCGCGCCGAGCACGGCCGTCCGCAGACCGTTCCGCATCACCGGTACTCCCTCAGCCGTTCACGGATTCCCAAGGCCGACCCCGCCGCCGCCAGCACCGCCAGCACCGCGATACCCGGCGCGAGCAGGGTCAGCGCGCGTTCGGCATTACGGGTGTCGTCGAGGAATTCCTGTCGTCCCACGTTGATCGCGGCCACCAGGTTCTCGTCGAGCCGCAGGAACGCCCCGGCCGCGCCGTCCTTCTTGTCGTCGCGGATGGCCGTCCCGACGGCGTCCTGGTAGAAGCCGTCGTCGTCCTGCCGCCGCACCTCGGCGTGCGCCTTGAACCACGCCGACGCCGCCTGGATGGCCGCGTCCACCTTCTCCGCGGCCGGGCCGCCCGCCGCGAGTCCGCGGGCCTCGCCCAGCAGACCGCCTTGGCCGTCGGTCCCGCCGAGTTGCGCGGCGAGGTCGCCGAAGTTCTTTTCGTACGCCGCGCCGTCGCCGCGGGCGACGAGGGTCAGCGTTTCGTCGGCTCGCGCCTGCAGCGCCGCGATCCTGGCCCGGACGAGCACGTCCACCTGGTGCGAGCCGTCTTCTTCACCGCCGCCGACGAGGGTGCTCTGCACGATCAGCGCGACCGAGCCCCACAGCAGGGCGACCACCACCGACGCGGTCGCGACGACGAGCCCGACGTTCAGCAACCGGTTGGTCTTCCGCGTCAGGTGCACCTGCGTGACGATCAGCGCGGCGAGCAGGACCAGCACCAAAGCCGTTGCCAGCCAAGGGAATCCGGTCGCGTCGTCCTGTTCGGCGGCGAGCCGGTCGGTGTCGGTCCGGTAGAGATCCTGTGCGGCGGGAAGGATTTTCGACCGCATGAGCTCCGACGCCTCGCGCAGATACGAGGCACCGACGGGATAGCCCTGCCGGTTGTAGACGCGAGCGGTCTCGATCAGTCCGGTGTAGACGGGGATCTCGCGGCCGAGGATGTTGATCTGCTCAGCGGCCTTGCCGGCACCGGACGAGTCCGAGGCGGCCTTCGCCAGCGCGGCCCCGGCCTCGGCGATGTCGCGTTCGTACCGCTGGCGCATCGGAAGCGGCTCGGCGCCGATGGAGAGGAACGAACTGGCCGCGGTCGCGTCGGCGTCCGAAAGCGCGCGATAGACCTGTTGCGCGGCGGCGGCCAGCGGTTCGCGGTGGTCGATCAGGCCGTTGATCGTGTCCTTCTTGTCCTGCGCCGCCAGCGTCCCGAACAGACCCGCGACGAGCGACAGCAGCACGAGCCCGATCGCGATCACCGACAGCCTGCCCGGCGTGGTCGCCGCGGACCGGACGATCGCGCGGATCCCGTTCCCCGGCAGCTCGAGCAGCCCGGCGATCCCGCCGCGGCCTTCCGGCGCGGGGGGTGGCGCGGGACTCCCCGGCCGGGTCACAGTGCTCGTCATCGCCGATCCTCCCCATTGGCTCTATCCGCAAAGAAGGTATCCGAGTCGGGATCAGCGCAGCCAGTGACACCGGGGTGTGTCATCGGCACGTGATCTGCGGGCCGTCAACCCCGGACAGCGGGCGCGACGGAATGCGGCAGGACCTCGCCGTCGGCGGGCCGCTCGACGACCACCTCGACGTCGTCGTCGAACCGGTACGGCCGGGCCAGCAGGAAACCGCCGAAATGCCGCCTCATCCTGGACATCTCCGCGCGGACGGTGACAGTGCGCCCGGCGTCGCCGAAGAGGTCGAGCGACAGTTCCGACGCCGATCTCCCCGCTCGATGGAGCGCGAGGACGTACAGCATCTCCGCGTGCCGCGGACTCAGCCGATGCGACCAGGTGCCTGCCGCGCCCGAGACGCGCAGCGTGCTTTCCCGCGACGACCTCAGATCGAGCACGACCCGGGTCGGCGGCGCGTCCTCCTCCTCGGTGAGCCGGACGAGCCAGCCGCCGGGCAGCGGCTCCAGCAGGCAGTCGCCGTACGTCGGCAACCAGGTGCGGCCCGGGGCCGCGTCGTTCGGCAGCGCGATCCGGCCGACCGGGACGAGCCCCGCCGAGGCCGCGATCCAGCCGTGCGGGTCGGTGATGACCGCCCGCCCCTTCACCTTGGCGAGCAAGGGGGTGGCCAGCCCGCGCAACCGTTCGAGATCCGAGAGATGCGTGGTGCGCAGATGCGCTTCGGCGAGCTTCGCGACCGCGTCGACCAGGGCGAGAGTGGACGGATGCACGGTGGAGGCCGGTCCCGAGAGGTCGACCGCGCCGAGCAGCCTGCCGTTCCTCGGATCGTGCAGTGGGGCGGCGGCGCAGGTCCAGTCGTGCTGGTTGCTGACGTAGTGCTCGGCCGAGTAGACCTGCACCGGATGCCTGGCGACCAGCGCCGTCCCGATGGCGTTGGTGCCCGTGGCGGGCTCGTGCCAGTCGGCCCCTTCGACGAAGCCGAGCCCGTCGGCCCGACGGCGGACCGCGGTACTGCCGTCGCGCCAGAGCACCCGGCCGTCGGCGTCGACGACGACCATGATGTGCGCGGCCTGCTCGGCGAGGCCGATCAGGCCGCCGCGAAGTGCTGGGAGCACGGTCGCGAGGCCGCTGTCCCGGCGCCGGGCTTCCAGTTGGTCCGGGGCGAGCGGAGGGGTCGGCGAGCCGCGGTCCGGGTCGAGGCCCAGCCGCCGCATCCGTTGCCAGGACGCGCCGATCACCGCGCGGGGCCTGCCCGGGAGCGTGGTCCCGGCGAGCGCGGCCTCGCGCACTTCGGCGAGGGCACGCGCGTGCCGCCGCGGATCCGCACCGACCGGCAGCGCCGCCTCGAGCTGCACCTGGCCTACTCCTTCTGCTCTGTTCAGGCCAGTGTGCCTGCGTGACCCGGGGAGCGGAAGGTCTCTGTGACCTGGGCGCGGGCTATCCGGGGAAGGGTGCGTCCGCCAGGCGCGGCGTGGGAAGGGCCGCCGTCGGCTTCCTGCCCAGCAGCAGGCCGGTCCTGGTGGCCTCGGCCATCACGGCGCGGACGTCGACACACCACGGCCCGTCGGGCTTCAATTCGACGAAAGCGCTCTCTCCCGGCTTGAGCACGAAGTGCGGCTGGCCGTCCAGCGCGATGGAGCCGCCGCCGGCGGCGAGATCGACGCGGACCCCGGCGTGCAGCACGCTCCAGCCGCGGACGCCCACCGCCCGGACGTCGCCGGGCGCGATCGGCGCCTGCACCACGTACGGCGTCTCGTCGACCGGCCCGAGCGAGACCGCGACACCGTCCACAGTGGACTTCGGGCTGGGACAGAGCCGCCCGGGGATGCTCGACAGCCCGACCCCGTCCGGAACCGCGAACGTGCAGTACAGCTCGGTCAGCGACGCGGGATCCCACCGGCTCTCCGAGCACACGCTGACGTCGGTCAGCGCGATCTCACGGCGGGCCTTCGTGACGACCTCGAGCACGGTGGCGCGGTTCGTGACCAGGTCCGTGTCCACCTGATGGGTGGCCACCAGCCCGGCGGCGAGCCCGGCGACGGTGGACTCGTCGGCGCCACCGGCGGGCAGCATCAGCAGCGGGACGTCACCACAGGCGGCCGCCGCGGCCCGCATCATGCTCTCGTTGCCGAGGCAGATGAGCACGCTCGCACCCGCGTCCACCATCCGGCGGACGGTGCCGATGATCTTGCCCGCGTCGGCCCACACCATCACGCGGCCGACGCCGGCCACCCTCAGTGCCGAACGCAGGCCCTGGATGTCACGCTCCGAAGCGGGGTTCGCCACGATCCCCGCAACCGCTTCGCCCACATGTCCTCCGCTGCCGCGCCAAGTCCCTACAAGGAAACGACGTCCGGGCCACGAAAGAAAGAGTTGCACGAGGTTGCATCACCAGGAAAGGGCGCGGGACTTTTGGTCAACCGGCCGCCTGCCCGTCAGGACACGGACGCCGAGCGGCACGAGCACCAGGCCGAGGGCCACCGCGGTGACGACGCTCAGGAACTCGCTTTCCTTGAGCACGCCCATCCAGAGGGTGCACGGCCAGAGGAACAGCAGCGCCCGCCCGGTGCCGAAGGTGCCGGCCCGGAACGCCCCGATGGCCAGCAGCAGGCCTCCGGCGTACTGGCCGACCGACGCGGTGACCGG
The DNA here is from genome assembly GCF_003947535.1 of Amycolatopsis sp. WAC 04169. Lineage (NCBI taxonomy): Bacteria > Bacillati > Actinomycetota > Actinomycetes > Pseudonocardiales > Pseudonocardiaceae > Amycolatopsis > Amycolatopsis sp. WAC 04169. Next base: position 828,645 of record NZ_QHJI01000001.1, on the reverse strand, counting down.
GATCCGCCACAGGCCGTAGGACAGGTCGACGTAGTCGTCCATCACCAGCCTGGTCGCCTGCTCCAGCCCGAGCTTGTCGACGAGCTCGAAGGCCGTCAGGTCGACGCCTGCGAAGTAGACCCTCGCGAACAGGCCGAGCGCGAGGAGCAGGAAGCCCCAGCCCGCCAACGCCGGCGCCTTCTCCGCGACGATCTTCGCCAGCATCAGGAAGGCCGGCAGCAGGAGGACCGCGCCGAGCAGGAAGACCGAGTACGCGGCCGTCACCAGGCCGGGGTTCGCGGCGTACGCGGCCAGCTGCCCGGGGGCGGCGAAGGGCTGCTCGTCGAACCACGCGGCTTGCTCCGGCGTGAAGTCCTTGAGCACCAGATGTCGCAACAGCAGGCCCGCGAACCAGACGAGCGGGGCGAGAATCAGGGCCACTCCGCCGATCCATCGGCCGGTTTTACCGTTCATGACGGAATCGTCGCCGGGCCGGGCGGCGCGGGACAGCGCCCGAAAGTCAGGCGCGGGCCTCGACTTTCGTCAGGATCGGTCCCGGAAAAGCAGCAGGGCCGCCTCCCCGAGGGGATGACGGCCCTGCTTGGAAAACCTGGATCAGATCACGGTGACCGAGGTGGCCTGCGGACCCTTCGCGCCCTGCCCGATCTCGAACTCCACGCGGGCGTTCTCCTCGAGGGTACGGAAGCCGTTGCCCTTGATCTCGCTGTAGTGCACGAAGACGTCGCCGCCGCCGTTGTCGGGAGTGATGAAGCCGAACCCCTTCTCGGAGTTGAACCACTTCACAGTGCCCTGAGTCATAAAATCTCCATATGCAACACAAACAAACAGGAAGCCACGTCGGCAGCCCGGGTCATGACCAGACGGTTTGCTTCCCCGGAAACACGAGGAGACACTACGCCCGCTGAGTTCTGCGAGCGTGAACCAACACGAACACAAAAATCGAGACCTGGTGCAGTAAAGCACACCTCACGCAGGCCGACAAGCGCCATCACCCGGGTGTGCGCAGCCGCACTGTACCCCTCCGGCCGAAGAGGCGACCGGCCGGGCTATTCGCCGCTGGCGGCGCGCAGGGGTACCTCGGTGCCGAACGGCGAGCGGCGCAGCGCCTCCCGGTTCGTGGCCACGACGGCGATGTCGTGGGTCTCCGCGTCCGCGCTGAACAGCACCGGCACCACGCCGGAAACGGACTTGTCCTGTGGCTTCGCTTCGTCAGCCATGTTTTCTCCCAGTGTCAACACAACGCTCTACGTACGTACTGCGTGCCAACAACCACACCGGCCATTGCCCCGTCCATATCGGACTCTCGGTGATGCCGCGATTGTGCCACGGCCGACCGACAAAATCCGGTGTCCGCGACCGAAAGTCGGCCGAGTCGTCACCTCGTTCCCACCCTTTGGAGCAGGTGAAGGCGGCACCACAAGGGTTTCTGTGTATCCCCTGAGAAAAAGTACCGCCCGGTAGTCGGCGTGGCGGCCCCTACTGGCCGCCCTGCTGCGGCCTCGCGGCGCCCAGCAGGCTAGTCAGCCGGATGTCCGGGGTCACCACGTCCGGATCCGTGCGGATGTCGATCACACAAGGCCGTTGCCGCACCAGCGCGCTCGCGATGATCGGCTCCAGCTCTTCCCGGTCGTCCACGGTGTACCCGGCGGCGCCGAGCCCGCGCGCCCACGACGCGAAGTCGGTGATGGGGACGGTGACCCCCGACAGCCGGCCGTGTTTGCGCGCCTGGTGCACCGCGAGCGGGCCGTGCAGTCCGTTCTGGAACACCAGGACGGTCACCGGCACCCGGTAGCGGACGGCGGTCTCGATCTCCTGCCCGGTCATCAGCGCGCCGCCGTCGCCCGCCATCGCGATCACCGTCCGGCGTGGTTCGGCGAGTTTCGCCGCGACCGCCGCGGGCACCGCGTAGCCCATGGCCGCGTTGCTCGGCCCGAGCTGGCTGCGCGGCGCGGTGAAACACCAGTAGCGGTGCATGAACTGGGCGAAGTTGCCCGCGTCGCTGGTCACGATCGCGTCTTCGGGCGCGAGTTTGCGCACCGCGCGGATGACGTCGGCGGGGTGGACGCGGGTGGCGCCGCTGGTGTCGGGCGGCGTCATGAAGGTGTGCACCGCGGCGTTCGCGGCCGACGCGCGCCGCTGCCGGGGCGAGGCGACATTGCGCAGTTCACGCAGGAAGGGCTCGACCTCGGAGTCGACCCGGAAGGTCAGGCCGCCGCGGCGGGCGGGCTCGATCCCGGTGCCGACCAGCACCAGCGTCTGCGACGGCGTCGGGTAGCGAAAGGACTGAGTGGTGACCTCGTCGAGCTGCGTGCCCAGCGCGAGCACGAGATCCGCGCGCTCCAGCGCGTCGAGCTGCCGTGCGGGGATGCCGATGCCGAGGTGGCCGGCGTAGCGCGCGTGGTTCTCGGGGAAGGCGTCCTGGCGGCGGAACGCGTTGTACACCGGCAGCGCGAGCTCGTCGACGACGGCGATCAGCTCGTCGCGCGCCGCGCGGGCCCGGCCGCCGACGATCACCACCGGGTAGCGGGCCTCGTCGACCAGCTGCGCGACCGCCTCGGCGGTCCGGCCCAGCGCGCCGGTGGCGGGCGGGCGCACGGCGGCGACCGGTTTCGCCGAATCGAACGGGACACCCCAGAAATCGGCGGGGACGGCGACGACGGTGGGGCCCGGCCGCCCCTCGCGGCAGCGGGTCAGCGCCTCGACCAGCAGACCGGGCACCTCGTCGGGCGATTCCGCGCGGCCGGTCCACTTCGAGATCGGCTCGAACATCGCGGCCAGGTCCGCGGTGGGCAGCTCGCTCGTCGGGCCGGGATCCTGCGGCGGGTTCTCCAGGAGGACGACCATCGGGCTCTCGTCCTGGTACGCCGTGGAGACGCCGATCGCGAGGTTCGCCGCGTTCGGGCCGCGGCCGGCGAGCAGGACCGCGGGATGCTCGGTGAGCTTGCCTTCGGCCTCCGCCATGAAGGCCGCGCCGGAGTCGTGCCTCGCCGAGACGAAGGTGATCGAGCGCTCGCGTTGCAGCGCGTCGAGCAGATCCAGGAAGGACTCACCCACCACCGCGTACACGCGGTGGATCTGCGCCTCGGTCAGGATCCGCACGGCCGTCTGGGCGACGGACGCTCCCGGTTGGTATCTAATGAGAAGAGCTTAGGCGGGCGGTGATCGGTGCCGTCAAGCGATCTTCCGATTCCGGCAACCCCGGAGCGGCGGAATGTCCGATATTCGGAACGTGTTCGAGCAAGGGAGCACGAAAACGTGACCTCAGCCACCGCCGGACGTGAAACTGTTTTCACTTACGGGGCGCCTGCCTTGAAGTACGGCACCGGGTCGAGCGATGAGATCGGCTACGACCTCACCCAGTACGGCGCCCGCCGGGTGCTCGTTCTGACCGATCCGGGTGTCGCCGCGACGGGCTGGCCGCAACGGATCGCCGAAGGCATCGAAACCTATGGCATCGAAGCCGTCGTCTTCGACGGCGTGCACGTCGAGCCGACCGACGTCAGCATGCGGAAGGCCGTCGACTTCGCGCGTGGACAGGGCGAGTGGGACGCCTTCGTCGCCGTGGGTGGCGGGTCGGCCATCGACACCGCCAAAGCGGTGAACCTGTTGACCAGCAACGACGGCGACCTGATGGACTACGTCAACGCGCCGGTCGGCGGCGGCCGCGCCCCGAGCTCGCCGCTGAAACCGCTGGTCGCGGTGCCGACCACCACCGGGACAGGCTCGGAGAGCACCACGGTCTGCGTGCTGGACGTGTTGTCGCTGCGGGTGAAGAGCGGCATCAGCCATCTCCGGATGCGGCCGAGCCTCGCGGTGGTCGACCCGAGGCTGACGGTCTCGCAGCCGCCCGAGGTGACCGCCGCCAGCGGGATGGACATCCTTTGCCACGCCGCGGAAAGCTATACGGCCAAGCCGTACACCGAGTTCGACCGGAAGCGGCCGGAGGACCGGGTTCCTTACTGTGGCTCGAATCCGCTGGCCGACATGTTCGCCGAGCAGTCGCTGCGGCTGCTGTCGTGGGCCTTGCCCGCGGCCGTGCGCGACGGCTCGGACATGAAGGCGCGCGAGGCGATGGCGCTCGCGGCGACGTTCGCCGGGCTCGGTTTCGGCAACGCCGGGGTGCACATCCCGCACGCCAACGCGTATCCGATCGCCGGGCAGGTACGGGAATTCCATCCTCCGGGGTATCCGGGTGACGAAGCGATGGTGCCGCACGGGATGGCCGTCTCGCTGACGGCGCCGGCGGCGTTCCGGTTCACCTTCGACGCCGCGCCGGACCGGCACATCCGGGTGGCGCGGCTGCTCGCGCCGGATTACGAATGGCCGGGCGATCTGCGGGACCACCTGCCCGCGGTGCTCGGGCAGATCATGCGGGAGATCGGGATCCCCAACGGGATCGGCGCCGTCGGCTACACCGAGTCCGATGTGGACTCCCTGGTTTCCGGCACGGTGAAACAACAACGGCTGCTGGCGACGGCGCCGCGCGAGGCGTCCGAAGCGGACCTCGCGGTGATCCTGCGGGAGTCGGTGACGCTGTGGTGAACGCCGAGTATCCGCACTGGCAGACGGTTCCGTTGCGGTGGAAGGACAACGACGTCTACGGACACGTCAACAACGTCGTCCACTATTCGGTGATGGACACCGTCATCAACACCTGGCTGATCGAACGCGGCGGCCTCGACATCGAGACCGGCGCGGTCATCGGGTTGTGCGTGGAATCGCAGTGCAAATACCACGCTTCGGTGTCGTTCCCGGGAGAACTCGAAGTCGGCCTGCGGGTGGGCCACCTCGGCCGGTCCAGCGTCCGCTACGAGGTCGGGATGTATTCGAAGGAGACGGTGATCGCGGAGGGGCATTTCGTGCACGTCTTCGTCGATCGCGAATCCCGGCGCCCGGTTCCCGTCGAAGGTCTACTCAGGAGCGCGCTGGAAGAACTGCGCACTGGGCTGGGGTAGCCGCGGCGACCACGCGTGCATGAGCTGGGCGTAGCGCGTGGACCGGTCCATGAGTTCGAGGTGGGTGCCCAGGGCGGTCTCCTTGCCGTCCATCACCAGGACCCGGTCCGCGCGCAACGCCGACGTCAGCCGGTGCGCGATCACCACCAGCACCCCGCCCCGCTCGGCGAACGCCCGTTCCGCGCGGGCTTCGGCGGGCGGGTCGAGATGCGACGTCGCCTCGTCGAGGATGACGACGGTCGCTTCGCTCGCGTACACCCGCGCAAGCGCGATCAACTGCGCCTCACCGGCGGACAGCGTGCCGTGCCCGATCTCGCCGTCGAGCCCGCCCAGCCGCGTGACCAGCGGTTCCGCGCCGACGGCGCGCACCGCAGCCAGCAGTTCGCCGTCCATCGCGGTCTGCGCGAACAGGCCGACGTTGTCCCGCACGGTCCCCGCGAAGACGTACGCCTCCTGCGGGATCAGCGCGACCATCCGGTGCCGCAGGGCCGCCGGGACTTCGCGGACCGGCACGCCGCCGAGCAGCACCCGGCCGGCCTGCGGGGCGAGCATGCCGGTCAGCAGCCCGGCCAAGGTCGACTTGCCGATTCCGCTCGGCCCCACCACCGCGAGCCGCTCGCCGGGCCGCAGGTGCAGGTCGAGCCCGCGCACCACCGGTTGCGCGGCCGCGCCCCAGCTGAAGGTCAGGTCGCGCACGTAGATCGCGGTCCCGTCGGGTTCGGCCGTGCCGTCGGCCTCCGGCTCGGCCTCGGCGGTCTCGGCGAGCCGCCGCAGGGCGACGATCAGCCGCAGCACCACGGTCCTCGCCGTCGCGGCCAGCCCTCGCAACGCGGGCTGCATCGTCGTCGCCAGATAGACGAGCGCGCCGAGCGCGGCGCCGGCGGTGAGCACCCCGGCCTGGACCATGCCCGGCGCCACCAGCAACGCCAGGAGCAGCGGCACGAAACCGCCGGTCGCGATCACCACCGTGCGGGCCGCCCCGGACCGCGCCACCCGCACGGCCGCCTTGGCCTGCGTGTCGATGGCGTCGTAAAGCTCCAGCGCGGCAAGGGGTTCGGCACCGCACGCGACGATGTCACGCATACCGGACAACGACGCGCCCGCGACCTCGGCGGTCCGCTCGTCGGCCAGCGCGAGCGCGCGCTGACGCCGCGCCAGCGACGGGAGCAGGCAGGCGAACACGAGGACCGAGACCACCACCGGGATCGCCACGATCAACGCGAGCGAACCGGCGACGGTGAACAACCCGGCCAGCGCCGCCACCGTCGTCACGATCATCCCGCGCGCCTGCACCAGCAGCCCGGCCGTGGCGTCGCGTACCACCTCGACGTGCTGGGTGATGCGGGCGACGCCGCTGGCGTCCGGCTGATTCCGCGGTGGCGCCGGATCGTGCAGGACCCCGCGCACGACGGCGGTCACCAGTGCGTCGCGCAACGGCTCGACGACCTTGCCTAGCTGATGCCACACCAGCCGCGAACCGAACGCGCCGATCACGGCGACCAGCCCGAAGACCGCGAGCCAACGCAGTCCGGTGCCTGGCCGATCCGCGGCAAACCCCTCGTCAACCGCGAGTTCGACCAGGCGACCGGACAAGAACGCGGGGGCGCTCTCCAGTACGGAGCAGGCCAGCAGCACCAGACCGCCGCGCCACTGCCCGGCCAGCGCCGAGCGGTAGAGCCCCCAGACGCTCACTGCGCGCCCTCGGTGAAGACGGCCCGGTACGCCGGAGTCCGCCACAGTTCGTCATGGGTGCCGACCGCCCGGACGCGGCCGTCTTCCAGCCACACCACCGTGTCCGCGCGCGACGCGGTGGCCGCGCGATGCGTCACCACCACCCTGGTCCGGCCGGGCAGCGTGCGTTCGATCGCCTCCTCGACGGCGGCTTCGGTGACCGTGTCGAGGCTGGCGGTGGCGTCGTCGAGGATGAGCACCCGCGGCGCGTGCGCGATCGCGCGGGCCAGGCCGATCCGCTGCGCCTCCCCGCCGGAGAGCGGGGTTTCCCTGAGCGGCGTCCGGTAGCCGTCCGGCAACCGGACGATCAGGTCGTCGACCTGCGCGGACCGGCAGGCGGCGCGCACGGCGGCCTCACCGGCCCACGAGCCGTAGCCGACGGCGTCGCCGATCGTCGCGCCGAGCAGCGCTGGCCGTTCGAAGGCGAACCCGACCACCGCGCGGAGTTCGTACGGCCGCAGCTTCTCCAGCGGGCGGCCGTCGAGCGTCGCCGTCCCCTCGTCCGGGGTCAGCAGCCCGCCGAGGACGTTGACCAGCGCGGACTTCCCCGAACCGGACCGCCCGACGACCGCGGTGAACCGCCCGCCACGGACGAGCAGGTCGACGTCGCGCAACGCGCCTTCGACGGCGACGCCGCGCAGTTCGAGCGTGCCCCGCCCGGGGACGACGCCGAGGTCACCCGGTTCGGGGACCGGCGCCTCCAGCACCTCGGTAATCCGCCGCGCACACGACCGGGCGCGGGAAAGTGTGGTGAGCAAGGGAATCTGCGTGATCAAGCCCATGCCGAGCGCGACGTAGCCGAGCGCCGCGAGAACCTGGCCGACGGTCAGCCTGCCTTCCAGCACCCCGAAACCAGCGGCGCCGAGCACCGCGAGTTCGACCGCGGGCAGCAGCAGTCCGGAGCGCCACACCATCCGGGCCTGCGTGCGCCACATCCCGCGGCCGGCGAGGCTCAGTTTCGGCAACGGCCGCAGCACCCGGCCGGCTTCGCGGTCGGCGGTGCCGGACGCGGCGATCGTGCGGAGCCCGGCGACGGCGTCGACCATCCTCGCCGCGAGTTCGCCGGACACCTCTTGGTAGGTGAGGACGTCGTCGGCGGTGTTCTTCAGGTGGGTGCGCGCGAGCATCAGGCCGAACGGGATGCTGCCGAGGAAGACCAGCGCGAGCCGCCAGTCCATCAGCGCGAGCAGGACGACGGCCCCGCCGGAGATCAGGGTGGTCGACCCGAGCTGGACGACGACCGAGGCGACCAGTCCCGCGCCGGTGCAGTCGCCGGTGAGCCTGCTGATCGCGTCGCCGTCGGCGAAGGTCGATCGGGTGCCGAGCGCGAGGTAGCGGTCAGCGAGTTTCCTGCGCAGCCAGGCCGTGGCGGACGCGGTCATCCGCGCGGTGAGGATGCCGCCGATCAGGCCGACGGCGATCTCGGTGACGCCGAGGACGATCAGCCAGGTGACCTCGGGCAGGCTGGGCCGTCCGGCCACGACGGCGTCGACCGCCGCGGCGAGCGGGCCGGGCAGGAGCAGCCCCGCCGCCGTCCCGGCGAGCGCGCTGAGGATCAGCGCGATCAGGCGGGGGCGATCCAGCGCGGTCACCTTGACCAGCAACCGATCGGCGGAACCCGCCATCCCACTCCTCACACCGTGATCCCAACGAGATGAACCGGAAGGCAAAATGAAGGCGCGGGAGCGGCGCACTTGGCCTGTGCCGCTCCCGCGCCTTCAGTGCTCAGCCGTGACTCAGTGGCAGGTCAGCAGGCTGACGGTGCTGTTCGCGCAGGAGGCCAGCAGGCTGAGGTTGCTCGCGCCGCCGTGGCTGCCACCGCCGCCGCCTTCGAGAACCTCGGGGGCTTCCAGGGCCTGCAGGTCGAGAACCAGTTCCATGGTGTTCCCTTTCACTAGTTACCTCTTGGTCCGCCGTCCTCATCGGACGGCAGTTCGGGAGGACAGGAAAGGCAGCGCGGCCTTCCCGTCCAGGGTGGCGGCCAGGGCGAGCAGGACGCCCGCGCCGCCGGTGACGACGTCCATCGACAGCCGCAGCAGCTGGTTGCCGGGGAACGCCAGGCCGCCCTTGTACGGCACCGCGTACCAGGCCAGCCGGGAAAGATGCAGGTCGATGGCGTCGCGGACGCGCTGGTCCGGTTCGGCGCCCATGGCCAGCGCGGTCATCAGCCCGCCCCGCCCGAACAACAGCCCGGGGTGGATGACGAACTCGCCGCGGCACGCTTCACGCAGGCCGGGAAGGCTCTTCAACGCCTTCGCGTCCGGACGGTGCTTCGCGAGTTCCTCGGCGACCATGAGGATCCCGGCGCTGCCGACACCCGCGTAGGGCAACGTCCGGGTCTCGCCGTCGCGGACCTGCAGCGAGCCGTCGTCGGACTCGACGCATTCCTCGATGTCCCGCTCCAGCGCCTGGTCGGCGAAGGACAGCCAGCCCTCTTCGCGGGTGCGTTCGAACAGCCGCACGAACAGCAACGCCGGACCGGACCAGCCGTTGAGCAACCCGGCGCGGCCGAAGTCGCCGGGCGGGTCGGCGATCTCGAGCGCTTCCGCGAGCCGGACGGCGGTGGCGAGCGCCTGCCTGCCGAACTCGTTGTCCTTGCGGGCCACCGCGAAATGCAGCTGGGTGAGCCCGATACCGGACAGGCCGCCTTCAAGGCCGTGGTCGGTGGTCTGCTCGACCAGTGTCGCCGACGCCGCCAAGAGCTTGGTGGCCTCGTCCCGGTATCCGAGCTCTTCGAGGACGTACGCGATTCCGTACGAGCCGTCGTAGAACCCCGGCCGTCCGGGCGGATCGCGGCGGATCGAGTCCAGCAGCCAGCGTTCGTGCGCGGGATGCCGCTCGTCGCCGACGGTTTTCAGTGCGTGGAGGACGCCTGCCGCGCCGTAGCCGAAGCACGCTCCGCCGACGCGGAACTGCTCGATGTCACCGGGAAACAGCCGGTCGGTGCGCTCGGGGGTCGCGCTGGCGAGGATCGCCTCGGTGATCTGCTTGCGGACCAGCGCCCAGTCCGGTCGTTCCTGGTCCAGCTCGGTGGCGCTCGTGAGCGGCGGCAGATTCCGAGGGGCGAGCTCCGCGACGATCGAGTCGGCGTAGCCCTCCGGGACGTCGAAGCGCTGCTGGACGAAGTCCGCGAGCCCGCGCAGCTTCGCCGGGGCGAGCTCCAGGAGCGTCGTGAGCGGCAGGAAGATCCACAGCTTCAGGACGGCGAGCGCGTACTCGTCGACCTCGAACCCGTTCCGGTCCCTCGGGGCACGGAAGCCGGGCGCGCCGAGCGCGGGCCGGGTGCCGCTTTCGACGTCGGCCGCCATCTCGAAGTCGATCAGGGAGACGTTGTCGTCGTCCCCGTCCACCAGGATGTTCAACGAATGGAGGTCGCCGAAGACGATCCCGCGGCCGTGCACCTCGCCGACCATCGCCTCCACCCGCCGGACCAGCGCCAGCGCGCGTTCGGTGTACGCGGCGATGTCGGCCTCGGTGGTGTCGCGCCGGGTGAGCGGGTAGTTGCGGGCGAGCCAGTTGCCGAGCGAGACGCCGGGCATGTACTCCATCGCCAGGAAGTGGTGCTCCCAGACGGTGAAGCGGTCGTAGGCGGTGGGGATGCCGTCGATGCCCTTCAATCGCTCCAGCACCTCGTGCTCACGGCGGAGACGTTCGACGGCGTCGACCCCGTCGCGGTCCAGGCCGGCGAACGGCCTGGCCTCCTTGAGGACCACACGTTCGCCGTCGGACTTCCGGTCGGCGAGGTACACGCCGCCGCCGTTGGAGAAGTGCAGAGAACTTTTCACCTGATAGGGGAACTGATCCGCACCACCGCTCTTGCGAGCTGCGAGATGAGGCGCCAGGAACTCCGGAATCGTCACCCAGTCGGGGACGGAGAAGGTCGGTTCGCGCTTGTCGGGGACCAGCGTCCCGTCCGGTTTGCGTATCGCGAGGACCCGCTTGCCGTCGAGTTCGACCCATTGCTCGGCGAATCCGCCGTAGCGGACGTAGAGCGGCCCGGCACCATACCGAAGATCACTGAGAATGTATGCCCCGGGTTCGCCGTCGAGCTTCGCCGACAACGCGACGAGAACACGCTCGAGCTCGTTGTTGTCAGCCGGATAAAGAGTCAGTAACTTACCGCTTCCGTCACGCGGCGCGTATTTGGAATTCCTGGCCAGCAGGGTGGTCCGTGAACGCAGATGCTTGTAGGACACGGCGTGCTCGACACAATGCTCGTGCACCTTCACGAGCACTCGCTCGGCGTTGCCCAGACCTGCCGACACGTGGATTTTCCAGCCCTGCAAGGGAAGGTTTCGAGCAACAGGGTGCAACAACCGCCACACTCCGCGCACTCCGGTGCGCCAGCCGTCCCCGGGAGCGGGCAGCAGGGAGGCGAAATCGTCGGCGGCGTCCCCGGTTTCCCGCTGTTCGTCGAAGAACAGTGGATCGGCGAAGCAATACGCTTCGTACCGGACGTCCATCGAGCGCCCCCTCCTTGGCACCAATCGGATGGGCCATGTGCACCATCGCGATGCAGAATATTCCACCTGCCGGACCCCGAACGGCCAATCCGCCATATCGGGGGTTCGGATGGGCTGTTCAGGGACGTGAATTCGAAAACTACCGAATGGTAGGGGTACCCAGCGTGAGATCAACTCGGATTCCAACCACCCGGTCGGTGTGTAACAAGAACGCACCGGCGCCGTAATCCCAGGTCGAGGCGCCGAACGCAATAACGCGCCATGGAATTGGCAGTGCGCCAATCGACCGCGTTTCGTGATCTATTCACCCGAGGTCTGGACCACTGCCCGGCCCGTGGCGCCCGCCACGCGGCCCACCGGTCGCCCGTCGGCGGTGATCCGCCCGGAGGTACGTTGTCGCCGGTGGAGCGGGTAAGGAGGCCGACGTGATCACAGGGTTCGCGGTGACCGTCGCGATCTGCGCGGCGCTGGTCGCGGGGTGGAGTTTCGTCCAGGCGGCACGCAAGAAGCTGCCGGACAACGCGCTGCTCGCCGGCCTCGCCGTGCTCGAAGTACTCCTGGTGGCCCAGCTCGTGATCGGCGTCGTCCTGCTGATCGGCGGCGGCCGACCCGGCAGCATGGCCACCTATCTCGCCTATCTGATCGGCTGCCTGGTCGTGCTCCCGCTCGGGACCTTCTGGGCGCTGGCCGAGCGCACCCGGGCGAGCACCGCGATCCTCGGCATCGCCTGCCTCGCCATCCCGGTGATGGTGCTCCGGCTGCACGAGGTCTGGGCGGGCGCAAGTGCCTGAAGAAACCGAGGAGAAGACGGTGGACACCGCGACGGACAAGGCCTCCGGCCCGGGACGGATCCTGGTCGCCGTGTACGCGATCTTCGCGCTGGCGGCGACCTCACGCGCCGCCGTGCAGATCAGCACCAAGTTCGGTGAAGCCCCGCTGGCGTACGCCCTCTCCGCGTTCGCGGCCGTCGTGTACCTCCTGGCCACCGTGGCGCTGGCCCGCCGCGGCGCGGGCTGGTGGCGGATCGCGCTGATCGCCTGCGGCGTCGAACTGGTCGGCGTGCTGACCGTCGGCACGTTCAGCCTCTTCGACCGCGAGGCCTTCCCGCACGCCACCGTGTGGTCGGTGTACGGGCAGGGCTACCTCTTCATCCCGCTGGTGCTGCCGGTGATCGGGCTGTTCTGGTTGCGTCGGACGAAGCCCTGACGCAGAGCGTTTCCGCTCACTTCTCGAAGCAGCCCTTTTCGTTGAGCGGGCCGAACGTGGGCAGGACCAGCCCGCACAGGTAGCCGTCGATCCAGCGGCCGTTGCCCGCGACGTTGGTGAGCACCCGGATCGCCGGCGCGAACGCGGCGATCCCCTTGGCCAGCGAATCCTGGTTGCGCTGGAGCATCGACGTCAGCCGGTCGAGTTGTTCGAGCACCGGGCCCAGTTGCCCGTCGTTGTCGGCGATGATGCCATCAAGCGCGGTCGCGAGCCGTTTCGAGCCGTCGAGCAGGTCCTTGATCGCCTGCTGGCGGGTGGAGATCGCGCGCAGCAGCGCGTTGCCGTCCTGGATCAGCCGCTGGACCTCCGTGTCTCGGTCGACGAGGGTCTGCGACACCTGACGCGTGTTCGCGACGAGCGCCCGGAGCTGCCGGTCGCGGGAGGCGATGGTGCCGGAGAGCTTCGTGATCCCGTCGAGCGCGGAGCGGACGTCGGCAGGCGTATCGGCGAAGGTCGCCGAAATCGTGTCGAAGCTTTTCGCCAATTGACCGACGTCGATGGCGTCGACGGTTTTCGACAAATCCCGAAACGCTTCAAGGACGTCGTACGGCGCGGTGGTCCGCTGCAGCGGGATCGGGTCTCCGGGATCGAGGATCGCTTCGCCGCGCGGGTCGAGCGCCAAGTACTTCTGTCCCAGGACGTTCTTGATCTGAATGGACGCGCTCGTGGCGTCGCCGACCCAGGCGTCCTTCACCCGGAAGGAGACGAGCACGCGATCGCCTTCGAGGTCGATCTCGGACACCTTGCCGACCTTCACCCCGGCGATCCGGACGTCGTTGTCGGCGCGCAGTCCGCCCGCGTCGGAGAATTCGGCGGAATACGTGGTGCCGCCGCCGATCACCGGCAGGGCGTCGGCGTTGAGCGCCGCCACCATGCCGAGGGCCATCGTGGTGAGCCCGGCGAGCGCCATCTTGACCGGATCCACCGCGCCGAAGGACCTCATCGTCTCACCTCGCAGGTCACGAGCGGCACAGCTTAAGGGCCGCCCCTGCCCATCGCCAGGCGAAACGTTGCACCGATCGGGTGGCAACGTCTGTCCACTATGGACTCTAGCGCCAGAGCTCGTTCGCGGTCCCCCGCGCGACGTGCTCCTCGTAGACCTCGACCTTCCGGCTGATCAGTTCCAGGCAATCGGCCAGCTCGGCGATCCGGTCGCGGACGGTGTTCTGATGTTCCCGCAGCAGTTCGAGCCGCTTTTCCTCGTTTCCGGGCCCTTGGCGGACGAGTTCGGCGAATTCGCGGATGACGGCGAGCGGCATTCCGGACGCCCGGAACTTCGTGCAGTTCAGCAGCCATTCGACGTCGTGTTCGGTGTACACGCGACGGCCGTTCGCGTCCCGTTTCACCGGCGCCGCGAGCAAGCCTTCCTTCTCGTAGAAGCGAAGCGCGTGCACGCTGAGGCCCGTCCGCTCGGTGACCTGGCCGATCGCGAGTTCCGTCACCAGGCTGACGATAGCGCCTTGACCTAGAGAGCCCTCTAGCTCTTAGCGTCCGCCCCATGACCACCGCACAACACAAGATCGGCTCCGGCTTCGGCGCGCGCAGCACCGCCGAAGAAGTACTGAACGGCATCGACCTCTCCGGCAGGCTCGCCGTCGTCACCGGCGGATATTCGGGGCTGGGCCTGGAAACCACGCGGGCACTGGCGAACGCCGGCGCGCACGTGGTCGTCCCCGCGCGCCGTCCGGCCGACGCCGAGGCCGCCCTCGCCGGGATCCCCGGCACCGAGGTCGGCGAGCTCGACCTCGCCGACCTGGCGAGCGTCGACGCCTTCGCCCGCCGCTTCCTCGGCACCGGCCGCCCGATCGACATCCTGATCGCGAACGCCGGGATCATGGCCGCGCCGGAACGGCGGGTCGGCCGCGGCTGGGAGTCGCATTTCGCGATCTGCCACCTCGGCCACCACGCCCTGGTGAACCGCCTTTGGCCCGCGCTGAAGGCCGGCGGCGGCGCCCGCGTCGTCACGGTGGCCTCGTCCGGCCATCACTCGTCGCCGATGCGCTGGGACGACGTCCAGTTCGAGCGCGGCTACGACCGCTGGCTCGCTTACGGCCAGGCCAAGACGGCGAACGTGCTGTTCGCGGTGCACCTGGACAGGCTCGGTGCCGACCACGGGATCCGCGCGTTCAGCCTGCATCCGGGCGCCATCCTCACTCCCCTGCAGCGGCATCTGCGGCCGGAGGAGATGGTCGAGCGCGGCTGGATCGACGAGCACGGGAACCAGGCCGACCCGGATTTCAAATCACCGGAGCAGGGCGCGGCCACCCAGGTCTGGGCGGCGACGTCACCGCGGCTCGACGGGATGGGCGGGCTCTACTGCGAGGACTGCGACGTCGCCGAGATCGCCGCCGAAGAGGGCGAGTGGGTCGGCGTGCGCCCCTACGCCATCGACGCCGGTGAGGCCGAGCGGCTCTGGAAGCTCTCCGCCGACCTCACCGGGGTCCCCCTCGGCTAGTTCCAGAACTTGATCTCGGGGTTGTCCGCGACCGGCCCGTCGAGCAGCGGCTGATGCCCGCCGCGCAGGTTCGCGTCGAAGAACGCCGAGACGTACGCCCTGGTCAGCTGCATCCCGCGCTCGCCACCGAGCAGACCGGGTTTGCTCAGCCCGAGCTGCTCACCGAGGACGCCGACGTCGGTGAAGGACGCGTGCCCGGCCGTCGCGACGCTGATCCAGCGCTTCCAGCCGGTGAGGTTCGGCCAGCTGCCCGCCCAGGTGGTGTCCGGGCCTGCCGGGGTGTACTCGCTCTCGCGGCCGAGCAGCAGGAACGGCCGGTCGATGCCGGACGCGGGGATCGGCGACCACAGCCTGCCGTCGAGGTCGGCGCCCGCCCGGATCCGCCGGTCGTCGACCATCGCGGTCGGCGTGCTGTACCCGCCGATGGAATGTCCGGCCATCCCGATCCGCGTCCGGTCGATCAGCCGGGCCCAGCGCGACGAAGGCGCTGTCAGCGTGTCGAGGACGAAGGAGGCGTCCGCCGAGCGGATCGGCGGGAGCAACGTGGAGTCCGACCCGCAGGCGGCGCACTCGGTGACGTGCCCATCGGGGAAGGCGGTGCCGTGGGACTCGTGGTTGTGGCCGATCAGCGCGACCACGAAACCCTTGCTCGCCAGATCTTCGGCCAGCCCGGTGAGCGTGGTGCGCGGTTTGCCGAATCCCGGCGACAGGACCACGAGCGCGTGCTTCCCCGGCAGCGGCGGGGCGTCGACCCTGGCGCTGGTCCGGAGCCCGGAGAGCAGCGCGGGGTCGACGTCGGGAAGCCCCGATTCGGTCAGGAACGCCTTGGCCTCGGCCGAGGTGAGGTAGGACCGTTTCCGGCCGAAAGGCACCAGCGCGGGGTAGAACATCGACACCATCAGCTCGCGCGGCCCAGTCGGGACCCAAGGGTCCTTACGCGAAGAGTCGGTCAGATGCAGGTCGGTGGAGCCGACGGGATGCGAACCGGTCGGCGGCGGCAGCTTGAGTCGTGGAGCCGCCGCGGCCGGGCTCGCCAACGACACCAGGCCGGCGAGGGCAACCAGCGCGACGAGAAGCCTTCTCATGAGGATTCCGTTTCTGTCGGGGATCTTCCTGGCGTCCAGCCTGGGACCCGGTGCCGTATTCGCGCGTCTGCCGCAGGTCGTATCCCGATGTCTGCCGCGAGAGGGATCCGCGAGGCCCCGGTCCGGGATTACGCTCGGCCGGTGCTCTCCTTCCTCAGGAACCACCCGAAATCCGTGGACATCGGGCTGACCGTGCTCATCGGACTGTCCACTGTGGTCTCGGCCGATGATCCGGAGGGCTTCGACTGGTGGCTGACCTCCTTGGCGGCGTTGGCTTCCTTGCTCGTCCGGCACCACCGTCCCGCGATCACCTTCGTGACCGGTGCGACCGTCTCACTCCTGCATCTGGCCATGGGCAACGATCTCCGCCCGGTCGACGTCGTGGCGTTGATCGGTCTCTTCTCGGTCGCGGCTTGGGGTTCTCGACGGCTTTCGTTCGCGCTGCTGGCGGCGAGCCTGCTGGTCGCCGGCACGTGGGCGATCCACGCCGCCGACGCCAATACACGGGAACCGGCTCCGATCCCGCCGCGGATCATCATCATCGATCGGCTGGCGCCTCCCGAGCCGAAGGACGACCAGGTGCAGGACTGGGGCGGTTTCGCCGGCATCGGGTTGTCGCTGACGGTGGCCTGGCTCGCGGGGCTGAACACGCGCCAGCGCCGGATCCGCCTCTCGGTGCTGGAACAGCGGGCCGCCGACCTCGAACGCGAGCGGGACACCCAGGCCGCGCTGGCCGTGGCCGCCGAACGCGGCCGCATCAGCCGCGAGCTGCACGACGTCGTCGCGCACGCGCTTTCGGTGGTGGTGTTGCAGGCACAGGGCGCCCAAGCCGAACTGGAGCGGCGGCCGGAACGGACGCGGGAGGCGCTGGACGCCATCGTCGGCACCGGGCGGACCGCGTTGGCCGAGATCCGGCGGCTGCTCGGCGCGCTCGGCCAGGACGAGCCGGATTGGGAGCCCCAGCCCGGTGCCGAACGCCTGCCGCGGCTGGCGGCCGACATCCGTGCCGCGGGCACACCGGTCGAGTTCCGGGTCGAAGGGGAACCACGGCCGCTTCCGTCCACAGTGGACCTCGCGGCCTACCGGATCGTGCAGGAGGCGCTGACGAACGTGCTGAAACACGCCGGCCCGGCGGCGTCGGTGACTATCGTGATGCGGTATGAGCCCGACACGCTGGAGATCGAAGTGACCGACGACGGCTTCGCGGCGGCAGAGCCGTCCGGCTCCGGGCACGGCCTCGAGGGCATGCGGGAACGGGTGAACGTCCTGGGCGGCACCTTCGACGCGGGACCGCGTCCGGAGCGCGGCTTCGCCGTCCGCGTGACCCTGCCGTCATGACGATCCGGGTGGTCATCGCCGACGACCAGTCGCTCGTGCGCACCGGCCTGCGGATGATCCTGGACAACGCGGACGACATCGACGTCGTCGGCGAGGCGGGCGACGGCGCGGAGGCCGTCGCGCTGGTGGCGGACCTCGACCCGGACGTGGTGCTCATGGACATCCGGATGCCCGAGATGGACGGTGTCGAGGCCACCGCCGCGATCGCCGCGGCCCATCGTGCCCGGGTCCTGGTGCTGACCACGTTCGACCTGGACGAATACGTCTACGCCGCGCTCCGGGCCGGGGCCAGCGGCTTCCTGCTCAAGGACGCGCTGGCGCCGGATCTGCTCGCCGGCGTCCGCGTGGTCGCCTCTGGCGAGGCCACCCTCGCGCCCACCGTCACCCGGCGACTGCTCGACCGCGTCGTCACCGGCCTGCCCGCGGCGCCGCCGGACGACCGGCTCGCCCTGCTCACCGGGCGGGAGAACGAGGTCCTGCAGCAGCTGGCCCGGGGACTGTCGAACGCCGAGATCGCCGAGCTGCTGTTCCTCTCACCGGGCACGGTGAAGACGCATGTCGGCCGCATCCTCACGAAACTCGGCCTCCGCGACCGCGTCCAGGCGGTCGTGTTCGCCTACGAATCCGGGCTGATCAGCCGCTGACCGCGGCGGGCGTACGCCAGTGCTTCCCGCGGCGGGGCCGCCGGTGCTGGCCACGCCTGCCGAGGTCGCCGAGGGCGTCCAGCGGCCGGGCGGCGAACTCCTCGGCCGTGATGCCCATCCGCACCAGGTACTTGATCTCGCCGCGCACCACCTCGGTGTCCCGGAGCCTGCCTTCCTCCCGGAAGCCGAGGCCGCCGTGCAGCGAGAGCGACGCGAGGTTGCCGCCGTACACGCTGACCTCGCATTTGCGGAAGCCGCGCTGCCCGAACATATGCGCCAGCAGGACGGTGATGGCGTCCGTGGCGTAGCCGCAGCGCTGGTGACGCGGGGCGATCCCGATGCCGTAGCCGAACTTGCCGGTCGCCGGGTCGGCGCCGATGGTGCAGACCGAGCCGACCAGCATGCGGCCGCGCACCGTCTCGATGCCGAAGTGGATGTCGTCGCCCGCTGACCCAGAACGGTGCGAAGCCCAATGCCGGTGCCCGCCGCCGATCAGCGGCGTCGCCTCGCGGGCCATGTCCCGGTCGAAGCCCATCAGGACGCGGCGGTCCCGGAGGCCGACCTCGCGCAACCGCACCTTCCGCCCGACCTGCTCGGGCTCCAGGGCGGAGCGGCTCACCGTGTCCGGCCGCACGTGTGCTCACGAACGATCACAAGCATGCCTCGACGATATCGGTACCCGAAACGCCCGAAGGCCCCCACCCGGTACGGATGGAGGCCTTCGGCGTGGAAAAAGTCAGATGGCGACGACGCGCTGGGCCTGCGGGCCCTTCTGACCTTGGCCGATTTCGAACTCGACGCGCTGACCCTCGTCCAGGGACTTGAAGCCGGTGCCCTGAATCTCGGAGTAGTGCACGAAAACGTCCGGTCCGCCGTCGTCCTGAGCGATGAAGCCGAAGCCCTTTTCGCCGTTGAACCACTTAACGCTGCCCTGAGCCATACTTTTCTACCTGCTCTTCATAGCGAGTCTGAGCCCATTCGATGCCCCGATCTCGCTGTCCATTGTCGCAGGTCTTGCCCGTTCGCACACGCTGCCGTCCCGAACCGGGTCATTTCCCCAGGTCAACATCGACCTTGGCGAGTCGGCCGGATCGTCGGATCGCCGGTTTCGACGTCGCCGGGAGCGGTGACGTCCACCCGCCGCTCGCCGAGCGCGGGCCATCGAGCCGCGCCTGCGCGGCGACGAAATGTCCGATTAATCACGATCATTGCCGCTCACGACGAGCACGGACAGCCGTTCAGAGTTCGCCCGCCCGCTCGTACAGCTTCCGCACGGGCTCCGTGAAGGCGGCGCCACTCAGGTCCGTGGTCACGCCGTCCTCGGTCATCGTCCCCCGGCTCGTGACGCTGAAGATCGTGCCCCTGCCACTGGCGGGGTCGAAGTTCCGCAGCCACGGGCCACCGCTGGAGCCGCCGGCCAGATCGCAATCGGTGTTCCACGTCGTGGTGACCGAGTTCGCCTCGCGCGTGGCGGGCCGGACGCAGGAGAACAACGCCTCGCCACCCGCCGCCCGCGACACGGGATAGCCGAACATGGTCGTGTCCACAGTGGACGGCAGCTGCTCGAACGAGATGTCCTGGGTGCCCGCGACGTCCGCGACGTGACGGCCGCCGACCGGGTCCAGCGCGATCACCGCGTCGTCGTCCGACCCGCTCATCGGCCCCGCGTACGTACTGGACCAGGCGAAAGACCGCGCCGGGAAGACGCCGTGCGGTGCGGCGCCGCGGTCGTAACCCGGGACGAACACGACGTTGACGATCTTGATCGGCCGGTCGAACCGGTCCAGTCCCCCGTTCACGCAGTGCCCGGCGGTGAACGCGACATCCTTGCTGGCGCTGGGAACCACCGTCGCCGTGCAGGACCCGTCGACGCCGGGCTCGGCGGTGAAGAACAACCGTCCGACGCCCGGCGGGACCGGCCCTTCCCATGCGCGGCCGATCTTCTCGGCGGGCGGTAGATCCTCGTCGCCCACCCACTGCCGCATCCGCTCCGGCGTCCAGTGGGCCAGGGCCGCCGCCCGGCCGGCCTCGCTGACCACGGTGACGACCTGGTCGTCGGCCGCGGCCGGAGCGGCGACGGCCACCGTCGCGGCACCGAAGGCGGCCGACAGGGCGGCGATCCGGCGAACTGCGTGCTTCAAGTCCATACGAAATGGACGTGCCGGCCGCCGGGAAGGTTGTTCACTCACCCGTGCGTGTCGGGCTCCGAGCCGATCCGGTACGACACGGGCCTGCCTTCTTCGTCCCGCACCTCGACCGGCTTGCCGTCGGCGTCCACGATCTTGCCGTCGACGATCTTGTCGCCGTTTTCGAGCCGGGAGAAGGCTTTCAGATCGGAGTAGTCGATCACCCTGGTCGCCGTCGCGAACACCGACGGATCGCCGCCCGCCTTGGCGGGCTTGAGGTGGTTGAACAACAGGTTCAGCAAGACGGCCGTGAGCGCGGCGGAGCTGATCCCCGAGTGGAAGATCGTGCCGACCCACGCCGGGAAGTGGTGATAGAACTCGGGCGCCGCGATCGGGATCATGCCCATCCCGACCGACGCCGCGACGATCACCAGGTTCATGTTCCCGTTGTAGTCCACTTTGGACAGAGTTTTGATACCGGACGCGGCGACCGTGCCGAACAGCACGAGACCGGCACCGCCGAGCACCGGGTACGGGATCGCGGCCACCACGCGGCCGAGCACCGGGAGCATGCCGAGGATCAGCAGGATCACGCCGCCCGCGGTCACCACGAACCGGCTCCTGATCCCGGTGATCGCGACGAGACCGACGTTCTGGGCGAACGCGCTCTGCATGAACCCGTTGAACACCGGTGCGATCGCCGAGGACGCCATGTCGGCGCGCAACCCGTCGCCGATCCGGCGTTTGCCGACCCGCGTGTCGACGATCTCGCCGACCGCGAGGATGTCGGCCGTGGTCTCCGTGAGGGTCACCAGCACGACGATGAACATCGACACGATCGCGGCGACGTCGAAGGTCGGCATCCCGAAGGCGAACGGGGTCGGTACCGCGAAGATCGGGCCGTCCCAGACCTTGGAGAAATCGGCCTTGCCCAGGACGGCGGCCAGTACGGTGCCCACCACGATCGACAGGAGGATCGAGAGCCGGGAGATCGCCGGGACGGCGACCTTGCTGAGCAGCAGCACGATCGCCAGCGTCATCGCGGCCAGCCCGACGTTGGAGACCGAGCCGAATTCCGGCGATTTGGTGTTGTTGCCCATCGCCCACTGGGCCGCGACCGGCATCAGGCTGAGCCCGATCACGGTGATGACCGTCCCGGTGACGACCGGCGGGAAGTACTTCACCAGCCGCGAGAACACCGGCGTGATGAGCAGGCCGAGCGCGGCGGACGCGATCACCGAGCCGAAGACGGCGGGCAGTCCGCCGTCCGCGACGATCGCGGTCATCGTCGCCACACCCGCGAAGGAAGTGCCCTGGACCAGCGGCAGCCGGGAGCCGAAGAAGGGGACGCCGAACGACTGCAGGATCGTCGCCAGCCCGCCGATGAACAGGCACGACGCGACGAGCAACCCGATTTCGGCCGTCGAAACGCCCGCGGCACCGCCGATGATCAGGGGCGGCGCGATGATCCCGCCGTACATCGTCAGGACGTGCTGGATGCCGTAAGTGAAACTCTTGCCGATCCCGAGCCGTTCGTCCTCGGGCCTGCCGCTCGCGGCCGTTCCGGCCTGCGTCCTCTTCACCATGGATCCGCCTCTCGGTAGAAGCGAGCGATGCCGGGCAATTTCAATCTGCGGAGGTTAACTTCCACATAGCAGAACTCGCAAGACCCTGCCCGTACGGGTCGATCTCCCGGCGCGCGGACAAAGATCCTTTCCCACACCGGGTTCCTGGGCGCGGCGGTGGTAGAAATCGGCTGGCCCAGTCGGCGAAGATCCCGAGGCAGGAAGACGGCACATATGGCGAATCCGCTGGTCGCTGAACGTGAGGACTCCACCAAGGGACACTCCGGCGTTCCGCTGCTGGAATCGGCGAACGACCTCAAAGAAGGCATCGAGAAGGGCGACTGGGCCGCCGTCGCGATGGGTGCCGTCGGGACGGCTCTCGACGCGCTGTCGATGGCCATGGATCCGTTCGGGTCGATCCTCGCCGCGGGCGTCGGCTGGCTGCTCGAACACGTCGGCCCGCTCTCCGACGCGCTCGACGCCCTGACCGGCGACGCCGACCAGATCAAGGCGCAGGCCGAAACCTGGACCAACATCGCCAAGGAACTCGGCGCCGTCGGCACGGAGCTGACCGACCTGGTCAAGGCCGACCTGCAGACCTGGGCCGGCGACGCGGCGGACCGCTACCGCGAGCGCTCAGTAGACACCGTCAACGTCCTCATGGCCGCGCAGAAGGGCTGTGAAGGAGCGTCCAGCGGGGTCAAGACCGCGGGCGAGGTCGTCGCCGCCGTCCGCACCCTCGTCCGCGACATCATCGCCGAACTCGTCGGCCACCTCATCAGCTGGGCGCTGCAGGTGCTGTTCACCCTCGGCATCGGGCTGACCTGGGTGGTGCCGCAGGTGGTGACCGCGGTCGCCAAGACCGCCGCGAAGATCGCCGACATCACCACCAAACTCGTCAAGGCGCTCAAGGGTTTGATGCCGCTGCTCAAGCGGGCCGACTCGCTCTTCGACGACGCGGCCAAGGCCCTGCGCAAGCTGCAGGGCGGGAAGGTCGACGCCCCGCCGCCGCCCAAGACCAAGGGCGGCAACGATCGCGGGCTCGACGAGGGCACCACCAGTTCGAGCGCCGGCGGCGGCAACGGCGGTGGTAGTGGCGGTGGCGGCAACTCCAACGACAGGAGCATCGACACCAAGAGCGACAACGACCAGACGAACAGCAGCGGCACCGGCGGCGGAGGCACCCGGGACCGTGGCGGCAACACCGACACCACCAAGAAGGACGGCAACGGGGACCGCTCGACGTCCTCGGATTCCAAGAACTACTGCGGTGACCCCGTCGACGTCGCGACCGGCGAGGTCGTCATGAAGCAGGTCGACGTGACGTTGCCCGGCGACGCGGCGGAGCTGGAGCTCTCCCGCACACATCTGTCGTCCTACACCGCGGGCCGCTGGTTCGGTCCTTCTTGGACGTCCACAATGGACCAAAGGCTGGTGCTGGCGAGCGACCGCGTCCTGTTCTACGCCGAAGACGGCATGGTGCTCACCTATCCCGTTCCGACGGGTATGCCCGTGCTGCCTGCCCAGGGCCCGCGGCACCGGCTGCGCCGCGCGGCGGACGGCTATCGGCTGTCGATGGGCGATCGCGAACTGCGTTTCGCCGGTGCGGGCCGGATCCTGCCGCTCGTGGCGATCGAGCAGAACGGCGGTCGGACCGAGTTCGCGTATGCGGCCGACGGCACGCCCGTGGGGCTCCGCCGCGACGACGGCGTCGAACTCGCGATCGGCACCGCGAACGGGCGGATCGTCGCACTCGGCGCTCCGGGGCAGCCACCGCTCGTGCGCTTCGCCTACAACCGGCACGGCCAGCTGAGCACCGTCACGGACTACGCCGGCCGACCGATGACACTCGACTACGACTTCGGGCACCGGCTCGTCGGCTGGAAGGACCGAACGGGCACCTGGTACCGCTACGTCTACGACGACGCCGGGCGCTGCGTCCGCGCCGTGGGCGCGAGCGGGTACTACAACGCGACGTTCGCCTACGAGCCCGGCACGACCCGGCACACCGACGCCGTCGGCCACACGTGGACGTACCGCCTCAACGACGCCAAGCAGCTGATCGAACGGATCGATCCGCTGGGCAACTCCCAGCGCTACAACTGGAACCGGCGCGACGAGCTTCTGTCCACAGTGGACGAAATCGGCCGGGAGACCGGCTACGAGTACAACGAAGACGGCGAACTGGTGGCCGTCCACCGTCCCGGCGGGGAAACGGTGTCGCTGGCGCACGCCGCGGGCGAGGTCCGGCTCTCGGCGGGAGACGTCCGGCGGACGGTCCCCGCCTTCGATCCGGCCACCACCCTCACCGGCACCGGGCTGCCGGTCGAGATCCCGGACGCGCCCGACCCGCTCACCGACGCCCCCGTGACGGATCGCCCCGGCGATCGCGACCTGTTCGGCCGCCCGCGGCTCGCGTACACGGCGTCCGGCGGCGCGGCGAAGCTCGGCTGGACGGCCGACGGCCGGCGCGCGTGGCGGCTCGGCCCGGACGGCGGCCGCGAGACGTGGGTGCACGACGCGGAAGGCCACGTCGTCGAGCACCGTGACGCGACCGGTGCCGCGCGGCGCCGCAAGTACGGCCCGTTCGGCCTCGTCCTGGAGGAGACCGACGCGGCGGGCGCGTGCACGCCGTTCACCTACGACGGCGAACTGCGGCTCACCTCGGTGACGAATCCGAACGGCCGCACCTGGCGCTATGTCCGCGACGCCGCGGGCAGGCTCGTCGAGGAGACCGACTACGACGGCCGCCGGACCGGCTACACCTACGACGCCGCGGGGCAACTGCTTCGCATGACCAGCAGTACGGGTGACGCGACCGAGTACTTCTACGACCTCCAGGGCAACGTCGTGGCGCGGCGCACCCCGGACGACGTCACGCGGTACGAATACGACGCGCTCGGCAGGATGACCGTCGCCGAGAACATCGAGTCGCGGGTCGAGATGGTGCACGACGGGGATCAGGTCGTCGTCGACACGATCAACGGTCTCGGGGTGTGCTGGCGGTACGACGGGGACGTGCTCGTCCGCCGCACTTCGTCCGGTGTGGACAGTGAGTGGCGGTTCACCGAATCGGGACTGCCACGGTCGCTGAAGATCGCCGGGCACGAGATCGAATTCGGCTACGACCACGCCGAACGCGAGATCACGCGCGCCGTCGACGGCACCGTGGTGCTCCGGCGGCGCTTCGACGCGGAAGACCGGCTCGCCGAAGAGGAGATCGCGGGCGTCGGGACACGCGTGTACGGCTACCGCCCGGACGGCAGGCTCGCCGCCGTCGACGACGCGATCCGGCCGTGGCGGCTCGGCTTCGACACGGCGGGCCGGGTCAGCGAGGCGCACGGACCCGCGGGGATCGAGCGGTTCACCCACGACGCGGCGGGCAACCTCACGCACGACGAGGGCGTCTACGACTCCGACGAGCGAGGGCGCGTCACCGCCGACCGGTCCTGTGCCTACGAGTGGGACCACCTCGACCGGCTGCGTTCGGTGCGCACTCCCGACGGCGCGCTCTGGACGTATCACTACGACCCGCTCGGGCGGCGGTTCGCCAAACGCCGCTGGCTGATCGATCAGGACGGCGAGGCCGGACTGACGCACGACGTCCGCTTCCTGTGGAGCGGGATGACCGTGGTCGAGCGCATGGACTACGACCCCGCCGACGAGTCCTACCGGCTCTTCACCTGGGAACGCTACGACGACGACCGTCCCGTCGTGCAGATCGAGCGCACCGGCGGCCTCGAAGACGCGTTGTTCCGCGCCGTGATCACGTCGCCGGCGGGCACGCCGACCGAGATGCTCGACGAACGCGGCACGCTGGTCTGGCAGGACCGCAGCAGTTTCTGGGGTGTGCCGCTGCCCGGCGCGGACACCGCGTCGATGCCGCTCGCCTTCCCCGGCCAGCACCGCGACGAGGAAACCGGGCTGCACTACAACGTTTTCCGCTACTACGACCCGCGGACGTCGCGCTACCTCAGCCAGGATCCGCTCGGCCTCGCGGCCGCGCCGAACCCGGTCGGCTACGTCGATCAACCGCTGCTCATCGGCGACCCGCTCGGCCTGGTCCCGCCTTGCGGGAGGAGCGGTCCGGGCAGTCAGTCGCGACCTCAGCCGGTCGGCCCCAGCGGGCAACCCCAGCCGTTGCGGAGGAGCCCGCGGAAACCGCCCATCGACGTCGACAAGATGTCGAAGGAGGAGTTCGAGAAGTTCAAGCCGAAGCTCGACGAGATCCTGAAGGCGGACAAGCACTTCTTCTGGTCCGGCGGTACCAAGAAGCGCAAGCGCGGCGAAGAGGACGAGTACCTCGGCTCGATCGAGGAGAAGGCCACCAAGATCGCGAAGCAGAACGGCGGCAACACCCTCGAGGGCACCCTCAAGGACAACAACATCAAGATGCCCGGGTGGATCAACGATCCCAACGACCCGAGAAGGCCGCTCGTCCAGGAGAAGTGGGACTACGTCTCCGAAACCTTCGCCAAGAACTCCAACAAGGACACGCACGTGGTCTTCCCCTACTGGCCGGGCAAGGGACACGACGTCTACCCGCATCGCCGCGAGGACAACGTGTTCGACGTGACCGAGTACCCGAGGCTCGAATCGATGGGGATCGACCACATCACCAAGCACAACGCGGAAACCGGGCACACGCGCCCGTACCGGCACACGAAGTGAGTCGCCTGACGTTGCCCCTGCGGTAGGGCTTTGGTATACCAAAGGGAGCTCGTCGAGAAAGGTGCTCCCTTTGTTGATCCGTGACGTCCGCCCCTGGGGCGGACAGCGCAGCGACGTCGAAGTGGCCGATGGCCGGATCACCGCGGTACGGCCGCACGATCCCGCCGCCGCGACGGCGCCGGACACCGTCGACGGGCGCGGGCGGCTGCTGTTCCCGTCGTTCAGCGACGTGCACGTCCACCTGGACTCGACGCGGATCGGCCTGCCGTTCCGGCCGCACACCGGCGCGCCCGGCGTGTGGGCGATGATGCTGAACGACCGCGAGAACTGGCGGAACGCCGAGGTCCCGCTGCCCGAACGCGTCGCCGGGACGCTGGAGCGGATGATCGCCAACGGCACCACCCGCGTGCGCACCTACGCGCAGGTCGACGTCGATTGCCGGCTCGAGAAGCTCGATGCCGTTCTCGCCGCGAAGGAGCGCTTCGCCAAGCACGCGGACGTCGAGATCATGGCGTTCCCACAGGCCGGGATCCTGCGCGAACCCGGCACCGTGGACGTGCTGGAGGCGTCGCTGCGCTCGGGCGCCACGGTCGTCGGCGGGATCGACCCGTGCTCGCTGGATAAGGACCCCAAGGGGCATCTCGACGTCGTGTTCGGGCTCGCCGAGAAGTACGGCGTCGAGGTCGACATCCACCTGCACGAACCCGGCCACCTCGGCGTGTTCTCCACCGATCTGGTGATCGAACGGGTCCGGGCGCTGGACATGCGCGGCAAGGTCACCATGTCGCACGCGTACGAACTGGGCTCGATCTCGGAATCGGTGAGCCGTCGCCTGATCGACACGTTCGCGGAACTGGACATCGCGATGGCGACCGTCGCGCCGTCGACCGACGGCCAGCTGTCGCTCGCGGACCTCACGACCGCGGGTGTGCGCGTCGGCCTCGGGGAAGACGGACAGCGGGATTACTGGAGCCCGTACGGCAACTGCGACCTGCTCGACCGCACCTGGCAACTCGCCTTCACGAACGGCTTCCGCCGCGACGACCTGATCGAGATGGCGCTGGCCGTCGCCACGATGGGCGGCGCGTCGATCATGAGCCACGACGTGCCGCGGCTGGCGGGCATCGCCGACCGTCCGGGCGTGGCCGTCGGCGACCGCGCCGACCTCGTGCTGGTGGACGGCGAGACCCCGACGAGCGCGGTGATGGACCGGGGCAAGGACCGCACGGTGCTGCACGACGGCGTCGTCGTGGCGGACGGGCTTTCGGTGGTGGGTTAAAGCGCTGGTGCCCGATCGCGGCCGCTGCTACCTTGCCGGAGGCCGTGCGAGCGAACGAGGAGGTGGTACCCGTGAACATCGAGACATGGGTGCTCCCCTCCGGGGTCACGGTCGGGCGATAGGTCGTCCGGGAGCGCCGTTTCACGAGCACTCCCGAAAGGCACGACCATGCACTTCACTTCCGAAAAACACCTCGAAAACGGTGTTCTCGAGCGCGAATTCACCCTCGGCGGGATCCCCGGCATCCTGTGGACGCCGGACTCCGCGGCGCCGGCCCCGCTGATCCTGATGGGCCACCCCGGCGGGCTGGGCGGGATGCACCCGCGGCTCGTGGCCAGGGCCCTGGGTTGCGCGGCGGAGGGCTACGCTTCGGCCGCCCTCGAACTCCCCGGAGCCGGTGACCGGCCGCGTTTCCCCGTCGTCGACGAGGCCCGCGCCGATCTGCGGCGCGTGCTGCAGGCCGGCGAGCCGGTCACCGACGACATCATCGACCGGCTCGTCCTCCCACTGGTCGAAACGGCCGTCCCGGAATGGCGGACCACCCTCGACGCACTCCTCGCGCTGCCCGGAATCCGCGGCCCGGTCGGGCTTTCGGGCGGGGTGATCGCCATCGGCACCCGGCTGGCGGTCGTCGAACCACGCCTCGAAGCGGCCGTCCTGTTCGCCGGGAGTTACGTGCCGCGCAGCATCCTCGAAGAGGCCCGGCAGGTCACCATCCCGCTGCATGTCCTGCTGCAGTGGGACGACGAAGGAAACGACCGGCAGCAGGCACTGGATCTGTTCGACGCCTTCGGCTCCAAGGAGAAGACGTTGAACGCCAACATGGGCGGGCACACGGGCGTCCCTTGGTTCGCGGGGGAAGCCGCGGGCCGGTTCCTCGCCCGGCACCTGAAGTGAGGTTCGGGGCCGCGGCGGGACGGCCGTGCCGCCGCGGCCCCGGTTTCAGGCCGTGCGTGCCGTCAGGCCAGACGGACCTGGAACACGGCGACCCGGGCGTCATGCCCGTCCACGCGCATGTCCACGGTCTTGGTGTCGATGAACTGCTCCTGGACGACGCCGTTGCCCGCCAGCCAGTTGATGCGGTCGATCCCGGTGCCGAAGCACCGGCGCTCCGATTCGAGGCTGGTGGCCTTGTAGTAGTTCGGGTTGTTGGTATCCGCGGTCCAGAAGACCAGGCGCCCGACGTTGTGATGCGCGAGCACGCGACTGGCGTGGATCCTCTTGTGCTCGTTCCACTCGTCGCGCAGGTCGGCACGCTGGTCGCCGTTGTACGCGTTCGCGATGTAGTGCGAGTTGATCAGCGCGAACTGGAGCGTCGGGTGGCTCTGGTGACGCACCACGACCTCGTTGATCCAGCGCGGCGGGGTCACCCCGGTGATGCCACCGTGCACATACGTGGTCTTCGAACTCGCCACCTCCCACGGCTGCGGGATCGAGATCGGGATCCGGAACGACGTGTTGTGCCGCAGGAACGCGTTGTTGTACAGGGGCCCGAAGTAGTGGTCGATCATCGCGGGCTCACCGGTGTCGCCCTCGTTGATCTCCTGCCAACCGACCAGAGGCCGCACCAGGGAGTCACAGTTGCGGACGGCGTCGATCGCGGCCTCACGCGCCCCGAGGTTGTCGCGGCCGATGTTGGCGGTGACGATCGGCAACCGGATCCATCCCGTCGCGGCGGAAGCCGTACCGGCACCGGCGACCATGGCGCCGAGCGCGGCACCACCACCGAGAGCGAGCGCCTTGCGTCTGTTGAGCATTCCGGACACAGCAGATTCCCTTCTCGCACTGTCACAACGGGACACAGCCCGTCAAAGTGTCACAGAATGCGGCGCGGTTGTGACCCCTTCTGGCCAAAACTGCCGCTTGCCAGGCAGTGCTTCGGGGTGAAGGCGGGCCGCTCGCGGGAGTCGATGACGCAGGACAACTACCTGGTACGGAAGACGGTCGACCCGAAACCGGGGATAAACCGGGGAGATGATCTTGGGCTTGGGTGGCCACGAGGCGTGGACCAAGGGGAAAGAGTGGGCCGCCTGGGGCTCGAACCCAGAACCTACGGATTAAAAGTCCGCAGCTCTACCAATTGAGCTAACGGCCCGTGCGGCCGAGTCTAGTAGACCGCCGTCGACCACCAGGATGGCGGGGCCGCCGCCGGAGCGCCACGGAATTGTCGGGGGTCTCTGCCATGGTTGTGAGCATGGACACGATCCCCGACGAGAACTACGCGGCGAGCTGGGAGGGCGAGCGCCCGGAGCCGCCGCGCGTGGCGAGCGAGCGCGAGATCCTGACGTCCACGCTCGACTGGCATCGCCGCACCTTCGAGCTGAAGTGCCAGGGGCTGACGCCGGAGCAGATGGCCCTGCCGTCGGTGGAGCCGTCGAGCATGTCGCTGCACGGGCTGCTCAGGCACCTCACGGGTGTCGAGCGCTGGTGGTTCCGCTTGCAGTTCGCGGGCGAGGACGTCCCGTTGCTCTATTACTCCGACGACTGGCCCGAGCAGGACTTCGAGGATCTGGGCGGCGATGTCGAGGAGGCGTGGGCGGCGTGGCGTGCGGAGTGCGCGCGGGCGCGGGAGATCGTGGCGGCCGCGTCGCTCGACGACACGGGCACGAGCCGTCGCGGCGGGAAGCCGTTCTCGTTGCGGTGGCTGCTGACCCATCACATCGCCGAGTACGCCCGCCACACCGGCCACGCCGACTTGCTTCGCGAGCGCATCGACGGGAGGACAGGCCACTGAAACCTTGAAATGCGATGCTGGGGCGATGAACGCCGATCCCGATTCCGGCCTCCTGTCCCCGGTCCGCGCCGGCACGCCCGCCGAGGCGGCGACGGGTGATCTCGCCTGGTTGCGGGCCCTGCTCGACACCGAGGCGGCGCTCGCCAGGGCGCAGGCCCGCACCGGGCTGATCCCGCAGGACGCCGCGGCGGCGATCACCGAGGCGGCCGCGGCCGCCGACATCGACGTGGTCGCGTTGGCGAGGGCGGCCCGTGAGACGGCGAACCCGGTCGTCGGGCTGATCAGGGAGCTTACCGAGGCCGCCGGGACCGAGTACGTCCATCGCGGCTCCACCAGCCAGGACATCTTCGACACCGCGATGATGCTGGTCGCCTCGCGGACACGGGCACTCCTCACCGCGGATCTCGAGTCGACGGCGGAGGCGCTGGCGGAGCTCGCCCGCGCGCATCGCGACACGACCATGGCCGGGCGCACCCTCACCGCGCACGCGGTGCCGACGACGTTCGGGCTCAAGGCGGCGGGCTGGCGTCAGCTGACGCTCGACGCGCTCGACAGGCTGAACCGGGTCGTTCTGCCGGTCTCGCTCGGGGGCGCCGCGGGGACGAGGGCGGCGTACGCCGAGTACGCGCGCCTCGCCAACCTGCCCGACGGCTATCCGCAGCGCCTCCAGACAGCCTTCGCCGAGGAGACCGGGCTCGCCGAGACCACGCTCCCCTGGCACACCCTCCGCACGCCGACGGCCGACCTCGCGGCCGCGCTCTCCTTCACCGCCGCCGCGCTCGGGAAGATCGCGGTCGACGTCCAGTTCCTGACGCGCACCGAGGTCGGCGAGGTCGCCGAGCCGGCGGGCGAGGGCCGTGGCGGGTCCTCGGCGATGCCGCACAAACGCAATCCGGTGCTCGCGACGCTGATCCGGTCGGCCGCGCTCCAAGTACCCGTGCTGGCCACCGGCGTCACCCAGGCCCTGGTCTCCGAGGACGAACGGTCCGCGGGCGCGTGGCACGCCGAGTGGCAGCTGTTGCGCGAATGTCTGCGCCTGACCGGCGGCGCCGCGCATACGGCGGCCGAGCTCGCCCGTGGTCTGGTCGTCAACGACGAGCGCATGCGCGAGAACCTCGGCCTCACGCACGGCCAGATCGTCTCCGAGCGGCTTTCGACCGTGCTCGCCCCGCTGCTCGGCAAGAAACAGGCCAAGGAGGTTCTCGGGCAGGCGGCCAAGCTCGCCCTCGCACAGGACAAGGCCCTCGTCGAGGTTCTTTCCGGCCTGCCGGAGGTAACCGGAGTCCTTCCCGCCGAATCCCTGGCCGACCTGCTGGATCCCGCCCACTACACCGGCTCGGCCGGGGTGCTCGTCGACGCCGCGCTGGAAGACCGCGAAGAAAAACCGAAAACTCCTTGAACCGGTCCCGGACCGGCTCCGTGTAGGGGGTACAAGCTCACCGCGCCAAGCCGCGGAACCCCTACGAACAAGGAGAAATCCCATGCTTCGCAAGCGTTTCGTCGTCGCAGCGGCGTCCGCGGCCGCGGGCCTGGTTGTGCTGTCGGCCTGCTCCGGCGGCACCGAGGCGGCCGCGCCCGCCGTCGCTCCCGCCGCGGCGGTGGCCGGGGCGGGCGGGAACGCCCCCGCGGCCAAGGGCGAGACCAAGGTGGCCGTGGCCGAAGCCGGGAATCTCGGCCAGGTCCTCGTCGACAAGGACGGCTTCACCTTGTACCGCTTCGACAAGGACAGCGCGAAGCCGCCGAAGTCCAATTGCGACGGTGACTGCGCGAAGGCCTGGCCGCCGGTGCTGGCCGAGGGCGAAGTCCAGATCGAAGGCGTGGATCAGGCCCTGGTCGGCGAAGTGACCCGTGCCGACGGACGCAAGCAGGTCACCGTCGGCGGATGGGCGCTTTACCGCTATGCCAAGGACGCCAAGGCGGGCGAAGCGAAGGGGCAGGGCGTCGGCAGCACCTGGTACGCCGCGAACGCCAAGGGCGGCAAGGCGGGTCAGGCGGCGAAGGAAGCCCCGGCCGAACAGAAGGAAAGCGACGCGAAGCTCGTCGCGAGCAACGTCGACGGCATCGGACCGGCCATTGTGGACCAGGACGGCTTCACCCTGTACATGTTCACCAAGGACAAGAAGAACAAGCAGCCCACCTGCAACGGTGACTGCGCGAAGACCTGGCCGCCGGTGCTCGCCGAGGGCGACGTCCAGCTGGAAGGCATCGATCAGAAGCTGCTCGGCAAGGTGAAGCGCGCGGACGGCACCATGCAGGTCACCGTCGGCGGGTGGGCCGTCTATCGCTACGCCAAGGACACGGAAGCCGGTCAGGCCAACGGACACGGCGTCGGCGGCACCTGGTTCGTCATCGAGCCCGCCGGGTGCAAGAGCACCGCGCCGGTGAAGGACAAGGCCGCGCAGAGCGGGAACGCCGCCCCCAAGAAGGAGGAAGGCGCTCCCGCCCAGGATTCCGGCTACTGAGCGCTAGTGGGCCAGGCCCGGCGGTCGCTCTTCCCGAGCGACGGTCGGGCCTTTTCCGTGCTTCGGCCGTCGCGAAGCGTCCGGAAGGGGCTCGACGGCCGTGGCGCTGTCGGCCCGGTCCGTGACCACGGTCTCTTCTTCGTCCTCCGGCAGCAGCACCTTGTGCCGTGCGGGCAGGAACGCGATCACCAGCCCGAGCGCGGCGAGGCCGAGGTGCAGCCAGTTGTCCGGCCCGTTGAGGTTGAACGGGTTTCCGGCCTGTGAGACCGGGTTCGTCGAAACGGTGCCCACGATCATGAGCCCCCAGACGAACAGCGCCGCGAAGGCGACGAACGTCAGGAAACCGAAGACCCGGGACCGCCCCGACCCGAAGGTCAGCAGCAGACCGATCGCGCCCAGTACGACGAAACCGAGGTTGTAGAGCGGGTTCACCGAGAATCCCAGCACGGTCGCGTCGCTGCGGCCGGCGAAGTCGGCGAACCCGGTCCTGGTGAAGCCCACGATCCCGAACACCAGGAACGCCAGGCTCGACAACCCGGCGAGGACCTGCGCGGGCTGAAGCCCCGCCGTCCGGATACGAGCGCGTTGTGCACGTGCCATTGCTCCGCCTCCCAGAGTTGGCCTCCTGATTTCACGCTGGGCCACGAATACCCCGCTGCCCTTCCGGACAAACAGCATCGGCCGAACGGGCTACCCGTGAACACGAACGGGTGACGCGGTCAACAGGTCATGTGGGCAAGGTGAGCGGAGTCTTCCTCCTGGTGGGGCTGTGCCTGGGCGCCATCCTCGCGATGGTCCTGATCCCGCCGTCGCGACCCGGTCCGGTGGCGGTCGCGGAGGCGGCGCCGAGCGCCACGACGCCGACCGTCGAAGAACCGGAGGATCCGGTCGTGTCCCCGACGCCCTCGTCGTCGGCCGCGCCGGACCCACCGCCGAAGTCCGCCGACAGCCAGGCGCTCCAGGACCTCGTCCCCGGCGGGCAGGTCAGCGTGGTCGTCTACGACCGCACCGCCAAGGAGAACACCGTCTCCCTCAAGCCGGAACGGTCCTACACCTCGGCGTCGCTCGTGAAACTCCTCATCGCACTGGAGGCGCTTCAAGCGGGCACGCCGCCGAGCACCGTGCAGCGGATGCTGTCGGTCAGCGACGACGACATCGCCAGCAGGCTGTGGACGGCCCTCGGCGGCCCCCTCATCGTCACCCGTTGGGCGAACAAGATCGGTCTCACCGGTACGCGTCCGCCCGAGGGTCCCGGCCGCTGGGGCGACACCCGGATCACCGCCGCGGACGTCGTGAAGATCTATCGCTACCTGTTGGACCATGCGGGCGGCGGGGCGCGCACGACGATCATGCGGGCGTTGAGCGGCGCGACGGAGAGCGGCTCCGACGGGGTCCGGCAGTACTTCGGCATCCCGGACGCCGTCGGTTCCCTTCCCTGGTCGATCAAACAGGGCTGGGCGTGCTGCCGCGGCTCGCGGATCCTGCACAGCTCGGGCGCGGTCGGCGAGGACGACCGCTACCTCGTCGTCGTCCTGAGCTCGCAGCCGTCCTCGACCACCTACGCAAGTGCGGGCAGGCGGGTGACGGACGTGGTCAAGGCACTGCTCCCCGCTATTGACGACGTGTAAACAAGGTGGGACAGTGGCTTCACGCCGCTCTCTCGGGAGGTCGTCATGAGCACCGAAGCCCGCCTGCCCGCCGTGGCCCCGCTCGGCCCGGATTCCGTTGCCTGGCAGGTGGTCGGCGACCGGAGACTGCTGCTCGGCGCGGGGACGGCGTTGCTCCTGCAGGTCGCGCATCCGGTGGTCGGCGCCGGTGTCCACGACCATTCGAACTACACCCAGGATCCGTGGGGCCGCCTCGACCGGACCATCGATTCCTTGCTGAGCCAGGTTTTCGGCGGCCGGGAGGCGGTCGCGGAGGCCGAGCGGCTCCGCGAGCTGCACAAAGCGATCAAGGGCGTCGACCACCACGGCGAGCGCTATCACGCGCTGAATCCCGAGGCGTACTGGTGGGTGCACGGCTCGACGTTCTGGACGACCGTCCACATGCACGAGGTCTTCATCCATCCGTTGTCCGACAAGGAAAAGCGCCGGTTCTACACGGAATGGCGGCGCGTCGGCCTGCTTCTCGGCCTCCGTGAGCACCACATGCCGGAGGATCTCGAAGGATTCGACGCCTACTTCGACGACGTCGTCGCGAACCGGCTCGAAGACAACCACGCGGTCCGGGAACTGCTCCACTCGATCACCATGCGCGACACGCCACCGCCCCCGTGGTGGTTCCTGCCGGAAGCCCTGTGGCGCCCCGTCCGGCCGGCGGGCGGGAACGTGCTGACGCTGTGCGCGATCGGCCTGCTTCCGGAGACCTTGCGCGAGCGCTTGAGTCTCAAGTGGACAGACGGCGACGAACGCCGTCTCCGGCGCCTGTCAATGCTCACGAGGGCGGCCGGGAACCGGGTTCCCGATCGGATCCGCTTGTATCCCAAGGCTTATCGAGCGAAGCTACTCGACGACGTCCACTAGCGCGCCCTTGGCGCCGGTGTTGGGCAGGGGCCACGGCGCGACCCCGCCGTTGGTGATGATCTTCTTGTCCTGCGGCGCGCACGGCGGCACGGTCCGCGCGCCGATCCACGCCAGCACGTCGGGCACCTGCGCCTTGAAGGTGTTCATGTTGTGCCCGGCGTCCGGGATCCGCCACGACGAGAGGGTCGCGGGCGCGCGGACGGCCGCCTGGATCTGGTCGATCGAGAAGCTCTCGAAGCTCTCCTTGTCCCCCGCGATCGCGAGGATGTCGACGGGCGACGGATGCTTCTGCAGGTTCACCGTGATCGTGTTCGCGTCGGCGATGTCCTGCCTGCCCTTGAACAGGTTCTCCGTCTCCGCGTCCACCGAAGCCTTGTAGTAGCCGCTGACGCTCGCCGCCTGCCCATACCACTGCGGATGCCGGGTCACCAGGTTCATCGCGCAATACCCGCCCGACGACCAGCCCGCCATCGTCCACGCCTTCCGCTGCGGGTTGGCGCCGAGTTTCTCGATCGCCCAGTCGCGGATGTCGGCGGTCAGGTAGGTGTCGTTGGCGGTGCCGTTGACCTCGTCGATGCATTCGGTGTCGTGGCCGACCTTCGGTTTCCCGGTCGGGTCCGGGATGATCACCAGGGTCGGCGGGAGCACGTGCTTCGCGATGGCCGCGTCGAGCCTGGCCGGCAGTTCGTAGGGACCGGTGACCACTTCGGGCCCTGACGGGTAGTTCGGGATCCATTCGATGACCGGGAACTTGAGCGACCGGAACGCGGGATCGTAGTACTGGGGCGGGAAGTACACCGAGACGTCGCGCGTGAGACCGGTGCGCTTGCCGGTCACCGTCATGTGGACGACGGAACCCTTGCCCTCCTTGGCCCGCATCGCCCCGGCGTCGCGCAGTTTGTCGAGGTCCGAACCGTTCTGCCCGGCGACGGCGTCGACGCTGTCGGCCGAGTACACCCCCGTGCCGAACAGGGCGCCGACCGTCGGGAAGAACCCGCCGATCATGTTGCCGCCCATCCCGGTGCTGACCACGATCAGCACCACCGCGACGAGGATCGTGCCGCTGCGGCCGACCACCTTGCGGCGCCAGCGTTCCCAGAAGAACGGGACGGCGATGATCGCGAGCAGCGTCAGCACCAGGACGATGACGAGGTTCAGTGTCGAATCGAGCCGGATGGCACTCAGTCCCAGTCCCATGGCGATCGTGTCCCTCTCCGGCCGCGGCACGCCCCCGCACCGCATTCCCACAACTGGATCAAGAGACGTGCGACCACCGGAAAGTGTTGTCCAGGGTGACGCGTGTCACCCTGGACAAACCGGGTTCCTGACTACTCGGACACGAGAGCCGTGCGCAGCACGCCGATCGCCTGCTTGATCGCGGCTTCCGCGGCATGCGTGCCGCGCAACGTGTTGAGCATGACGAAGTCGTGGACGATGCCCTGGTACCGCACGGCCGTCACCGGCACACCGGCCTGACGCAGCTTCGCGGCGTACGCCTCGCCTTCGTCGCGCAGGACGTCGGCCTCCGCGGTGATCACCAGCGCGGGCGGGAGACCGGCCAGCTCGTCGAGGCTCGCCCGAAGCGGCGACGCGGTGATTTCCGCGCGCTGCGCCGGATCGGTCGTGTACTGGTCCCAGAACCACTTCATGCCGTCGAGGGCGAGGAAGTAGCCCTCGGCGAACCGCTGGTAGGACTCGGTCTCGAAGCTCGCGTCGGTGACCGGGTAGAAGAGCACCTGTTGGCGGAAGGTGACGTCGCCGCGCTGCTTGGCGAGCAAGGTGAGCGCCGCGGTCATGTTCCCGCCGACGGAGTCTCCGGCGATCGCGATCTTGGTGCCGTCCAGCCCGTTTTCGGCGCCGTGCTCGGCGACCCACTTCGCCACGGCGTAGTTCTGCTCGATGGCGACCGGGTAGCGCGCCTCCGGCGAGCGGTCGTATTCGGGGAAGACGACGGCCGCGCCCGCGCCGACGGCGAGTTCGCGGACCAGGCGCTCGTGGGTGTGGAAGTTCCCGAAGACCCAGCCGGCGCCGTGGATGTAGACGATCACGGGCAGCGGCCCGGTCACACCCTGCGGCCGAACGATGCGGACCTCGACTCCGTCGACGTGCGTGGTCTCGACGTCCGCGGCGGGCAGCTCGACGTCGCCGCCCTGTACCTCGTCGACGGCCTTGCGTCCTTCCTCCGGCGGCAGCTGGAAGAGGAACGGCGGCGTGGCGGTGGCCTCCACGAAGGCCTGCGCGGCCGGTTCGAGGGCCAGGTTGTGCGGGTTGGCGGTCATTTCTGCCTCCTGGGTTCCGAAGTCGATGCGGTAAAGGTAGCTCGCAACTCAGTTGTGCACAACTAAAATGTGCTCAAGGAGATTTAGCCCATTCAAGTGGCGGTCTGCGGCATGATCGACGCACCATGGGGACGAGGAGGACCGATGCCCACGGACAACACCGGCTCGCTGTGCCTGGACGATCAGCTGTGCTTCGGGCTCTACGCGGCATCCCGGGCCGTGACCGCGCTTTATCGCGTGGTGCTCGACGACCTGGGCCTGACCTATCCGCAGTATCTGGTGATGCTCGCGCTCTGGGAGGAGGACGAGCGGCTGGTCAAGGAGCT
Organism: Amycolatopsis sp. WAC 04169; assembly: GCF_003947535.1. Lineage (NCBI taxonomy): Bacteria > Bacillati > Actinomycetota > Actinomycetes > Pseudonocardiales > Pseudonocardiaceae > Amycolatopsis > Amycolatopsis sp. WAC 04169. The sequence goes on along the minus strand of NZ_QHJI01000001.1, from coordinate 790,741 downwards.
CGGCACCGTGCTGAACCTCGACTCCGGCACGCTGTCCCCGCTGCTCAAGCGGCTGGAGAAATCCGGACTGATCCAGCGCGTCCGGCAGGCCGACGACGAACGGTCCGTGCGTATCAGCCTGACCGGGGACGGCGCCGCGCTCAGGGAGCGCGCGAGCGGGATCCCGAAGATCATCGGCGAGGCGATGGGGCTCGACGCGGCCGGTCTAGCCCGCACCCGCGCGGAGCTCGATCGCTTGACCGAATCCGTCAACGCCTACCGCGAGGCCTACGTCCCGGCCGGTTAGCATGGGATTTCCGGCGCGGACAAAGGGATGACGATGATCGATCACGACGCGGCGCTCAAGGCCGTCGAGAACAGCTTGGACCGGCCGTCCGCGGCCCGCGTCTACGACTACTTCATCGGCGGCGACACGCACTACGCCATCGACCGCAACTTCGCCGAAAAGGTGCGCGAGCGCCTGCCGCTCATGGGCGACTACTGCAAGACCAGCAGGCAGTTCCTCGGCCGGGCCGTGCGGCACTGCGCCGAACAGGGCATCAAGCAGTTCGTCGACATCGGCTCCGGGCTGCCGACCGCGGGCAACGTGCACGAGGTCGCCGACGAGGCGCGGCCGCAGGAGGACACGCACGTCCTCTACATCGACAACGAGCCGATCGCGCTCGCGCATTCGACGCTGCTGCTCGCCGACACCGCCGACCCGGACCGCCACCACGCGATCGCGGCGGATCTGTTCGATCCCGAGGACCTCTGGGCCCGGGTGATGGACTCCGGCATCATCGACGTCCGCGAGCCGATCGCGCTGGTGATCAACGCGGTCATGCACTTCATCAAGGACGAGCAGGACCCGGACGGGCTGCTGGACTTCTACCGCGACCGGCTCGCGCCGGGTTCGCTGCTGGTGCTCTCGCAGATGACCAACGAGAACCCGGCCAACGACGAGGAACGGCAGGCGCTGCTGGACATCCTCGAGTACTACGAGACCACGACGAACCCCGGTTTCCTGCGCACCATGGACGAGTTCCGGCGCTTCTTCGGCGGCTGGCCACTGCTGGAGCCGGGCCTGGTCTACGCGCCGGCGTGGCACCCGGACGAGAAGACGATCTTCGCCGCTTCGCCGTCGGAGTCCCGCGTCATCGGCGGGATCGCCCGCAAGCCGTAGCTTTTCCCGTGAAGGCCCCCTTGCCTCGGCTGAGCCGAGGCAAGGGGGCCTTCACGCGCTTGTGACGCGCGTCGCCTTGCCGTGCAACTAGGTGCATATGAAACTAGGTGCATGGCACTGGAGCACGCGATCCTGGTCTCGCTGTCCGAGCGATCCGGCTCGGGCTACGAGCTGACGCGCCGCTTCGAGAAGTCCATCGGGCTGTGGTGGAGCGCCACCCACCAGCAGATCTACCGCGTCCTCAAGCGGATGGAGGACGCGGGCTGGGTCACCGTCGACCAGGTCGCGCAGTCCGGGAAACCCGACAAGAAGGTGTACACCGTCGGCGACGCGGGGCGGGCCGAGCTCGCCCGCTGGCTCGCCGAACCCGATCCGTCGGCCACCGCCAGGGAGCTCGCCGTGAAGATCCGCGGCGCGGCCCTCGGCGATCCGGCCGCCGGCGCCGCCGAGGTCACCCGGCATCGCGACGCGCACGCGGCACAGCTCGACGCGTACCTGCTGATCGAGAAGCGCGACTTCCCCGACCCCAGCGTCCTCAGTGGACAGTCGTTGCACCAGTTCCTCGTGCTGCGCGGAGGAATCCGAACCGAACAGGGCCACATCGAGTGGCTCGAGGAAGTCCTCCGGGCATTCCACCACGATGCGTAAGGACCAGCGATGAGCCCGTACCCGAACCTGCTGTCCCCTCTCGACCTCGGCTTCACCACCCTGCGCAACAGGGTGATCATGGGTTCGATGCACACCGGCCTCGAGGACAAGGAAGCACATTTCCCGCAACTGGCCGAGTACTACGCCGAACGCGCTCGCGGCGGCGTCGGGCTGATCGTCACCGGCGGCTTCGCGCCGAACCGGACCGGCTGGCTCCTGCCGCTGGCGTCGAAGCTGTCGACGCGCGCGGAAGCCAAAGCGCACAAGCAACTCACCGATCCGGTGCACGAGGCGGGCGGCAAGATCGCGCTCCAGATCCTGCACGCCGGCCGGTATTCCTATCACCCGCTGAGCGTTTCCGCGTCCGGTATCAAGGCGCCGATCAACCCCTTCAAACCGCGGGCCCTTTCCGGATACGGTGTGCTGCGCCAGATCCGCGCGTTCGCCGATTGTGCCTTCCTGGCTAAGGAAGCGGGTTACGACGGCGTCGAGATCATGGGCTCCGAGGGCTACTTCATCAACCAGTTCCTCGCCGAACGGACCAACAAACGCACCGACAAATGGGGCGGTAGCGCGGAAAACCGGCGGCGGATCGCCGTCGAGATCGTGCGCCGCACGCGGGAGGCGGTCGGCGAGGACTTCATCATCATCTACCGGCTGTCCATGTTGGACCTCGTCGAGGGCGGGCAAAGCTGGGAAGACGTCGTCGCTTTGGCCAAGGAGGTCGAAGAGGCGGGCGCGACGATCATCAACACCGGTATCGGCTGGCACGAGGCGCGGGTGCCGACGATCGTGACGTCCGTGCCGCGCGCGGCGTTCACCTGGGTGACCGGGAAACTCAAGCCGCACGTCGGGATCCCGGTGGTCACGTCGAACCGGATCAACATGCCCGAGGTCGCCGAGGAGGCGCTGGCCGGCGGCGACGCCGACCTGGTGTCGATGGCGCGGCCGTTCCTCGCCGACCCGGAATGGATCCGCAAGGCCGAGACCGGGCGCGAGGACGAGATCAACACCTGCATCGCGTGCAACCAGGCCTGCCTCGACCACGCTTTCAAGCGGAAGCTGGTGTCCTGCATGGTGAATCCTCGCGCGGGCCACGAGACGACGTTGACGCTTTCGCCCACCCGCAAGACCAAACGCGTCGCCGTCGTCGGCGCGGGCCCAGCCGGGCTCGCGGCCGCGACCGGCCTCGCCGAACGCGGGCACGCGGTCGAACTGTTCGAAGCCGACGACGAGATCGGCGGCCAGTTCGGGATCGCGCGCAAGATCCCGGGCAAGGAGGAGTTCGCGGAGACCATCCGCTACTACACGCGGCGGCTGGAGGTCACCGGCGTCAAGGTGCGGCTCGGCACTCGCGTCGCCGCGGCCGACCTGATCGGCGCCGGGTTCGACGAGGTCGTGCTGGCCACCGGCGTGACGCCGCGCGTGCCGTCGCTCCCCGGTATCGACCACCCCAAGGTCCTGTCCTATGTGGACGTCGTCCGGCACGGGAAGCCGGTGGGCGGCAAGGTCGCCGTGATCGGTGCGGGCGGGATCGGCGTGGACGTCAGCGAGTTCCTGACGCACGCCACCTCCCCCGCGCTCGATCTGGACGCGTGGATGGCCGAATGGGGTGTCACCGATCCCGAGCGGGCCGCGGGTGGGCTGACCGAGCGGAAGGTCGAGCCGTCACCGCGGCAGGTGTTCCTGCTGCAGCGCAAGAAGTCCGGGATCGGCGCGGGGCTGGGCAAGACCAGCGGCTGGGTGCACCGGGCCGCGCTGAAGGCCAAACGCGTCGAGCAGCTCACCGGGGTGGCCTACGACCGGATCGACGACGACGGCCTGCACATCACCGTCGGTGACAAGCCGCGTGTGCTCGACGTCGACACGGTCGTCGTCTGCGCGGGGCAGGAGCCGGTGCGTGACCTCGTCGACGACCTGCGGGCGGCCGGACTGCCGGTGCACCTGATCGGCGGCGCCGACGTCGCGGCCGAACTGGACGCCAAACGGGCGATCGATCAGGGAACCCGCCTGGCCGCCGTTCTCTGACGAGTGGCCACCTAGATGGCAGGATGAGCCTTGTGCGGGACGTATGCGTGATCGGGCTCGGGTTGATCGGTGGTTCGCTGCTGCGCGCGGCGCATTCGATCGGCCGCACCACGTTCGGGGCGACGACCTCCGAAGCTGACGCGGACGCCGCCAGCAGAGCGGGTTTCGACGTCACCACGCAGGTCGAAGCGGCGCTGAGCAAGGCGGCGGAGCGGGACGCGATGATCGTGCTCGCGGTGCCGCTGCCCGCGGTCGAAGAGGTGCTCCGTACCGTTTCGCGGGTCGCCGGGCACTGCGTGCTCACCGACGTGACCAGCGTGAAGGGACCGGTGCTCGACTCGGTCCGGCGCCGCGCGCCGTATGCGAAGTTCGTCGGCGGGCATCCGATGGCCGGGACGGCGAACTCGGGCTGGAAGGCGAGCAATCCGGCGTTGTTCGGCGGCGCGGCGTGGGTGCTGGGCGTCGAGCACGACACCGATCTGACGGCGTGGGCGGAGGTCGCCCAGCTCGTGCTGGACGTCGGCGCGCACGTCGTGCCGCTGCCCGCGGACTCGCACGACGAGACGGTCGCGCGGATTTCGCATCTGCCGCATATCTTCGCGGCCATCCTGGCCACGATCGGCGCGCAGGGCGGGCCGCTGGCGATGTCGCTGGCCGCCGGGTCCTATACGGACGGCACGCGGGTGGCCGGGTCGAGCCCGGCGCTGGTGCGGGCGATGACCGAGGGCAACCGGGACGCGCTGCTGCCCATCGTCGACGAGGCGCTCGGGCGGCTGGGCGCGGCGCGGGGTTCGCTGGCGTCGACGGGCGGTCTCGCGGTGACGGTCAACGCGGGTCACGAGGGCGCGCAAGCGTTTGCGGCCAGCAAGGACGCGGAACGCGCGGGGGTGCGGGTCAGCCTGACCGCCCCGGACGCGCGCGACGGCCTGATCGCGCTCGGGGAGCGCGGCGGCCGGATCACGGCCATCGAGGGCGACACCGCGATCGGCGAGGTCTCCTGACGCGTTTCGTCCTCTGAATGCGGTCCTTGCACACGCAAGTACCGCGTTCAGAGGACGAAATGCGGGAGGTTACTGACCCTGCGGCGGGTTCTGGGGCTGGGGGTTGTCGGGGGTGTCGTCGAACTTGTTGATGAACCCCTTCGCCTTCTCGACACCCGAGTCGATCTGGGAGTCGTGACCGGAGAACTTCGACTTGGCGAAGTCGGCCGCCTTGTCCAGGCCGCCCTCGATCTTGTCGTTGTGCTCGCGGAGAGCGTCGGTGGCCTTGTTCTTCAATTCATCGAAGTTGATGCCCATGGCTTCATCGTCACACAGGGACCGGTGAACACGCCTCGACGATCACCCGTCGTGGGGACGCTCAGAACGGCCGGTCGCCCGCGATGGCGACGCGTTCGGCCACTCGCGCGTACGGGTGGTAGTCGTTGACGGCGTAATGCTGGGTGGCGCGGTTGTCCCAGAAGGCCACCGAACCCGGCCGCCAGGCGAAGCGCACCTGGAACTCCGGGATATGCGCCCGGCTGAACAGGTACCGCAGGAGCCGGTCGCTCTCGTCGCGGTCGATGCCGACGATGTGCGTCGTGAAGGCCTGGTTCACGAAGAGGGTGCGGCGTCCGGTCTCCGGATGCGTGCGGACGACCGGATGCTCGACCGGCGGGAACGCGTCTTGGTGGCGCAGCAGGAGTTCCGGGTCGGAGAAGCGGTCGAAGCCCGGGATGAAGTCGTGCACGGCGGTCAACCCGTCGATCCGCTCGCGGATGTCGTCGGGCAGGTTGTCGTAGGCGGCGGCCATGTCGGCCCACATCGTGTCGCCGCCCACCGGCGGGACCTCGATCAGCCGCAGGACCGAACCGAGCGCCGGCGCGGGCCGGAACGTGACGTCCACGTGCCAGATGTTCTCGAACGCGGGCATGGTCGCGGACCGGGCGAACCGCGTGGTGTCCTCGGTCTCTCCCTTGGGGATGAACGGGTTCGTCTCCAGTTCGCCCCAGTTGGCGGCGAACGCGCGCTGGTGCGCCGAAGTGATGTCCTGATCGCGGAAGAACAGCACCTTCCACTCCAGCAGCGCGCGATTCAGCTCGGCGTGGAGCTCCGGGGTCAGCGGCCGGGCGAGATCGACGCCGCCGATCTCGGCGCCGATCACCCTTCCCAGCGGGCGTAGCGAGAAAAGTTCGTACGGGCGCTCCTCGGCACCTTCCGGCAAACGCCGCAGCAGGCGCGGCCCTTCGAGGATTCCGCCGCCGGGGACGGTCGCGGGGCGGAGACGGACACGGTCGGGCAGTTCGATGGACATGGGGGCTCCCTGGATTCACCGTCGGACGACTTGGCGAGACGAGGAGCTACGCGGGCGGAGAGCCCAAACGTCCACGGCGCAGGAACAGCGCGACGGCACCTTCGCCCACCGAACGGATCGGCGGGGACTCCAGGATGGCGGACACGTGGCCATCGTGGGCATGTTTTGGCATGCGGTCAATACCGTCCACGGGCCGGGACGATCATCGCCTCCGCTCGGAGGGGAAGCTGCCCGACCACGTGTTCCGGTGCTCGCGTGGTCGCAGCGCCTCCGCCAGCACCCACTGCGAATGCGTCGTGCTGCCCCGGCCCACCGGGCCGAGCTGGAAGGTGACCCAGCCGACCCAGTGCCCCGTCGTCGTGGCCCGCCACATCCCCAGCAGCCCGGGGACGGTGGCGGTCAGGTCGAGGCCGTCGGGCAGACGGGTCTTCACCGCGCCGACGGGGTACACCAGCGTGAGATCGACCCAAACGGGCTGATTGGGCCGGACCATGTGCAGGTGACGCGGCCCCGGCGGCAGCGTGTCACCAGTGTCGAGCATGCGTCGATTATGCGTGAAAACTCGAACATTAGTTCGAGATGATGCTCACCCATCCCCCGTACGGGTGGGTGGTCAGGCGCGGCGGTGATACGGCAGGAAGCGCCGGACCAGCCGTAACGGCGCGCGTTCGACGAGGTCGGGGCCGCGCACGGCGTCGAAGGCGGCGCCGATCTGGTCGACGACGCCGGACAGTTGCTCGTTGTCGGGCATCGGCATCTCCGCCGGGTCCCGTTCCTCGCGGACGGCGGCCGCGAGTTCGGCGAGGGCCGCCGTCAGGAGCGCGATGTCGGCCTCGTCGGGGGCGGGGGCGCCGCGTCCGAGGGTGACACCGACCTCGGTGACGGCGTCGGCGACGCGTTCGAGCCCGGCGATCACCGGCCACCAGGCGACGGCCTGCCGTCCGGCGGCGGAGGGTTCGACGACGACCTGCTGGAACGCGGTCCGCAGGTCGGCCAGCGCGCGGTAGGCGCGGCGACGGGCGCGCGAGCGGTCCAGCCGGGCCTCGCCGGACGGCGCGAGCACGAGTCCTTTGTCGACGTACTTCACCAGGCTGTCGAGGCTGTCGGCGAGCCGTCCGCCGACCTGTGGCCGCCGGCTGCCCGGCCAGAGCAGGTAGCCGAAGATCAGGACGATCGCGCAGCCGAGCACGGTGTCGACGAGCCTGGCGAGCACGATGTTCCAGCTTCCGGTGCTGGCGAGGTCCATCTGCAGGATGATCAGCGGGGTCACGAAGGCGCTGAGGATGCCGTAGTTGCGGACCTTGCCGACCGCGACGCCGCCCGCGAAGACGGCGATCAGCAACACCAGCAGCCAGCCTTCGCCGCCCACGGCGAGCACGGCCGCGCCGATGCCCACGCCGATCACCGTGCCGATGCCGCGCAACACGGCTCGACCGAAGACCGAGCCGAAGTCCGGTTTGAGGACGATGCCGACGGTGAGCGTGATCCAGTAGGACCGTTCGAACGGGACGAGCAACGCGACGACTTCGGCGATCGCGACGCACAACGTGAGGCGGAGCGCGGCGAACCAGGTGAGCGGGCCGGAGACGAGCGAACCCGCCCAGCCGCGAAGACGTTTGTGCCACGGCTGGACCTCGCGCCGTTTCCGGTTGTCTCCCTTGCCGATCCGGGCGAGCCCGGCGTAGAGCGCGGCGAGGACCGGGTCGGCGTCTTCGGGCGCTTCGGGAGGCTCCGGGAGTTCCTGGTTCGCGAGGACGGCGGCCGAGGTCGCGATGAAGTGGTCGATCACGTCGTCCGGGGCGTGGCGGCCGGCGTTGACCATCGCGACCGACGCCTCGACGGCGGGTGTGCTGGCCGAGAGCAGGTTGAGCAGCTGGCGGTAGGTGGCGTCGCGGCCGGACAGCCAGGAGCGGGCGGTAAGGAGCCGGTCGTACGCGGTGTTCATCGCGGTCGTGAGCTGGTGCCGCGCGACGCGGGAGGTGGCTTCGTCGGTCGCGGAGAGCATCGCGGCGAGCTCGACGTAGACGTGTGCGACGGCGCCGCGTTCGGGGCTGGTGGCGCGGAAGGTCCAGGTGGCGAGCGCGATCAGCAGGCTCCAGGCGGCGCCGGCGCAGAAGTAGCCGAGGAGGACTTCGACGCGCAGGCCGGTGACGTGCTGGCCAGTGCCGAGTACGCAGAAGACGAACATCTGGAGTCCGGCGACCGACGCGTTGCTGCCCGCCGCGCTGATCAGCGCCGACACCGCCGCGACCCCGACGACGACCGGGATGGACGCGGCGGGGATGCCGCCGGTGATCAACCCGGCGAAGTAGCCGAGACCCGCCGCCGCGGTGGCGCCGCCGAGCCGCCGCGCGCGGTAGCGGTACGGGCCGGCGGATTCGGAAAGGACGGTGGGCAGGGCGCCGGTGGAGACGAGCGCGCCGACGCCGATGTCGCCGAGCGCGTAGCCGACGGCGAGCGGGACGGCGAGGGCGAGGACGGCGCGGGCGACCATGTTCCACGGAATGGGAACCGGTGTGCTGCGGAGCAGCTGCACCAGCCAATGTGGTGCGGCGATCTCGCGGCGCGGCGTGCTCACGTCCCTATCTTTACTTATCCGTGGCGTTCGGAGCGGTTATCGTCGCCACATGGGCAAGACGTACTCCTTCGAGGTCAACCGGACGAGCAGCGCCTCGCCCGCTTCGCTGTTCGAGCTGGAGGCCGACGGTTCCCGGTGGTCGGAATGGGCGAAGCCGGTGGTGTTCCACTCGCGCTGGGCGCGGGAACCGGGCGCGGACGGCGTGGGCGCGGTGCGGGCCGTCGGCCTGTGGCCGGTGTACCTCCACGAAGAGACGCTGGAGTACGAACAAGACCGAAAGCACGTCTACGGCTTCGCGGGTCTCGCGCTGCTGAAGGACTATCGCGCCGAAGTGTCGTTCACGCCGAACGCTTCCGGCGGCACGGATCTGCGATGGACCGGCCGGTTCACCGAACCGCTGCCCGGCACCGGCGCCGCCGTCCGCACGGCCCTCCGCACCGTGATCTCGATCTTGGCCATGCGCCTGGTGAAACACGCCGAACGCGCCTGACCCCACCCCCCGCCCTTCCCAAGGGGGGCGACCCCGAGTCCAGTCTACCGGCCCTGGGCGGCGGGAAGGGGCGCTCGACGGAGTTGTCCACAGAGGGCGGTGCTTGTGGACAAGTCCTGTGGGTAGCCGAAGGACGCCATAGCCGCATAGGACGCGGTGAAGGACGCTTTCGCCCCGTAGGACGCGGTAAAGGACGCTTTCACCGCATGAGACGCGGCGAAGGGAGCTTTCACCCCGCGAGGACGAGAAACCTCAGCCCGCACCGAGGCACAGGAAGGGGCGCCGCAGCGGATCGGCCGCGGTCGCTTCCGCGAGTGCCAGAGCGGGCGCGGTCCCCAGCGCCAGCCGCCGGTGCAGATCGGCCATCGCGGCGGCGGCCGCCTTGTCGCCGACCCGCGCGATCGCGCCGATGACCGTCCGCGAGCCGCTGGCGAGCAACGTCCCGGCGAACCCGAGCGCCTCCTCGCCGGGCCTGATGTGACTCATCGCGAGTTCGCACGCGGCCAGCACCACCCGTTCCGGCGGCTTCGCGAGCCGGGCGGTTTCGTGCGCGTACAACGGGCCGTCGACCAGTTCCAGCCGCGAGAACAACGCGTTCGCCGGTTCGTGCGCGCCGTGCGCGACCAGGTGCGCCATTCCGGAACCGTCCAAAGCGGACAGGACGGTGTCGCTGGTCGCGTCCTTCCCGTCGACCAGCCGGGCGTGCGGGTACACGGCCCGCAGGTTCCGCACCTCGCCCACCGAACCCGGCACCCCCGGCCCGCCGGCGAGCAGCACCGGGCCGGAGTTCCGCCGCCCCGACGCGGTCACCCAGGCGGTCGCCGACGGCGCGATCGACACCGGATGTCCGTGCAGGGAAGGCAAAGCGCCCCAAGGCAACGCGTACAGCGAGCCGATCGGCACGATGATCAGCTCACGGTTTTCCAGCGTCTTCGCCAGCGACGCGGAGATCAGCCGGTCCAGTTTGTCCGCCCGCCGCCGCGCGGAACCGGTGACGACCTCGACCAATGGCGCGGGCAGGTTGTCCGGCGCCAGCGCGTCGAGGTCCGCGTGCAACTGCCGCGCCGTCTCGACGATCTCCCCGAGCGGCCCCAGCTTCAGGAGCCGGAACCGGCCGCGGTCGACGACCACCGCGTACAAGGTGTCGCGATACCCCATCAGGCTGACCAGCACGCGATCGCCGAGCCGCTCGACCACCTCTTCGGGTGCCGAGACCGGCCGCGGGCGACCCCACTGGCTGGTGTACCACCCGAGCCGCGTCGCCTCCCGCTGCAAGCGGTCGTAGCGCTCCTCGAGCTTCCCGACCGGTTCACCGGACAGCCGCCGCGCCTGGATCGTCCCCTGCACGTGCCGCATCTCGTTGATGTGCCGGGCGAGCGCGGGATCCTCGATGACCGGGAGCGGCTCGTAGCGGTACACCTGCGCGCGCGTGCGTTCCAGCCACGCGAACAGGCTCTTCGCCCCGGCGCCGCTGCGCCTCGCCTTCTTGAGCACCAGCGTCAGCGCGAGTTTGCCCAGCTCTTCGCCGTGCGCCGCCGTCCCGCAGACGAGGTCGAGCCCGCCCATGCGGTCGCGGATCTGCCCGAGCTCCGCCAGTCCGGCCCGCGCCTGCGCGAGCGCCGAACGCGGCCGGTGGGACGCCACCGCGAGTTCGGCCCGGCACAACCGCAGCTGCATCCGGTGGTCGATCGGCGTGGTCTGCCGCGGTTTCGGTACCTGCGCCAGGAGTTCCTGCGCGGCGGCCGTCTCCCCGCGACGGATCAGCAGCCGCACCGCGAACATCCGAGCGGCGCCCGCTTCGTCGCGCAGCCCCAGGCCCGCCAACCGGATGGCGAGGTCGGCCAGCCGCTCCGGCAGTTTCGCGGACGGCTTCTTCTCCCGGTCCGCCAAGACCTTCACCGCGTCGACGCGAAGCCTGGTCAGCTCGGCGATCTCGGCCCACCGGCCGTTGCCACGCCGCAGGAAGCTCCGCCGTGCGGACGTCGCGAGCTTCTTCGCGAGAACGTGGTCGCCCTCCAGGATGGCGGCCCCGGCCCGCGCGACCTCCGCCTCCGCGACGAGATGGTGGGCGCCGTTGCCCCGGAGTTCGGGGATCGCCTCGTCGAGGTGTCGCGCCGCCTCCTCGCCGAGCCCGGCGGTGAGCAGCGCCTTCGCCTGGTCGAGCCGGACGCGCGGCAGCGAACCGGGCCCGTCGGTGACGAAGATCGAGGCCGCCTGCTCGTAGTGCCGGAGCGCTTCGGGGATGTCGCCGAGCAACTGGGCGTGATCACCCAGGTTGTGCCGGATCTTCCCTTCGAGACGGCGATGGCCGTACTCGACCGCGATGTCCAGCGCGCCGCTCAGATCCTTGTAGGCACCGTCGGGATTGGTCATCTGGAGATGCAGCCACGCCCGGTTCATCATGTTCCGGGTGAGGAGCAGGCTGTGGACCTCCACCTCGTCGGCGAGGCTGGGCAGCACCGCGTCGTAGAGCGCGAGCGCCTCCTCCAGCCTCCCGATCCGCATCAGGACGACGGCGCGCTGCAGGACGACGGTGAACCGCAGCAGCCGCCGGATTTCGCCTTCCGGAAGTGAAAGCCGCACTCGCTCCGCCTCGTTCAGCCGAGCGAATCCGTCCTCTTGGGACAGGACCTCGGCTTCGGCCGCGGCGAGGCTGATCAGCACCCGGACCCGGATCTCCAGCCGTTCCGGCCCGGCGGCCTCCGGCGAGCCGAGGCACGACAAAGCGCGCTGCAGCAACCTGATCGCGGCGCCCGGCCCGTGGTCGGCGGCCGCGGCCATCGCCTGACGATGGAGGTCCGCGGCCTCGGCTACGGGATCGACGACGGGAAGCTGCGCGGGCACACGCACTATGGGAGCACACCCGCGCCGCATAACGGAACAGCCGTCCGGTTACAGCACCACTGTGGGGGTCACGACCGTCCGCCGACAGGTCACGTCGCCGAGGTGGATCACGATCTGGGTGGTGCCCTGGGGGACGTTGTCCAGCACGAACCGGCCTCCTTCGTCGGCGGTGGTGGAACTCGTGCCGTGCTCGGCGACGCGAACCTCCACTCCGTACTCGCCGGCGGGCACGAGCCAGCCGTCGATCCGGTGTTTCTTGCCGATCTTGGTGAGGTTGATCATCACGGTCAGATCGCTGACGGTGAAGGTGATCGTGCCGGTGTCACTGCCGCGAACACCCGCCGTGGCGTCCATCCGCTCCCAGCGGGCGACCTCCACGTCGAGGTTTTCGAGCGCGAGCGCAAACTGAACCCGCTGCACCAGGTCTCCCGGTGGCGGGTCCAGTTCGTCCATGAAGCGCCCGATATCGGCGAGCAAGGCCTCATCGCCCGGGGAGGTCATCTCCCCCGGCGTCCCGAGGTCGTTCATCGGCTTCCCCCTTCGTGGGCCAGCAGGTCGCGCATCGATTCGAGGCAACGGCCCCTGGTCGGGCCGACACTTCCGCGCGGCATACGGAGTGCTTCGGCGACCAGTTGGTATTCGGCCCGCCCGGCGAGCACGGTCAGCCGAAGGAGCTGCTGACAGCGGTGCGGCAGACGGAGGAAGGCGCGCCAGACCCGGCGATCCCGGTCGGCGCGGACGGCTTCCTCTTCGGGGGCCGGATGGGTGCTCTCCATGCTTTCGGCCAGCTCGTCGGTCAGCGGGACGGGCTGAGCGCGGCGGCCGAAGGGATGCTGGGCCTCGCGCCTGGTGGTGGTGATCAGCCACGCGGCGAGCGCCTTGGGGTCACGGAGTTTGTCGAGTTGGCTGAACAGGGCGAGCCATACCGTCTGGACCACGTCTTCGGCGGTCAGGCGATCGAGCCCGTTCGCGCGCGCGACGTGCCACACGAGCGGGGTCAGCTCGTGCACAAGTCTGTCCATCGCCTGGCGGTCACCGGCCCGCGCCGCGCGCATGCAGGCGGCATGCAGGTCGGCACCGGTCAGTCCTTCCCATGGCGGGTCTACCTCGGTCGTTTGCACGTCGGTCACCGTATCTGCCCCACTTCGGACGTGTCTTCGTGTCGGCGCTGGCAGTATCGCGGGCCCTTCGGGGAGAAGGAGCGTGCAAGAGGCTCTGGGATACATCAAGTCACTAACTTTTTTGTGTCGAGTTTTCCGGTCGTCCCCCTCGATGTGGGCGGAGGACAAAGGCACCGGCCGGCGCGAGTAGGTGTGGACTGCGCACCGGCCGGCCCTTTTTCCCTCCCCCGGGCCCGCTCCCCAACGGGCCCGCGTCCGGGCGTCCCCCCTCCCCCGAAGGGAGCACCCGGAGGTGATGCCCGGAGGCCCCCTCGGCCTCCGGACATCACCTGTCTGTGTTGGTTCAGTTCACGGTCGGGTTGGTGCCGTTCGGCTCCCAGTTGCCGTCCGGGCTGGTGCCGGGACGGGGCGGGACCGGCGCCGTGATCGGCTTCGGCTTCGGGGTCGTCTCTTCGAGGTCTTCGGTGGCCGTGGCCTCGTCGTCGACGGGCGCGGTGTTGGTCTCGGTCGTCATCGGGTGTCCCTCATTTCCTCGACTGCTCCATAGGACGCAACGAGGCTGCCACCAGATACACGCAGAGCCAGCTTTTTCATGGAAATTTCTTAATCTGTGGCAAGCGAGTGACCTGATCAGCGCTTTTACCCCGAAAAGGTGTCGCTGAGTAGCCGTCGGCTCACGTCCGCGAGTTGTCCCGCCCAGCGCCGGTAGCCCTCGGGGCCGGGGTGGAAACGGTCCTCGGCGAAGGTCGCGGGATCGAGCATCGCGGCCGGCATCGGGACGTGGACGACGCCGGGCAGCAGGGTCAGCCGGGCGGCCGCGGCGTCGAGGACGGCCGACCGCGCGCCGAGGACGTCCCGCAGCGGACGCGGCAACGAGGGGAACCGGCCCATCGGCGGCACGCCGGCCAGCACCACCGGGACCCGCCCCACGCGACGTCGCACCGCGACGATCAGATCGAGCAGGTCACGCCGGTAGCGCGTGGCCGAATGCAGTTCGATCGTGTCGTTGACGCCGAGGGCGATCACGACCAGGTCGGCGGGTTCGAGCAGCGGCACCAGGTCCTCGCGCACCACGCGGGCGTTGGCGCCGGTCCGGCCGAGTGCCTGCCAGGCGACGGCGCGGCCGTCCCGCGCGAGCTCGTCCGCGAGCCGTCCGGTCAGCCCCTCGGCGTGCGTCGGCGCGCCGACCCCGTCCACAGTGGACTCGCCGAGCACCGCGAGCCGCACCGGGTCGCCGTCGCCGGCCACCAGGCCGGTGACCGGCCCCGCGGCACCGGGCAGCCTGGGCGTCGTACGGCGCACCCGGACGGCTTGCGCGAGAAGGATCGGGGCGAGCACCACCGCACGGCTGATCACGTCAGGACCCTACTGCCGCGTTTCGTCCTCTGAACGCGATCGTTGCGCACGCAACAACCGCATCGAGAGGACGAAATGCGGGAAGGGTCAGCCGTGGGCGATCGAGACCGTCTGACGGACGAGCGAGTCGTCCGCGGCCGCGCGGAGCAGGTAATCGGCGACGTCGGCGCGGTTGATGCTGTAGCTCCCGCGCACGTTGCCGTCGGTGCGGGCGGCGATCTCGCCGGTGTGCGGTCCGTTCAGCAGACGCGGCGGACGCACGATCGTCCAGTCGAGTTCGCTCGCGCGCACGATCCGCTCGGCGGCGATCATGTCGGTGAACGCGTGCCGGAGGATCCTGCCCAGGATCGGTTTGACGACGTTCCTGGTGAAGAAGGCGTCACCGTCGACGAACGGTCCGCTGGCGCTCACCAGCAGCAGCCGCCGGACGCCCGCCGAGCCGAGCGCGGCGACGGCGGCCTGCGCCCCGTCGGTGACGATGGTCGTCGGGTTGCGGTCTCGGGCGCCGAGGGCGGAGATCACCACGTCGCGTCCGGAAACCGCCTCGGTCAGCGCGCCGTGCTCGGACAGCTGCGCGACGACCACCTCCAGCAGGTCGCCCTCGACGGTGAGCCGGGACGGGTCGCGGACGACCGCGGTGACGTGGTGGCCGGCGGCCAGCGCCTGCTTGACGACTTCGGAGCCGACCCCGCCCGTGGCACCGAGAACAGTGAGCTTCATGGTCACGCCTTCCTAGGTTAGTGAACACTCACCCACTATGGTGAGTGTTCACTAACCACTTGTCGAGCGAACGCTGAGAAGCCCTCAGGAGCGAACATGGGAAGCCGCGAGGAGATCGTCGCCGCGGCGGCGAAGGTGATGCGCGAGCAGGGCTACGCACACGCCACGACGAAGGCCATCGCGCAGGCGGCGGGCTACTCCGAGGCGTTGCTGTACAAACACTTCAAGGACAAGACCGAGATCTTCACGAGCGTGCTCACCGAGCGGCTGCCCGCGCTCGGGACGACCTTGGACGAGCTGATGAAGGCCGCGGCGGACGCCCCGCTCGCGGCGAACCTCGCCCGGCTGGCGCGGATCACGCTGTCGTTCTACCTGGAGAGCTTCCCGATCGCGGTGTCGCTGTTCTCGTCGCGGGAACTGCTCGCGACCCATCGGGAACGGGTCATGAGCAGGGACCGCGGACCGGACGTCCCACTCGCGCGTGTCGCCGAGTACCTGCGGGAGGAGGTCCGGCTCGGCAGGATCCGCGAGGACGCGGACCTGGACGCTTCGGCGTCGCTGCTGCTCGGGGCGTGTTTCCAGTACGCGTTCCTGGCGTCCTTCGAGGACCGGGAGCCGTCCCCGGAGGAGTTGGACGAATGGGCGGAGAGGCTGGCGGGCACGCTCCTGGTGGCGGTGGCCTCGTAAGTCGCCCTGCTCGCCTGAGGTACATGAAGGCCCCCTTCCTGTACCTAGGCGGGGGGCCTTCATGTACTGGGCAAGGTCGAGGGGGCGAAGGCTCCTTTCGTCGCATCAGACTCAGTGAAGGGAGCCTTCAGCCCACACCGCCACTCCACTAGCGCGTACTGGCGCAGGCTGGATCAGACCTACTTGCCCTTTTCGGCCCGCATCTCGTGCCACTTCGCGTACATGTCGTTGAGCTCCTTGATCATGAAGCTCAGGAAGTCCCGCATCTCGGCGACCCGCTCGCCGGCGGGCGTGTCCGACCCCAGCGCCGAAACGCCCTCGTCGGCCGCGTCGCGCCACATGGTGATCATGCGGTCGCGTTTCATGAAGGTGGCGTACCAGAGGTCGTCGAAGAGCCGGTAGTGGTCGCGGCGCGAGCCGGGCTCGCGTTCCTTGGCGACCAGGCCGATCTGTTCCAGGTACCGCACGGCCCCCGAGATCGCGGCGGGGCTCACCGAGAGCTGGTCGGCCAGCTCGGCCGCGGTGAGACGGCCGGCGTCGGTGGTCATCAACGCGGCGAACACCCTGGCGGGCATCCGCTGCATCCCGATCTGGGAAAGCGTGAGGCCCAGGTGCTCCACGTAACGGCGGACGGCGTCCTCGTCTCTCTGCGTGCTCGAAGCACTCTCAGGCGTCGTCGTCATGGGCACATCCTCTCTCACATCCCCCAGAGTGATCACACCATCCATACGTTTTCTTAACTTCACAACTTCGTGAAATCACTGTACCTTCAGCTTCATGGAAAACGCCATCTCCATCTCCGGCCTCCACAAATCCTTCGGCCGGACCAAGGCTTTGGACGGCCTTGACCTGCAGGTACCCGCTGGGGAGGTGCACGGCTTCCTCGGCCCGAACGGCGCGGGGAAGTCGACCACCGTCCGGGTCCTGCTCGGTCTGCTCCACGCGGACTCGGGCGACGTCCGCCTGCTCGGCGGCGACCCCTGGAAGGACGCGGCGAGCCTGCACCGGCGCCTCGCCTACGTCCCCGGCGACGTGAACCTCTGGCCCAACCTTTCCGGCGGCGAGGTGATCGATCTGCTGGGGCGGCTGCGGGGCGGGCTCGACCAGCGCCGCCGCAAGGACCTCGTCGAACGCTTCGACCTCGACCCCAAGAAGAAGGGGCGCACCTACTCCAAGGGCAACCGGCAGAAGGTCGCGATCGTGGCCGCGCTGGCCTCGCACGTGGACCTGCTGATCCTCGACGAGCCGACCTCCGGCCTCGACCCGCTGATGGAGGCCACCTTCCAGTACGCGATCCAGGAGGAGCGCGAGCAGGGCCGCACGGTGCTGCTGTCGAGCCACATCCTGGCCGAGGTCGAGGCGCTCTGCGACAAGGTCAGCATCATCCGCAACGGGCACACCGTCGAGACCGGCACGCTGGCCGAGCTCCGGCACCTCACCAGGACGTCGATCTCGGCCGAACTCGCCGGTCCGCCGAACGGCCTCACGAAACTCCAGAACATCCACGACCTCAAGGTCGAGGGCAACCGCGTCCGTTTCGACGTCGAAACCCGCTCCCTCGACGAAGCGCTGCGGCAGCTCACCCAGGTCGGCGTCCGCAGCCTGACCAGCCAGCCGCCGACGCTGGAGGAGCTGTTCCTCCGCCACTACACCACCGAAGCGAGCGCGAAATGACCGCGACGCTGGACCGTCCCGTGGCCACCGGGCCGGCGCACGGACTGGTCGGCACCTGGCAGCTGACCAGGCTGGCGCTGCGGCGGGACCGGATCGTCCTGCCGATCTGGATCGTCCTGCTCGGGATCATGCCCTCGACGTCGTCGGGCACGTTCGAAACCCTGTACCCGACGGCCGCCGAACGGGCCGGGCTCACCGCGAGCATGGGCGCGAACCCGTCGCTTTCGCTGATCTACGGCCCGGCCTTCGACCTCTCGACCGCGGGCGGGTTCACCGCGTGGCGGCTCGGCGGTTTCCTCGCCCTGGTCATCGGGCTGATGGCGGTTTTCACCGTCACCCGGCACACCAGGGCCGAGGAGGACTCGGGACGCGCGGAACTGCTGGCCTCCGCGGTGGTCGGCCGGTACGCCCTGCTGACCGCGGGCGTGCTGGTGTCCGCCGGGGCGAGTGTCCTCATCGGACTCGTCGAAGCCGCGCTGATGATCGGCGCGAAGCTGCCCGTCGAAGGCTCGCTCGCGCTCGGTGCCGCCACTGCGGTGACCGGGCTGGTCTTCACGGCGATCGCGGCGGTCGCCGTCCAGGTCGCCGAGTATTCGAGGACGGCCAACGGGATCGGCGCAACCGCCGTCGGGGTCGCGTTCCTGCTGCGCGCGGTCGGCGACTCGACCTCCGACGCGAACTGGGTTTCGTGGCTGTCCCCGATCGGGTGGGCGCAACGGATCCGGCCGTTCGCCGACGAGCGGTGGTGGGTGCTCCTGCTGCCGCTGGCCGCGACCGTGGTCGTCGGCGCCGCCGGGTACGCGCTGCTCCCGCGGCGCGACGTCGGCACCGGCATCGTCCCGCCGCGGCCCGGACCCGCCGAAGCCGCGGCATCCCTGCGTAGCCCGTTCGCGCTGGCGTGGCGGCTGCACCGGGGTCCGCTGATCGGCTGGCTGATCGGCACGGCGGTCTGCGCCGCGGTGTTCGGCTCGGTGGCGAGCGGGATCGGCGACGTCGTCGGGGAAAGCCAGCAGGCGAAGGAGATCTTCCAGCGCCTCGGCGGCACGGACGGATTGATCGACGCCTTCATGGCGGCGATGAGCGGCCTGTTCGCCATGGTCGTCGCGCTGTACGGGGTGCAGGCCGCGTTGCGGCTCCGCGCCGAGGAGTCCGCGGTGCGGGTCGAGCCGCTGCTCGCGACGGGCGTGGGCAGGCTGCGGCTGCTGGGGAGCCATCTCGTGTTCGCGTTCGGCGGCACGGCGCTGATGATGGTCGTCAGCGGTGTCCTTTTAGGACTTTCGAACGGGATGCGGTCCGGCGGTGTCGGCGACGCGGTCGGCGACATGGTGGTCGCGTCGCTCGCGCAGCTTCCGGCGGTGTGGGTGATCACCGGCCTCGCCGTGACGCTCTTCGGCCTGGCGCCGAAGTTCACGACGGCGGCGTGGGCGATCGCCGGGCTGGCGTTGCTGCTCAGCCTGTTCGGCCCGGTGCTGAACCTGCCGCAGGCGATCGTGGACGCCTCACCGTTCTCGCATGTTCCGAAGCTGCCCGCCGCGGAGTTCACCGCGACACCGCTGGTCTGGCTGACCGGGGTGGCCGTGGTCGCGCTCGTGGCCGGGCTCATGGGCTGGCGGCGTCGCGACGTCGGCTAGCCACAGGGGAAACCGTGAAGGCCGCCCGCCGGGGAGGGCGGCCTTCACGGTACTTGCCGTACTCCGCCATCGGGCGTCACGACCAGTTTCGCGGTCGGCACGCCGCCTCCGCACGCCTCGCCCGCCGGATAGGCGATCACCGGGGTCACGTCGAGGACGTGGGGTTTCCCGTCGTCGAGGGTCACCGTGGTCCGGACCGGCGTGGTCGGCAGGCCCCGGGTCGGGACGAAGACGTGCTCGCCACCGGGCGCGGATTCGGTCACGCAGGTACCGGCCCAGCACAACTCCAGCGACACCCGGGTGACTTCGGGTGGGACGTCGAGGGAGATCCCCTCCGACAGGGCGATGGCCGGACATGCCTTCTCACCGGGACCGCACGCGGTCAAAGCCGCGAGCAGGAGCAGGAAAACGGGTAGTCGCCGCATACCGGGCAGACGAGGCGAAGGCCGCCCTGGTTGCATCAGTCGCTTCGGAATCCTGTGGTCGTACTGGGCGGAAGCGCCGTCGAGGTCGGTGAGGGTGTCACGGTCCTGGTCACCGTGCGCGGCACCGGCGTCCTGGTGCGGGTGACGACGAGCGGCTCCGGGGTGCTCGCCGGCACGGTCACCGTGACCGGTCCGACCGAACGGGAGGTCGAGGTCGGGGCCGGGGTCGTGCCGACTTCGTAGACGCGGCGCTGCGGCTCGCGGCCGGCCACCAAGAGCGCGGCGACGAGCAACCCGGTCGCGATGCCCGCGATGGCCGCGACCACGACGGAACCCTGGCTCGACATCCGGCACCCCCTCGCCATGCGAAGCGCAGGTACGGGGACTACTCGCGTTGATCTTACGTTTTGTTACGCAACGTGCGCAATCCGTCGACAATGATCCGCACGAGATGCCGCTCTTCGAGTGAGTACCGCTCGGCCGCGAGGCAACCGGCGATCAGGGCGCGCAGGTCGTCGCCGTCGATGTCCTCGCGGACCGCGCCCGCGGCCTGTGCCCGGGTCAGCAGCGCCTGTGTCGCCGAGCGGAACTCGTCGCCCGCGCCCGCCTTGAAACCCAGTCCGGTCGTTTCGGCGAGCGCGTCGCAGAGGGCCCGGTTGCGGGACGCCTGCTGGACGACGCGTCTGAAGAAGTCGAAGAAGGCTTCACCGGGGTCTTCGGCGGCCAAGAGCTCGCGGGCTTCTCCCGCGAACTGCTCGAGACGGTCCACGACGACGGCCTGGAAGAGCGCTTCCTTGCTGGGGAAATGCCGGTAGACGGTGCCCGCGCCGACACCGGCGATGCGGGCGATCTCGTCGAGGGGGACGGCCAGGCCGTCGACGGCGAAGGCCTCCTCGGCGGCCGCGAGCACCTTCGCGCGGTTGCGGCGCGCGTCGGCGCGCAGCACGGGCTTGTCCACTGTTCCCCCTCCTCAACCGGGTCCGGCGTTCCGATTCAACGCCGACGGTGACGAGGGCATTCCTCACTGCACCGCGGTCTGCGTCCCGTCCGGCGTGAGCAGGCCCTGGACCGTGGTGAACAGGTACTCCCAGACACCCGGGATCAGCACCACCGCGGCGACCGCGAACACCGGGAAGATCAGCCGGTTCTCCACCTTCTTGCCGGTGCGGAACCGCAGCGGCTTCGGCGGCCGGATCTCGTACCAGGTCTCGCCCGCGATCGGGATCGGGAACAGGAACGGGCAGCCGGACTCGGTCAGCGCGTCCCCGAGGCAGTGCACGAAACATCCGGCCGCGACGGCGATGCCGAGCCAGCCGGAGATCTCCGCGAGCTGCGCCGCCTTGTCCGGCGGGGCGGTCCACACCCACCACCCGACGGCGGCGCCGCTGACCGGCAGGAGCCAGTCGCCGAGCGCGCCTTCCGCGAGCAGCAGGCCGAGGACGACGACGCCGAACACGGCCCATGGCCCGCCCTCGGTGGTCCCCCAGGAGGTCAGGAAGCCGAGGCCGACGGCGAACAGGACGGTGTGCGAGAGATGCCGGTGCTTACCGGTGACCTTCTCGTCCCGAGGCCCCTTGGTCAGCGCGTAGAGCCCCGCCGAAACGCGGCGAAGCACCCAGGAGATCGCGCCGGTGAACCAGCCGAGCAGCTTCGACGCGCGAGCGCCCGGATGGTCGAGATCGGGAAGGAGGGCGAACCCCGCCGTGGTCGCCGCGAAGACGACCGCCTGGTGCACCGTGCCCGCTCCGACGGCAGGTGCGAGCGCGAGGCCCGCGCACCACCCCGTCAGGGCATGCGTCCGCCCCATCATCTTGCCGCCCCCAGGTGTCGCGGATCACGAGCCCACGACCGTAGCGGGGGATCAGGCGGGGGGCTCCTCCGACACGCTGAGGTGCTCGGCGACGCCGGTGAGCTCGATCACGCGGCTCACCTGGGGGCTGGGCACCAGTTCGAGTTCGACCGCCTTCTCGGCGGCCTGGCGCTGCGCCTGGAGCACCACGTTCAGCGCCGAAGAGTCGAAGAAGGTCACGCCGGTCAGGTCGGCGACCACCCGGCCCGACGGTTTGTCCGTGATCAGGGCCCCGAGGGTCTCCTGAAGCTGCGGGCTCGTCAGCAGGTCGAGCTCACCGGTGACCACCACACGCGGTTCAGACGCGTCGGCGTCCAGCGTGATGCTGAAACCGGGCGGCGTGGTGTTCTGGTCCGCTGCGGGCATGCACATTCTCCTCATCAGGTGAGAACCGACGCTCAGCGCCGGAACGCGCCTGTGGTCTCAAGCGACGGCCGCGCCCAGTCCGGACACGGACGCACGCTCTTCTTCGGCGGGTAGGCGTGGCTGTCCCCGCAACGACAGTCCCAACCCTAACCCAGTACGGACGGGGCGCCACGATCGCCGTCGTGCGCGTCGCCGACCGGTGCGCGGGGCGCGCTCAATGCGCGGTCAAGGCCTTGCGCCCGGCGCGGCGTTCACGGAGGAACAGCTCGCGGCGCTCGATCTCGCCGAGACCACCCCAGATGCCGTACGGCTCCTGCACCGCGAGCGCGTGCTTGCGGCACTGCGCCAGCACGGGGCAGGTCTGGCAGATGGCCTTGGCCCGCGATTCGCGCCGCTCACGGGCCGATCCGCGTTCGTTGTCCGTGTGGAAGAACAAGCTGCTGTCCGCGCCTCGGCACGACCCACGGAGCTGCCAGTCCCACTCTTCCGCCACCACGTTCGGCAGCCGGCTCACGTCAGCCATGTCGGTCCCCGCCTTCCAAGGAGATCGTTTGTCGCGGGTTACATGCCCGCCCCCTGCACGGCTCAAACGTGGGTTTGGTTTGCTCACACCAAGGGCATCTGACGGAGCGGCAGCGCAGCTCGAGAGAGGAACACACGTGGTGGACAACACCCCGCCCGGCGGGGAGGGCGCTCAACTCATCGAGGTACGCACGGCCGCGGTACCGCACGTGGTACCGACCCTCCGGACGATCGTCGCGGATATCGCGATGCGCCAGGACTTCGATCTGGACGCCGTCGAAGATCTCCGGATGGCGGTGGACGAGGCCTGCTCGATGCTGCTCCCGTCGGCCGCCGACGGCCATCTGACCTGCGTCTTCTCGTGGAAGGACGGGCGGATCGAGGTGACCGTGTCGGTGCTTTCGGACTCCCCGGAACCCGACGACGAGACGGGTCTGTCCTGGCAGCTGCTCACCGCGCTGGCGACGTCCGCGCGGCGGAGTGTCACCCCGGCCGACGGCGGCTACCTGTCCAGGGTCGAGCTCATCCGGGAGAGCGAGGCGGCCCGGCCGTGACCGAACCCGTCGAGCAAGACGGCGCGGATGTCCCGGTCCTGTTCGAGCGCATGTGCGCGCTGCCCCCGAACTCCCCCGAGCGCGAGGCGCTGCGGGACGAGCTGGTGCGCGCGCACCTCGAACTCGCGCGCAATCTGGCGCGCAAGTTCCGCAACCGGGACGAGTCGATGGAGGATCTGGTCCAGATCGCGACGATCGGGCTGATCCACGCCGTCGACCGGTTCGACCCGGGCCAGGGCAGCGACTTCCTGGCCTTCGCGGTCCCCACCATCTCCGGCGAGCTGCGACACCACTTCCGCGACAACAGCTGGTCGGTCCGGGTGCCGCGGCGGCTCAAGGAGCTGAACGCGAACATCTCGGCCGCCCGTGAGGAGCTGACCGTCCGGCTCTCGCGCGCGCCGAAGCCCAGTGAGATCGCCGGGCATCTCGGCGTGCCGATCGACGAGGTCTACGAGGGTCTCCGCGCCGGTCAAGGCCGGTACGGGGCCTCGCTGGACAACCTCCTGGAGAACTCGGCGCACACCCGCTTCGGCGAGGCGGACGCCAATCTGAGCCAGGCGGAGCTGCGCGAGGCGCTGCGGCCGATGCTGGAACGCCTGCCCGATCGCGAGCGCAAGATCGTCGCGCTGCGGTTCGGGTCCGGGATGAGCCAGTCGGACATCGCGCGCCGTGTCGGTGTATCCCAGATGCAGGTGTCGAGATTGCTGGCCGCCACACTCAAGAAAATGCGTGAAGGACTGACCGAGACCGAACTCACCGACGGAGTCTGATTCGACCTCGGCCCTTGTGGGTATCAGGGAGGCGAACAGCGGATCTGGGAGTCTCTCGTGAGGGGAGGTGCGGAACCATGACGATGTCCAAGACGCGATCGGAGGGCTCGTTGCCGGTGGTCTCCCTGCCCCTGCCGGTCGACGTGACGGCCCCCGCCGTCGCGCGACAGGCCGTGCGGGCGACCCTCGGGAGCCTCGGCCTCGACGGGCCGGCGGTCGACGACGTCCTCCTGGCCACCTCCGAGCTCGTCACGAATGCCTTCGAGCATGGGGAGAAGCCGGACAGGCTCGAGGTCGAGTACTCCGGTGGAAGGCTCACCCTGCGGGTCTTCGACTCGGGGACGAACCGGCCGAAGCTGAAGGAGCCGTCGCCGATGGCGGCGCGCAGCCGCGGTCTTCAGCTGGTGCACGCGTTGTCCGAAGACTGGGGACACGAACTCTGCTCAGGCGGGAAGTACGTCTGGGCCGTGTTCAATCTTGATCGAGCCGACGCTTCAGCTTGAGCGCGGCGTCCGTTTCGGCGATGCGTTCCCGAAGCGGTTTCCGTTCCAACGCCTCGACGGCGGCGACCAGTACCTCCCTGAGCGGGTACGGCAGTTCGGCTTCCAGCTGGGCGGCCGCGGCGCTGGTCGCCGCCCATTCCGCTTCCAGCGTGGGCATCAGACTTCGGGTCTTCTCGGTCAGCGAGACGATCCTCTGCCGGGCGTCGGTCCCCGGCCGGAGCGAGACGAGGTCCTGACGCGCCATCTGCGCGATCGTCTGGCTGGCCGCGGAATGGGTGACGCCGACTTCGGCGGCGAGGTCGCGGATGGGCAGCGGCCCGTGCGCGACGATCGCGCGGACGAACGGGGTGAACCGGGGCCGGTAGTCCCCCAGCCCGATGTCCTCGAAGAACGCGGAGACGTCCGCCTCGGTCACGTCGAGGACGTGCCTGAGCAAAGTGCCCATCCCTCGTTCGCGCGGCGGCCTCCCCACCAGCGGATCATAACGACATACTTCTGGGATGACGCCCGAAGAGCTGCTGACGACCACCCGGACCGTCCGCAAACGACTGGACCTGACCCGGCCGGTGCCTCTCGAACTGGTCAAACACGCCCTGCAGGTCGCGCTGCAGGCGCCGAGCGGGTCGAACACGCAGCACTGGCACTGGCTGGTGATCACCGATCCCGGCCAGCGGGCCGAACTCGGCAAGCTCTATCAGCGGGCGTGCCGCGAGTACCTGGATTCCCCTCGGGCGGCGGGAAAGCTGTTCGCGGACGACCCGGAGCGGTCGAAGGTGCAGAAGCGCGTCGGCTCCAGCGTCGAGTACCTCGCCGACAAGATGGGCGAGGTGCCCGTGCACGTCATCCCCTGCCTGGAGACGAACAGCGCGGAACTGCCCGCCGGGAACCAGGCCGGGCTGTGGGGCAACCTGCTGCCTGCGGTGTGGAGCTACATGCTCGCGGCGCGGGCGGTCACGCTCGGCACGGCGTGGACGACGCTGCACCTCGCGTACGAGAAGGAGGCCGCGGAGATCCTCGGCCTGCCGGAGAACGTGCACCAGGCCGCGCTCATCCCGACGGCGTTCTACACCGGGGACACCTTCAAGCCCGCCGCGCGTCAGCCGCTCGACGACGTCATGCGGCTGGATCGCTGGTGAGATAGGACTCCAGCCGGTCCGCCAGTTCCTTGGGGTGGCTCAAGGGCACGGAGTGGGAGCCGTCGATCTCGTCGGGCGCGAACCCGAGCCTGTCCTGGACGACCCGGCGCTGGAACTCAGGCGTGAAGAAGCGGTCTTCGCGCGCGATGAGGACCTTCGTCGGGACGTCCGGCCACTTGTCCAGCGGCCACGGCTCTCCCCATTCGGCGCTGACCTGGTTCCGGCCGTGCGAGCCCGCCTCCGCGACGATGTCCGCGGGGACGCCGTTGAAGAACTTCTCCTCGTCGGTGAGGCCGGGGGTGTCCTCGAAACCCGTGGCGCCCCACCAGTCCCCCGGCGACTCGCCCGGCTTCGGGACCATCGGCGTCAACAGCACGAGCAGCCGCGACGAAAGCTTCTCGGCCACCAACGGCGCGGTGAAACCGCCGTAGGAATGGCCGAGCACGACCAGATCCCCGCGATCGCCGATGGCGTCCACGACGGCTTCGACGTGTTCTGCGAAGCCTGCCTTCTCGTCGTCGATCGGCAGGTTCACCGCGACGACGTCGTGCCCGCGTCCGGTCAGTTCCGCCTCGAGGAGGTGGAAGTCCCAGGCGCTGCCGCCACCGCCGTGGATCAGTACGAAGGTCGCCATGGCCACAGCCAACCCGAAACCGGGGAGATCAGCAACGACCGAGCATGTCGCTGAGCGCGTTCTTCTCCGCTGTCGTGATCGTGAGGCCGTAGTAGTGCTTCACGGTGATCCAGTCGGTGGCGTAGGTGCACCAGAACGAGACGAGCGGGGGCTTCCACTGGTCCGGCGCCTTGTCGCTCTTCTCCTGGTTGACGTTGTCGGTGACGGCGAACAGCTGCGGCCGGGTCAGGTCGTTCGCGAACTGGCGCCGCTTCTCGTCGGTCCACGACTTCGCGCCGCTGACCCAGCTTTGCGCGAGCGGCACCATGTGGTCGATGTCGATGTCGGTCGGTTTGGTCCAGGTCTCGCCGTCGTAGACGCTCGTCCAGCTGCCGGAGGTCGGGGCGCAGTCGGAACCGGCCTTGACGTCCTTGCCGTCGCGTTTGAGCACGAACTCGCGGGTGTTGCAGTTGTTCCCCTGGTTGTCCCAGTGCGGGTACTTCTTGCGGTCGTAGCCGTCCATCGAACCGCGCGGGGCGACGGTGAGTTCGTCCAGCTGCTTGCGTGCGTCGGCCGCGCTCGCGGGGTTCGCGGGGTTCGCGGGCTTCGGCTGCAACGCGTCGCCCTTGCCGCTCACGAACCAGAACACCGCGAGCACGACGGCGGCGAGGGTGATCAGCAGGAGCAACCGCTGAGCCGTGGTCATCTGGCTGGTACGCGTGGCCACCGCGCGGTTTCCTCTCGACGGGGATGGGGAGCGCCAAGTATCGCCGCGCGGCGCGGGGAAACCGCGCGCGACACGACGATGACACCCGGTAGTTGTTGTCACATCGGGGCCCTGAGCAGCGACTACCCCAGGGACGCTGCCGGAAGGAGCGGGCTTGTGGGCGCCGAAAAACGTAAGTGGAACACCCGGGTCGACGACTATCTGAACCGGAAGGCCGCGGAACGCGGGCACGTGATCGCCATGGCACGTATGGGATCCACCGCGCTGGAGCGTGGCGATCTCGACGAGGCGGAGACGTGGTTCCGCAAGGCCGCCGAGGGCGGGGACAGGGTCGCGATGGGCAACCTGGCGCACCTCCTGAACGAACGCGGCGTGCCGGAACAGGCCGAACGCTGGTATCGCGAAGCCGCGACCGCCGGTGATTCGCATGCCATGTCGCATCTGGGAAATCTCTGCGCGCGCCGAGGGGATCGGGAGGCCGCGGAGGACTGGTGGCGCCGGGCCGCTGCCGAGGGCCGCGTCGAGTCGATGGCCGAGCTCGCGCGGTCCAGGCACCGCAGTGGTGATCTCGAAGAGGCCGAGTACTGGGCGGGCGAGGCCGCCGAGGCGGGCAACGTCGAAGGCATGATCACGCTCGGCGCCGTGCTATGCGACACCGGCCGGACGTCCGAAGCGGATCCCTGGTGGCGCAAGGCGAGCGAAGAGGCCGACGCGGCGTCGCTGATCAAACTCGGCCACCAGGCCCAGCAACGAGGCGACCTCGCGCGTGCCGAAAGCTACTTCCACGCGGCCGCGGCCGCCGGCGCCCCCGACGCCGCCGTCCGCCTCGGCCTGGTGCTGCACCGCCGCGGCGAACTCGACGCCGCCGAGCGCTGGTATCTCAAGGCGGCCAAACGGGGCGACGCCGCCGCGATGACGAACCTGGGCGTGCTGGCCAACGACCGCAACGATCCCGGCGAGGCCACCGCCTGGTACCGGAAGGCCGCGGAACTCGGCAGTGTTCCCGCGTACACCAACCTCGGCAGGCTGGCCGCCGACCACGGGAACTTCCAGGAGGCCGAACACTGGTTCCGCGCGGCCGCCGACACCGGCGACCAGGCGGGACGACGGGACCTGGAGGAGCTGTACCGCAACCGGCAGCGGTATTAGGCCTTCCAGTTCCGCATCGCCGCGAACCCCTCGCGCAGCCGCTGGAGCTTGCGGCTGCGGTACGGGTCCTCGCCGTCGTCGAGCCGCCACCGCTCCTCGACGCCGGCGCGGAACACCGCGAGCCCCTCGAACCCGAGGCCCGCGGTGAAGTCCGCGATGTTCACGTCGATCCGGCCGGAACCGTCGAGATCCAGCCGTAGCAACCACTCCGCGAGCTCCTTGGGCTCCGGTGGCGTGTCCGCGCAGGCTTCCGCGTACAGCGCGAGCGCGCCCGAGACCTCGGAGCCGAGCGCGCCGAAGGAGTCCTCGACGAAGTCCAGCGCCTCCACCACCAGTTCGATGACGAGGCACAGCAGCGGCCCGTCCATGAGTTCCCTGACGGTGGCGAGCACCTCGCGCACCTTCTCGGTGTACGCGACCGTGCCCTGGAAGCCGACGAAACCGCGCAACCGCAACGTTCCCTCGACATGACGGCGCAACGCGTCGAGGTCGCCGCGGCCGGCCTTGAGCGAGAGTTTGCGGAACAGGACCGGGTCCTCGTTCGCGTGCCCGACGAGCAGTTCGACCAGCTCGTCGCGGTCGAGCGTCTCGACGTACCCGCGGATGTCGGCCGCGCCGCCGTCCGCCACCCCTTCGAGGACCAGCAGCCCGACGGCCACGCAGTGCTTGCAGAAGAAGCCGTCCGCCGCGTGCGGGCAGGAGCACTCGCCGACGAGCTCGCCGTCGACGTTGCGCAACCGGACCGTGTACCGGTCGGTGCCGCTGACCACGGCCGTCACCCCGCCCGCGACGTCGTCCAGCGTCTCGACCGACTCCCGGTATTTGGCGCCGCGCGCGAACGAGACGTCACCGGCCTGCCTGCGGAGTTCGTCCTCGCTGAACCACGTCACCGGCCTATTCTGCGCC
This sequence comes from Amycolatopsis sp. WAC 04169, assembly GCF_003947535.1. Classification (NCBI taxonomy): domain Bacteria; kingdom Bacillati; phylum Actinomycetota; class Actinomycetes; order Pseudonocardiales; family Pseudonocardiaceae; genus Amycolatopsis; species Amycolatopsis sp. WAC 04169. The sequence goes on along the minus strand of NZ_QHJI01000001.1, from coordinate 761,990 downwards.
TTGGCCCGGAGGACCGAGGAACAACCCGCCGCTCGCGTCGAGGACCTGCCCGGTCACCCACCGGGCGTCGTCGGAAACGAGGAACGCGACCACGTCCGCGATGTCCTCCGCGGCGCCGAGCCTTCGGTGCGCGGTGAGCGTCGTGATGGCCGCCTCCAGCTCCGGTGTGAAGATCTCGCCGTTGTCCGCGGTCCTGGTGGCGCCCGGCGCGACGACGTTGACCGTGATGCCGCGGGGCCCGAGCTGGTGGGCGAGGGTGCGGCTCATCGTCTCGAGCGCACCCTTGGTCATCGCGAAGGAGGTCTGCGCCGGGTTGGCCATCCTGGTGGCGACCGACGAGACGTTGACGATGCGGCCGCCGTCGTTCAGCGGTGCCCGTTGGATGAGGAAGTACGGCGCTTTGACGTTCACCGCCATCAGGTGGTCGAAGCCCTCGGGCGTGTCGGTCTCGATCGGCCCTCGCGGCGCGGCCGCCGCGTTGTTGACCAGGATGTCCAGGCTGTCGATGCCCTCGAGGGCTTTGTCGACTCCCTCCATGGTCGACAAGTCACCCTTGGTGCTGTCGTGTCTCAGGACTTCGATGCCGTCCCTTTCGAGCCGCCGCGCGATCGCCGCCCCGATCCCCCGCGACGCCCCGGTCACCAATGCCGTCTTCATCGCTCACCCCAGATGTTAGTGACTAACACTTTGATAGTGTCTACCACGTGAGCCTCCGAGACCGCCAGCGTGCCGAAACCCGGCTCGCTGTCCAGACGCACGCGATCCGCCTCTTCACCGACGTCGGCTACGACGCGACCACCGTCGCCGACGTCGCCGCGGCCGCCGGCGTCTCGGCGATGACGGTCTACCGGCACTTCCCGACGAAGGAGGACCTGGTCCTCTACGACGAATACGACCCCGTGACCGCTTCCGCCGTCGCTGCCGCGCCTACTGGCCCCTTGCCCGCGCGGATCGGACACGCGCTCTCGGAGACAGCCGCTCACGGGTCCTCGGCGGAAAAGGCGTTCCTGCTGGCGCGGCTGCGACTGATGATCTCGGTGCCGGCGCTGCGGGCGCGGCATCTGGACAGCCAGTACGCGACGGCCGATGCGATCGTGGCCGCTCTCGGTTGCTCTCCCGATGAGGAGTTTCGGGTGCGGGCTACGGCTATGGCGTGCCTTGGGGCGGCGCATGTGGCGCTGCTTCAGTGGGCGGAGACGGACGGGGAGGCGAATCTGGCGGGGTTGATCCGGGAGACGCTGACCAGCGTCTTTGGGGACTAGTCGCAAGCCCAGCCCGCGTCACGCCCGAACTGCGAGGAAGCGCGAAGTTTCCTGCGAGCGAATGCTCGTTCTCACTTGCGCGAACTGCGTCGAGTCTCCGCTCAGATGAGCGGTACTCCAGACTGAAGTGACGAACTCGCAACAAAATCACGGTCAAATGTTTCGATGCGTAACGCAAGCACCGCGATGCTCGACCTTACGAATCGACCAGCAACAAGATCGCGAGGCTTAGAAGGACACCGCCGTGCACGAACCCCACACTCTCATCCACAAGGCGCTGAACGCGAAGACTCTAGTTGACGCGGAACAGCTTCAGCACATGTTGATTTCGAGCTTGGGAGCAGAGCACAGACGTCCGATCGGTGATCGCGAAGCCAATCTCGGTCTGATGAGTCAGTCCGGAAGTTACGACTTGAAGCTGATCGAACTCGCCACGAACATGCAGGACAGCGTCCTCGAACGTCTCGCGCTGGAAAGGTTTTCAACCCCGGAGCGTGTTCCTTACAAGACGCCCCACGAAGCAGCCGAAAACCTCCTCAAGGACGTTCCCGCCGAAGAAAGAGCAGATTTAGCGCGAGTGATCTTCGAGAACTCCGACTCCGACGGCGCCACGAAGACAAAACGACTCACCGCGATCTTTCGAGACCTTGGTTCAGGACTGACACCGGAACAGGTTCCGACCACCATCTTCCAACTGGGCGGAAGCCTGAAAGACGATCGCTTGTGGCAGCTCGGCGCGTTCGGCATGGGCGGCGCAATGACGTATCGCAATGCGGACGCCGTAGTATTGGTGACTCGCCGACACCCCCACCTTCTCCCCGCAGACTGCGAGGACCGAATCAGCATCTCGGTGGTTCTATGGCACACGAAGACGAAGGGCAGGAGCGCCTACTATCTCGTCGATGAGCCGTGGGGTAAACCAGGCGACGCCGGGGTTCCATGGTCGTGTCCTGCCGACGAGTTCCCTGACTTTCGTCCGGGCACGCACATCGCTCTAATTTCCTACGGCGTGGAAGGTATTTACCGAACAAGAGAAGGCGACGAGCGCACCTTCGACACGGTCGCCAATACTCGACTCTTCAATCCGGTCATGCCAATCATCTTCACGAACAAGACGACACGCGGTCGCAACACCACTCTCAGAGGATTGCGCGTAAGGCTCGACAACAGGTCGATCAAGGACACGCCGCGACAGGATGAGGTTCTTCCGTTTCATCACAGCGGCAAGACATACCACCTTCCAGTCAAATATTACCTCTTCGGCGACGAGCGAAAGGAAGGCGGGCGCGACAAGTTCGTGGCCAAGGATCATGTCGTCACGTTCACGAGCAACGGTCAGGTCCACCACTGCTGGAACAGGCAAGACTTCCGAAACCGGACCGGCTTGACCAGGTTGTCCGACCGCGTGTTCGTCACCGTCGACACCGACGCCCTACCTATCGACCTTCGCACTTCACTCTTCACGCCGGACCGCTCACAGATGGTGCAGAATCCTGCAGCCCTGAGGCTAGAAGAAGCAGTGGCTGCCTTCCTGAAGGATTGGGAGGCCTTGCAGGAGGCAAATAGCAAGCTTATTCGCGAGGCTCTCCGGGGCAGTGATCGACCGACACTGGACATCGCACGACGGATCAGCAGGGCCGTTGCCGCAAGGGGATTCCGCGTCGGCGGAGATCCGGGAACCAGCGGCGATGGGCCCGGGGCGGGAAAATCGGGTGGAACACGCGGCGGACGACCGAAGTCGATCGAACAACACAACGACCCAACTCGAATCGACGGCCCTGCCGCCGCCAGGGCGGAAATCGGTCACACCAGGTTTCTCACCTTCACTGTTGACGTAGTCGACGAATTCTGGAATAGCCGCGGAAGCCTGCAGGTCGAGTGCGATCACGAGGGCATCGGCCCGAATGAGATCACGATCGGCAAGGGTCGAAATGGGCGCGTTCGCATCTCCCTCGCTGTCCCGGACACATCCAGGGAAGGCACCGAGGAGCTACGGGTCATACTCGAGGATTGGCACCGAGCCGCAGGCGGCCCGGGGCCGACACTGGTGCACACTTGCAAACTGGAACTCACGGACTCAATTCCAGGTCGCGGCACGGGATCCGGGAAGTCGACCGGCGCGGGCAGTGGCAGCAAGGGCGCCACAGCAGGAGATCACGTCGCAGTCAAGTGGACATCCCATGAACGTGAAACCGGCTGGAGCAAGATAACTGTCGGGGAAGTCATTGATATCAAGGCATCGGATTTGGCCAATGAGATCGAGGACTACAAGGATCTTGCAGTCCTTGGCGACACGACGATTCCCACAGTTCTCCTGAACGAGGATTACACGTCCTATAAGAGCTACCTTCATGGGAGAAGCAAGAAGCTGACCGAACTGGCACAGGTGCAGGATCGTTATGCCACAGGTGTAGGCGTCGAGCTTCTGCTGCTTCATCAAGAAGTCGAGGCTCAGGCAAAAGCAGGCAAGAACATCGAGCAAAACTTCCTCGCAAGCGCACAGGAAGCAGGCGCACGCGCCGTGCTTTCCATAATGCCTGCCTTCGACGAGCTGGCCAAGCAGGCCGGCCTGGAAGAGTGATCTTCCAGGCGCCGCGCACATTCGACCCGCATGTTCGCAGGCACCTCGGTGCCACTTCTTGACGGTCGTTCTCATCCCGACCCGAACCGATCGCCGAGAGGTTGCCAGACTGGCGAAGTGGAGCGACTCAAGACAACCCCCGAGACGAGCACTCGGATGAGCAAGCAGCGGTCACGCGACACGAGGATCGAAGTAGAGCTACGCCGCGCCCTGCACGCTGCCGGACTGCGATTCCGCATCCACCGACGTCCGGTCAAGGGCGTGCGCCGCGAGGCTGACATCGTGTTCGGTCCGGCTCGAGTCGCCGTATTCGTCGACGGATGCTTCTGGCACGGTTGCCCCGAACACGCGACATGGCCCAAGACGAATCCCGACTTCTGGCGAACCAAGATCGAGACGAACCGTAGGCGAGACCTCGACACGGACCGAAAGTTCGCCGAAGCAGGATGGCTGGTCGTCCGCATCTGGGAACACGAGCCAGTGGCCTCCGCCAGTGCCAAGATCCACGAGGCGGTCCGGCTGCGTCGTTCGAGCACCTGACCAGCCGAAAGAGTTGCCGTCAAGCGACATTTGACACATGTGCAATTGTCAAATACGGTTGTCCCCCTGAAGTGTTACGCGAACAACGCCAAGGGGTGACGACAGCGATGTCTTCCGCGGAAGTCGAGAAGTTCGGAACATGGCTGGCCCGTCAGCTCCGACGCACAGGGATGACCCAGGCAGATTTCGCGGTGCGGCTGGACGTCACGCGGGCCGCCGTATCGGCATGGGTCAACCACCGCGCCGAACCCCGCGAGGAAATGAAGCGCAGGATCGCCACTCAGCTCGGCACGGACCCGTCCGCGCTGTTCAACCTGTCGGCCGACGTGGCGGTCGAACTACCGCGTGGGTGGCAACACCGTCCCGGCCACAACGACGGCGGCCGTGAGTACGGGAACGCCGCGGCTTTCGCCTTCGACGCCGATCTCGCCGGACTCGCACGTGAGGCAACTCAGAACTCCCTCGACGAGCGCTATGACGACACCGAACCGGTTCGCGTGCACTTCACCCTCCACGAACTCACCGGCGAGCATCTGGACACTTTTCAGCAGGCCATCCAGTGGGGCTCACTCGAAGCGCACTTCACCGAAGCCGCTAAGGCCGACCAGAAAGTTTCCCGAAGCCTGCGCGCCTCCTTGTCCAACTTGGCGGAAACCAGATCACTGGTACTCCTTCGAGTCGATGACTACAACGCTTCCGGCCTAACCGGTTCCGAATATGACGACGGGCGATATGCCGCAGTCGTACGTCGCCAGCTCGACAGCCACAAGCACACCGGCGGACAGGCAGGCGGCTCGTACGGGCTGGGCAAGGCCACACTCTGGGCGGCGAGCCGATTCGGCATGGTGTTCATGAACAGCACTTTGTCGCAACCGTGGGAGGGACGTACCGAGCGACGCGTCGTCGGTCGCCTCGACCTTCCATGGCGCGAAGTGGAAGGACAGCCTTACGCAGGTCCGGCTTGGTTCGGGGAGCCCGAGACGGAAACACGGTACGCTGGCGTCTCGCGCTCCTGGTGGGCCGACGAGCGAACTCTCGCGGACCTGCACCTGACTCGCGCCGGCTCGGAACCGGGGACCTCGTTCCTCGTCGTCGGCGCGCACGACGCATCGGGGTTCGCCGAGACGTTGGAAGAGATGCGCGACAAACTCGTACAGTCCCTGGAGGACAATTTCTGGGCGGCCATGGTGGGCGGTCGCACCGCGGGACCTCTACTCGAGGCTCAAGTGACGACACTGCGCAACGGCCACGTGGACAAGCCGGACCACCGCATCGATCCACGCCGACGCCATCCTGCCCTCACCCGAGCACTGAAGTCCTATTTGGACGAAGAGACTGTTTCCGAACTGACCACTGCGGATCAGGTGGTGAAGACTGAAGTCCCCCTTACCGTCCCGCCGCTGAAAGGCAAGGGTATCCGGGGAAAGGGCATCACTCACGAAGCGGTCCTGCTGCTCACCCACACCGACGAGGAGGACGAACCCCTCAACCACGTGGTCCTGATGCGGGGCAATCGTATGACGATCACCGACCACAGGCCGCGCGAACTGCCGTTGGGGACATCGCCGTTCAGGGCAGTGTTGCTGGCGGGCGCCGCCACCCGAGGAAGAGGCGAAGACATACAGCTCGCCGAGGAGTTCCTCCGAGCGTCCGAACCACCCGAGCACAACAAATGGGACCGAACCGAAGAACTCACGTCGCTGTACGAACGCGGTGCGCAAACCCGGCTCCGGGAGTTCCGCACGGGCATTGACGATACGGTCCGACGCTTGGTCGGACGTCGCGAGTCCAACACCGACGAAGGACCGTCTTCGCTGCTTGAACTCCTACAGCTGGACGGTTCTGGGTCTTCCGGCAATCGTCGCGCGCCGGGCACGGCCGCGATCGACAAGGTTGAAGCAAGGGTCGACGACGCCGGTGCCTGGAACGTTCGAGTGACGCTCAAGCTCCCAGATGCCCAGGACGCCTGGCAGCTTGCTCCGGTCGCCAAATTCGCCGTACGTTCCGGCGGCCGTCCTACCGTCGAGTGGCTTTCCTTGAACCCGGTCGACAGTTGCCGGATCGAGGATGGCCATGTACTGATCGAACCCGGCGTGCGAGCAGCCTCCTTCGAAGGCGTCACCGACCCTGCCACCCATCCGGTGAAGGGCAACCTTGCCCGTCTAGTCATCGATCTCCAGAGGCCGCGCGGAGGTGTCGCGTGAAGCAGGTATTTCCGTACAGGACCCTGTTCGGCGATGTCGAACTCGAAGTCGTATCCGTCGCCGTCGACGGCGACAAGCTGCCTTATACGAGGATCTCGACAGCCGATCGGGTCGTGGCCCTGCACAGCATCGGCCGCGATCGTTGGGAGATCGCGACTCTCGGCCTGCGGGCGACGACGCCGGTGGAGCAGGGACCGTGGGAGGACATCCGATGCATGGCCGTCCTCACCGAGTCCGCGACGAACGCACGCCGAACAATTCCCCTGACCAAGGCCGGCGACAGTGCCTGGACCGGATCGATCGACTTGGTACGGAGCAGGCACATTCATCGCGCGACGCTGTCCCTTGCCGTCGTCGCGACGGTCGATGGGGTGCCCGGTCGGATCATCGGGTCGACGGAGGAGAACTGGCATGCGGACCTGCAAGCCGCAACACCCAGACGTCGGCAGCAGGTAGAGGTCGAGAAGATCGACTTCCAGAACGGCCCGCAGGAGTGGCTGCGCCAGTACCAGGACGCGCCATGGATCGTCGATACGACCGGCGCGACACCCAAGGTGTATCTCAACACCTCCGCAATCCCAGAACTGATCGAAGTTCTCTACGCGAAGGGCGGCACGCCGGAAGAGCGGGCCCTCCGCGATACAACTTCCGCCCACATCGCACACGACGCCTGGGTAGCTATGTTCGAGAGCGCCATCAGCAGTCTGGAGGTGGACGAGGGGACCCCGTTGCTACCGGATGACTGGCGCAAGAACGTCATCGAGTCGATGCTGTCGAATGTCCTACCCGGAAGGACTTCTTCGGATGCACTCTACGAAGTTCACAAGCGACAGCAAGACCGCTACGGATGGGCCGAGCTTCAAACCGGGATCCACTACGCGGCCGCGAAACGCAGCCGGGTAACCCGACGCTTGACCGATGCGGTCCGTTCCGTCAAGGTCGAAAGGGGAACCCGATGAAGACGTCCGAAGTAGGTATCGATATCCCAGAGGTCATGGGATCTCTCCCCAACGCGGTCGTAGCCAGACATCTCACTGCCGGCATCCTCTCCGGTCACGAGGCACTCCCGCGCCTGACACTGCGCAAGGCGGCAGTCCCGTTGTCCGAAGACGAAATGCGATGGCGGACGGCACCGATCCGGGCGCTGGCCGACGAAGCGATGCGCCGTTTCCAGGAACTCCGCACCCCACGAGCCAGGGCGGCGGCGGACGGCTGGTTCGCCCCACGGCTACACGCAACCTTGCGAATGACTCGCGCGGAGGCGGCCGACCCCGGCTTATGGAACTTCCTTGCACTCATCGTGGCACCGGACTACGTCATCTGGCGCCACAAGGGCGTGAAAGGCACCGCTGCAAGTCGTTTCAGTGGTCGACACTATGACCAGTCCTTCGCTCGCCTATGGTGGGCAGCCGAGCTCTTCCGCAACGGCCGTGACTATCGGACCGTCGAGCTGGCCTGCCGGGCCCAAGATGTCCTGAACTCCACTATGCGCCTAGACGTGATCGACCATCGCCCTACCGCGTTGGCGTTCATCAAGGTTCTGCAACCTATGCTGATCGAGCGCTCATCGGGGCACAGTGACCTCGTCAACGCGCTTTCCCCTGCGGTGAATGCTGCCGGAAGCACCTTGTTGTACGACGTACTCGCCCCGGACGAGCCCACCGATGACGACGCGCTGCGCCTCTGGATCGAGGAGTCCGCCGAAGTGCCTGCTGTTCACTGGGATCGACTCCCGGCAGGACCAGATGACGGAGCAGTCAGTGACGCCGCGATCGCTCGATTGACACCACTTTTCGAACAGCTGCTCACGGAAGCGCCGAAACGAAAACGACCCAAGAAAGCCAAGTCTATAGACGAGTAAGGTCGAGTTGTTCGGCTTCAGCTGTCAGCGGGACAGTCTCGACCGGGCAGGATTCCCTGGTTACCGTCCAGTTACCTTTGACCGCCGAGTCGAGGCTCTCCTCTACGGGCTTTCGTCCGAGCGCCGCGGCCAGGACATGAACAGCGAGCCGTGGTGGGATGGCATTGCCGATCTGCTGACCGACCGCTTTGCCGGACCACGGGTAGTCCTTGGGAAAGGTCTGCAGACGTCCTGCCTGAGCGGGGGTGAATCGGTCTTCGGTCCCGTCCGCCATGACCACGCGATTCCTCGTCACCTTACCGGTCACGGTCGCGGCCGGTTCAGCGGATTTTCGCTCACCGCGAGCTTTTGGGTCCCCTCCGGTGCCATAGTTGGAGACGACCTTGAATGATCGCGAGATTCCTGTGGCCTCGGCCATCGTCACCCATTCCCGCAGCACGGGATCGCCCTCGGTCCTCTTCACACCTTTGCGATACCGGCGATGTGTCGGCTCGGGAAGCCTGGGAACGTCCCCATTCGTCAGCCTCGCAATCAGAATCGCACGCTTCCGCGTCTGTGGTACCCCGAATTCCTCGGTATGGAGGATCCCGCACGCCACTCGGTACTTCGGCTTCTCCTGAACAGCCGTAACTCTTTCCGAGTCTCCGGATTGCCCCGATTCTTTGAGTCCTTCTTCGCCCAATCCTTCGAGCGCATCTTTGTAGGCGAGCCATACGGGGAGCACCGCAGGTACCTGCTCCAAAACTATGGCTTCGTACGGGCGTCCTGCCTGCCACGCCTCGATCGCCCAGCGGAGGGGTTCCAGCACCAAGCCGGTGCGCTCGTCGTCCAGCGTATCCAGCTCAGGACGAACGTCGTGTCCCGCTCCCATGCGTTTGACGTAGCCGAGGACTGTCTCCAAGGCTCGTCGCCCCTCGCCACGTCCGGCGACCGTGTAGGTCTGGCATGGCGGTCCGCCGGCGAGCACAGTCGCCTTCGGAAAGTTTCCAGGGCCGTAGCCTCGGACGTCAGCATGGAGTGTGCGCAGACCCGCCGCCTCACGGGTCTCGCACGCGTCGTCATCCCATTCGACGCCTTCCACCGTCACGCCGAGCCAGTGGGCGGCTACGTCGAGTCCGCCTGGTCCGGCGAACAGGTCGACCATGTGGACCTGTTCGAGTGTGTTGGGTGGTTCCGCGGTCATGGTCCCGGATCCTATCCGGGACCATGAGAACGCAGGAATCAACACACGGCGAGTGCTTCTCTAACCGCTTCGCCCAGCGCCCGCCCGACCGGGGGCGGGCACGCCTGCCCGACCTGACGATACGTCGAAGTCTTGCGGCCCACGAACTGCCAGTGAGGAGGGAACCCTTGAAGAAGGGCTGCCTGCGCAACCGTCAAGCGAACCATACCTCGTGGGCCGGCTGCCGGATCCCACCGGAAGTCCTGGTCCGGCAGCTCGTCGGCCAGCGAGCCGCCGTTGACTCCCATCCTCTCCCACGCCCGTTTCGACCCTCGAGGGCCGAGATCGGCACCTCCGCGTTTTTCTGAACCGCCGACCAACGTCGGCGCGACATGGGAGGCCATCGACGCCCACTCTTTGGCCTGCGGCCAGCCCTGAGAGGCCATCGACTCGAACAACGTGCCACCGACGGTGCCGGCAGACTCACCACTCGCGACCGGCGGCTTGAAAGCGTCGATTCCGTCACCTTTGAGCGCGACCAGGACACCCTGCTTCCGGTCCTGCGGCACACCGAACTCGTTCGCGTTGACCACGAACCATTTGCACCGGTAGTCCAGGTCTCGGAGCCAGTCCTCCACATAGACCCGGACTCCCTGGTACTTCTCGTTCGTCACCAGATCCGGAACATTCTCGATGACCAGCGCCTTTGGCTGGACACTGGTGACGAGCAAGGCGGCGGCCTTCACGAGCGCGAGTTCGGGTTCCCCTCCGTCGGGGCGCGCGACAGCGGCCGTGGCCTTGAGTCGCGGCAATCCGGCGACCAGCACGTCCACGTCGTACACCTCATCGTGCTCCGCCGGGTCGAGATCGGTGAAATCGGCATGCAGGACCGGCCAATCCGACATATTCGCGGAAAGGGTTCCGCATGCGTCAGGGTTGTTGTCCACCAGCAGCACCGGATCGAAGCCCGCTTGGTGCATTCCAAGAGCAAGCCCACCCCCGCCCGCACACACTTCGAATGACGTGAGCCGCTTACCTGATTCTGCGTACGACGTGGAACTTTCCACCATCTTTGCCATTCCCGCGGTCCCTCCATAGCCTCACCTCAGGAGAACCGAGTGTACTCGTCGTCACGCCAACACCAGCTCATTTGTCGTCGATGATCGGGCCGCCGCTCGACGATCCATACACCTGTCGTGATTCAGCCTCGTCGACACGATCCACCCAAAATGGGTTGCCGCCTCGTGATCCCTAGGTCATAGTTGGCTCCATCAACCAGACCAAGGAGCAGCCATGATGAACATGCGTGAGCGAAGGGCACAGCGTTGGCATTCAGCCGTCGCGCCCACCGCCGTATGTCCGTCGCGCTGTTCCTGGCGAGGTTCACACTGGGCTGACCAGCGAGTTCTGGCCGGCAAGGGCTCCCCATCATGACGCCATAGCGCGTGTGATGACAGGGAGCCGCCCATCGGGAAACTGATCCGGGCGGCTTCTCTTTTTGCTGCGCAAAACAATTCCCTATCGGCGAGCTTGGGAAGCGGAACGGCCTCCAAAACCGTATCCAGGGGGTTCGACTCCTCCCGCCGGTGCTCGACGCTGCCCAATTCAGCGCGAACTTTGATAACAGAAGACTTTTCCCAAAGCTCGTCCCCGTCGCCGAAAGAGGCGGCCAGGACGAGCGCCGGTGGAGGCGTGCGCTCGTCTCCACCTCACCCCTGTAGCTCAGGTGGACAGAGCGCCGCACTACGAATGCGGAGGTCCCAGGTTCGAGTCCTGGCAGGGGTACTGGTCGGCGTGTTCGAGGGGGATACGCCGGCCGACGGATGCGAGGGGCACTGGCGACCCCGCCTGATTTGGGATCAGGAGTCACCGCGTTCGACTCGCGGGCGTCCGACCACGTGGTACGACAAGGAGGATTGGCCGAGTCCGGTAAGGCAACCGTCCCGAAAACGGTGGTCGGCGTGAGAGCGTCGCGCAGGTTCGAATCCTGCATCCTCCGCAAGCCCTCGTGGTCCAACGGATACGACGCCGGCGTCCGAAGCCGGGAACGCGGGTTCGACTCCTGCCGAGGGCACGATGGTCCGAACTCGGCCCACTTCACGACGGTCGTGCGGCGGCTTGCAAAGCCGTTGGACTCCGGGTTCGACTCCCGGCTGGGTCTCTTGTCTCTACCTAGCCCTAGGCAGAGTTCTTCACTGCTCGGTGGCGGCTCGGCGACGCCGCGGTTAGTCCACAACGGACAGACAAAAAGGCCCTCCCGCGAACGGGAGGGCCTTAGTGCTGTCTCAACCAGACGTGCGCCCGAAGGGATTCGAACCCCTGACCTTCTGATCCGTAGTCAGATGCTCTATCCAGCTGAGCTACGGGCGCTTGTTCAGTTATCAATCTAGCACCTGCCGGAACAGGCACCAGCGGAGGCTCCGGGATTTGAACCCGGGAGGGGGGGTTACCCCCAACCGCATTAGCAGTGCGGCGCCATAGACCAGACTAGGCGAAGCCTCCCAGGCCCAACGACCACTGCTCAAATAGGTTACACACCCTCCTGACCCCCTCGGAAGGCACCCCCCTTAGACGCGTTGCAGGGCTCTGAGCAGGCCCGATGGACGTCCGCCGAGTCCTTCGGCTTCGAAGACGGCGACGCCGACGCGAGGGAGGTCTCGGGCCGCGGGGTAGGCGAGGTAGCGCGGGACCCAGCGCGGCTGGAACTTCGCGTTGAAGCGGTAGAGGGTCTCGATCTGGATCCAGCGTGAGAAGAATCGCAGTGTCCGGGCGGATAGGCGGGCGACCGGACCGGCGCCGATGCGCTGGCCTTGTTCCAGCACCGCGCGGAAGGCGGCGAAGTTCAGGGAGACGTGCTGGGCCGAGGTGCTCAGGAGCAGTTCGGAGATCATCAGTTCGTTGACGCCGTTGTCGGCGGTCCGGTCGCGGCGCATGACGTCCAGCGACAGGCCCTTTTCACCCCAGGGGACGAACTGGAGGAGGCCGTGCACCTGCCCGTCGTGTTCGGCGGTCACGAGGACCGAGCCCGGGTCGCCCATGCGGCCGAGGGCCATCGAGAAACCGCGTTCCGTATCCGTGCCGCGCCAGGTGGCCGCGAGGGCGCGGAGTTCGTCGAGTTCCTCAGCCGGCAGGTCTTCGGCTTTTCGGATGCGTGCGGTGTAGCCGGCGCGCTTCGTGCGTGAGACGGCTTGGCGGACTCCGCGCATGACGCGCCCTTCGAGGGTGAAGGTGTCGGTGTCGACGACGGCCTCGTCGCCGATCTCCAGCACTTCGAGTCCGAAGCGGGCCCAGACGGTCGCGCCCAGTTCCGAGCAGCCCATGGTCGCCGGGGTCCACGCGTGCCGCCGGCAGACGTCCAGGTACTCCTCGATCGCGCCCGGCCACGCTTCCGGGTCACCGAGCGGGTCCGCCGAGCACAGCGCGACCCCGGCGATCACCCGATAGGTCACCGCGGCCTTCCCCGACTTCGAGAAGACCACGAACTTGTCCCGGCGCAGCGCGAAGTACCCCAGCGAGTCCCGCTCCCCCAGCAGCCCCCTGAGCCGCTCGACCTCCTCGTCGGTCAGTTCCGGCGCGGGTTCGGCCGAGCGGAGCAGGAAGTAGGCCGCCAGCAGCACCGCGCCGATCCCGAACAGCAGGCCGACCGCGGCCGACAGGTCTTCCAGCCACAGCGCGGGGAACGTCACCGGGCCGCTCACGCCGATCAGGGCCAGCGTCGACTGCGCCAGGCGGTCGCCGACCCCCGCGTCGACAGGCGCGACCGACAGCAGCGCGAAGTTGATCGCGACCCCGGCCACCGTCAGTTGCAGGAAGACCCGGATCGCGCGCCACCGGCCGGTCACCGGATCGGGGAGCGCGATGAAGTGCCGCCGCGTCGCGATCAGGGCGATCAGCAGCGCGAGCGACACGAGCCCAGCGCCGAGGGTGTGCCTCAGCCCGAGGTGCGACACCGTCAGCAGCGCTGCCGCTGCGACCGCCAGTTGCCAGGCGCGGCGCTTCCGTCGCTTGAGCCCGGTGGCGAGCAGCATCAGCAGCACCCCGGTCACCAGCGCGACCGTCGCCGCGCCGACCGTGGCCTCGTGCGGCAGTTCCAGCCAGGCGGCGACGTGTCCGCGCAGGGTTCGCCGTCCGGCCGGGACCAGCACCGAGACCAGTGCCAGCAACCCGGCCAGCCGCGTCACCCAGGTGATCACCGCCACCGTGGTGGCGCCCGCCACCCGCCAAGCACCCGCCAAATTCCGCCCCTGTCAGCTCCTTGCCAGCTCCACGAACGGTACAAGGGCGTCGGGGTTCAGCAGGGCATCCCGGCTGACGGCGCGGTCAGGTGAAACCCCCGAAAGGATCTTCTTGACCGGAACCTCGCATTTCTTGCCGTTGAGCGTGCGGGGTACCTCGGTCACCTGGACGAACCGGTCGGGCACGTGCCGCGGCGAGAGGGCGCCGCGCAGTTCCTTGCGCAAGGCGGGTTCGATCTCGTCGAGCGACGCGCCCTCGGCCAGCACGAGGAAGCACAGCAGCTGCCCGTCCTCGTTGCCCGCCGCCGAAGTGTCGATCACCAGCGAGTCCGCGACCTGGTCGAACGACTCGACGACCCGGTAGAACTCGGCCGTGCCCATCCGCACCCCGCCGCGGTTGAGCGTCGAATCGCTGCGCCCGTAGATGACGGCGGAGCCGCGGCCGGTGATCCGGATCCAGTCACCGTGCCGCCAGATCCCCGGGTACATCTCGAAGTACGCCTCGCGCAGCCGCGAGCCGTCCGGGTCGTTCCAGAAGAACACCGGCATCGACGGCATCGGCTCGGTGATCACCAGTTCGCCGACCGTCTCCACCACCGGCTTCCCGTCCTCGTCGAAGGCGGCGACGGCGGCGCCGAGCGCGCGGACCGACAGTTCGCCCAGCCAGACCGGGACGTCGGGGGCCGAAGCGACGAACGCCGCGCACAGATCCGTGCCACCGGACACCGAGCAGATCTGGACGCGTTTGCCGACCTCGTCGACGATCCACCGGAAGCCCTCGACGCTCAGCGGCGCACCGGTGGATCCCAAGGCGCGCAACGCCGTCAGGTCGAACCGCTCGGCCGGTTTGATCCCGGCCTTCAGGCAGCTCTGGATGTACGGTGCCGACGTGCCGAAGTACGTGACGCGGTGCTGCTCGGCCAGATGCCACAGCACGTTGAGGTCCGGGCTGCCCGGGCTGCCGTCGAAGAGCACGATCGTGGTGCCGGTCAGCAGGCCGGAGATGAGGAAGTTCCACATCATCCAGCCGGTGGTGGTGAACCAGAAGAACCGATCGCCCGGGCCGAGATCGCTTTGCAGGGCAAGGGCTTTGAGGTGTTCGAGGGTGATCCCGCCGTGTCCGTGGACGATGCCCTTCGGCAGGCCGGTGGTCCCCGAGGAGTACAGCACCCACAGCGGGTGGGCGAAGTCGACGGGTTCGAACGCCAGCTCCGCGCCTTCGTTGTCGGCGAGCAGCTTCTCCCAGTCGAGTGTGCCGTCCAGGCGGCCGCCGGCGTAGTCGACGAGCACGGTCGCTTCGAGCGTGGGGATCTCGTCGCGCAACGAGTTCACCGTCGGCCTGCTGTCGAACCACCGTCCATTGTAGACGTAGCCGTTGACCGCGATCAGCACCTTCGGCTCGATCTGCGCGAACCGGTCGGTGATCGCGCGGACACCGAAGTCCGGCGAGCACGACGACCAGACGGCGCCGAGGCTCGCGGTGGCCAGGAAGGCGATCAGCGTCTGCGGACAGTTCGGCGCCAGCGCGACGACCCTGTCCCCTTTGGACACTCCGAGCTTGCGCAGTCCCTCCCGCGCGGCGGCGACGGCGGAGCGCAACGCGCCGTACGTCAGCTGCGACGAGAGGCCGTCCTCGCGGTGGAAGATCACGGCGATCTCGTCGTCGGCCTTCGCGGCGCCCGCGACGCCGGGCATGAGCGAGTGCTCGGCGTAGTTCAGCGTGCCGCCCGCGAACCACTGCGCGTTCGGCATCTCACCGGTGAGCACTTCGCCGGGCTGGTCGTGCCAGCGCACGCCGAGGAACTCGGCGACGGCGGACCAGAACTCCGGCCCCTGCCGCACGGAGAACTCCCACAACGCGTTGTAGTCGTCGACCTCCACGCCGCGTTCGGTGCGCAGCCACTGGCGGAACGCGTCGATCTTGGTGTCGGGCAGGCGGCTCGGCTCGGGGCGCCAGAGCACTTCCGGGGCGTCGGCGGTGTGAGTCACCCCGCGATGTTAACCCTCGTTAACCTGCTTGGCGAGCCCCCGTGAACAGCTCGTACGCCATCGACTTCAGCCGTGACGCGTCGAGCGGGGTGACCGTCAGCCAGCCTCGGTCGCGCCGGAGCCCGTAGCGGCCGTCGGGGGTGTCCACCCAGGTCAACGTACCCTCCCCGCGCACCCAGCGACCCTCCCAAGACTTCCTGACCGCGCCGAGCCGTCCGCTGCCGATGCGCTGCGTCGCGATCCGCACCATGACGATGATCTCGGGTTCCCGCAGCCCGGCGTCGCGCAGGACGTCGGAGAACGCCGGCTGCCCGCCGCGCTCCCCCGCCTCGCACGCGGCCGTGTAGTCGTCGACGCGCAGGTTGACCGAGAGGCCCCGCCCCTGTTCGCACGGCGGCAAAGCCTGCAGCAGGGTCGCGGCGACAAGCGGTTCCCGCAGCGCCGCCAGTTCGACGTCGGTGCCCGAGACGCCGATCACGACCGCACCGCGATCGGACACGCAGCCGACCGCCCGGTACGCCGGATCACCGTCGAGCCGAAGGTCGAGCGTCAGTTCGCTGTTCGCGACGGTGTGCAGCAGCCGCACCAGCTCGGGCGCGGGTGAGTCGACCGTGCCGAGGCCGCGCTCGGACAGCGTCGCGCTCGCCGTGGCCACCAGCTCCGCCCGGAACTCCGGGGTCCGCCCGACGTGCGGGACCGCCAGTACCGCGGGCAGTTCGTCGCGTCCGTGCGCCGACCAGAGCAGGAACAGCTCGCCGACGTGCAGCCGGATCCAGTCCATCAGCGACCGCTCCTCGGATCCTCGCCGATGACCGGCGGGGTGACGTGCCCGCTGAGGCCCCACACGTCGGAATCCTCGACGAGGTAGTCCGGCGCCTTGCGCTCTTCCTCGCCCTGCCGTCCTTGCGCGGGCGCCATCCCCATCGGCATGCCGCCGAAGCCGCCCATGCCCGCGGCCGCCGCGCGGGTCCCGGCCGGCTGGCCGGGTTGCCCCGACGGCCCGAAGCCACCGGCGCCGGCACCGGACCGGCCGCCCTGCCCGAGCTGTTCCTGGGTTCCTCCGGGGGCGCCGGGCGGCGGTGGCACGTAGGCGCCGCTGCCCGCACCCGGCGCGCGCGGCGCCTCGACCGGCTCCCGGACCTGGATCGGGGCCGCGTCGTCGACGCCACTGCTGCGGGTCGAGTCGTCCGGCGGCGGGACGGGCTCCGGCTCCGGTTTCGGGTCGGGTTCCGGCTTCGGTTCTTCGGGTGTCTCAAGGATCTTCGGCTGCTTGCCGTACGAGGTGAAGCTGGGAACGTTCTCGTAGACCTCGCCGGAGCTGAACTGCATCCGCGTCATCACGTCGGCGGCCTGGCGGTGCAGATCCTGCGAGCTCTCGTCGGTGGGGTCGGCGACGATGCGCCCGGCTTCGGCGAATTCGGATCCCGACGGCGTCGAAGCCGACATCGCCTGCGTCGAATCGGAGACCGGGATCGGGCGGCGCTTCGGCGGCTCCGGCGGCTTGGGCCGCGGCACGTATCCCGGCGGCTCGGGCATCGTGCGGCGCGCGGTTTCGGCGATGTCCGCCTGGCGGCGCACGCAGTTCGCGACGTTCTCCGCCCGCCAGCCCGTCTCGGCCGCCCAGTCGACGAGCTTGACCGCGGCGTCACGGGCCCTGTCCGCGCCCTCGCCCGTCCAGCCGTCGGCGGTGGCCGCGAGGGCCGCCCTGAGCTCGGAACCGGCCCGGTCGAGGAAGGCGCTGATCTTCGTCCACTGCGCGGCGACGGCTTCCGCGCTCGCGAGGTCCAGCTCGTTGTGGACCATCGCGTAGAGCTCTCGGTGCGAGTAGCTCATCCAGTCGATGTCGGCGGTGAGGCTTTCGGGGCCCGGCTGCGGTTCGGGCTCCCGGGGCGGCCACGGCATGGGCAGGATGCGCATCAGTGCTCGTCCTTCCGCTCCTGGCCGACGATGTCCTCCATGTCGAACCGGCGAGCGACCCGTTCGAGCTGCTCCTGGCCCTCTTCATCCGCGGCGACGTACATCTTGCGCGCCGCCATCACGGTGAGCTGGAAGTCTTTGAGGACCTTGGCGAAGTCCTTGAGAACGGGAACGGCCGCCTCGGTCCCCTTGTTCGCGGCGCCCTGGAAACGCTCGCTCATGGTGTGACCGATGAGGTTGTCGCCCAGCTTCAACGGCGCGTTGAACTCCGTCGAGTCCTTGATCAGCGCGTTGAGCTCGTGGCGCGCCTTGAGCAGGGCGTCGACGAGCTTCTTCGCGGCATCCTCGGAGACCTTGACGGCCCCCTTCTTGGCATCGGTCTTGGAATCCCGGATCTGACCCGCCACGGGAGCCAGCGCCGGAGCCGAAGCTCCGAACACGGCTTGTGGCGTCACGGGCACCTTGGGTGACTGTGCCATTCGACCCTCCCCTGTCACATCTTGAGGGGAATGCTAGCGCGAACGGGGTCAGCGCAGGTGGGCGTCGAACCAATTCAACGTGCGCTGCCAGGCCTCCGCGGCCGCGTCCGGGTCGGCGTCGAAGCGGTGGTTGGCGCCCGGGTAGTGGACGACGTTCGTCGCGACGTTCGCCGTCGCCGCCGCGTCGCGCAGTTGCTCGACTTCGGCGCCTCCGGCGGCGTCGCCCGCGTCGCCGTACATGCCGAGCCACGGGCTCGTGAGCCGCCCCGCGATCTCGACGAGGACCGGCAGCCCGGTGACACCCTGCCCGCCGACGCTGACCGCCGCGCCCAGCCTGCGGTTCGACGCCACGACCAGCGCGGCCGTTCCTCCGAGGTCGAAACCGACGACACCGACGAGATCGGCTTGGACACCGCGTTCCGCGAGCCAGGAAAGCGTCGCGTCGGTGGCTTCGAGCAGGTCCTGCTGGGTGAGGTCGTCCCGGTCGAGATGCGGCGTGACGGTGAGCCAGCCTTCGCCGGCGAGACCGGCCAGGAGCAGGCCCAAACCCTCTTCGACCTCTTCGGCCTCCTCGTGCAGCACCACGAGTCCGCCGCGGACGACACCATCCGGTTCGGCGAAGGTCAGGCGCAGCGTGTGGCCGTCGGCGTGCTGATGTTCCACGGTGGTCGTCAGGGTCATTCCTCCATCAGACCACTCTTAGGTAAATATTCGGAGCTTGCGCCCGCGCGGGAGGATACGGTGTCGGAGCCGTCCCCCAGACGTAGGAGCGCCGAAGATGTCACCTGTTTCGCCGCGTGCGGATCTCGAATCGTTGCCGAAGTACGTCCCTGGCCGGACAATCCAGGGCGCGATCAAGCTGGCGAGCAACGAGGTCCCCGGTGGCCCGCTGCCGAGTGTGGCGCAGGCCATAGCCGAGACGGCGCAGGGCATCAACCGGTACCCGGACATCACGGCTTCCGCGCTCGTCGAGCGGCTGGCCCGCGAGCTGAACGAGTCCGTCGACCGGATCGCCATCGGCTGCGGTTCGGTTTCCCTTTGCCAGCAAATGATCCAGGCCCTGTGCGGCCCGGGCGACGAGGTCGTTTTCCCGTGGCGCTCGTTCGAGGCGTACCCGATCGTCACGCAGGTGGCGAACGCCGTGAGCGTGAAGGTGCCGCTCACCGCCGGGCACGGGCTGGACCTCGACGCGATGCTGGCGGCGATCACGCCGAAGACGCGGCTGGTCTTCGTGTGCAACCCCAACAACCCGACCGGGACGGTCTTGCGGCGCGCGGAGCTGGAGCGCTTCCTCGACGCCGTGCCCTCGGGCGTCCTCGTCGTACTCGACGAGGCGTACAAGGAGTTCGTGACCGACGCCGAGGTGCCGGACGGCGTCGAGCTCGCGCGCGGCAGGGACAACGTCGCGGTGCTTCGGACGTTCTCGAAGGCGTACGGCCTCGCCGGCCTTCGCGTGGGTTACGCGGTGGCCCCGGAAGCGATCACCGTCGCGTTGAAGCAGGTCTACGTCGCGTTCTCGGTGAACATGATCGCCCAGGCGGCGGCCATCGCCTCGCTCGACGCGGCCGACGAACTGCTGGAACGCTGCAAGGAGATCGTCTCGGAACGCACCCGGGTCCGGGATGCGTTGGTGGCCAAGGGTTACGAGGTGCCGGAGACGCAGGCGAACTTCGTCTGGCTGCCGCTGGGCGAGCGGACGACCGCGTTCGCGGAGCACGCGCTGGAGCGGAAGCTGATCGTGCGGCCCTTCGCGGGCGAAGGCGCGCGAGTGACCATCGGGACGCCTGAGGAGAACGACCTCTTCCTTGAAGCGGCCGGGGATTTCCCGCGCTGACAAGGCTTCACGGCGGCCCGCACTTCGTGGACGTAGTGCGGGCCGTTTCCTACTTGAGGAGCAGCTGCACCATCGCGGCGAGGCCGATCACGACGATCACGCCGCGAAGCACCTTCGGCGAAAGCTTGCGGCCGATCTTGGCGCCGATCTGGCCGCCGATCGTCGACCCGACCGCGAGCAGCGCGACCACGGGCCAGCTGACCGGCGCGATGAAGGCGTAGATCGCGCCCGCGACGATGTTCACGACCGCGGACAGGGCGTTCTTGACGCCGTTGAGCCGTTGCAGCGACTCCGACATCAGCATCCCCATCACGGCCATCATCATCACGCCCTGCGCGGCCGTGAAGTATCCGCCGTAGATGCCGATCAGGAAGATCAGGAACAACAGGAGCGGCCCGATCTTGTGGACCTTCCCGTTCTCCTCGCGGCGCTTCGCGACCCAGGCGGCCACTCGCGGCTGGACGATCACGAGCACCACCGCGAGCCCGACGAGCGCGGGCACGACGGTCTCGAAGGCGTCCTTCGGCAGCGAGAGCAGCAGGATCGTCCCGCAGATCGCGCCGAAGAACGACGCCACGGCGAGTTTGACGACCTGGGGCCAGTAGCCCTTGAGCTCCTCGCGGTAGCCGATCGCCCCGCTCACCGTGCCGGGGGCGAGGCCGATCGCGTTGGAGGTCGTCGCCGTCAGCGGCGAGTAGCCGAGCGCGACCAGGACCGGGAACGTCACCAGCGTGCCCGAACCGACGACCGTGTTGATGGTGCCCGCCCAGAGCCCCGCGACGAAGATCACGACCGCGTGCCACCACGTCATAAAGCACTCACGTCCGCACCCTAAGCACCGTTACCTCCTTTCGCGCTGCGGATGTGTCTAGTCGAACATTCAACGAGCCCGTTATGTCCCGTTCGACGGGGAACCATTCAGTTCTCCTCCGGCAGATGGGCCGCGGTGATCTCCGTGGCGACCGTCCAGCCGAGCGTCAGGTACAACGCGCGCCCCTCCTCCGTCGCGACCAGGACAGCCCGCTCCGCCCCGGCGGCGACCGCCACCTCGTCGAGCCTGCGCATCACGAACCGGCCGAGCCCGCGCCGCTGGTGCTCGGGCTCCGTCACGACCTGATCGATCACCGCGGTGCCGCCGGCGATCGCGACCCGGCCGGTGGCCGCGCGCGAACCGTCGGGGGCGCGCACGACGACGTCGGTGACGACGCCGTCGCCGACCAGCTCCGCCCGGTACGGCTCGGGCGCGGCCATGACGGGCCGCAGCGCGATCGGGGCGCTCATCAGGTACTCCGGTGGGCCGACCTCCCACTCCGGCGGCACCGTCTTCGCCACTTCCTCACGGGGACCGCTCACCTTCAACCAAGTTCCGGGCTCGGTCAGCGAACGAGCCCGGCTCGCGACCGATCCGGTGCCCGCCAGCACGTACCGCACGCGATGCCCCGGACGCCCGACGTCGAGCCGGTAACCGTCCGGCTCGGCGACGGGGACGCCGACGCCGCGGGAGAGCGCCCAGCCGTGCACCCATGCCTTGATCAGCCCTGCCACCCCAGTCATCGTCAGAGGATGACATCCCGCACCGACAATTCCGGGCGTCCCGCCGGGCCTGCGAGGATGGGGCCGTGGCCGACGACGAGCGCGAACAGGTGTGGAGTGCGACCGTCGATCATCTGCGCACGATGATCGACTCGGGCAGGCTCCCCGCCGGGTCGAGACTGCCCGCCGAGCGGGCGCTCTGCGAGCAGCTCGGGATCAGCCGCGGTTCGCTGCGGCAGGCGTTGCGGGTGCTGGATTCCATCGGTTACGTGCAGGTGCGGCCGGGTTCGGGCACCTACGTCCGCGAGAACCTCGGCGAACAGCCGTTGCGCGGTTGGTTCTCCGAACACGAGCAGCTGGTCGAGAAGCTCTTCGACCTGCGGACCACGGTCGAGCCGACGCTGGCCGAGCGGCTCGCGCTCGACCACACGCCGCGGGTGCTCGCCCGGCTGGAAAGCACCGTCGACGAGATGGACCAGGCCGCCGCCGACGGCGATATGCTGCGCGTGATCGCGGCCGACGCCGAATTCCACCGGGTGATCGCGGGCAACGCCGGCAACGACGACGTCACCGATCTGCTGCGTTCGGTGCTCGCGCTGGTCGGCGAGGAGCGGCGGGCGGCGCTGCGGCTTCCGGGGCAGATCCGCAAGGCCGTCGACGAGCATCGCGCGATCCTCGAAGCGATCCGCCGGTCGGACGCGGCGGCCGCGAGGGAGATCACCTTGCGGCACCTGCTCGACGCGAAGACCTACGTCCACGACTACACGACCGGGGATTAACGCTCCCTTGATGGCGCGACCGCCCGCGCACGAGTATTATTTTCAGAAGTTTGTGAAACTTCTGACGGGGGTGTGCGGTGGAGAAGGTCCGGTTCACCGAAGAGAAGGCGACGATGCTCGCCACGCTGTACGGCCGGGCGCTCGACGCCCGCAGCGAGAGGCCGATCCTCGGCGACAAGGCCGCCGACGAGGCCGTCAAGCAGATCGACTACGACTTCGCCACGCTGGGCGTGAACGCCGACATGGGGCTGACCGTCGCCCTGCGGGCCAAGCCGTTGGACGACTGGACCGCGTCGTTCCTCCGGGCGCATCCGGACGCGACCGTCGTCCAGCTCGGCTGCGGGATGGACAGCCGCGTGTACCGCGTCGACCCGCCGCCCACGGTGCGATGGTTCGACGTCGACTACCCCGAGGTCGTCGGCCTGCGCGCCCGGATCTATCCCGAACGGGACGGCTACCGGACCATCGGCTCGTCGGTGACGGACTTCGGCTGGATCGACGAGATTCCCTCCGACAAACCCGGTCTGGTGATCGCGGAGGGGCTGACGATGTACCTGCGACCGTCCGAAGGCGAGGAATTGCTGCGGCGGCTGATCGCGCATTTCCCGCAAGGCGGTGAAATGGTCTTCGACATCTTCAGCAGGCTGGGGATCAAACTGCAGAAGCTGAATCCCGTGGTCCGCAAAGCCAACGCGACGCTGTACTGGGGCATCGACGAGATCTCCGAATTGGAGCGGCTCGGGCTGACTCTGGTGTCGAAACTCGACTCGACGGATTACGCGACGCCTGAGGTGAAGGACCGGCTGTCCGCGTCGATGCGGGCACAGCTGTGGTTCGCGGGGCTGTTCCCGGCGTTCAAGAAGATGGGGCGGATCCTGCGGTTCCGGTTCTGAGGCGCGATAGAACGCATTTAGTCCTCTAAATGCGTTCTACCGCAGGCCGATCAGCGTGACTCGAGTACCCGCTCCACGAACCGGTGCAGCTTGTCCTCCAGCCGGAAGACGCGTTCTTCGAGCGACAGCGTTTCCGCCGGCTGCGGCACGTCCGACTTCAGCTCGCCGCGGATGTACTGGCTGCACGCCAGATTCGCGCACGCGTAGATGCCGAGCGTGTTGCCTTCGCGCCCGAGCTTCCCGGCGCGACGGCCGGAGAACAGCGCGATGTCGGACAGCGGGTGTGTCGTCGTGCACAGGCCGCACATGTTGCTCAGCAGGACACGGCCCTTCGGCCGGGGAGCGGCGCGCAGGGACAGCCCGACGGTCTCCCCGCGGTACGGCAGCACCAGATACGCCCGCCCGGCGGCCTTCGGATCACGCCAGCCGAGGAATTCCCTTTTCTCCCAAGGGATCTCTTCGGGCCGGGCGGGCAACGTGACCCCTTTGGCCTCGCCTCGGGTGCAGTTCACGAAGGACGCCCTGATCTCGTCCTGGCCCAGCGGTTCCATACCCGCACGGTAGCCACCGCGTCCGGGAACAGGCGAACCGTTTTCCGCCGGAGGTCATACGATCACCGGGTGCGCGGGAAGACGATGTCGAGCCGGTTCCGGCTGGTGCTCAGGACCAGTCTCGGCTTCGCCGCGCTCGGCGTCGGGTCCAGTGTGTGCGGCGCCGGTGTCGTGGCGTTGCTGCTGCTCCTGCAGGGCCTCCCGAGCGAGGTCGGCGATCGCGGCTGGATCCTCGGCGTCACCGCGGCCGGGATCGTGGCGCTGTCGCTGATCGTCGGCACCGCGTGGACGGCGTGGCTGCAACGGCGCACCGCGGTCTGGTTCGTCTTCGGCCGCCCGCCGACGAAGGCCGAGGCCGCGCGGGCGCTCCGGCTCCCGGTCGACATGGGGATCGTGAGCGGCACGCTCTGGCTGATCGGCACGATCGTGCTCGGTGCACTCGCGCGGGTGCTCGGCTCCTGGATGGACGCGCTCGGGATGGCGCTGGTCATCGGGCTCGGCGGGCTGACCACGGTCGGTCTCACCTATCTCGCCGCGGAATGGGTCGCCCGCCCGGTGATGACGATCGCGCTCAAGGTGACCCCGCCGAAGGGGACGCTCAAGGTCACCGTGCTGACCAGGGTGGTCGTCACCTGGTCGCTGGCGAGCGGGGTCCCGTTCCTCGGGGTGCTGCTGGTGGCCACGCCGCCGGACCTCGGGCAGGGTGACCACGTCGCGAGCCTGATCATGATTTCGGTGATCGGGCTGGGGGTCGGCGCGATCGGGACGGGCCTGCTCGCGAAGGCCGTCGCGACCCCGTTGCACCGCCTGCGGATAGCGCTCGACGAGATCGCCCGCGGCAACAAGGAGGTCGTGGTCGAGGTCGACGACTCCAGTGAGATCGGCCTGCTGCAGACGTCGGTCAACGACCTCGCCGCCGGGCTGCGCGAGCAGGAGCGGATGCGGGACCTCTTCGGCAGGCACGTCGGGGACGAGGTCGCACGGCACGCGCTCGAGTACGGCGCCTCCCTTTCGGGTGACGTGCGCGAGGTGACGGCGCTGTTCGTGGACGTCGTCGATTCGACGGCCTTGGCGAGCCGCACCCCGCCCGAGGACCTGGTGAAGATGCTCAACCGGTTCTTCACCAGCGTGGTGCACGCGGTCGGGGCACGGGGCGGGCTGGTCAACAAGTTCCAGGGTGACGCCGCGCTCTGCGTCTTCGGCGCCCCGACCCGGCTCGCGGACGCGCCGACGGCGGCGCTCTCGGCCGCGCGGGCGATCAGGGACGCCGTCCAGGAGACCGGCGAGCTCGACCTCGGCATCGGCGTCGCGAGCGGCCGGGTCTTCGCCGGTCAGCTGGGCACCAGCAGCCGGTTCGAGTACACCGTCATCGGCGACGCGGTGAACGAGGCCGCGCGCCTGACCGAGTACGCGAAAGCCGCCGGCGGCCGGATCCTGGCGAGCGAAGCGGTGCTCAAAGCGGCCTTGGAGAGCGAGCGCTCGCACTGGGAGCCGTACGCGGAGCTGGAACTGCGCGGGCGTCAGGAACCGACGCACGCCTGGGCGGCGCTCAGCCAGGAATGACGTCCGGCCAGCGCAGCAACGTCGAACCCCAGGTCAGCCCGGCCCCGAACGCCCCCATCACGACGCGGTGCCCCGGCTGGAGCGCCCCGTCCTTGGCCGCGTCGGCCAGCGCGATCGGGATGGACGCCGCGCTCGTGTTGCCCACCTTCTCGATGTTCGAATACATCACGTCTTCCGCGAGCCCGAGCTGTTTCGCGCAGGTCTGCAGGATGCGGATGTTGGCCTGGTGCCCGATGAACCGGTCGACGTCGCCGACCATCCAGCCCGCGGAATCGAGCACCGCGCGCGCCGACTGGACCATCCGGGCGCAGGCGTGCCGGAAGACGGTCTGGCCCTGCATCACCAGATAGTGGTCACGCGGGTCGTCTGAGCGGCGGTTCTTCGCGCCACCCGCCTCGACCCAGAGCAGTTCGGCGAGTTCGCCCTCGCTGTGCAGGTCGAACGGTCCGAGTGCGCCGAGTTCGCCGGGGTCGCCCGCGCGCAGCAGGACGGCGCCCGCGCCGTCGCCGAAGATAGGCACCGTGCCGCGGTCTCCGGGGTCGATGAGCGAGGTGAAGACGTCGGCGCCGATCACCAGCACCCGCCGCGCGATACCGGCCGCGATCAGCCCGGCGCCGGTGCCGAGCCCGTAGACGAACCCGCTGCACACGGCGTTGACGTCGAAGGCGGCGACGCCGTTCAGCCCCAGCTTCGTCGCGACCTGCGGCGCGCTGGCCGGGCACAGCTGGTCGGCCGTCGACGTCGCGAGCACGACCGCGTCCGCCTCGGTCTCCCCGGCCGAGGCCAGCGCCCGTCGTCCCGCCTCGACGGCGAGATCCACAGTGGACGTCCCGGGATCGACGACCCGGCGCTCGGCGATGCCGGTGCGCGAGCGGATCCACTCATCGGAGGTGTCCAGCCGCTGGGCGATCTCCTCGTTGCCCACCACGCGCGGAGGCAGCCAAGAGCCGAGACCGGCGAGAACGGCCGCCTGAGATGAGGGCACCAAGAAATCCTTTCGCGGGGCAAAGGGGAGGTCTGCCATTCACTTGTAAGCGCTACCATTCAGTAGACCCGTCAGTTGTGTTCCGGGTCACAATTCAAAGAATTCTCACCTTCGCCCGGCGGCGTGACCGACGCCGCGCGAGGGCGCGATCAAAGAACAGGCGCCGGGGAGAGCCGTCCGGTTAGCCTGACCTGGTGCACACACCCGACCTCGACCGCCTGGACGTCGCCATCCTCGCCTGCCTGCAGTCCGACGCCCGCACGATCGCCGAGCACATCGGGGCGAAGGTGGGCCTGTCGGCGGCGGCCGTGCAGCGGCGGATCAAGCGGCTGCGCGAGACCGGGGTGATCGAACGCGAGGTGGCGGTGCTGTCACCGCGGGCGCTCGGGCTGTCGATGACCTTCGTGGTGATGGTCGAGATGGAACGGGAGAACCTCGCGGTGCTCGACGGGTTCCGCCGTCAGGTGCTCGCGGACGACAACGTCCAGCAGTGCTACTACGTCACCGGCAACGCCGACTTCGTGCTCGTGGTGACCTGCCGGGACATGGCGGATTTCGAGACGTTCACGCGGCGGATGTTCTTCGACAACCCGAACGTGCGGCACTTCACGACGTCGGTGGCGATGGACCGGGTCAAGACCGGGCTGTCCCTGCCGCTGGAGCCCTGAAGGACGCTTTCCCCGCTGCTGGTTACAGAGGCGCGGCGTGAGCAAAGGCGTGACTCGCGTGATCAGACGCGTAACTCGCGTGATCAGGCGCGTGACTCGCGTGTTTGGATGCCGCACACGGTGTTCCGCCGCCGATCACGCGAGTTACGGCTTCGATCACGTGAGTGCGGCGCCGCGTCACACGACCACCGGCTCCAAAGAGGACAGTCCGGTCGCGAACTCGCCACCCCTGACCTCGTCACCACGGGTATCCGCCCGGACGCAAGGGGTCTGTGCCCGGCGTTACACCACTATGGACATATGCAGCCGATAGCGTGAACGTCGCGACAGTCGCGTCATCCGGCCCGTGTCCGGCCATCTCCTCCCCGAGACGAAAAGTTCGCGCCGCGCGAACCACGAGAGCACTGAGGAGTGGCCGTGCACACCGACGCAATTCACCAGAGCCAGTTCGTTCTGCTGAACAACAGCAGCACGCCCGTTCTCTCCCGCCTGTCCTTCCACGCCGGCGAACCCTTCGCGGTCACCGTGTCGTTCCGGACCGAGCGCGGCCGGTGGGTCGAGTGGACCTTCGCGCGTGAGCTGCTCGTCACCGGCCTCACCGACCCCGCCGGGCTCGGCGACGTCCGCGTCCGCCCCGACCTCTCCGAGGACGAGGCGATGCTGACGCTCGAAATCGAGTCACCCGACGGTTATGCGTCGTTCGAGCTGGAGCGTGAGGACGTCGAGACGTTCCTCGAGTCCACCTACGACCTGGTCCCGCTCGGGTCCGAGAGCGAGCACTTCGACGTCGAAGCGCTGATCGAGGAGATCAGCAACGTCTGAGAACTTTCCCGCGGCACGAAAACGAAGGGCGGCCCGAGTGCGCTGGAGGCACTCGGTCCGCCCTTCGTCCTATGCTCAGCCGAGGACCAGCGAGGTCCCGGTCGCGGACAACGCCGGCCGCACCGGGAAGAAGTAGGTCACCGAGCTGTTGCCGCCGGACAGCATGCCCTGCGCCTGGTTGCCGGCGATGAACGAGCCGCCCGAGTCGCCCGCCTGCGAGCGGACGTTGGTGGCGGTCATGCCGTAGACCGTGCCTTCGGCGTAGCGGACGGTCTGGTTCTTGGCGCCGACGGTGCCGCAGGTCCAGCCGGTGGTCGAGCCCGACTTGCAGACCGAAGCGCCGGTGGCGGCCTCGCTCGAACCGCTCACCCGGGTGCCGTTGTTGATGACCCCGCGCGGCGTCCAGTTGCTGTTGACCCGGACGTGGCCGTAGTCGTTCCCGGGGAAGCTGGCGCGGGCGAACGAGCCCATCGCGACCCGGTTGTAACCGGTCACCGTGCCCGGGCCACAGTGCCCGGCGGTGAGGAAGCCGCCGTTCACCGAGAAGCCGATCGAGCACCGCGAAGAGCTGTTGATGTAGTAGGCGTCACCGCCGCGGACGTCGTACTTCAGGGTCGGCACCGAAGTGGTCTCGACCACCGCGACGGCGGCCTTGTCCACCTTGGCCTTCTCCAGGTACGAGTCGACGACGCCGCTCTTGCCCGGCAGGACGTTCACCGTCACCCGGTTGGTCTTCGTGTCCACACCCCAGCCGGTGATCGCGCCGTCCGCCGCGCGCTCACTCGCGTTCAGTCTGTCCACAGTGGAATCGAGCTGGGCGGCCGAGAAGCGGACCAGTTCAGCTTCCGCGCCACTGGCGAGGACCTGGCCGAGTTTCGCCGCGTCCGTGACGCCGACGCGGAGCTTGCCGGTGGCCTCGTTGTAGCTCGCGCCGCCGAAGCTGCCGGCGAGCGCCGAGGCGAGTGCCTGTTCGAGCGTGCCGGCGGCGGTCTCGCTCTGGATCCGGGCGAGTGCCTGGTCGGCGGTCAGGCCGAGGTCCCGTTGCAGGGCGGGGACCATCTCGGCGTTGAGCAGAGTGTTCGAGGTCGCTGCCGCGGGGGTACCCGTGACGAGCGCGCCGGTGGCCAATGCTGCCGTGGCGGCCACACCGAGGAGCTTCGTGATCTTCATGCTTCTCCCTCGTCATCACGCACGGCTCCGGTTCGCCATGCGATAGCCCTCCCCTGACGGGTGAGGGTTCTGGACTCCGGGGAAGGCCGCAATCCGGGTCGGCGCGGGATAGGTATACCCATTCTTCGGGACCCGAATGCCCTGCTCCACGGGCAGCCACCTAGAGCAGGCACCCGGACGGACACGTCCGTAAGTAGGGTTTCGAGCGAATACCTTGCGTAGTCGTTTCCACCCCCTGAACGTGGGATGAATCGCCGAATCGGGTTGGTGGCCGATGTTTCGGGTGCCTGGTGATTTTCCAACCGACGATCCGTCAGCCAACCGGTGACGCTGCGTCCCCGAACGGCCTCAGGGGGTGCCCGGGGTGTCCGTGTTGGGTGGTTTACGACCCGGTAGGCAGTGCTTAGGCTCCGCAGGACAACGCACAAGATCGTGTCGGGCTCAGCGGGAACTCCACACCGAGGAGCGCATGATGTGGCTTGCCACCCCTCGCCCGACCTCGGTTTCGGTCCGCGCCGGATCGACGGCACTAGTGGGCCGCGACGTCGAGGTCTCGGCGATCGTGAAGATCCTGCTGCGCCGTCCCGCCGCCGTGCTGATCGAAGGCGAACCCGGGATGGGCCGCAGCAGGCTGCTCGAAGAGCTGGCCGGACGTCGCGAGTTCGCGTCCGCCCGGGTGCTTTCGGGCGCCTGCCAGCCGATGCGCGAGCCGTTCCCGTTCGGGCCGGTGCTCGAAGCGCTGCGCTCGGCGGGCGACCGGCCGCTCGGGCCGCTCAGCCCGGTCGCCGGGGTGCTGAGACCCTTGCTGCCCGAACTGGCCGAAAGCCTTCCACCCCAACCGGAACCGCTCGCCGACCCGTGCGCCGAACGCCACCGTCAGTTCCGCGCCGTCCGCGAACTCCTGATCGCCTGCGGGCCCACCCTCGTCCTGATCGACGACCTCCAGTGGGCTGACGAAGGCACCCGTGACCTCCTGCGTTTCCTCGCTGCCGCGATGCCCGCCGAGCTGGCCGTCGTCGCGGCCTACCGGACCGGTTCGCCCTCCGGGCACGGTGCCGGCATCCCGTTCCGCACCCCGCCGAACGTCCAGACCGCCCGCGTGACGCTGGGCCCGCTCGACCTCGACGCCGTCGGGAAGCTCGCGGAGGAACTGCTGGACCTGCCGAGGGTTTCCGCGCCGTTCACCGCGAAGCTGCACGAAAGCACCGCCGGGATCCCGTTCGTGGTCGAGGAGACCCTGCGGGCGCTGCGGGACGCGGCGGGGCGGCTGCCGATCGGCGAAGTGCTGGGCGACCGCCTGCTGGAAAGCCTCGAAGTCCCGATCTCCCTGCGTGAGGCCATCACCGAACGGCTCGACGCGCTGCCCGAACCCGCCGTCCGGCTCGCCCGCGCGGCGGCGGTGCTCGCCGTCCCCTCCGAACCGGGGGTGATCGGCGAACTCGCCTGCCTCGACGGCGACGCCCTCCGCACCGCCCTCTTGTCCACTTTGGACGGCGGGGTGCTCGGCGAACTCGGCGGCGACCGCTACGGCTTCCGGCATCCCTTGGCCCGCAAGGCCGTCTACGACACGATCAGCGGTCCGGAACGGACTCTGCTGCATTCGCGCGCCATCAAGGTGCTCTCCGAGCAGCCCGCCCCGCCGCTGACCCTGCTGGCGAACCATTCGCGCGCGGCGGGCCGGACCGGGCAATGGCGCCACTACGCCGAAGCCGCCGCCGACGAGGCCATCGCCCACGGCGACACCTCGCGCGCCATCGACCTGCTCCAGTCCGTGCTGGCCGAGGCCGGGCTCGGCGAGGACGACATCGCCCGGCTGGCCACGAAGCTCAGCCAGGTCGCGCTGCGCGGGTTCCGCCCGGACGTCATCGAGACACTGGAGCGGATCCTCGAAGACCTCACCGACCTGCGCCCGAGCGTGCGCGGGACGATCCGGCTCAGCCTCGGGATGCTGCTGGTCCGCACGATCGGACGGCTCGGCCGCGGCCGGGTCGAGGTGGAGAAGGCGATCACCGAACTGGTCGACGAGCCGGAGCTGGCCGCGCGCGGGATCAACCTGCTCGCCCAGCCCATCGACGGGCTGACCCCGCTGTCCTGGCACGAGGTCTGGATGGACCGGGCCCGCGAGGTCTTCGACCGGATCGAAGACCCGGAGCTGCGGCTCGCCGTGCTCGGCGACCGGATCTCCACCCAGGCGCATATCGGCGACGGCTCGGCCTGGACCGAGTTCACCGAACTGGCCGACCAGGGTGGCGGGGTGGCCGAACGGGTCCAGCTGGCCCGGCTGTGGTGCAACCTCGCCGACGCGCAGTCCTGGGCCGGGCATCTGACCAGGGCGGAAAAGCTGGTCACGGAGGGGATCCGCCGCGCGACCGACGCCGGCGCGCTCTACGCCGCCGGCCTCGCGCAGGGCACCAGGGTCCGGCTCGACTGGGTGCGCGGTGACTGGTCCGGGCTCGCGGAGGCCACCGAACAGCTCCGCGACGGCTATCCCGATCTGGGCCCGATCGTCATGGAATGCTCGCTCGTCCTCGGCGGGCTGGCCGCCGTGCGCGGGGAATTCGCCGCCGCGCAACGACATCTGGCCGCGGCGAGCGTGCACGCCCCGGAACACGGGCCCATCCCGGTGGTCCTTTCGGCGGCGGGTGTCCTGATCCGGGTGCTCCTCGCGACGGACGACGTCGACGGGGCGTGCGCGGTGGCCGACAACGCCGTCGCGGCGGCCCGGCGCAAGGGTGTCTGGGTGTGGGCGGCGGCGCTGGTCCCCGCCGCGGCCGAGGCCTACACGCGGGCCGGGCGCTGGTCGGAGGCGGACGCCGTGGTCGAGGAATTCGCCCGCGGCGTCGACGGCAAGGATTCGCCGGTCTCCCGGGTCGCGCTGCTCGCCGGCCGGGCGATCCTGCTCGACGCGCGCGGCAAACATCCCGCCGCGGCAACGGTTTTCGACGAGGCCGCGGCCGGTTACGAAGCCCTGCCGATGCCCTATCAGGCCATCGGCGCCCGCGAACGGGCGGCGCTGTGCCGTCTGACCGCCGGACGGCTCGACGCCGGCCGTCTCACCGCGGGTGACCGCAAGGCGATCGAGGAACTCGCGGCGGCCGCGGAGGCCTACGAGCGGCTCGGCGCGACCAGGGACGCCGGCCGCTGCCGCCACCTGCTGCGGGAACACGGCGCGTGGGCACCTTCGCAGCGCGGGCGGCGCGGCTACGGTCAGGAGCTTTCGCCCCGCGAACTCGAGGTCGCGCGCATGCTTTCCGACGGGCGTACGAATCGCGAGATTGCGGACGGATTGTTCCTTTCGCCGCGTACGGTCGAACAGCACGTGGCCAAGGTCCTGCGGAAACTCGGCGCCCGTTCGCGGACCGACGTGGCCCGCCGGATGACGACGTACGCCCCCGCGGCGGCCGACCGGTGACGTGCCGGTGAACGGCCGTTATTCCTTTAGGGGCAAGAAAAGTGCCCGATCGGGCACGGTGATCCATTCCATCGTGTTCAGCCGTGTACGTATGGTTCCGTAGGTTCATGCGCTGTGCTAGTTTGTTTTGGCCATTAACAAAGTCGGGGCCCGCCCCCGTGAGGGAGTAGCGCAGAAGCATGGCTGAGCGAGCCGATTTCGCGCTGGGGACGGTCGAGGCGACAGTGGTCGGGCGGGCGCTTGGCGTCGACGCCCGCTTGTTTCCGTTGCGCGTCCAGAACACTTCGATCGATCCGGAGCGCTACGCCGCGATCGTCCGGAAGGTCTATACCGATCTCGAACAGCGCCGCCTGTCGATCAACGGCGAGCTGAACAAGGCCGTCCGCACCGCGTTCGAGCTGCTCGGGAACCACCGGATCACCGTTTCGATCAACGGTATCGACGGCATCGGCCAGGACATCGCCGTCCTCGCGCTCACCGACGGCAGGCAGGCGCTCGGCATCACGCAGGCCCACGGCGAAGACCTCCTGCAGTTCGCGCTCTTCGACGACGAGGAGCTGGTCGAGGTCCTCTCCGGGGTGCTGCCGCGGATGCGCCCCGCGTCGACCGGCCGCCGCACGCTCGTGCAGAAGGAGGAGCGCGCCGTCTCCGCGATGGCCGCGCGCCGCCAGGCCGAAGCCGAGTTCGACGAGGAAGAGACCGACGCGTTCGGCAACCTCCAGTTCACCGGCGTCGTCCGCGCCCGGCCGGAAGCCGCGGCGCCGCGCAACGACGAGAGCGACGTCGAGGTCTTGGAGAAGGTGCTGTCCGGGACCCGCCTCGGTGGCGGATACATCATCGTGAGCGGGATCGGCCGCCGCGGCGAACGGCTCCGGTCCACGCCGTTGAGCTGGCTCGACACCGAAGACGGCCGGTACCTGATCCGGACCGAGACCGACGAGGCCTCCGGCGCCGTGATCGGGCACTACGAACCGGCGAGTCAGTCGGGCGTGGCGAATTCGATCCGGGACGCCATCGCGGACATCTACTGACCCTTCCTGAATCCGGCGAGAGGACCCTCCGTTGACCGAGGAAGCACAAGAACTGCAGCCGTTGATGGCGGCGCGCAAGGTGGCGTTCGCGAGTGCGCGGCTGAAGGAGATGGCCAAGCAGGGCGGTTTCGCCGTCGACGAGACCACCGGCCAGGAGATGATCCGTTCACTCCAGGGTGTGATCGACAGCCTCGAAGAGCGCTGGAGCGCGCTGACCAAGCTGCAGAAGTCGCCGCCGATGAGCTCCACCGCGACCGCCCGCTGGGTGTCCGAGCACATGCATGGCACCGCGACGGACGCGCAAGGGCTGCTCACCCAGCTCCAGGCCGCTCGCGCCGAGTTCCCCACCTACATCGAGGCGATCGAACTCGCCCAGCGGAACTACCGGGAACGCGACGCGGAGAACCAGCGCGACCTGAAGCGGATCGACACCGAGATCTGAAGGAGAGACCCGTGACCGAATCCGAGGAGAAGACGGCGAAGGTCTCCGACCCGAACTCGCCCGATTACGACAAGCTCGACCCGAACTACGACCCCACGGCCGACTCGTCGTCCGACTACTACGTCGGGCCGCTGGCGGACGAGGCCGCCTCCGGCGACGAGATCCGGGCCGGGGCCTCGGCCGGGACGGACCTTCTCTTCAACATCCTCGGCTGGGGCGACAAGGCGCTCAACGGCTTCAAGGACATCTTCACGCAGAAGATGTACGAGGGGCAGCTGGAGAAGGCGCGCGAGGGTCTCGACAAGAACCTGGACATCCGCAAACCCGGCGAGCCGCCGTCCACGATCTGGGCGAACGCCACCCACGAACAGATGCAGACCGCGATCGCGGACAACGGGGATCCGGCCGCGGTGGCCGAAACCTCCGAGGAGTGGATCCGGGCGGGCAACGACCTGGCCTCGCATCAGCGCAACCTGGCGAAGGCGATCAGCGCGAGCACGGCCAACTGGGAGGGCGAGGGCGGCGACGCGGCCCGCGAGCACCTCGCCGGTGTCGGCAAATGGCTCGGCTCGACCGCGAACGGCGCGACGCTGGCCGGACGGCAGCAGCAGATCCACTCGCAGACGCTCAACGAGACGCAGAAGCAGATGGCGGCGAACCCGCCGGTGGCGTTCAACGTGCAGGAGGCCAACGCCAACCTGCAGAAGATCACCGACCCGTACGTGTACATGGCGCAGCTCGGGAAGGACCTCTCCACCTTCAAGAAGCAGCAGGACGCGCGGGACCAGGCCGCGAAGGTGATGACCGACTTCGACACCACGGTCGGCTCGGCGATCGCCACCCCGGCGTTCCCCGCCCCGCCGAAGCTGGCGACGGCGACCAGGCAGCTGCAGGGCAGTCCCGCCGGCGGTGGCGCGGGTTCGCCCGCCGGCACGCTTCGCGACCGGATGTCGCCCGAAGGCGCCGACGGCACTCCCTTCAGCGCGACCACGGACCGGACGCGTCCGGACAGCCTCGTCGCTTCGATGGACGGGACACCGCAGGGCGGGACCAGCGGGCCCGGCGGTGTGTCGCCGTTCAGCTCGCCCAACGGCGGGCCGGGCGGTGGCCCCGGTGGTGGCCCGGGCGGCGGTCCCGGCGGCTTCCCCGGTGGCGGTGTTCCCGGCAGCGGTGGCCCCGGTAGCGGCGGCCCCGGCTCCAGCCCGGCCATGCCCAACATCAACATCCCGAACGGGCCGACCGGCGGCGAGACGTACAAGCCCGCCGCCTCGACGGGTCCCCACCTCCCGAACCTGCCCAAGTTCGACGACGGCACGAGCACCACGGGCTACACGCCCCCATCCGTTTCGCCGCCGTCGTTCACCCCGCCGAACATCCCGATCCCGGAGAGCGGCGGACCGCGGCCCGGCGGCGGTCTT
Organism: Amycolatopsis sp. WAC 04169; assembly: GCF_003947535.1. Lineage (NCBI taxonomy): Bacteria > Bacillati > Actinomycetota > Actinomycetes > Pseudonocardiales > Pseudonocardiaceae > Amycolatopsis > Amycolatopsis sp. WAC 04169. The sequence goes on along the minus strand of NZ_QHJI01000001.1, from coordinate 726,659 downwards.
CCGTTCACGCCCCCGAACATCCCCATCCCGAACGGACCCAACAGCGGCGGGCCCAACAGCGGCGGGCCGAGGCCGGTCATGCCGAACATCCCGCCGATCCCGCGGCCCGGTGGCATCGGCGAGCGGCTCACCGGCCCCTCGTTCCCCGACGGCAACTCCTACAAGGGCACGCCGTACAACCCGCCCAAGCTCGGTGGCATGCCGAACATCCCCGGCGGTGGCGGTACCGGCGGGACCAGCGGCTTCGGTGGCGGCGGTACCGGTGCCGGTGGCGCGGGCGGCGGCGGTCTCGGCGGTGCCGGACGGGCGTCCGGCTCGCTCGGCATGGGCGGCGCCGTCGGCGCGGGCGCGATGGACGCCGAAGCGGCCGCGGCCCGTGCGGCGGGCTCCGGTGGCAAGCCGGGTACGCCCGGCGGCATGGGCCCGATGGGCGGGATGGCCCCCGCCGCCGGCCGGGGTCAGGGCCAGGACGACAAGGAGCACAAGGTCGCCGACTACGTCGAATCCGACGACCCGTCGTTCTTCGCCGCCGACGAGGTCGTGGCGCCGCCGGTGATCGGCGACTGGAAGAACAAGGACTGGAAGTGACGGCTTCGTTCGAGGTCGATCCGGACGACCTGACCGCGCACGCGAGCCATCTCGACGGGCTCGTGGACCGGCTGAACACCGCGCACTCCGCGACCGGTTCGGCGATGTCGGCGGACGCGTACGGCCTGCTGTGCGCGTTCCTGCCGCCGATCGTCAACCCGGCCGGTGAACGCGCGGCGGAGACGATCAAGGCGGCCTCGGAAGGCATCCAGGCGACCGCCGACAACGTCCGCACCGCGGCCAAGTCCTATGTGGACGGCGACAAGACCAACGCGGAACCGTTCAAAGCGGACTTCGCCGCTTTGGACATCGGAGGTAAGAAGTGACCGGCGCGAACGAGCTCGGCGAGCTCATGCTGGACCCGGACGAGGCCCAGCGCAAAATGGATCGATGGGCGGCGGGGCTGGAAGAGAAGGCCCAGCGGTACGCGGCCGCCCAGGAGCGGACCGAGCAGCTCCGGCTGTCCGCGTCCAGTGCCGACGGCGCCGTGAAGATCACCGTCGGCGCGGACGGCGGCGTGACGGACATCGAGTTCGGGAACAAGGCCAGGACGTACCCGCTGGAGGAACTGTCGCGGGCGATCCTGAAGACGATGCACCAGGCGCAGGCCGGGATCGCGGGCCAGGTCGCCGAGGTCATGCAGGAATCGCTCGGCGACGAGGACCAGGAGACCAGGGCGCTGATGATCGGCACCCTGCGCAGCCGCTTCCCGGAGATCGAGGAGGAAGAGCCGCCGTCTCCGCCGCCCGCTCCCCCGGCGTCGTCCGCCGACACGCCGCCTCCGCCGCAGGCGCCTCGCGAGAAGCGTCACGAAGCGCCGGACGACGAGGAGAACTCACCCTGGTGAGCTCCTCGTCCCCTGAATCACGAGGAAGGTCGTCGTGGGTAACCCGCTTGTCGCCGAGGTAAAGGATTCGACGAAGGCGTACACCGGCTCGTCACTGCTGGAGTCGGCGTTCGAACTGAAATCGGCCATCGAAAGCGGCGATTGGGCCTCGGTGGCGCTGGGCGCCGTCGGGACCGCGCTCGACGCGCTGTCGATGGCGATGGACCCCTTCGGCGCGATCCTCGCGAACGGCGTCGGCTGGCTGATGGAACACGTCGGCCCGCTCAAGGAGGCGCTCGACGCGCTCACCGGCAACGCCGACGAGATCGCGGCGAACGCCGAGACCTGGATGAACATCGCGACCGAACTCGGTGACGTCGGCGCGGATCTCGCCGGGATGGTCTCCGCCGACCTGCAGAGCTGGACCGGGAACTCGGCCGACGCCTACCGTGCCCAGGCCAAGGACACGGTCACCCTGCTGGAGTCGGCCAAGGCGGGCTGCGAGGGCGCTTCCAGCGGCGTGAAGACGGCGGGCGAGGTCGTCGCCGCCGTCCGCGCGCTGGTGCGCGACATCATCGCCGAGCTGATCGGGCATCTGATCAGCTGGGCGCTCCAGGTGCTGTTCACCCTCGGGATCGGGCTGACCTGGGTGGTCCCGCAGGTGGTCAACGCGGTCGCGAAGACCGCCAGCAAGATCGCGAACCTGACGAAGAAGACCGTCAAGGCGCTTCAGGCGCTGATGCCGCTGCTGAAGCGGGCGGACGACCTGTTCGACAGCGCGGCCAAGGCGCTGAAGAAGCTCCAGCCGGGCAAGGGCGCGCCCGCGCCGAAGCCGAACAAGCTGGACGAAGGCACGACGCCCAAGAGCAGCCCCGACGGCGGGGGTACCTCACCGTCCGGCGCGGGGCCAGGCAAGACCGATCCGCCGCCGGTGAAATCGGATCCGCCTCCGCCGCCGAAGAACGAGACCCCGGACGGATCGACCACGCCGTCCGGCTCGCCACCTCCGCCGCCCAAGGACCGCGGTGCCCCGAAACCCGAGACGAACAACCGGATCAAGGACAACGAAACCACCCCGGGAGACCGCGTTCCGCCCAAGGACCGCGGCGGCTGTGGCGACCCGATCGACGTCGCGACCGGCTCGATGATGCTGACGCAGGACGACGTCGTGTTCGCCGGCGTCCTGCCGCTGACCGTTTCGCGGACGCACCTCTCGTCGTACCGCCTCGGCCGGTTCTTCGGCACGTCTTGGGCGTCCACTGTGGACCAGCGAATCGAGGTCGAGGACGACGGCCTGCACCTCGCGCTCGCCGACGGGACGCTTCTGTCCTACCCCGTCCCGGTTTCCGGCCCCGTCCTTCCGGAATTCGGGCAACGGCTGCCGCTGTCCAAAGTGGACGACGGCTACGCGGTGACCACTCCCGACGGGATGCTGCTCTTCTCCGGCCCCGGGGATTCCCTTCCCCTGCGGGCGATCGTGGACGGTGACGGTCACCGGATCTCGGTGCACTACGACGACAACGGCGTCCCCCGCGAGCTGGAGCATTCCGCGGGTTACCGCCTGCTCGTCGAGTCGAAGGACGGCCTCGTCACCGCCCTTCGGCTGCCGGGAGCGGAAACCGCGCTGCGGAGCTACCGGTACGACGAGCGACGCCGGCTGGTCGAGATCGCCGACGTCGCCGGGCAGCCCCTGCGGTTCACCTATGACGCCGAAGGCAGGATCGTGCGCTGGGAGGACGTCGACGGGCGCTGGTACGGATACGGCTTCGACTCCGCGGGCCGCGTCGTGCGGGCGCAGGGCACCGGCGGCTTCCTCGACGTCGACATCGAGTACGACCGGGAAAACCTGGTCACCTCGGTCACTAACTCGCTCGGCCACGTCACCCGCTATCAGCTCGACGAACTGCACCGGATCGTCGCGGAGACCGATCCACTGGGCAACACCACGCGGTACGAGATCGACCGCTTCGGCAAGCTGCTCAGCCGCACCGACGCCTTGGGCCGCACCACGCGGTGGGAGATGGACGACGACGGGAACGTCGTCACCGTGCTGCAGCCCGACGGCGGCCGCGCACTCGCCGAGTACTCCGCGCCCGGCCGCTGGACCAGCCGGACCGGACCGGACGGCGCCGTCTGGCGCCGCGAGTACGACGAGCGCGGGAAGCTCGTGCGGGCCACGGATCCGACCGGCGCCGCCACCACCTACGGCTACGACGACGCGGGCAACGTCGCGGTCGTGACCGACGCGCTCGGCGGGGTCACCCTGATCGAGTCGAACGCGGCGGGCCTGCCGGTCGCGGTCACCGACCCGCTCGGGGCGGTCACCCGGTACACCTACGACGAGTTCGGGCAGACCACCTCGGTGACCGATCCGCTCGGCGGCGTCACCCGGACGAAATGGGACGGCTTCGGCGAGATCTCCGAGCAGATCGACCCGGACGGCTCCGTGTGGCGCTGGAATCGCACCACGGCGGGCTCGGCGGACGAAGCCGTGGACGCCCGCGGGAACGCGGTGCGCACCGAGTACTCGCAATTCGACCTGCCCACCGCCGAAATCGGCCCGGACGGCGATCGACTGTCCTATGTGTACGACACCGAGCTGCGGCTCGTGTCGGTCACCAACGAACACGGTCTCGTCTGGCGCTACGACCACGACGCGGCCGGGAACCTGGTGCGCGAGACCGATTTCAACGGCCGCACCACCCGCTACGGCTACGACGCCGCCGGGCAACTGGTGTCGCGCACCAACAGTCTCGGCCAGACGGTCGTCATCGAACGCGACGCGCTGGGCCGCGTCGTCGGGCGCCGGGCGGGCGACGACGTCGCGACGTTCACCTACGACGGCGCCGACCGGATGACCTCGGCCCGCAACGCGCATTCCGAAGTCACCATCGCCTACGACGCGCTGGGCCGGATCGTCTCGGAAGCGCTCAACGGCCGGGCCGTCCGCTCGGAGTACGACGCCATCGGCCGTCGCGTCGCGCGGCGCACGCCGTCGGGCGCCGAGTCGTTCTTCGCCTACGACGCGGCGAGCCGTCCCGTCGCGCTGCGGACCGCCGGGCGCACCCTGCGGTTCGAGTACGACCCGGCGGGCCGGGAGGTGTCGCGGCGGCTGGAGGGCACGCCGGTCGAACTGCGCCAGGGCTGGGACGCCGCCGACCGGCTGACCTCCCAGACCGTGTCCACCGGCCGGGGTGTGGTGCAGCACCGCGAGTACGGCTACCTGCGGGACGGGCTCGTCTCGTCGATCTCGGATTCGGTGTCCGGGCCGAGGTCGCTGCGGGTCGACCGGGCGGGCCGCGTGGTCGACGTCCTCGGCCGGGGCTGGCGGGAGAGCTACGGCTACAACCTCGCGGGCGCGCTCACGCAGGCCGGCTGGCCGGGCGCGGATCCGGCCGTCGGACCGCGGCGCTACCAGGGCACCCTGATGACCGGCGCCGGATCGACGTCGTACCTGCACGACACCGAAGGCCGCACGATCGCGCGCCGGGAACCCGGCCGAGCCTGGACCTATCAGTGGAACTCCGACGACCGCCTGACCGGCGTCGTCACCCCGGACGGCGAACGCTGGCTCTACCACTACGACGCGCTCGGACGGCGGATCGCCAAGCAGCACCTCGACGTCCACGGCCGGATCCTCGAACAGATCGACTTCATCTGGGACGGCTCGAACCTCGCCGAGGAGATCCGCGGCGGCACCGCCGTGGTCTGGGATCTGGAGCCGGGCACGGAACGGCCGATCACGCAGATCGAGCGGATCCCCGGACAGGACGCCCGGTTCCACGCCATCGTCACCGATCTCGTCGGCTCGCCGAGCGAACTGCTCGACGAGTCGGGCGAGATCGCCTGGCATCTGCACACCTCGTTGTGGGGCAAGGTGCTTTCGCCGCCGGGGCGGGCGTACACGCCGTTGCGCTTCCCCGGCCAGTACCACGACCCGGAAACCGGGCTGCACTACAACTTCAAGCGCTACTACGACCCGGCGACCGGGCGATACCTCTCGCACGACCCGCTCGGCCTCGAACCGGCGTCGGACTCACTGGCCTACGTCGGCAACCCGACGGACCTGATCGACCCGCTCGGCCTGGCGCCCACGAAACCCAAGACGGGAACCTGCGGCAAAGGGACCCGCGGGGGCGGCGGCAAGACGAAATCGCCGGGCAACCGGGTCACCAAGCCGAAACCGGCGCCGGGTCCGAAGAAGCCGCGGCGCCCGCCGCAGAACTACCTCGACGGCACGCACGGCGCGAAGAAGCGTGAGCAGAACCGGCTCACGGAGAAGTACGACAACGAACTCAAGGCCGACGGCCGGGAGAAGGTCTCCGGGGATTCCCACGAGTCCGAGCACCCGGTCCCTTACGAGGCGATCGGCCGGGGCAGTGGCGGCGCACGGGGTTCGAGTCACGAGCAAAAGGACCTGGAGAACCACGCTTGGGCGTATCAGGAGGCCAAACCCGCGCACTCGTCGCATATCGGCACCGGTAACAAGGGCGACCAGGACCTGACCGAAGGTTCGGCGAAGCCGAGCGGCTTCAAGAACAGCCAGGACTACCGCGACTCCGAGCGCAACGCGCTGGAAGGCGGCGACGCGAACACCGCGATCCAGCTCAACCAGCTCGACTACGCGTTCCGGGACGGGTTCAAGAACACCGACGGCACCCTCGACGGCAAGATCGCGGACGACTCGTACCACAAGATGATCGACGACGCGCACGCCAGCGGTAAGGGCCTCACCTACTCGACCGGTCCCGGGACGACCGCGACCACGCCGCCGCTGTCCAGTCACGACGTCAAGGAACTGCACATGACCCGGGACACCATCCGGGACGGTGACTGGCCCGAGGAGATGAAGCGGCAGAACCGCGAGACCTACGAGCAGGAAGTCGATCGGATCCACGACAACTACCCGGAGCCGAGCGCGGCCGACCGGGCGAAGTACCAGACCGGCGAGGGCGGCTGGGGCGACCTGGATTACGGCAAGAAGGACCCGGACGCGATGGACGTCGACTGACGCGTTTCGTCCTCTGGATGCGGTCCTTGCGTGTGCAACTACCGCATCCAGAGGACGAAACGCGGGTCGTCAGGCGGCGGCGAGGGCGACGACGCGGTTCCGCCCGCTGTTCTTCGCCTGGTAGAGCGCGGAGTCGGCGACGTGCAGGAGCCGTTCCAGCACGGTGCCGCCCGACGGGTACACCGCGGCGCCGATCGACACCGAAAGCCCTCGCACGACCCGAGGCCCCGAAGCGGTCGCGACCTCGACCTCGATCGCCATCACCGCCCGGCGGACCCGCTCGGCCACGGGGAGCACCTCGGTCTCCGTCGCGCCGGGAAGCAGCACGACGAACTCCTCACCGCCGAAGCGGCCGACGGAGTCGTAGTCGCGTACGTGCTCGGAGATCGTCTTCGCGACGACCTTGAGCACGACGTCGCCCGCGAGATGCCCGTAGACGTCGTTGACCTGCTTGAAATGGTCGAGGTCGAGCATCAGCACGCCGAGTTTGCTCTTCGCCCTCGCGGCCGACGAGAGCTCCCGTTCGCTCAGCGCGTGCCACGCGTGCGCGTTCAGGACGCCGGTCTTGCCGTCGATGTTCGCCGCGATCTCCAGCTGCCGCACCAGCACGCTGCGGTGCAGCACCAGCACCGGGAGCAGCACGAACGGGACGAGCGCCGGCGCGTGCACGATGCCCAGCGCGGTCGAGGTCCCGAGCACCAGGGTGGTGACTTCCAGCAGGTTGTCGTCGCCCGTGCCGAACAGCGCCCGCAGCGATCTGGCCCCGGTGTGCAGGTAGACCGAGAGCGCCACGATGAACGCGTTGGCCACGGTGAACACGGCCGCCGCCTCGACGATCTTCAGCGAGCCGGCGAACCCGACGGGCAGTCCGTTCCACCCCGCGACGATGGCTCCCGCGGCGAGACAGGAGATCACGATCGCCGCCGCGCAGTACACGACGCGGTAGGCCGGACGGTGACTCATCCCCCGCCACACCCGGAACCAAAGATGCAGGTAGATGAGCAAACCGAGGGCGAGCGCGAGCCCGGACGGCAGGACGAGCACCCCCGCGAACGTCCACACCGAAGTCATGTTGATATGCGGCCGGTCGCACAGCGTGCGCCGCAACCGTTCCACCGAACGCGAAAGCTCGGCCTGCAGCACAGCGAGGCCGAGCAGTGATCCAAATCGGACGAATTCCGTAGTCTCGTAGTTCGATCGGAGCAAGGCGATTACGGCGACTGCCGCCGCGAGGCCTTCCACCACAAGAAAAACCGCGGGAACACCGCGTGGTCCGGACCATAATTCCCAGCGTCGGACCCTGGCTCTCAGACGTGTACCGGCCCCTTCTCCGGCGAGTTCCGTATCCCCCATAATCATCGTCACCGGTCCCCCTTCCGTACACATTTCAATGTATCCGAGGTAGTACTGAGGGTGGCTCGAGTCAATTCCGGAACACACAGATGGAGCAGTGGGAGGGAGGACCATCATGAACGGTCGCGAGGACTGATCCCACCAATTCAGCCGGTTCGGCTCCCGGCCGGGAGCCAGACATCGGGGCCGGTGGCGATGGCCCGTTTCCACGCCATCGCCATCGGTCCCGCCGAGACGACGGCCACCGTCGCGGCCACCCCGACGGCCACGAACGGACCGGTCAACTGGGCGAGAACGCCCGCGAGCATGATCCCGATTCCTTGCACGGTCACCAAACTCGTCGAGGTCAGGCCCATCACCTGCGCCCGGACGCCGTCCGGCACCGCGCGGGCCATCAACGCGACGGCCTGCAGGTGGTACGGCGCCGCGAAGGCCCCGCTGAGCCCGATCAGCACGAGACAGACGGGCAATGACGGGCGAAAGAAGACAAAGACCAAAGGAACGACGGATGCGATGGCGAGAATGCCGACGATTCGCGTTTTCCGTCGCGCCGGAACCCATTTCGTGAAGATCCACGAACCTATTACCGAACCGATCGGATCGGCCGCGAGAATAAGACCGACCGCGAAACTGCCCGCCCCGAGCCCGACGGCGAGCGGTGCCGCGAGCCCCTCCGGCGCGATGGCGAACCCGGCGAGCATCTTCAACCCGAAGAGCACCCGGATTCCCTTGCCCTGCCACAGTTCCCTGGCACCTTCGCCACTGAAAGCCCGCGCCACACGGCTTTTCACCGAAGATTCCGTGGCGGCGGGCCCTCGTCGGCGCACCCCGGCGGAGACGAGCAGCGCCGAGACCACAAAGGTCACCGCGTCGATCACCAGTCCCCAGTAGGGCGTCACGAGCCCGATCACCAGTCCGCCACCGCCGAATCCGGCCAGCTGTGCCGTTTGGATGGTGATCGTCCGGACGGCGAGCCCGGCGACGTACCGGTCGCCTTCGAGGACGTCCGGGAGCAACGCGAGCTGCGCCGCCCGGAACGGGCCGCCCGCCATCGTCAGGATCACCAGCAGCCCGGCCAGGACCGGCAGCGGTATCCCCGGGACGGCCATCAGCGCCGCGATCGCCGCGCGCAGCAGGTCGCAGACGATCATCACCGTCCGCCGCGAATACCGGTCCGCCAATCCGGCGAACAGGGTGCCGCCGATCAGGGTCGGCAGATACGTCAGGCCGTAGGTGAGCCCGGTCAGCCCGGCCGACGCCGTTCTTTCCCAGACCAGCACCGTCAACGCTACCCTGGCCAGCTGGTCACCGGCCTGCGAAAGCGCCTCCGCCGCCCACAACGCACGGAACTCGCCGACCGCGAAAGCGGCCTTGAACGCGGTGCCCCGAGCGGAATCCCCCTTCTCCATGAGCCCCTCCCCTTGGCTCACGGTAGTCGATCACTTCCGCAGTGTCAGCGTCCATCCGGCCCACGACGGCCGTCAGTGTCCACTGTGGACCGACAGTTTCGCGTGCTCCACCGCGGCCAGCGCGAAGGCCCGGACGATCGGATGCGGCCGGGTTCCGTCGCCGGCGAGTTCCGGCTGGAACAGCGTCGCCAGGAAGAACGGGTGCTCCGGCAGTTCCGCGATCCGCGCGTCGCCGTCGTCGTCGAATCCACTGAAGACCACCCCGTTCGCCGCCAAGGTGTCCAGATGCCGGGCGTCGAGACCGTACGAACAGTGGTATCGCTCGACGGAACGTGCCGCTCCGAGCACCCGAGCCGCCAGGCTGTCCGGCGTGATGTGGACGGCGCCTTCGTGGCCGACGAGCGAGCACGCGAGCGGGACGATCAACCGCTCTTCCGCGTCCGGCGCGTTCTCCGCGTGCCCGATTCCGCCGAGACCGCAGACGTTCCGCGCGAATTCCAGCAGCGCGTGCTGGAAGCCGGCGCAGGTGCCGAGGAACGGGATGCCGTTCTCGCGAGCGGCGCGCACGGTTTCCACCGCACCGGTTTCGGATCGGTAGGGGCTGCCGGGAACCAGCCAGACGGCGTCGAAACCGGTGAGGTCCCCGGCGGCGTCGGTCGGGATCCAGTAGGCGTCGAGTTCGAGGCCGTCGCGTTCGGCGAGCCGTTCGAAGAGCATCGGGATGCGGACGTGGGAGCGGACGCCGTCCGAGCGGTCGCCGACCACGGCGACCCGGGCTGTCTGTGTCATGCGGTCATCCTGACCCGCGAACCGAGTTCAGCGCCAACGATGATCCTTGCTGTGTCCATAAGCGATACTGATGCTCATGGAGACCCATCTGCTCCGCACCTTCGTGGCGGTGGCCCGCGGCGGCTCGTTCTCGCGAGCGGCTCACGACCTTGGCTACACGCAATCCGCGATCTCCCAGCACATCGCCGCGCTCGAACAGGACCTCGGCACCGCGCTGCTCACCCGGCGGCCCGTCGCCCCGACGCGGGCCGGGGAACGTCTCCTCGAACACGCCGGTCCGCTGCTGACCCGGCTCGACGCCGCCCGCGCGGACCTCGCCCGGCTCACCGCGGCGCCCACCGGGAGGGTCGTCCTCGGGCTCACCCCGCTGTCGCTCACCGCCGAAGTCGCCGCCGCCGCGCGTCGCGGCACGGAACTACGCGTCTTGGGCCGTGAAGACGTCCTGCCGGAGGTCGCGACGGGCTCGCTCGACCTCGGCCTCGTCGACGGCATGACCGCGCCGAGCGATCCGCTCCCGCTGCCGGACGTCGGCCCGCTCACCACCACCGTCGTCGGCGAACGCCCGCTGGCGGTCGCGGTGCCCGACGGGCATCCGATGGCGGGGCGGGCGGTCCGGATCGCCGAACTCGCCGACGCGGGCTGGATCGACGCGCCGGACACGGCGATTCCCTTGGAACGCTTGAGAAAGTTCGCCTCGACCGACGGATTCCGCGGCAGGCTGCGCTACACCGGCACCGACGTCCGCGGTCTGCTCGGCCTGGTCGCCGCCGGCCAGGGACTGGCGCTGCTCCCGGCGGACGTCATCACCGGCGTGAGCGCGCTTTCCCTGTCCTCGCCGCGGGTGGTGCACCGGACCGAACTCGTGCACGGGGATCCCGGCGAGGGTTCGGCGCTGGCCGCCGCGCTGACGGGTCAGCGGCCGTAGCCGTAGCTCACCATTCCCTGCGCCATCTGCATCGCCAGGGAACTCGCCACGACGGGGTCCATCATGCTCCGGATGTCCTGCGTGGGCTTGTCGCGCGAGCCGAGGTCGGAGCGCGGCTGCTCCGGCGGCCTGGTCTCGGCGGGCGGCAGGGCGACGACCCGTTCCCTGGCGGGCTTCTTCTTCGTCGCGGGCGCTTGCTGCTTCACGGTGACCGGGACGTAGACGGTCACCGGGGCGGCCTGCGGCGCGGGCGGCTGCGCGACCGGCGGGGCCGCCTGCTGGGTCCCCACGGCGGGCAGCGGCTGCTCGGGCAAGGCGGTGTCGTCGACCGGCTGGAAGGTGAAGGTGCCGGCGAACCAGCCGATCGCGAGCAGCGCCACCCCCGCCCCGCCGACCAGCCAGGACCGGGCGCGGCGGTGGATGACGACGGCCTTGGGGCGGAGATCCTTGTCCACCACCGGTTCGCAGACCGGCGGCCGCACCGGCATCGGCTCGGGCTCGGGTTCGTTCTCCGGGCTGCGCCGCCGTTTCGGCAGGCTCGCCGCGATGATCCCGGTCCGGTCCAGCAACTCCGCCGTCTCGACGGAGAGCGCGGCATCGGTCGGCGTACGGCGCTGGGCGGCGCGCGGCATGGGGACCTCCGGAAGGGGAATCACGAACTTGAGCATTGTGGTGCATTTCCGACGCCGCCGTAAGTAACGCACCCCGATCGAGTTATCCCGAGCCGTCCGGACCACGGAGGGTTACTCCGTTCAGTGGCTTCCGCTTTCTCAGAGATTCCGCATTCCCAAGCGCCCCAACAGCGCGAGCGGCCGCTGGTAAAAGGAGCCGAGCACACGGGGAATCGCGTCGATGGCGTACGCGTCCGGACCGATCAGGATCCGCGCCGTCCCCCGTTCGATACCGCGGACAATGGTCTGCGCGGCCTTCTCCGGCGTCGTCCTCGCGATCTTTTCGAATCCCTCGGCGGCTTTGTCGATGTCCCGCTCGGCGCCGCCCCGCGCGTCACGGGCGATATTCGTCTTGATGCCACCGGGATGCACGCAGCTGACCTTGACCGGATGCCGGGCGATCAGCATTTCCTGCCGCAGCGCCTCGGTGAACCCCCGCACCGCGAATTTCGCGGCGTTGTAAGCGCTCTGCGTGGGCACGCCGATGAAGCCGAACACACTCGAAAGGTTGACGATGTGCCCGTCACCCGAAGCGATCACCTGGGGCAGAAACGCTTTCGTGCCGTTGACCACGCCGCCGAGATTGATCCCCATCAGCCAGTCGTAGTCGTCCCAGGTCATTTCCTCGACCGTGGCGCCGAGCGCGACCCCGGCGTTGTTCACCACGACGTTGGCACCGCCGAAATCGACGGCGACCTCCTCGGCGTGCGAGAGGACGGCGTCACGGTCGGCGACGTCGAGCTCGTACGCCTTCGCGGTCGCGCCCGCCTTCTCGCACTCCGCGACGGTGCCCGCCGCGCGGACGACGTCGACGTCGGAGAGCGCCAGCCTGGCGCCCCGCCCCGCCAGCTCGATCGCGAGCGCCTTGCCGATCCCCGAGCCCGCGCCCGTGATCACCACGACCTTGTCCGTGAACGACTTCATACCCGCTCCCAACCCGCTCGACTGTTACCGGAGGTAACACATACTACGGCTGTGAGCTTGCTGTGCGTTGATCGATTCGGGCTGTGTTCGCACCCCGCTTATGGTGATCTGTAACCGGACAGCCGTGGACGAGCGAAGGGAAGACGATGCGCCGCGCCCTGTTGCTCGTGCTCTGTGTCGTTCTGTCCGGTTGCTCCGCCGCGTCGGATCCCGCCGCGACCGAAGACGCCGCCCCCGCCGCGACGGTGGCGGCCACCCCCGAGGCACCGCGGACCAATCCCGCGATCGGCGCGCTCTTCCTGGACGGAACGCATTTCTGCACGGCCAGCGTCGTCCGCAGCGCCCCCGGCGACCTCCTGCTCACGGCGGCGCATTGCCTGCACGACGGCGAAGGCGGCGAGTACGCGACGGGGATCTCGTTCGCACCCGGCTACCACGACGGTGTCGCGCCGTACGGGTATTGGGAGGTCTCGGATCCGCAGGTTCCCGACGGCTGGGCCGAGTCCTCCGACCCGGACCTGGACGTCGGTTTCGCGACCGCCCGTCAGGCGGGCACCACGAAGACCCTCGAAAGCGTCACGGGCGCCAACACCCTGCTGACCGGCGGCGGATTCGCCCACTCGATCACCCTGACCGGGTATCCCGACGAACGGGAGGCGCCGGTCGTCTGCCACGGCACCAGCGCCCAGGCCGACACCTATCAGATGCGCGTCGCGTGCCCCGGTTTCACGACCGGCACCAGCGGCGGCCCGTGGGTGGTCGACCCGGACCCGAAGACCGAGCTCGGCACCGTCGTCGGCGTGATCGGCGGCTACCTCTACGGCGGGGACGATCCGGACACGTCCTACAGCAGCTACTTCGACACCGACGTCGCCACCTTGTACCGGAAGATGGACGCACGGGGATGATCTCCCCATGAGCATCCACGACGTCCCGATCACCGGTGAACCGATCCGCCTCGGCCAGTTCCTCAAACTGGCCAACCTGGCCGAAGACGGATCGCACGCCAAAGACCTCCTCGACGCCGAAGAGGTCACGGTCAACGGCGAGGTGGAGGTCCGGCGCGGCCGTCAGCTGACGAACGGCGACGTCGTGGAGGTCGGCGGCGAAGGCGGCCGCGTCGTCCTGGGCTAGCGGCCCTGCAACGGCGCCAGGCGCAACGCCTTCGCGAGTTCTTCGAGCTCGCGATGCACCGGCTCGTTGAGCGGGACACCCAGCGCCTGGCACTGTTCGAGGTACTGCGCCTCGCGCCAGCCCGGATAGCGGACCGGGGTGCCGCCCTCCCAGCCGAGCAGGCTGCCGAACAACGCGCTCGCGGCCTTGTAGAACCCGTCGGCGCTGCGCAGCGTCGTCGGCGCGATGGCCATCACCATCAGCCCGGTGTCGTGGTCGTGGTCGCCGACCCCCGACAGCACCCCGGCGAAGATCTCCACCAGCAGGGCGAAACCGGCGATCGCGGCGCTGTCGACCTCCGCCAGCGTGTCCAGGTCGAGCACGAATTCGGGGTACGCGCCGGCCGGGGCGGCCATGCCGAGCGGGTTCGCGGCCGTCCCGCGCTCCCCGCCCGCCGCCATGACGAGCCCGATCATGGTGTGCGGCAACGCCCTCGCGGCATGATGCCCGGCACGGCCGAACGGCCCGACGCCGCGTACCGACATGAGCCCGACGCCGTACCGGCCCGCCCGGGACACCGCCCGGTCCATCGCGTCGCCGACGGCCCACAGGCCCGGCGCGCGGCGGTAGTCGATCAGGGCCGCGGCGCCGCGGTCGGCGATCATCAGCGGTTCGGCCCTCGGCCGCACCATCCCGTTGGCCAGCATCGGCAGATGGAGACGGGTCAGTTCGGCGACGCCGGACTCCGGCGTTCCGGTGAGATCGCCGTGGCACAACGCCTCCGCGGCCATCCTGGCCCGCGACCACGGCAGGTCGTGCGCGGTGAAGATCTCGGTGACCAGGTCGATCAAGGCGTCGATCGGGACGCGCTGCCAAACCTGTTCCGGTATCGGGGAGGGTTCGGCCGGTTCGGGGATCGGCTCGACGGGCGCACGGCGGAGAGAGCGAGGTCTGAGGGGCACTCCGCCGAGGGTGCCCAAACGCGTTTTTCGGCGTCAACGAACCAGCGCAGCTTCTAACCGACTGTGTGATCGGAGCGCTCGGAAACGTCGGTGGGCGGACGTACGATCGGGGCATGTGCCGCAACATCACCACGCTACGAGGCCTGGAACCGGCGGCGACGCCGGACGAGATCGAGGCCGCCGCCCGCCAGTACGTCCGCAAGGTGTCCGGGGTGCAGAGCCTTTCCGACGCCACCCGCGAGCCGTTCGAGGCCGCCGTCGCCGAGATCACCGAGATCACCCGGCGTGTGCTGGCCGAGCTGCCCCCGCGCCGTCAGCCGCCGACGACGGTGCCGCCGCTGCGCCGTCCCGAGGTCCAGGCCCGAATCGCGGCGAAGGCCGCGAAGAGCCAGGCATCCTGAGCGTCGCCGGTTACGGTTAGCGGGTGACATACCCGCAAGACCCCTACGGTCAGCAGCAGCCCTACGGCCAGCAACCTCCGTACGGGCAGCCGTACCAGCAGCCGGGTTACGGATACGGCCCGGCGATGCCGCCGCAGGAACAGGGTCTGGCGATCGCGGCGCTGGTCGTGTCGATCGCGAGCCTCGTCGCGTGCAGCGGGCTGCCGTCGATCGCCGGCGTCATCATGGGGCATATCGCGCATTCCAAGGCCAAACGCGGGGAAGCGGGCGGCCAGGGGATGGCGCTCGCGGCGATCATCATCGGCTACCTCGGCGTCGCCATCATCCTGCTGCTCTTGGCGGGTTTCATCTTCGTGGGCATCCTGACCGACTGGGACTTCGACTAGATCCGAAGCGTTCCGGCAAAGCCCCGTCGGATACCCTCGACAGCGGTAGCGTGTCCGAGCGGCCGAAGGAACATGTCTTGAAAACATGCGAGGGCTCTGTCCTCCGTGGGTTCGAATCCCACCGCTACCGCCAGTCCTGAAAACGAAAGCGCCCCAGGCCGACCGACCTGGGGCGCTTCGCGTCACGCTGGCACCAGTGCCCAGACGGTCTCGTCACTACGGCCGCCCTGGAACGGCCGCTGCTCCAGCAGCGAAGCCGTGCCGTTGTTGATCTGCCGCACCGCCAGGTTGCTCGCCCTGTTCACCAGCCCGTAGCGCATGTCGGCGCTCCGCAACAGCTTCCACTGCTGGTTGACGGCCGAGCCGCAGTGCGTTTGTTCGAACTGCGCGCCCTCCGCGGTGCTGCCGGAGACCGGCCGCAGACACTGACCGCTCCGCTCGTTGGAGATCCTCCAGTACCCGCCGCCGACGTCGGTGAGCCGCCATTTCTGGCCGTTGTCGTTCTGCCTGGCCACATGGGTGATCTTCGCGCCTGCCGACGACGAGCCGTCGACGACCGCCGCGCTGTTGCCGTTGGTGGCGACGGTCAAGTAGTACTTCTTGCCCGCCTGCGGACCGGGATCGGCGACGGGGTTCAGGGTCCACTGCTGGTTGGCCGCCCCGGTGTAGGGCTGCTGGACCAGGGGCGCCGGGTACGCGCCGCCGTCGGTGATCGCGAATCCCGTCAGGTAGTTGAAGATCGCCACCTTGCCGTTGCCGAGCGGCTGGAACGCCCACCGCATGCCGTTCTGGCCGTTGCAGTTGTACTGCAGGATCGGCGTTCCCGGCGCCGTCCCGCTCTGGGCGCTGTCGGCGCACAGCTGGCTGTTGGCGTTGACCAGCTGAAGGCCGGTGTTGTACCCCAGGATCCACTTCTGGCTCGGGGAATCGGTCCGCGAGCGATGGCTGAGGTTGGCCAGCCCGCCGGTCGACGAGCCCACGACGTCGATGGCGTTTCCGCTCGCACCGGTGATGACGTAGGTCTTCCCGCCGCGGGCGTGGCCGTCGTCGTTGTCCGGGGTGTCCTTCTTGATCAGGAAGGCGCTGTTCGCGACGTTCCAATGCGTCGCGAGCCAGCTGCCCGGGGTGGGGTTCGTGCTGAAGTAGTCGTCGTTCCCGCAGTCCAGCAGCCGGTCGAAGTCGCGTTCCGTGCAGTCGAAGGACTGGGTGTCGCCGTAACACATCAGGTCCCATTCCTGGGAGCAGTGCCCGCCGCCCTGGTAGTGCGGCGCACCCGGCAGGACCGCGCCGAGCATGTGGCCCAGTTCGTGGGCGGCGGCGTTGACCCCCCAGCAGGGGACGGCGATCTCCGTGTAATGCCTGCCGTTGTTGAAGGCGTTGGCCGGACCGGGCTGGTCGTCGCTGTCGCCCCAGGTGCCCGCGCAGGTGTGCGGGTTGTCGGAGAACAGCATGTAGTCGCGGTCCGCGTTGTAGAAACCGGCCTGGATGGCGCGGTCGCGGATGGCGCCGGAAAGATACGTGCCGTCGGGCACCACGAGATTCGCGACGGCGACCTGGCATCCCGCGCCGGCCGTCGTCACGTAACGGAGATGTCTGCTGCCGCCGGTCGCCGCGGCGCTGTCGTTGAACGAATCGTCGATCCCGGACGCGTACGCGCGCAGGGACGGCACCACGGTCGCGTACCGGTCCGGCTGACCGGCCTCGCGGACGTAGACCAGCTCGACACGTTTGCCGGAAACCCCGTCGCCCTCGCAGACCACCGGGTTCGCGGCGATCAGCGCTTGGGCGACGGCTGGAGCGAGCGGGGCCGGGGCCACATCGGAGGCGCCCGCTTCTCCGGTGAGCAGGCCACAGATGAGACCGATGGTCACAAGCAGGCAGGCGGATCGCCGTTTCGCCTTGGACAAGGGCTCTTCCTTTCGCGATGGAGGAACGCCCTGACGACGCTAGAGATCGGATGTATGGCCGCGCCAGGCAGAAGGACCGGCAGTCTGCCGCTACCCTTCGGCCATGCCCAAGTACCTGCTGCTCAAGCACTACCGCGGCGCTCCGGCAGCGGTGAACGACATCCCGATGGAGCAATGGGCGCCGGAGGAGATCACGGCGCATATCGACTACATGCGGGACTTCGCGACCCGCCTCGTGGAGACCGGCGAATTCGTCGGAGAGCAGGCTCTCGCGCCCGAAGGCACCTTCGTCCGGTACGGCGGCGAGGGCAAGCCTCCGGTCACCGACGGTCCCTTCGCCGAGACCAAGGACCTCATCGCCGGGTTCATGATCATCGACGTCGACAGCTACGAGCGGGCGCTCGAACTCGCGGGTGAGCTGTCGGCCGCCCCGGGAGCGGGCGGGAAGCCGATCCACGAATGGCTCGAACTGCGCCCGGTGCTGGGTGAGCCGCTCGTCGGCACGGAGTGACCACCGAACCGGACGAGGCCCTGCTCCGGAGCCTCACACCGAACGTCCTCGGGATCCTGGTCCGCCGCGGCGCCGACTTCGCGTCGGCCGAGGACGCCGTCCAGGAGGCGCTGATCGAGGCCGTCCGCGTCTGGCCCGGCGACCGGCCGAAGGACCCGAAGGGCTGGCTCGTCACCGTCGCGTGGCGCAAGTTCCTCGGCATGGCACGGTCCGACGCCGCCCGCCGACGTCGCGAAGACCTCGTCGACGAAGAGCCGGCTCCCGGG
Source organism: Amycolatopsis sp. WAC 04169 (assembly GCF_003947535.1). Taxonomy (NCBI): domain Bacteria; kingdom Bacillati; phylum Actinomycetota; class Actinomycetes; order Pseudonocardiales; family Pseudonocardiaceae; genus Amycolatopsis; species Amycolatopsis sp. WAC 04169. Next base: position 708,617 of record NZ_QHJI01000001.1, on the reverse strand, counting down.
CCCGCTCCCGCGGTCGACGACACGCTGCAGCTCTACTTCCTGTGCGCCCACCCGTCACTGACGCCGTCTTCGGCGGTCGCGCTCACCCTGCGCGCCGTCGGCGGGCTCACCACCCGCCAGATCGCCCAGGCGTACCTGGTGCCCGAAGCGACCATGGCGCAGCGCATCAGCCGCGCCAAGCGCACCGTCTCGGGAGTGCGTTTCGACCAGGCGGGCGACGTCGCCACCGTGCTCCGCGTGCTCTATCTCGTGTTCAACGAGGGCTACTCGGGCGACGTCGACCTCGCCGCCGAAGCCATCCGGCTCACCCGGCGGCTCTTCGGCTCGATCGACCATCCCGAGGTCGCCGGGCTGCTCGCCCTCATGCTGCTCCACCACGCCCGCCGCGCCGCGCGGACGTCGGCCGACGGCGAACTGGTGCCACTCGCCGAACAGGACCGCGGTGCCTGGGACACACGCCTGATCGCCGAGGGCGTCGAGATCCTGCAGGCCGCGCTGGCCCGCGACAAGCTGGGCGAGTTCCAGGCGCAGGCCGCCATCGCGGCGCTCCACGCCGACGCGCCGACCGCGGCGGAGACCGACTGGGTGCAGATCGTCGAGTGGTACGACGAACTCACGCGGCTGACCGGCAGCCCGGTCGTCCGGCTCAATCGCGCGGTCGCCGTCGGTGAGGCGGACGGGCCGCGCGCGGGGCTGGCCGCGCTCGCGGAACTGGACGCTTCACTGCCGAGGTACGCGGCGGTGGCGGCGTACCTCCACGAGCGCGACGGCGATCCGGCGACGGCGGCGCGGCTGTACGACGAGGCCGCCGGCCAGGCGGCCGACCCGGCCGAGCGTGCCCACCTGACGCGTCAGGCCGCGCGGCTCAGGAAGTGATCGGCGGCAGGCGCGGCAGGCCGTCGATCTCCGACAGGTGCTCCAGCACGCGCCCGAAAGCCTTCCCGAGCACTCGCTGCTCCTCTGGGCTCAGCAGGTCGATCAGATGCTCCCGGACCCCCTCGACATGCGTCGGCGCCGCGCCCTCCAGCAGCTCCGCACCGCTCTCGGTCATCTCCGCGACGACACCGCGCTTGTCGGCCGGGTCGCGTGTGCGGCGGATAAGGCCCTCCGCCTCCAGCCGGACCATCTGGTGCGAAAGCCTGCTCTTGGTCGAGCCGAGCATGCTCGCCAGCTCCGTCATCCGCATCCGCCGGTCGGGCTGGAGCGAAAGGCAGACCATGACCTCGTAGTCGGCGAGGGTGACGTCGTGGCGCTCGGAGAGCTCGCGATGGAGGCGTTGCCGCAGCCGCATGGTGGCGACGATGTACGAGCGCCAGGCGACCATCTCGGACTCGGACAGCCAGCGCACTTCCTTCTGCTCCACCGCCATCCACGCAGAGTAGAGCGTTGATCGCACAAGGCGCATACCCACCGGTCACTTTTCGGCACCTGAAAAATCCGGTGGAACATTCGCCCGAAGGAGGGTTACGAAAAGGTTGAGACTCGGCGCGAAAAGGCGCATTCTGCTTGTCAGCGGATGGTCGGGCAAGTACCGGGCGAACCCGTGGAAGGGTCGCCGGACCTGCTCCCAGCCGGGAAGGGTCAAGGTGGTGGTATGGCGGGTGATTCTCGCGGTTGACCGCCTGCTGTGTCCCCGCGACCGGAACGGAACGGACCGGGTCGGTCGCGACTGTGAACAGCGACGAGCGCGGGCATCTCGGATGCGCTCGACAATTCTGGCGCATTCGGCGTCACTCCGGCCTGTTTCGGGTTAGCGGCCTCTTCGACCGCCTCGGCAGCGCCAGGACGCCGGCCCGGTGATCGCGGCCGACCGGCGATCGGAACAAGACAACCTCGGTAGTCCTGGGTGCGGCCGCCCCTCGCGGCCGCACCCAGGCGTATCCGGAGTCTTCCGGCTACGCTTTCCCCGTGCGATTCGACGAAGGCGCGGGCCTGGACACCTCCGAGGTCGAGGACCTGCGCGGCGGTGGCGGCGGGATCGGCGGCCGGGTGGCACTCGGCGGCGGCGGGCTCAGTGTGGTCGGCCTGGTCATCTACTTCCTCTTCTCCCAATTCGGCGGCGTGAGCCTGAATCCGTCGTCGAGCGGGCTCGGCGGCTTGGGCACCGGGCAGCAGATGGACAACACGTCGCTGGCACAGGAGTGCAAGACCGGCGCGGACGCGAACCGGAACCACGACTGCGCGATCGTCGCCATCATCAACTCGATCCAGGACTACTGGGGACAGGAGTTCCAGCGGTCCGGGTCGACCTATCGCAAGGCCGTCACCAACTTCTTCAACGGCGGCGTGAACACGGCCTGCGGCAGCGCGACCTCCGACGTCGGGCCGTTCTACTGCCCCGGCGACTCCGAGGTCTACATCGATCTCGGCTTCTTCAACGAACTCCGCACCCGGTTCGGCGCGCAGGGCGGGCCGTTCGCGGAGGCGTACGTGCTGGCCCACGAATACGGGCACCACGTGCAGAACCTCACCGGAGTGTCCAAGAAGGGCACCGGGAGCGGGCCGACGTCGGGTTCGGTGCGGCTCGAACTGCAGGCCGACTGCTACGCCGGCGTCTGGGCGAATCACGCCACCACCACCCCGACCGAGAGCGGGCGGCCGCTGATCACCGAGGTCAGCCAGGAGGACGTCAATTCCGCGCTGGACACCGCCGCGCGGATCGGAGACGACTACATCCAGTCGAAGCTCGGCGGGGGCCGGGTCGACGAGTCGAAGTTCAGCCACGGGACCTCGGCGCAGCGGAAGAAGTGGTTCACCACCGGCTTCCAGACCGGCGAGCCGGCGCGGTGCGACACCTTCGCGACTAACAGCCTGGGCTGAGCGCTCCCCCCGTAGACGCTAGGAACGGTCCTTTCCTCGCAAAATTTGCGAGGAAAGGACCGTTCCTTGCATTCGAAGGGCTGCTACGCGGCGACGTGGTGGTCGTCGGCCTGGACCGAAGCCGTCATGCTTCGCTGCTGAGACCGCTCAGTCGCGCGAAGGGCCTTCGCCTTCGCAGTCGAGCTGCCCGACACACCGTTGATGTTCGCGGTGCTGGTCGCGTACACGCCCAGCGCCCACGCGACGGCGTCGGAGTTGCGCTCGAGCGCGACGCGGTCGACGTTGCCGAGGTTGTCGCACGCCTGGTGGTAGCACTTGTCGTAAGCGACATCGGCGCTGCCGCCCCACTTCGCCGCCTGCGCCGCGGTCTTCACGCCTTCGGCGCCGGTGAACAGGCCACCGGACGGGATGCCGACCGCGATGAACTGGCCGTAGTCGGAGCGACCGGTGAAGTCCGTGCCCTCGACCGGGACACCCTTGCCGAGCTGGAGGTAGTCGACCAGGGTCTTTTCGAGCTGAGCCGAACCGTACGGGCCCGCACCCGCGCCGACACCGTCGGAGTTGTCACCGTCGTAGGCGAAGTACGCCGCGTTCGGCGAGCCGATCATGTCGTAGTTGTAGTAGAGCGCGATGTCGAGCTGCTGCTCGAAGCTCAGCGAGTTGACGTAGTAGGTCGAGCCGACGAGACCGAACTCCTCGGCACTCCACCAGCCGAAGCGGACGGCGTTGTTGGCCTTGGGCTTGCTGCCCAGCTGCAGCGCGGTCTCCAGCAGCGCGGCGGAGCCGGTGCCGTTGTCGTTGATGCCGGGGCCCTCGGTGACGCTGTCGAGGTGGGCGCCGAGCATCACGACGTTGTCCTTGCGGCCGGTCTTGGTCTCGGCGAGGACGTTGTAGCTGGTCCGCTCCTCCTGGAAGGCACGCAGGTCGAGGGTGACCGAGGCGCCGGCCTTGCCGGCGAGCGCCTGGCCGTCGGCCTGGGTGATGCCACCGGTCGGGATCTTGGCCGCGGACGGGTCGCCCAGGGTGCCGTTGACCGGGCCCGGGACGTTGTTGTAGACGATCGCACCGACGGCACCCGCCGCGGCGGCGGTCGCCTGCTTCTGCGCGAAGGAGCAGCCACCGCGCTGGATCAGCGCGATCTTGCCGGTGACTCCGCCGGCGTAGTCGGCCGCTTCGCAGCCGCTGGTGTCGTCGACCGGGACCACCGCGAGCGGGGCGGTGATTCCGCCGTCCGGAGTCGACGGGCTGTAGGACATGATGATGATCGGGACGTCGGCGCCCGCGACCGTCAGCCTCTCCGCGAGGGTTTCCGCGTAGGTGAAGGGGAACTCCTGCCGCGTGACCGTGAAGCCCGCCTGCTCCAGCTTCGTGGCGACGTACTCCGCGGACTTCTTGTGCCCTTCGGTGCTGGCGGCGCGGCGGCCGCCGTTCGCGTCCGAGATCCGCTGGAACGCGACCAGGTGCCGGTTGACGTTGTTCACGTCGACCTTGCTGACGAGCTGCTTCGCCAGCGCGGGACCGTCGATCCCCGTGGCCGCTGTCGCAGCGGGAGCCATTCCGACCGTGAGCGCGGCGGTGGCCATCACCACGATCGAGGGAACAATGCTTCTTCGCGAATATGACATGGGCGTCACCTTTGTGTGGTTTGCGCCACAGGTCAACCGACGTTCGGCGGACTTTACGACACCGGGATAGGGTCGTTTGTATGTACGCGATCACCATCCGTGAGCCCGGCGATCCCGATGTTCTCGAATGGACCGAGGTCCCTGATCCCGTGGCGGGTGAAGGCGAAGTCGTCATCGAGGTCGCCGCGAGCGCCGTCAACCGCGCTGACCTGCTGCAACGTCAGGGAAACTATCCTCCGCCGCCGGGTGCCAGCGAAATCCTCGGGCTCGAATGTTCGGGCACGATCGCCGAAATCGGCGAAGGCGTCGAAGGATGGCGAATCGGCGACGAAGTTTGTGCTTTGCTCGCCGGTGGTGGCTACGGGGAAAAGGTCGCCGTTCCGGCCGGACAACTGCTTCCGCTTCCCGCCGAAGTCGAATTGCTCGCGGCCGCCGGACTGCCCGAAGTCGCGTGCACGGTTTGGGCGAATGTGGTGATGCACGCCGGCTTGTCCGAGGGTGAGGTCCTGCTCGTGCACGGCGGCGCGGGCGGCATCGGCACGCACGCGATCCAGGTCGCGAAGGCGCTCGGCGTGACGGTCGCGGTGACGGCGGGTTCGGAAGCGCGGCTGGAGAGCTGCCGCCAGCTCGGCGCCGACATCACGATCAACTACAAGGAGCAGGACTTCGTCGAGGTGCTGCGCGCCGAGACCGGCGGCGCGGACGTCATCCTCGACAACATGGGCGCCAAGTACCTCGACCGCAACATCGACGCGCTGAAGGCCAACGGCAGGCTGGTGATCATCGGCATGCAGGGCGGGGTCAAGGGCGAGCTCAACATCGGCAAGCTGCTCGGCAAACGCGTGAGCGTGTACGCCGCCGGGCTGCGGTCGCGGCCCCTGGCGCAGAAGGCGGCGATCGTCGCCGACGTCCGCGAGCGGCTTTGGCCGTTGGTGGAGCAGGGTTCGGTGAAGCCGATCGTCGGCCAGGTCGTCCCGATGGCCGAAGCCGCGTCCGCGCACCGCGCGCTCGAAGAAGGCACGGTTTTCGGCAAGGTTCTGCTGGCGGCGAAGTCTTAGCGGATCTCTTCCAGCACTCGGACGAGCTGATTGACCTCGAAGACGTTCGAGTAGTGCGCGAGCCCGATGCGGACGGCGCCGCCGACTTCGGCGGCGCCGAGCGACCCGAAGACACCGCTCGTCCCGTCGTCGGCGAAGGCGCAGAGCCCCTGGGACGCCAGGTATTCGGCGACCTCGGGTGCTTTCTTGCCCGCGACGGCGAACGCGAGCGCGGGGATCCTGCGCATGGCGTCGCCGATGACCATGACGTGCCGCAGCGAACGCAGCTCCGTGGACAGCTGTGCCAGAAGTCCCGCGTGGTACGACTTCGCCGAGCCCAGCGACGTCACCAGCTTCTCGCGCCGGGAGCCCAGCGCGGCGTCGTCCAGACCGGCCAGATAGTCGATCGACGCGATCAGCCCGGCCAGCAACGGGTACGCGTGCGGACCCAGCTCCATCCGGGCCGGACCGCGCGCGGCCGGGTCGAGCGAGACCGACGGCAGCCGTTCGAGCAGTTCGGGATCGCGGAAGACCAGCGCCCCCACCGACGGCCCGCCCCAGGCCTGCGCCGAAACCACCATCACGTCGGCGCCGAGCGCGTTGAGGTCCAGTGGCACGAACGGCGCCGCGTACGTCGCGTCGACGACGACCAGCGCGCCGACACGTTTGGCGAACTCGATCACCGTCGGGACGTCGGGCCGCGTGCCGACCGAACCGGACGCCAGCGTGACCGCGACGGCCTTGGTGCGCGCGGAGACGAGGTTCTCGTACTGCCACGCGGGCAGCTCGCAGGTCTCGATGTCGATCTCGCCCCAGCGCACGACCGCGCCGACGCGTTTCGCCGCGCGGCGCCACGGCGCGAGGTTGGCCTCCTCGTCGAGCCGGGAGACGACGACCTCGTCACCGATCGTCCAGCGATCGGCCATCGCGTCGACGAGACGGCGGATGAGATCGGGCGCGTTGGGTCCGAGCACGACTCCGGCCGGGTCGGCGCCGACCAGGTCGGCGACCGCCCGGCGAGCGGCCGTGACAATGCTTTCCGCGCGCTGGGAGGCCGGAAACGCTCCACCCGGCCCGGACACCGGAGCGCGCATGGCCGTGGATACGGCCGAAGCGACCTGTTCAGGTACGAGCATTCCGGCGGCGCCGTCGAAGTGAATCCAGCCGTCACCCAGCGCGGGAAACAACCCACGGATACGAGCGACGTCGAACGCCATGTGGACACCGTACGGACGTGCGGTTTGGCGCTTTACCCGGGGTTGGCTGCCCGATCACGGGGCGCGACGATTCCCGCTACGCTCGGAGACGGCGCTGAAAACCACACTGCGCTTCGTGCCCGACGTAGGCCAGGATGGAGCACATGACCGACCCAGTTTCCCGCGAATCGACCACCCCCGGTGACGGCGGAGGAGACTCCACACACCATGTGGTGGTCGTCGGTCCCGACGGCACTCCGGTCGGCACCGCGCGCGTCGCCTCCCCCGGCGCCGACTCCGGCGAAGAGGCACACGAGGAATCGCTCGGCGACCTCGTCGAAGAGCCCGCCAAGGTGATGCGCATCGGCACGATGATCAAACAGCTGCTGGAGGAGGTCCGCGCCGCGCCGCTGGACGACGCTAGCCGCACCCGCGTGCGCGAGATCCACCAGACCTCGATCCGCGAGCTGGAGCAGGCGCTCGCGCCCGAGTTGCAGGACGAGCTGGAGCGGCTCGTGCGGCCGTTCACCGAGAACTCGACGCCGTCCGATGCCGAACTGCGGATCGCGCAGGCGCAGCTCGTCGGCTGGCTGGAAGGGCTGTTCAGCGGCATCCAGACCGCGCTGTTCGCGCAGCAGATGGCGGCGCGGGTGCAGCTGGAGCAGATGCGGCGGGGGCTGCCGGCGGGTCCTTCCGCGGGCGGCGCGCTAGGCGGCCACGGTGCCGCCGGCGAGTCGCACGGGCCGGGCCAGTACCTCTGACACGCGCCCCCTCTCCAAATGTCATGAAAGGGTCGTTCAGGACGTTTTTCGTCCTGAACGACCCTTTCATGACATCCGCGAGTCAGCGCAGCGGGCGGAAGAAGGCCCGCAGGTCCTCGATGAGCAGGTCCGGCACCTCCAGCCCCGGGAAGTGACCCCCTCGGTCCGGAGTGGACCAGTGCACGACGTTGTCGGTGCGCTCGGCGAGGTGCCGGATCGGCAGGCCGGTGTCCTTCGGGAACACGGCCACGCCGGTGGGCACTGTGGACTTCGCCGGCCCCTCGCCCCAGGCCGGACCCAGCGCGGCGTAGATCCGCGAAGACGAGTTCGCCGTGCCGGTGAGCCAGTAGAGCATCACGCTGGTGAGCAGATCGTCGCGATCGATCGCGTCCTCCGGGACGTCCCGCGAGTCCGAATAGGACTTGAACTTCTCCACCAGCCAGCCGAGCTGCCCGGCCGGTGAGTCGGTGAGCCCGTAGGCAAGCGTTTGCGGCTTGGTCGCCTGGATCATCGCGTAGCCCAGCTCGCCGCTCTGGAACTCCCGCCCGCGCGCCAGCGCCGCCTCACCCCGCGCGAGCTCTTCGCCGGTGAGCCCTGCGAGATCGGCCTCGGATTCCGGGACCGCGTGCGGCAGCATCGTCAGATGCGCGCCGATCACCCGCTCCGGGCACCGGACGCCCACGTCGCGCGACACGATCGCGCCCCAGTCACCGCCGTGCAGCCCGAATCGCTCGTACCCGAGGCGCGACATCAGCACTCCCCAGGCGTCGGCGATCCGGCCGGTGCCCCAGTTCGCGTCGGTCGTCGGCCCGGAGAAACCGAACCCCGGCAGCGACGGCACGACGACGTGGAACGCGTCCCCCGGGTCGCCGCCATACGCGCGCGGGTCCGAAAGCGGCCCGATGACGTCGAGGAATTCCACAATGGACCCCGGCCAACCATGCGTGAGCACCAGCGGGATCGCGTCCGGCTCCGGCGACCGCGCGTGCAGGAAATGGACGTTCGCCCCGTCGAGGTTCGTCAGGAATCCGGGGAAGCCGTTGAGGCGTTCCTCGTGGGCGCGCCAGTCGTAGCGGAGGCGCCAGTACTCGGCGAGCTCCTGGAGGTACCCGAGCGGCGTCCCGAGGCCCCAGCCGACGCCGTCTATCTCGTCCGGCCAGCGGGTGTTCGCCAGGCGGGCGGTGAGGTCGTCGAGGTCGCGCTGCGGGACGTCGATCGTGAACGGCGTGATGGTCATGGGGACGACGGTAGGGCGGATCGAGGACAGTTACGGTCCTTGATCCAGTGTCCGCGCCCTTACAAGCGATATTCCCGCGGAACCCAGTCCGACATCAGGTCGGCGACATCCGCGACACGGTCTTCTTCAGCCTCCCGGCCCTGCTCACGGAGAAACAGGATCGTGTCGAGCAGTTCTTGATACAGCTTCTCCCGCGAGACACCGCGCTCGAGCTCCGCGGCGAGCAGGGGCCGGATCTCGAAGATGGTCAGACCCGCGGCGACGAGCTCCAGAAGACGGGTCCGGAAGTCCGCACTGACCCCCATGCCCTCATCCTCCCGGCAGCTGGGCACGCAGCCGGTCGAGCCAGCGGTCGATGGTGTCCTCGTACCGGCCGGGGTCGTTCCGGCGCTGTGCCTCGCCGACGGACTCGTCGAGCGCCGCGCGGATTCGCGCGGCGTGCTCGGGCAGCGCGAAGACCTCCTGGAAGTAGCCTTCGCGCATCTGGACGTCCGCGACCAGCTGATAGTCGCGCGCCGCGTCGGGGACGATGAGGCCGTACGCCCAGCCGGGGGTGGCGCCGCGGTCGCGAGCGGTGACGACGATGACCGTCGGGCGGACGGCCTTGACGACGTCCGTCGGCGGGGCGCCGTGCGCGATGGCCTCGTCGTTCAGTCCGATGTAGTCGATCGACTTCCAGCCGCTGTAGTACGGGATCGCCCCCGCGTCGGAGACCGCCAGGCTCCGCGCCGCCTCCGGCACCTGGGCGTTCGCGAGGCCCTTGCCGATGGCGACGTGGGCGCGCTGCAGGTCGGGACCGTAGTTGGCGATCACCGGCAGATCCGTCGACTGCGCACCGGTGACGGCGACCCAGCCGACCGCCACCGCGCCGGAGACCGCGGCGATCCACCGGCGGCCGAGGTGTGCCATCGCCAGTCCCGCGCCGAGGCACAGCACGGGGAAGGCGTGGAACGCGAAGCGGTGGATGTAGTCCATGGTCGGCCCGGAAACCGCGTAGGTCATGCCGGTCAGCAGGACGACCGACGAAAGCACCAGGCCCGCTCCCCTGCTCGCCTTCCGGAACAGCAGGAAGACGGTCAGCGCCAGCAGCGGGAGGACGAGCCAGGCGGTGGTCTCCAGCCAGACCGATCCGGCGTCGAGGTTGCCGAACTTGACGTAGAAGGTGTTCGGGAACAGATGCCCGAAGTACGTCCACCGCCAGACGAAGTAGCCACCGCCGAGGACGAGGACAGCGGCCGCCAGCGCCCAGGTCCGCCGTCGTCCACGCCCGAGCCACAGCCAGATCAGGAAGGCCGGGAAGGTCGCGAGGACACCTTCGGGCCGGATCATCCCGGCGAGCAGCAGCAGGAGCGGCGGTTCCCAGTCGCGCACCGCGCGGCCCTGGACGAGGTCCACGCCGACGATGGCGGCACGCAGCACCACGGCGGCGAACGCGATGGTCTCCAGGCCGGCGGTGACGTGGAAGTAGGTCGGCACGAACAGCAGCAGCGCGCCGCCCGCCACGAGCGCGCCGAGGACGCCCGCCGCGCGATGCCCGGCGCGGACCAGCATCACCAGGATCAAGCCGCCCAGTACGACGGACGTCATCTTGGCGACGGTCTCCAACGGCAGGCCGGCGAGGGCGAACGGGACGTGCCAGAGCATCCAGAGGAAGTTCGTGAAGCCCTCGATCGGGTCTTCGCCCACGTTCCACACCGGACCGTGGCCGTCCGCCATGTTCGCCGAGTACCGGAAGGTGATGAAGGCGTCGTCGATGGTGAAAAACCACGCCGCCCAGCATCCGGCGAGGAAGAGCGCTCCGAAACCGAGCAGGACGACGAGAAGTCCTCGACGCGGTTTCGGTTCCGGGACGGCGTCGGCCTCGCTTCGCTCCGCCGTGGTCGTCATTCCGCCATCCTCGTCTTCTCCAGCCGGTCCAGTACCCGGTCGACTCCTCGGCCGTCCACAAGAGCCATCGAAGTCGCGGAAAGACCGTTACGCACGGCCGAGTCCGACAGCAGTCCCCTGAGCGTCTCGGTGGCCCCGCCGTCGAGCGCGTCCGCGCTCCCCAACCCGGCCGCCAGCCCGAGATCGAGTGCCGCGCGATATCCCGCGTCCTGGTTCTCCACGAGCCGGACGACGGCGGTGGGCACGCCGAGGCAGCACAGTTCGAGGAGGGTCACCCCAGCCGCGCTGATCGCCACGTCCGTTTCCACCAGCAGGTCGAGCAGGCCCGGCCCCGGCGGCGCGATGCGGAACTCCTGGCCGGGCAGCGGTTCGGGCACGGTCGGTTCACCGCGTACGAGCACGTCGGCTTCGAAGGGCGCGTGAGTGTCGCGAAGGGCGCGTAGGAGCGCGCTGACCGTTTCGGCCCATTCCGCGCCTCCTCCCAGCACGACGGTGATCCGCGGTCGTTCCCCTACTGGGCCCTGGGACCGCTTTTCCCGCGCACGCACGACGGCTTCCCTCAGTGGCGCGTAGCGCGCGCCTCGCAGCAACTCACCCGAGCCGTCTTCGGGACGAGGACCCGGCTCGAAGGCGCAGTCGACGACGAGGTCCGCCGCACGCCTGCCGAAAACGTCGTCCTCGATGGACACCAGCAGCGCGCCCGCGGCGTTGACCTCCTCACGCAGTTCGCCGAGGCCGTAGTGATCGACGACCACCGCGTCGAAACCCTCGAAGGGCGCGGACGGCACCACCGGGACCGAAAGCTCGCCGAACCGGGCGGCCAGCCATTCGGCGTTGTCCACCCGGCCCGCGAACACGACCTCCCAGCCGCGCGCGACGGCGCGTTCGGCATAGGCGACCATGCGCGCGACGTGGCCGGCGCCGATCGACGGCGAGGCGTCGGCTCGAAGCAGCAGCCGGGTCACCTGGCCACCTTCTTCTGTTCGACATGCTCGTTGAGCTTCGCCAGTTCGGGCCGTGAGCGCAGCACCGCGACCACCTCGCGCCAGTCGCCGACGCGGTCGCCCAGTTCGGCGACGATCCCTTCGATGACCGACCAGTCCTCGACGGTGTCCAAAGTCACGCGCAGGTCGTCGGCGGGCGGGCTGACGACGATCCCGGCGCACGAGTACCGCTCCGGGTTCGCGTAGACGCCGGAGGTGACGTGCTCGCGATCGGCGCCGCGGGCCGTCTCGATCTGTTCGGCGAGCACCCCGGTGCGCACGAGCTCGGCGTCGAACCCGCGCGGCAGGGTGCGCACCAGCACGGTGCTCAGATAGTCCAGCGACGGCTGCGCGCGCCACTGCGCCACGAGCTGGCCGATGAGGTGGGGATCCAGCAGCGGGCAGTCCGCCGTGAGCCGTACCACCGCGTCGGCCGGGTAGGACTCGATAGCGACCGCGAAACGCGCGAGGACGTCGTCGAGCGGCCCTCTCGCGACCAGGGCACCGTGCCGGGCGGCCTCCTCGGCCACCGCGTCGTCGTCGGCCTCCGTCGAGGTCGCGACCACGACGTTGTCGATCCCCGGCGAAGCGGCGGCGGCCCGGACGACCCAGCCGAGGACGCTCCGGCCCGCCAGGGGGCGGAGCACCTTGCCAGGTAGCCGGGTGGACGACGCGCGTGCCTGGATGACGGCGTTGACCACGTGGGCCCCGGGGTCTGGATCCATGGGTGACATGATGTCCTGCGGCAGTAGCACCGAAACGCGGAGGTCAACGATGTCCGAGCTGGATGGCTCCAGCATCCTGCTCACCGGCGGGACCGGTTCGTTCGGCAAGGCGTTCATCACCTACGCCCTGGCCGAGCTGAACCCGCGACGGCTGGTCGTGCTCTCCCGCGACGAGCTCAAGCAGTACGAAGCGCGCCAGCAGTTCGACAACGACCCGCGGCTGCGCTGGTTCATCGGCGACATCCGGGACCGCCGCCGCCTCGAGCGCGCCATGCACGGCGTCGACTACGTGGTGCACGCCGCCGCGCTCAAGCAGGTCGACACGGGTGAGTACAACCCGTTCGAATTCGTGCAGACCAACGTCGTCGGCTCGCAGCACGTCATCGAGGCCGCGATCGACACCGGGGTGAAGAAGGTCGTCGCGCTGTCGACGGACAAGGCGTCCAGCCCGATCAACCTCTACGGCGCCACGAAGCTGTGCGCCGACCGGATGTTCATCAGCGCGAACCACTACGCCGCGACGCATCCGACCAGGTTCTCCGTGGTCCGCTACGGCAACGTGATGGGCTCGCGCGGCAGTGTGATCCCGTTCTTCCGCGCGCTCGCGGCCAAGGGCGAGTCGCTGCCGATCACGCACAAGGAGATGACCCGGTTCTGGATCACGCTCCCGCAGGCCGTGCAGTTCGTGATCGATTCCTTCGACCAGATGAACGGCGGCGAGCTGTACGTGCCACGTATCCCGAGCATGCGGCTGGTCGATCTCGCGCAGGCGATCGCGCCCGGTTCGCCGATGCACGAGGTCGGCATCCGTCCCGGCGAGAAGCTGCACGAAGAGATGATCGCCCCCGACGACGCCCGCCGCACCGTGCGGCTGAGCGACCGGTACGTCGTCCAGCCGCATATCGCGGGCTGGGGTTACGAACCGCCGACCAGCGGCGAGGCCGTGCCGGAGAACTTCGCCTACCGCTCGGACACCAACGACCTGTGGCTCGACGCGGACGAGCTGCGCGACCTGGTCGAGCAGTATGGCTGACTTCCTGCCCTACGGCCGTCAGTCCGTTTCGGACGAGGACATCGCCGCCGTCACCGAGGTGCTGCGCGGCGACTGGCTGACCACCGGCCCCGCCGTCACGCGCTTCGAATCGGACCTCGCCGAGCACACCGGTGGCACGCCGGCGGTGGCCGTCACCTCGGGCACGGCCGCGTTGCACGTCGCGTACGCGGCGGCCGGGATCGGTCCCGGTGACGAGGTCGTCACGTCTCCGATGACCTTTGTCGCCACCGCCGCGACAGCCGCACTGCTCGGCGGCAAGGTCGTGTTCGCCGATGTCGAGGCGGACACCGGGAACCTCGATCCGGCGGCGGCTTCGGCGGTCGTCACCACCCGGACCAAGGTCGTCGCGGCCGTGGACTACGCCGGCCACCCGGCCGAGCTGGACGAGCTCGGCCGGATCGCGCACGACAACGGCGCACTGCTGCTGGAAGACGCCGCGCATTCGGTGGGCGGAAGCTCCCACGGCAGGCCGGTCGGCTCGCTCGCCGACCTCACGACGTTCTCCTTCTTCCCCACCAAGAACCTCACCACGGCCGAAGGCGGCGCGGTGGTCGCCGGTTCGGACGAGCTGCTGACGCGCGCCCGCGGTTTCCGCAATCACGGGCTGGTGCGGGACAAGGCGGCGCAGCGGTATCCGGACGAAGGCGCTTGGCATCAGGAGGTGCACGAGTTCGGCCTGAACTACCGGTTGCCGGATGTGTTGTGCGCCTTGGGAAGCAGCCAGCTGCGCAGGCTCGCGGAGTTCAAGAAGCGGCGCGCGGAGATCCACGCGCGCTACACCGCCGCACTGTCCTCATTGGACGGAGTGCTGACGCCCGCGGTGCGTGAAGGCGCGGATCCGGTGTGGCACCTGTACCCGCTGCGAGTCCTCGAAGGACGCCGCCGCGCGCTGTTCGATCACTTGCGCGCCAAGGGAATCGGCGTACAGGTCAACTACATCCCCGCGTACTGGCACCCGGTGTTCGAGGACCTCGGATACCAGCGCGGGATGTGCCCGAACGCGGAGCTGTACTACAGCCAGGAGCTCTCACTGCCGCTGTTCCCGGCGCTGACCGACGCCGACGTGGACCGCGTCATCGACGAGGTCCACGGCTTCTTCGGCTAGATCAGGCCCCAGGTGAGCGCGGTGCCCTTCGGAACATCGGAGGAGAAGGTGCGGCCGAGCACGTTCACGATCTCGGCGGGGGCCAGCCCACCGGCGGGCCGGATCGAGCGGACGTTCTCCCGCGTCACCGTGTCCCCGGCACGCACGTCTTCCACGACGTACAGGGAACGCCGCAGCCGCAGGCCTTCCTTCTCGCTCTCGCGCGGCCCGATCACCGCCGCGCCCAGCGCCTCCCACGCGCGGTGCGATTCGGTGACCAGCGCGGCCAGTTCGGCGGGCTCCAGGGAGAACTCCGAGTCGACACCGCCGTCGCTCCTGGCCAGCGTCACGTGCTTTTCGATGGCTACGGCACCGAGCGCGACAGCCGCGAGCGGGGCGCCGATGCCGGGCGTGTGGTCGGACAGGCCGACGAGCGTCCCGGTCACGCCCGCCAGGACGGGCAGGCCACGCAGGTTGCTCTCGGTCGGCGACGCCGGGTAGCTCGCGGTGCAGCCGAGCACGATCAGCTGGTCGTTGCCCGCCTCGCGCGCGGTCCGGACCGCCGCGTCGATCTCGGCGACGCTGGCCATCCCGGTCGAGATGATCAGCGGTTTGCCGGTCTTCGCGCACAGTTCGATCAGCGGCAGGTCGACGATCTCCGACGAGGCGATCTTGTACGCGGGCGCGTCCAGCGACTCCAGCAGTTCGACGGCGGTGGGGTCGAACGGGCTGGAGAAGATCTCCAGGCCACGGGCCCGGGCGCGCTCGAACAGCGGCTCGTGCCATTCCCACGGCGTGTGGGCGCGCTCGTAGAGCTTGTAGAGGTTCTCGCCGCCCCACAGCGAATGCGAGTCGCTGACCCGGAAGGCGGGGGCGTCGACGTCGATCGTGATGGTGTCCGGCCGGTAGGTCTGCAGTTTCACCGCCTGCGCGCCGGTTTCGGCGATCGCGTCGACGATCTCCAGTGCCCTGGCGAGTTCGCCGTTGTGGTTACCGGACATTTCGGCGATGACGAACGGCGGATGCCCGGCCCCGATGCGGTGCGCGCCGATCCGGACTTCCTGTGCTGACATGGACGAAACGCCTCCCTGACGACGGTCTGGTCAGGACACAGTCTTACGCAGCTTCCGGAAACCGTCGACGGCAGGCGCGGTCTCGGTGTACCCGGCCCGGTCGAAGAGCGCGGCCGACGCCGCGTTGTCCCGGTGCACGGCCGCGACCACCACCCGCACCCGGTGACCGGCGGTGAAGGCCCGCTCGCCCTCCGCCAGGACCGAAGCCGCCAATCCGCGGCCACGGCTTTCCGGCGCGAGAGTGATGCTGACCTCCCAGACGCCCTCGTCCTCGCGGTCGAACCGGACGGTGCCGACCGGGACCCCGTCGAGTTCGACGACGTACAGCACCCTGTCCGGCGACGCCAGCACCCCACGCAACCACGCGGAATGCTCGTCGAGCGTGATCACCGCGGTCGAACGGGACGCCTGCCGGGTACGAGGGTCGTTCCGCCAGGCGAGCAGCAACCCGGCGTCGGCCTCCGTGGCCTCACGAGCCAGCACGGGTCACTGAGTCTGCTCGATGGTTTCGCGCTGGCGGTCCTCGATCCGGCGCAGCCGGTCCTCGTACCGCGCGATCCCGGCGAGCCGGACGCGGATCTGGGCGTGCTGGCGCTGGATCTCCTGGATCAGGCTGCGCGCCTCGGCCAGTTCGGGCTTGTCGGCGTGCACCGGCAGCGACAGCGACTCGCGCAGATCCTCCAGCTGGGCCTCCTGTGCCGCGACGCTCGGGATCAGGCGGTCCAGCTCGGCGCGGGTCCAGCGCAGGTCGCCGCGGGCGTGTTCGAGGCCGCTCTCGGCGCCGTCGAGCCGGCGGCGGTGGTCCGCGGTGGCGTGTTCGAGGTCGTTGACGCGTCCGTTGAGGTCGCGAAGCCGCTCGTCGATCCGGAAGTCGATGAGCCGGGCGATCCGGCCGATCACGCCGCTGCGGAGTTTCTGCACTGCCATGGGGTGTTCCTTCTCGGGATGGGCTGGCTGGGAGTTCAGCGCAGGAGTTCGGTTTCGCCGGTCTTCGTCCACGAGTCCAGCAGCCTGCCCTCGGCGGCGATGCGGTGCTCGGGTCCGACGATGCAGGAGTCGCCCGCGGCGTGCTCCCAGTGGGTCTGGGCCGGGTCGTCGATGAACGAGAACCCGGACAGGACCAGCGTGGCGTGCGGGAACGACGTGCGCGCGATCCACGCGGCCAGCGTCCCGGTGGTCGACCACAGGCCTTCTTCGCGGCTCGGCAGCCCGAGCGCGTCGGACAGCGGCAGGACGACCTCGCGGTTCGGCACCGGCACGTAACCGAGGTCACCGGGCCACCAGCCCGGGATGTCTTCGGGCTCCCAGTGCATCCGGCCCGGCTCGACCAGCAGGTAGAGCCGCTTGCGGTAGTCACGGAAGACGTGCTTGGTGGCGCGGACGGCCCGGTTGAACACCACGACGTGCACCCGGCTACCGACCGTTTCGGGTCCGCCCGGCTCGTCCACGACGAAGCCGTTGACGCGGATCACGAGGTCACACGCGTCGATGGCCTTCGCCCGCCGGGGGTCCGGCGGAAGCGGCTGATTCCCGACCACGGCCACCGAACGGGGCTCCGGCCGGTCGGCGTATGCGGCGAGCAGATTGACCATCAGGCTCGCGTCGCCGAGTGCAGCAGTCATGAGGGCAGAAAGTACCAGCACACGCACCGCGTTCGGGTTCGAATCCGACGGTAGCGTTCCGTGGTCGGGACGGGGCGCCCCAGGCATCATCGGCCCCATCGGTACCCTCGTTCCCGTGCATGCCACCAGCACGGTTCACGCCGCCGACGGTGCTGCGCCGACCTCGGTTCCGCCGATTTCGGACAGCAAGACCTTTTCGCGCGCGTTCGCCGATATCAAGACCGGTTTCGCCGCCAAAGAGCTGTGGGGACACCTCGGCTGGCAGGACATCAAGCAGCGCTATCGCCGCTCGGTGATCGGCCCGTTCTGGATCACCATCAGCCAGGGTGTCATCGCGCTCGGCCTGGGGCTTCTGTACTCACAGTTGTTCAACATGCCGACGGCGACGTTCCTTCCCTACATCAGCACGGGCTTCATCGTCTGGGGCTTCATCAGCGGCTGTCTGTCCGAGGGCATGGAGACCTTCATCTCCAACGAGGGGCTGATCAAACAGCTCCCGGCACCGCTCTCGGTCTACGTGCTGCGAACGGTCTGGCGGCAGACCCTCATGCTGGCGCACAACCTGATCATCTACGTGATCGTGGTCGCGATCTTCTTCACCTCGCTCAACCACCAGTACTCGCTGAACACCGGCAACTGCTACGAGGGCTTCTCCGGTATCTGCCACCCCGGCATCGGCTGGTACTCGCTGAGCGCGATCCCCGGCATCCTGATGCTCGCGCTGAACGCCGGCTGGGTCACCCTGCTGCTGGGCATCATCTCGACCCGTTACCGGGACATCCCGCAGGTGATCAACTCGCTCATCCAGCTGCTCTTCTACATGACGCCGATCGTGTGGCCGATCGACCAGCTGATGGCGGGTGGGGCCCGTGACGGCATTTCGGCGGCCCTCCCGTTCGTCTACGCCAACCCGCTCTTCCACTTCATCCAGATCGTGCGCGCGCCGCTGATCGGCCAGGCCGTCAGCCTCAACAGCTGGTACGTGGTGCTCGGCATCACCGTCGTCGGCTGGGGTCTCGCGCTGGTCGCGATGCGCAATTACCGTTCCCGCGTCTCTTATTGGGTGTGACAGATGGTCAGCATTGATGTGCACAACGCCTACGTCGACTTCCCCATTTTCGACGCGAAGACCCGCTCCATGAAGAAGAAGGTGCTGGGCAAGGTCGGCGGCAAGATCGGCACCGAGAGCAAGGTGCCGATCATCGAAGCCCTCCACGACGTGAGCCTCCAGCTCCGCGAAGGCGACCGGGTCGGCCTTGTCGGCCACAACGGCGCCGGCAAGTCGACGCTGCTGCGGCTGCTGTCCGGCATCTACGAGCCCACCCGCGGTTCGGCGAAGATCTCCGGCAAGATCGCGCCGGTCTTCGACCTCGGCATCGGCATGGACCCGGAGATCTCCGGACTGGAGAACATCATCATCCGCGGCCTGTTCCTCGGGATGACCGCGAAGCAGATGGAAGCCCGCGTCGACGACATCGCGGAGTTCACCGAACTCGGCGACTACCTGCAGATGCCGCTGCGGACCTACTCGACCGGTATGCGGGTGCGCCTGGCGCTGGGTGTGGTCACGTCGATCGACCCGGAGATCCTGATCCTGGACGAGGGTATCGGCGCGGTCGACGCGGCGTTCCTCAACAAGGCGAAGGACCGGCTGAAGGCGCTGGTGAAGCGGTCGGGCATCCTGGTGTTCGCCAGCCACTCGGACGAGTTCCTCTTCGAGCTCTGCGACTCCGCCATCTGGATGGACGAGGGGCACGTCAAACAGCGCGGTTCGCTGCGCGAGGTGCTCACCGGCTACAAGGGGCGCGACCCGTTCGAGAACATGAGCAAGGAGACGCTGGAGCGGTTCGGTATCGAACCCGAGCCGGTGGCGACGACGAACGGTGGCCAAGGATGACCGACGAGACCCGGCAGTTACCCGAAGGCGCGGTCGTCGGCGTGGTCGTCACGCGCCATCGACGGGAACTGCTCGCGGACTCGCTCAAGGTGATCGCCGCGCAGACCCGGCCGGTCGACCACCTCGTCGTGGTCGACAACGGGCCGGACAAATCGGCGCGGGACATCGTCGAGAACTACCCGCTGCCCTTCACGTACCTGCCTTCGCACCGCAACCTCGGCGGCGCGGGCGGGTTCGCGCTCGGCATGTTGCACGCGCTTTCCCTTGGCGCGGACTGGATCTGGCTGGCCGACGACGACGGCCGTCCCGCCGACGAGAACGTCCTGGCGATCCTGCTGGACGAGGCCGAGAAGCGGAATCTGGCCGAGATCTCCCCGGTGGTGTCGAACATCGAAGCGCCGGACAAGCTCGCGTTCCCGTTGCGGCGCGGGCTGACCTGGAAGCGATCGTCGTCGGAGCTGGGCGCCGACTTCCTGCCGGGGATCGCTTCGCTGATGAACGGCGCGTTGTTCCGGGCGTCCACTTTGGACGTCGTCGGGGTGCCGGATCTGCGGCTGTTCTTCCGCGGCGACGAGGTCGAGCTGCACCGGCGCCTGGTGCGTTCCGGGCTGCCGTTCGGCACCTCGCTCAAGACCGCGTACCTGCACCCGGACGGCTCGGACGAGTTCAAGCCGATGCTGGGCGGCCGGTTCCACGCGCAGGATCCGGAGAACGAGGTCAAGCGCTACTACACCTACCGCAACCGCGGCTACCTGCTGTCGCAGCCGGGCATGCGCAAGATCGGCGCGCTCGAAGTGGTGCGGTTCGGCCTGTACTTCGTCGGTGTGAAGCGGGATCCGAAGGCCTTCCTGCAGTGGCTCAAGCTGGTTCGCCAGGGCCGCAAGGAGAAGTTCTACCGCTACTGAGCTCCACGAAAAAAGGGCCCCTCGCTCGCGCGAGGGGCCCTTTTTTCGTCCGTCTACTCGCCGATGACCGGCGGCGCGGTGCGCATGTCGGTCCCGAACACCTCGTCGGGGTCGCCCTCGACGAGGTACGTCGGACGCTGGTGCTCGGTGTCCTCGTCTCCGTCCGACTGCTGACCGCGGCCGCCCATTCCTCCGCCCGCCATCCCCGGACCACCGCGACCGGCTGCGCCACCGCCGAGACCGCCCATACCGCGGCCGGCGGCCGCTTCGGCGGCGCCGACGCCGCCCGGGCGGGCCGCGCCGGACGCGGAACCCGAGCCGGGTGTCGAACCGGCGCCGCTGCCGGGGCCGAAGCCGCTTCCGCCGCCACCGCGGCCGGTCCGGCTGTTGTAGTCCGAGTCACCCATGCCACCGCCCATCATGGGCGGCGCCATCGGCATGGGGCTGATCGGCATCGCGTTGTTGTTGGGGCCGGGCGTGGTGATCGGCGCCGGGTTGTTCTGGAAGCCGGACGGCGTCGTACCCGACGGGAGGCTGCCGGACCCCGTGGTGCTGCCCGGGCCGGGCAACTGGGAGCCGTAGCCGCCGCCACCGCCTCCGCCACCACCGCTGCCCCCGCCACCGTTGCCGGGCGGGATGTAGGTGTTGCCGGGGTTGTTGGAGCCGGGCGTGTTCGAGCCGGGCGGGACCTGGTACGGCTGCGGCCTGCCCGGATCGTCGATCCCGCCACCGCCGCCCTCGCCGAACTTCGGCGGCTCGGCGAACGCCGGCTGCTTCGACGCGGCCTCGTACAAGGCCTTGTCGTAGCTGTTCATGGCGGAGGCCGCCTGGGTGTGGGCCTCCTGGCTGTCCTTCTGCTTCTGGATGGACTTGTCGATGTTCTCGCCGAGATTGAACGGGTTCGACGTCATCCACCCCCCGACCTCGTCCTTCCAGTTGAAGGGGATCGGCTTGGGCATCGTGTTCTTCACCGTGGAAGCCGCGGTGCCCTGGTCGTAGATCGTCTCGGAGGCGAGCTTGGCGTTCTGCGAGTTCGCCTCGGACCACTTGCTGAGGCTCTTGAAGTAGCCCTGCGCGTTGCCCGCCGCGTCACCTTCCCAGGTGCCCTGCGAGGCGGTGACGGCCTGGTCCATCGTCCTCGAGAAGGTGTCGAAGGCCTTGTGGATCTCGTGGTACGCGGTCGAGACCTCGGAGACCTGCTCGACGTTCAGGTTGCTGTTGACGAACTGTTCGAGCTTCTCGTGGTCGTAGCCGAGGTAGTCGCCGTTCGGCGGCTCGAGCCCCTCGACGTATTTGATGTCCTTGTTCTTGGTCAGCTCGTCGACGGTCTTGTTCCCGACGTCTTCCGACTGCTGCTGAGCCCTGCCCTGGGCGATCAGCCGCTGGAAGATGGCGAACGGACCGTCGCCGGCCTCGCCGCTGGCCTTGTCCTGGTAGTACTGGTCCCGGGCCTGGGGCGAGAGACCGCTGACGTACTCCTGCTCGGTCATCTGACCCTTGTTGGTGGTCATCCTCTGTTCCCCCTAGCCCTTCGGAAGCTTCGGTTCGACGATGTCGGCGATCTTCTCCGCCATCCCGCACGACTTCTCCGGATCCGTGCTGACGACCACGATGTCGGCCCGGGCGGAGGCGCCGATTTCGAGCGCCATCAGGCAGCCGGAAGGCGGCTTAGGGACGAGCACCGCTTTGCGGCCGTTGACGTTGCCGGTGGTCTTGCCGTTCCCGCTGTCGGCGACGCTGTCGATGCCCTGCTTGTCACGGATGTCGACGCCGAGCGAAACGGAGTCCGCCGCCGACTCGGCCTCCTTGGCGAACTCGCAGCCACGGGCACCGGCGTCGTTCTGGGGAACCGGCCCCTTGAAAGTGCCGTACGACGCGAGGTCGGCCACGCCGAGGAGCGAGCACGGATCGATCGACGCGGGGTCGGCACCACCGGTGGCCGTCGTCGGCGCGGTGGACTCGCCACCTTGCGCCGGCGACGACGGCGCCGCGGACGGGGTGCCCGGCTTTTCGGTGGAACAGGCCGCGAGCACGAGCGCGGCCGCGGTCAGCGGTACGAGGAGCAGCTTCTTCATTCCGCCTCAGTTCTTGAGCCGATCGAGCGCCTCGACCGTTTCGTCTTCCTTCTTCTTGTACTGGCCCGACGCGCGCAACAGCGCTTCTTCGGTGTCCAGCACCACCTGCTTGAACTTGCCGAGCACCGCACTCGCCGAATTGGCCGACTGGGCGGCGCCCTTCTGGTCGTGGGCCGCGACGGTCCTGCCGTACGGGTGGTCGCCGAGCTGCGGCGCTTCGGAGAGCCGGATGGTCTGCCGCTCCAGCCTGGTGAGCTCGGCCCCCATGTCGCGCACCGCTTTGAGAAGCGGCTTGACGCCTTCGGCGGTGATCTTGAAGCCGCCGCTCTTGG
The DNA here is from genome assembly GCF_003947535.1 of Amycolatopsis sp. WAC 04169. Taxonomy (NCBI): domain Bacteria; kingdom Bacillati; phylum Actinomycetota; class Actinomycetes; order Pseudonocardiales; family Pseudonocardiaceae; genus Amycolatopsis; species Amycolatopsis sp. WAC 04169. The sequence goes on along the minus strand of NZ_QHJI01000001.1, from coordinate 686,304 downwards.
CGGCCGAGACCAGCTTCTGGGTCTCCGCGCTCACCTGGGCGACCGCGGCCGCGTTCAGGCCACCCGCCGCCACGTAACCGGCTGCCGCGCCCATGGCCGCGCCGATCGAGAAGTCCGGTGCCGCCTGTCCGCCGTCCGCTTCGAAAGCCATCGCCCGCCCCACTGCCTCGTCTGCTCGCCCGTGCGTATCGCCCGGAAGTCTACTAGCCGGGCACTCTGCGCGACGGTGATTCACCGATCGCCGAAGATCTCCGAAACTGTGACGAAACGGGCGTCACCCCGGTTCCCAGTCGTTCAGAACTGCCCTTCGAGCTGGGCGTACAGCTGCTGAGCGATCCTCGCGTTGTCGGCGGGAGCGTAGGTCAGCCAGCTTTGCCCGTCGGCCGCTTGGCGCGAGGTCATCATGAAGCGGCCCGCTTCGGTGTCGAACCACGCCAGTGGCGGGAACACCTGGCCGCCGCGGATGAACACGCTGAACTGGCCCACTCGCGTCTTCGGCTTCTCGAAGATCCGCTCCACCTGCCGCTGCTGCGGGTTCGACCCGTGCGACCGCGGCCCGCTGACGTTGGCGAAGGGGTCGTACGCGTCGTCGTTCCGGGGGCGCTTCGGCGCGCTCGCCGGCTTCGCGATGGTGACCGACTGACCGGGGCCCGCCGGGGTGAGCGGCAGCAGATCGACGATCGACGCGACGATCGCGGTCGGCCTGGTCTCCTCGAACACGAGCAGGTTCTCTTCCTGGCGCACGACGACCGCGAACTGCCCGTTCGTCGCCGCCCGCGCGAACAGCTGCTTGTCCTTGTCCATCTGCGCGACCGCCCAGACGGCGAGCTGCGGATTGGCGAAGGTGGCGATCGCGAGTTCGACGTCGGCGTCGAGCCTGCCGCCGCGCATCAGGCCGCGGCCTTCGAGATCGCGGAAGACGGCCTCGCGCACCATCGCGCGCTGATCGGTCGTCGTGCCGATGTGCGGGACCTCGAACGGGACGGGCGCCGGTCCGAACCGGCCGTGTTCGAGCAGGATGTCCACCGCCGCCAGCGACAACGAGAACGAATGCGGCATCGCCATTTCCCCCCCGCGGGTGTCTTGTCCGTCGGGATGAACGTAGTCCACGCGCCCGATACGCCCGCAGCGAACCCGCTTGCCCGGTTGTGATCACGGCTGGTGCCATGGATTCATGGCAGACCAGAAACCCGCGCTCGTCCTCCATCTCGCCACCGGCGGGGAGCCGCTGCTCTTCGCGCTCACGACGGAAGAAACCGCACGGCTGACCAAGGATCTCTCGCATTTCGTCCGCACCGGTTCGGTGCAGACGATCCAGACGAGGGACGACTCCGAGGTGGCGATCAACTTCTCCCACGTCGCCGCCGCCTACATCGACGATCTCAACCGCAAGACGAGAGTGTTCGGCCTCCACTAATTCCGGGAAAAGAGCTCCAGCAGACCGGATTTGATTTCCGGGCGACTGGCGGCGACCAGCAGGAAAGTGGCTTCCCGGACGAGCCGCTGGGGGTGTCGTCCGGCGAGCACCGACGTGCTGCCGTTGGCCGCGACCAGCGCGCCCGCGGCCCGGAAGGCGAGCTCCGCGCCCGCCGCCCTGGCCGCGGGCAGCGACGGCGGATCGGCGAGGGCCGCGTCGAGCCTGCCGCGGACCGCGTCGATCTCGGCCCGGATCCCGGCGGCGACGTCGGGTTTCCCGAGTTCTTCGATGAGCCGCGCGGCGCGGGCGGCGAGGCCGAGGGGCGCGCAGCCGTTGAGCCGGGAGGCGAAGGTGTTGCCCGCGACGAAGTCCGCGTGCGCGATCTTCCCGTAGACGCGGTCATCGGGCAGGAAGTAGCGAGTGAAGACGAGGTGCACGGTGGCCGTGCCCTGCGCCGCGACGAGGTCGAGCGGCCGCGCCTCCAGCTGCTCCCCCGCCACCGGGTCGATGATCGCGCTCACCACGGTGTCGCCGTCGCGGGCGCAGAGCTGGAGCAGGTCGATGACGCCCCAGCCGCTGACGAACGGGGCTTCGCCGTCGAGCAGGTAGCCGCCCTCGACGCGTTCCGCGCGCAGCCTGGGCGGGGTCGGGATCACCGCGGCGAACGCGGCGCCCGCCTTGAGTTCCCCGCTGACCAGCCGCGGGAGGTAGCGGTCGCGCAGTTCCGCGTTGTCGGCCGTGGTGAGCGCGGCGACCAGGCCGTGGTGCTGGATCCAGGTGAACATCGTGCTGAGGCAGCCGCCCGCCAGCGTTTCGAGGACCTGGACGATCGTCGGGAGGTCGGCGCCCGGACCGCCGGCTTCCTTGGGCGCCGCGAGGCCGTAGAAGCCTTCGGCGGCGAGGGCGTCGAAGTGGCTTGAGGGCACTTCGCCCTTGAGGTCGATTTCGGTGGCGGCGGGGAAGAGGAGATCATCGGCGAGGGCTTGGGCGCGGGCGACCAGATCCGTCATGCGGGTAAGGCTACCCTTACTTGACCGGTTTTTCCTGGCTGTCAGGACCGATCCCAAACGTCATGAAAGGGTCGTTCAGGACGAAAAACGTCCTGAACGACCCTTTCATGACACTCGATAAAGCGAAGCGTGCTTACAGCTCGTAAAGCCGCTTCCAGTTGTCCCGCGAGGTCAGCTCGGGCATGGCGCGCTTGTACTGCTCCTGCACCGCCGCGCCTTCCTTGCGGAGCCGCTGGATCACCTTCGCGCCCCGGCGCGCCAGGTCGAACATCTTCGCGCGGTCGTACGAGCGGACCCGCACGCCTTCCTGCGAAGCGTCGGTGACGACGGCGGTGTCGAAGGTCGCGACGTGCCACCAGTGGGCCTCGTCGATCGGGATCGCGCCGAGCGAGTGACGGCTGCGGCCGAGCACCCGGTCGAGGATCCGCTTGATCAGCACCAGGCGCTGCATGCTGGGCCGCGGCGCGCTGTTGATGATGCCGATGTCGTTCGACGCGATACCCGGGACGTCGGTGGCCTTGTGCCGCTTGGTCTCGGGGTACTCGTCGCGGATCCGGCGGATCTCCTTCATCGCGGCGACGCCGCCGTCACGCAGGACCTCCGGCCCTTCGAGGAAGTCCTCGACGGCCTTGATCAGCGTGGCGGACAGGCCGTACTGCATGCCGAGCAGGTACCGGACCAGCTGCGCGATGAGCACGCGCGAGAGCAGGTTCAGGTTGAACGGCGAGTGCAGCGCGGCGGTGATGATCGAGTTCCGCAGGTTGAAGTAGCGGTGCCACTCGTCCCAGTCCTTCCAGTGGAAGTCGGCGTGCCAGACGCCGGCGCCCGGAAGGGTGACCGTGGGGAAACCGTGCGCGCGGGCGCGGTAGCTGTACTCCGCGTCGTCCCACTGGAAGAAGAACGGCAGCGGGTAGCCCGTGGCCTTGACGACCTCGTACGGGATGAGGCACGACCACCAGCCGTTGTACCCGGCGTCGAGGCGGCGTTCCTGGCGGTTCGGCTTGAGGGTCTCCTCGTCGACGCCGAGCAGGTCGGCGGTCGAGAGCGAGTGCTGCACCGGCTGGCCGGGCTCCAGCGTGTTCAGCCGGGCGTATTCGGCGCCGACGTGCAGCTGGTTCGGGTGCAGCAGGTTCAGCATCTGCCCGCCGACGATGACCGGGTTGACCGTGCGGTTGGAGAACGCGGTCATCCGGATCACCAGATCCGGCTCCAGCAGCACGTCGTCGTCCATGAACAGGACGTTCGCGTGCTCGGTCTCGGTGTGCCCGGCGACCTCGTAGAGGCCGCGGGTGAACCCGCCGGCACCGCCGAGGTTCGGCTGCTTGATGTAGTGCAGCTTGTCGCCGAGGTCCTTGGCGACCTGCTCGAAGCCGTCGCGCGACTCGACGAGGTCGGTGCCCTGGTCGGCGACGTAGATCGCGTCGAGCGTCTCCAGCGAGGAGACGTCGGCGGCGAGCGCCTGCAGGTTCGACAGGCAGTCGTCGGCGCGGTTCATCGTGCAGATGGTCACCGCGGTCGGGCGGATCTTCTCCGGCGCTTCGACCGTCCAGCGGACCTTCTCGACACGCAGCGACTGGCCGCCCTCGGTCTCGATGTCGAGCCAGAGCGCGCCGCCGTCGTAGAACTTGTCGAGCTTCGCGGTGAGCGTCACCTTCTGCTGCTTCGCACCCGCGACGATCTCGGCGGCGACCACGCGGGGGTCGCCCTCGATGTCGGAAGCGCCGATGGACAGCTGGCCGTCACCGGTGACGACGGCCTCGACCTGGACCTCGGTCACGTCGGTCCAGCGCTGCCAGTAGCTGGCGGGGAACCGGCCGAAGTACGTGTTGCCGGACACCTTCGACGCCGGCTCGATGGAGATGCCCCCGCGCTCGCGCACGGCGGTCCCCCATTCGAGTTCGGCGTAGAGGTCCTTGCTGACGATGGGGGCCGGGCCGGCGTAGAGCCCGCGCTGCGCGGTGAGACGGCCCTGCGGGGTGCGTTCCGCGAAGCGGGTGTCGTCGACAGTGCTCACCATGGCGCTCGGGGCCTCTCCGGTGACGGCGGCTTTACCGGGCATGAATCCTCAGTTCTCCTCTGTGCTGGTGGCGGTGGCGCGGGGCTCACGGAAGACGACCCACTTGAGCATGACGAAATTGATCACGGTCGCGGTTGCCTGCGAGACGACCCAGCCGAAGGTGGCCTTCCAGGCCGACTCCGGCAGGACGTGCAGCATCGTGCGGTTGACGCCGACGGCCACGAGGAACGTCACGGCGTACAAGAGCACGAAGCCACCGATCTGACGCGCGCCCTCCTGGCGTCCACCGGCGAAGGTGAACTTGCGGTTCAGGAAGAAGGCGGTCGTGGTGCCCACGATGAAGCTGAGCGCGCGGGCGATGTCCACCCACGGCGTCGCGTCCATTCCGAGGGCACGAAGCCCCTGGTAGACGCCGAAATCGACCAGGGCGCAGAAGCCGCCGATGAGGCCGAAGCGGATGAGCTGCCCGAGCAGCCCAGGGGAGGACGGCGCTGCTGCCGTCACGCCGGCTTTCGGGTCGGTCGCCACCACTGCTCTACCTCATAAACTGCTGGGGCTGATGCGCAAAGTGTAGAAGCGAGCACTTCAGGGTCACGTTCCGGGCAGTGTTCGGCGTGGTTACCCTGGTCGGCGTGACCCAAGCACCCAAGACACAGCGGCAGTCGCTCATGGGCTGGGCAAGGACGTCGCCGAGTATCGCGAACGTCCTGAGCACCCCCGACGTGGAAGCCATCGCCCGCGCGGTGACGCGGGCCGGGGAACGCGGGGTCATCGCGCGTGGTCTCGGCCGCTCCTACGGCGACCCGGCGCAGAACGCGGGCGGCCTGGTCGTGGACATGACCGCGCTGGACCGCATCCACTCGATCGACCCGGATTCCGGCATCGTCGACCTCGACGCGGGGGTCAGCCTCGACAAGCTGATGCGCGAGGGCCTCCCCTACGGCCTGTGGGTCCCGGTGCTGCCGGGCACCCGCCAGGTGACCATCGGCGGCGCGATCGCCAACGACATCCACGGCAAGAACCACCACTCGGCCGGCAGCTTCGGCAACCACGTGGTGTCGATGGACCTGGTCACCGCCGACGGGCAGGTGCGCACGATCACGCCGGACGGCCCCGACGCGGAGCTGTTCTGGGCGACCGTGGCGGGCATCGGCCTGACCGGCATCATCGTCCGCGCCAAGATCCGGATGACGAAGACGGAGACGGCCTACTTCAAGGCCGACATCCAGCGCACCGCGAACCTCGACGAGACGCTGGCGCTGGTCACCGACGGCTCCGAGGACAACTACACGTACTCCTCGGGCTGGTTCGACTCGATCTCCAGGGGCGCGAAGCTCGGCCGCGCCGCCTTCCAGCGCGGCTCGCTCGCCAAACTGGACGAACTGCCGCCCAAGCTGCGGGCCGACCCGCTCAAGTTCAACCCGGGCACCCTGGCGACCCTGCCGGACGTGTTCCCGAACGGGCTGGCGAACAAGCTGTCGTTCTCCGCGATCGGCGAGCTGTACTACCGCAAGACCGCCAAGAACGCGCGCGACCAGATCCAGAGCCTGACCGCCTTCTATCACCCGCTCGACCTGTTCGGCGAGTGGAACCGGGCGTACGGCTCCAAGGGTTTCCTGCAGTACCAGTTCAGCACGCCGCTGAACGCGCACGAGCCGCTGCGCCGGATCATCCAGAAGGTCGCCGACTCCGGGCACGTGTCGTTCCTCAACGTGTTCAAGCAGATGGGCGAGGGCAACGCGGCGCCGCTGTCGTTCCCGCACCCCGGCTGGATGGTCTGCCTCGACTTCCCGATCAAGGACGGGCTGAGCCGGTTCTGCCAGGAACTCGACGAGGACGTGCTCGCGCTCGGCGGCCGTCTGTACACGGCGAAGGACTCGCGCACCTCCGCGGAGAACTTCGCGAAGATGTACCCGCGGCTCGAGGAATGGCGCAAGGTCCGCGCTTCCGTAGACCCCGAAGGCGTTTTCGCCTCTGACATGTCCCGAAGGTTGGAACTGTGATCGACGCTGTGGGCAACCCCCAGTCCCTGCTGCTGCTCGGCGGCACCTCCGACATCGCGCTCGCGATCGCGGAGAAGTACCTGGCCGAGAAGCCCCTCCGGGTCGTACTGGCCGGACGGCAGTCGCCGCGGCTCGACGCGGCCGCTCAGCGCCTGAAGGACAAGGGCGCCGAAGTGTCGACCGTCGACTTCGACGCCAAGGCCCTGGACACCCACCCCGCCGTGCTCGACAAGGCCTTCGAGGGTGGCGACATCGACGTCACCGTCGTGGCGTTCGGCCTGCTCGGCGACCAGGAAGAGCTGTGGCAGGACCACGCGAAGGCCGTCGAGGCGGCGACCGTGAACTACACGGCCGCGGTGTCCGTCGGGGTCGCGCTGTCGAACAAGCTCAAGACGCAGGGGCACGGCAAGGTCATCGCGCTGTCCTCGGTCGCCGGTGAGCGGGTCCGCCGGTCGAACTTCGTCTACGGCTCCTCCAAGGCCGGTTTCGACGGCTTCTACCTGGGCCTCGGCGAGGCACTGGCCGAGTTCGGCGTGCAGATCACCGTCGTCCGCTCCGGCCAGGTCCGGACCAAGATGACCGAAGGCCTCAAGGACGCCCCGCTGACGGTGGACGTCGAGCAGGTCGCCGAGACCGCCGTCGCCGCCTCGCGCGCCGGCAAGGAACTGGTCTGGTCGCCCGCGCCGTTCCGGCTGGTCATGTCGGCCCTGCGGCACATCCCCCGGCCGATCTTCCGGAAGCTGCCGATCTGAGTGGTCACCATCGGAAGTCCTCCGGGGGTCTCGACGGTCCAGCTTCCCGCTGGGCGCACGGCCGCGAGGCCCGAGTACGACCCGGTACGAGGACCTCACGGCCGCACGCCCAGCGGAAACCTGAATCCGCCGAATACCCCCGAAGGACTTCCGATGGCAACCACTGAGGAATGAACCTCGGCTATCCGCTCGGGGCCGCGTCGCAGGCCCTGCCTTCGTTGCGCCCGGGCGAACGGCTGCTGTGGGCCGCGTACGGCCGGACGCTGAACTACGACGTGCGCGGCCTTGATCCCTGGGGTGTGCCGAAGAAGAGCGTGCTGGGCAAGCTCGGCTCGGGCGCGGCGAACTTCGCCGGGGACATGGTCGGCGCGGCACTGGGCGGTGGCGACGACGGCGGCCGGTCGAATCCGCCCTCGCCGCAGGTCATCGTGCTCGGCGAGCAGGGCGGCCTCGCGCACGCGGCCGTGCGGGAGCTGTCCACCGACGGGTCGCTTTCGCGGCTGTGGGCACTCACCAGCGCGCGGCTGCTGGTGCTGGAGAGGTTCGTCGCGCCGGAGAAGCCCTCGGAGAAGTCGTTCCTGTCGAAGGCGATCGGGTTCGGCAAGGACATCGCCGCGATCATGACCACGAAGACCTACGGCGAGAACGCGGCGGGCGTCCCGATCGCGCGCCACGAGATGGTGCCGTGCGCCGAGATCCCGCGCGAGTCGATCGCCGGGTTCGCCGTGGCCGAGCACGGCAAGAAGCGGCGTCCGTGTCTTCGTGCGTCCTTTGTGGACGGATCGGGGCTGGATTTCCTGTTCGACTGCGACGATCCCCGGCAGTTCGCCTGGCTCCACTCGGTGACGGTGAGCTGATGGAGAACACGCTTCCGATGGCGAAGTCCGTCGACGAGATCGTCGAGAAGGAACTGCATCAGTTCTGGCTCGCGCCCGGCGAATGCCTGATCATCGGCTGCCCGCCCGCGCACGGCTACGTGGGTCTCGTGCTGGACGGCGAGCTCACGCTGCCCTACTCGGCGTCGCGCGAAACCCCTGCGGTGACTGGGAAGACGCGATGGCCGCTGCCCGCCGCGGACGTCCTCGAAGGCGACTGGACCGACGACCCGACGATCGCGTACTGGGTCGTCGCGCGGACCACGGACCAGACCGCGGTGCGGCTCGCGGACCATCTCGCCGGGGGCAAGGGCGAGGCGCGGCTGACGCTATCGGATCGGCGGCTGGCCGTCGTGTACCCGGCACGGCTGCTGGAGGGCGAGGATCCCGCCCAGCCGTTCCGGACCTTCGAGGAGATGCCGTCGGAGGTGGTGCGTTCGGTTTCCGCGCTCTACCTGGGGCGGAGTTTCCCGCCTCGGCCGGTGCTTCAGTTCGTCTTCGCCGACGGGTCCATGATCTGCCAGCGGGACATGCTGGCCGTCACGAAGGCCGACCGGGCCCGTTCCCGCCGCTGACCCCTCGCATTTCGTCCTCTGAATGCGATAGTGCGCGATGCCAACTACCGCATTCAGAGGACGAAATGCGGGCGGGTGGTCAGCGGGCCGGGAGGAGGTACAGGCTTTGCGTGCCCATCCACGGCGAGTGGATCGTCCAGCTCGCCAGCGCGTTCGCGGGCGGGGCCTTACTGGTGGTGGCCAGCACCAGATCCGGCGTCGCGGGCGGGACGCTGTGATCGAAGAACCGGAAGTTCGCCGCCAGCAGCGCCTTCCCCAGATCGCTGCTGCGGTTCTTCGTCTCGACGATCGCCGGATCGACCGACCCGCGGTCGGAGAACTGGTCGACGATGTCGCAGTCGCAGGAGTACGCGAGCGCGCCGACCTCCCCCGCGCTCTCCACCTTGCGCCCCTTGGTCAAGGCGCCCAGCTGTGAGCCGATCGCGCGGTATTCGTCCGACGCCGCGTGATTGCTGGTGATGGGAGCGAACCGGCGCGGCAGTTCGGGAGCCGCGTAGGCAACGGCACTCGTCAGCAGGAAGGCGCCCGCGAGGATCCCCGTCCCGAGCCGGGCCCGGCCGGGCACCGCGCAGGCAGCGGCGGCCAAGAACACCGTCGCGCCGATGATGCTGGGCGCGTAATACCAGTGGTACGGCGGGACGTTCAGCCAGCAATAGGCCAGATAGTGCGCCGCGCCGGCGATGGCGAGGGTCGCGAACGGCAGCAGGCGCTTCGCCCGCTCCGAGCCGCGCCGGAAGTGGAATGTCCACAGTAGACCGGCGAGCGCGCCGATCACGAGCGGCAGGAAGGAAAGTGTCGCCGCCACCGGGAAGTTGCGCCAGTACAGCAGCGGGCCGTTGGTGAAGCTGAACGGGCCCCACGACCGCTGCATGATCTTGATGACCAGGGTGTCCGGCACCGCCGAACCCAGCACCAGCCAGCTGAACACGAACCACGGCAGCATCACCGCGAGCGCGGCGAACGTCATCCGCCAGATGCCCACCCAGAATTCGCGGCGCCCGAGGAACAGCACGAACGCGATCAGCAGCAGATCGATCCGGATCAGCGCGATCAGGCCGATCACCGCGCCTGCGGCGGCGGGCCGTCGTTCGTGGAGGAACACCATCGACCAGACGACGGCCGCCGCGCCGAGGGCGACTTCGAGACCGACCGACGACAGCAGCAGCGGGTTCACCAGGAGCAGGCCCAGTGCCAGCGGGGCGAACCAGCCCGAGAGGCCGGTCGCGGCGCCGATGCGGCGGAGGCCGAGGACAAGCGCCACCTGGCTCGCGACGAAGACGATCCCGGCGGCGAAGACGGCGTCTCGCACGATGAAGGTGATGAGCGCCAGTACGAGGACGTTCAGCGGCGACGTCGCGGTGTTGGCGGTGCCTTCTTCGATCAGGCCCCAGTGGCCGTGGAAGGCGAGGTTCTTCGCATACGAGAGCGTGATGTACGTGTCGTCGATCAAATGCCCGCTGACCAGCACGAACACCAGGGCCGACGCCACCGCCGCCCCGGCCGGGAGCACCCAGGGTCGGGTAAGGACGGCGGCTCCCGGCAGCGCACCGGGAGCCTGGGGCAGATCGGCGGAGGCGCTTCGCATCACGAACACCGTACACGGCGGCGTGATGATTCCGTTATCTACCCGCCGTGGCGCTGGTCACGCCAGCCGGGGCCGTCACGGAAGTCGCGATCCATGCCATGACCACCCGGGCCACGGTGTTCACGGGAGAAACCGGGCCGGTCGCCGTCGCGGGAGGCCAGGCCGACGGCGGTGCCGATGATGCCGCCGCCGAGGACGAAGCCGAGGGCGCCGACCGCCACCAGCTGCGTCGCGCGGTGCCCGGCGAACCGGCGGAATCCGCCCTTCCGGGGCGGGGCCTGCACCACCGGCGGAGGCGCGGCGGGCTGCTGCTTCGGGGTCTCGTCCGCCACTGAAGGCTGCTCGACCGTCTTGTCCTCGTCTTCGGACGGCCGCTGCTGGTCGGTCATTTTTCGCTCCTCAGGCTGATGGGGGCGGGCTGTGTGCCCGCCCCCATCACCGAGGATCCGTGCGCTTCCTATGGATGCGCTGTGCGTGAGCTGTCGAATCAGAGATAGAACGACAGGAACAGCGTGATGACCCAGCTCGCGCCGAGCACCTGGAGCACGCGGTCCTTGAGCGCGATCTCCTCCGGCTCGCCCGCGTTGCCGCCGTCGACGTCGACGGCGTAGCGCAGGACGGCCACCACGAACGGGACCATCGAGACGACCGCCCAGACCGAGTCGTGCTCGACCTGGCGGATCTCGAACGCCCACAGGCAGTAGGACATGATCAGGATCGCCGCGGACGTCGCCCAGACGAACCGCAGGTAGCTCGCCGAGTACTTCTTGAGCGAAGACCGGATCTTCGCTCCGGTGCGCTCGAAGAGCATGATCTCGGCGTAGCGCTTGCCCGCCACCATGAACAGCGAACCGAACGCGGTGACCAGCAGGAACCACTGCGAAAGCGCGATACCCGCGGCCACACCACCGGCGATCGACCGCATCAGGAAGCCCGAGCCGACGATGGCCAGATCGACCACCGGCTGGTGCTTGAGCCCGAAGCAGTAGCCGAGCTGGACGGCCTCGTAGACCGCCAGCACGACCGCGAGCTGCCAGCTGGCGAAGAACGAGATGCCGAGGCCGGCGGCGAAGAACACGCCCGCCGCGACGAACGCCACCGGCACCGGCACGATCCCGGCCGCGATGGGCCGGTTCCGCTTGGTCGGGTGCGCCCGGTCGGCCTCGACGTCGATCGCGTCGTTGATGAGATAGACCGAGGAGGCCACCAGCGAGAACGCCGCGAAGGCGATCAGCGCGGCGATCAGCAGGCCGGTCCGGTCCGTCGACTTCGAAAAGGCGAAGAACGGTGCGGCGAACACCAGCACGTTCTTCACCCACTGGCGCGGGCGTGCCGTCTTGATGATGCCGCCGACGAGACCGCCGGCGACCTTCTTCGGTTCGGCGGCCTCGGCCACGGGTTCTACGTCGTCAGGCTTGGAATCGGCCTTCTCGGTCGTTTCACTCATCGTCGCTTCAGCTTCCTACGTATCAAGCCGCCGACTACGCCCCCAAGGGCCGCTCCGGCCAGAACGTCGGTCGGGTAGTGGACGCCGAGCACGAGCCGGGAGGCCAGCATCGGCGGTACCAGGGCCGGGACCAGGTTACGCCCGGTCAATCCGGAGTAGAGCACCGCCGCCGCCGTAGTCGAGGTCGCGTGCGAGGACGGGAAGCTCAGCTTGCTCGGCGTGGAGACCAGGACCTCGACGCTCGGGTGGTCCGGTCGCGGCCGCCTGACCACGCGTTTCACCGCGATGGACGCGGCGTGCGCGCCGACGACGCCGACCGCCGCGACCAGCCAGTCCTTGCGGCGCTTCTTGTCGACCGCCGCCCCGACGAGCCCCAGCGCGAACCAGCCCGCGCTGTGCTCGCCGAAGTGCGAAAGACCGCGTGCCGCCTTCACCGTGACGTCGGTCTTCAGGACGCCCTGAGCCTTCGCGAGAACCGCCACCTCACCGGTGGGAACGCCCTTCTCAAGCATCGAGGGATCCGTCCAGAGGCGCGCCATCGGTCAGGTGCGGCGCGATCTTGTTGTCGAACACGGACAGCGCCGAGCCGATGGCCATGTGCATGTCGAGGTACTTGTAGGTACCGAGACGGCCGCCGAACAGCACGTTCTTGTTCTTGGCCTCGGCCTTCGCCAGCTCGCGGTAGGCCTCGAGCTTCTCGCGGTTCTCCGGGGTGTTGATCGGGTAGTACGGCTCGTCGGCCTCGCCGGCGAAGCGGGAGTACTCGCGGAACACGACCGTCTTGTCGTTCGGGTAGTGCTTGCGCTCCGGGTGGAAGTGCCGGAACTCGATGATCCGGGTGTAGGGCACTTCTTCGTCGTTGTAGTTGACGACCGAGGCACCCTGGAAGTCACCCGTCTCGACGACCTCGGATTCGAAGTCCACCGTGCGCCAGGTGAAGCGGCCCGCGGAGTAGTCGAAGTAGCGGTCGAGCGGCCCGGTGTAGACGGTCGGGGTGCCGGCGGGGATGTGCTCGCGGACGTCGAAGTAGTCGACGTTCAGCCGCACCTCGATGTTCTCGTGCTCCGCCATCTTCTCGAGCCACGCGGTGTAGCCGTTGACCGGCAGACCCTCGTAAGTGTCGTTGAAGTAGCGGTTGTCGAAGGTGTAGCGGACCGGGAGCCGGGTGATGATGTCGGCGCCCAGGTTCTTCGGGTCGTTCTCCCACTGCTTGGCCGTGTAGCCGCGGATGAACGCCTCGTAGAGCGGGCGGCCGATCAGCGAGATGGCCTTTTCCTCGAGGTTCTGCGCGTTCGCGGTCTCGAACTCCGACGCCTGCTTGGCGATCAGCTCGCGGGCCTCGTCCGGCGTGTGCGACTTGCCGAAGAACTGGTTGATCAGCGCCAGGTTCATCGGCAGCGGGTACACCTGACCCTGGTACTTGCCGAACACGCGGTGCTGGTAGTTCGTGAACTCGGTGAAGCGGTTGACGTACTCCCACACACGCTTGTTGGAGGTGTGGAACAGGTGCGCACCGTAACGGTGCACCTCGATCCCGGTCTCGGGCTCGGCCTCGGAGTAGGCGTTGCCACCGATGTGGTGCCGCCGCTCCAGCACGAGGACCTTCTTGCCGAGCTCGGCCGCGGCCCGTTCGGCGACGGTCAGCCCGAAGAAACCGGACCCGACCACGATGAGGTCGTAGCCGGTGAAATCGGCTTCAGTAATCTTGTCGGGGTTCGTGTGCGCGCTCACGGGCGTCGAGGGTACGCACGTCGACTCCGTGCCCTGCAGCGAGCACCGGTTTTCACCTTCGACAGACACATTTAGGAAGCAGTGCCTACTCCGGACACCTTCTGGTCGTATTTCGGTGCGACCCTCACCTACCTGGCCGTCCTCGCGGTTCCCGGCGGGCTCGTCGGCCGGGCCGCCGGCCTGCGTGGCTGGGCCCTGGCGGGGCTGGCTCCGCTGCTGTCCTACACGGTAACCGGACTGGCCGGTCCGTGGCTGGCACTCGCGGGCGTGTCGTACAACCCCCTCACCGTGGCGGCCGTCACGGCCGTGCTCGCCGGGATCGGCTTCGGCCTCCGCAAACTGGGGCAGAGCCGCGGCTGGATCAAGCCGGGCGCCGAGGAGCCGCCGAAGAAGTGGCACCCGCGCGCGCACTACGCCGTCGCGGCCTGCGTCGCGCTGGCCGTCGGCATCTCGATCCTCGTGGTGCTCTCCGCCCGCGGCGGCACGACGGCGGTGTTCCAGCGCTGGGACACCGTGTTCCACGCGAACGGCATCCGCTACATCGCCGAGACCGGCGACGGCTCGCTGACCGGCATGGGCACCATCAACTGGTACCCGGACGGCTCGTTCTATCCGAACGCGTATCACCTGGTCGGCTCGCTCGTGTATTCGATCTCGGGCACGACGATCCCGGTCACGCTGAACGCCATCACCATGCCGGTCGCCGGGATCTTCGCGCTGTCGATGGTCGCCCTGATCCGCCAGCTCGGCGGGCGCGCGGTGTTCGCGGGCTGCACGGCACTGGTGGCCGCCGCGGCCACCACCGGCGCGTACGAGTCGGTGTCCAGCGGGCTGCTGCCGTTCGCGCTGGGGATCGTGCTGACGCCGCTGGCCGTGGTCGCGCTCGCACGCTTCCTCGCGCGGCCCGGCCTCGACACCGGCTACGTGCTCGCGCTGACCGCGGTCGGCCTGCTGGCGGCGCATTCGTCGGCCCTGTTCGGCGCGCTGCTGTTCGCCTTCCCGCTGGTGGTGCAGCGCTGGTACCGCGCCCTGCGGCACAAGCCGCTCGACGGCGTGCCCGAGGGCCGCGCCGGCTGGCGGGTCATCGGCGGCGACGTCGTCAAGATGGTGCCGGTGATGGCGGGCAGCGGGCTGCTCGCGGCGCCGCACATCCTCGGCGCCCTGAAATTCACTTCGGGTTCATACCCTTATTACGCGTGGGGCTCCGACCTGCCGGTGCTGAAGTCGCTGGGGCTGCTGGTGACCTTCCGGCAGGTGCTGAGCGCGCCGCAGGTGTGGCTGACGGTGCTGCTGGCGATCGGGGTGCTGAGCCTGTTCCGGCTCGGGCGGATGCGCTGGGTGGGGCTTTCGGCGATCGGCTTCTCGGCGCTGTTCGTGCTGGTCGCCTCGTTCGGCGCCGAACCGTGGGTGATCTCGCTGTCGCGGCCGTGGTGGAACGACCGGTACCGGCTGATGGCGCTCGCCGCGATCCCGCTGTGCCTGCTCGCCGGGCACGGGATGGCGGAGTTGCAGCGCTGGTTCGCGAAGTGGGCGAGCGGACGGTCCTGGGTGAAGAGCCGTCCCGCGCTGCCCGCCCGGCTGGGGCTGGCGACCGCCGTGTTCGTCGTGGCCGCGTCGGCCGTGCTGACCAAGGGTTTCTACACCGAGTCGAACGCGCACGCGGTGTCGTTCCTGTACTACAACGGGCCCGAGGGCGAGGTCACGCCGCCGGTCAGCGCCGACGAACTGGCCGCGATGAACGAGCTGACCAAGATGAACGTCGGGCCGGACGAGAAGGTGCTCAACGAGCGCTTCGACGGGACGGCCTGGCTGTACGCGATCACCGGGATCCACCCCGTCGCCGGGCACTACGACCCGGGCGTGCCGCCGCCGGACGCGAAGTACCTGGCGCTGCATTTCCGCGACTACGACACCGACCCCGAGGTGCGGGCCGCGGTGCGGCGGCTGAACATCAAGCACGTGCTGATCGGGAGCACGCCGATCAAGATCGGCGAGCCGCCGGCGCCGGGACTGCGGGATCTGGACGGGCTGGGCTTCCTGCGGAAGGACTTCTCGAACGCGGGTGCCTCGATCTACACGCTGACGCGCTGACGGGCTGCTTCGCGCGGCCGACGCGTGCAATGAAAGGTCCTTTCCTTGCAAATTTTGCAAGGAAAGGACCTTTCATTGCATCGGACGGGGCCAAAGATAAAAGGCTCGCGTGGTCGTGGACTGCCCCTGCCACGACCACGCGAGCCCTTCGTCCCCCATTCACCCCCGGGGTGACCCATGAGGGGCAGCCGTCGTCGGCCACACCCACTCGCTGTACTTGTTCTTCAGACGACTACTGGGCGGAACCGGTTTACCCGGCTCGCCAACGTCACCCGATCGGCCTAAGCGCTTCTTCCCTGGAGTACCGGGAGTACGTCGCTGACGACCGCTTCGAGCGTCGACTCGCGGCCGACGTAGTAGTCGCCGGACCGCGGCCAATGCGTGACGATGTCGGTGAACCCGAGTTCACCGGCCCGTCCGGCAGCGTCGGTGAAGGCGCCCACGCTGTCGAGCGAGAAGACCGGCGCAGCGTCGAGGCTCAGGAACCGCTGCACGCTCGCCTTGTCCCGGCCCACGGCGTCGAGCCGCTCGTCGAAGGTCTTCACGAGCTCCGCGACGCCCTTCCACCACTCGTCCTGGGTGTCCGCCTTGACGCCGGTGGTGGCCCAGCCCGCGCCGAACCGCGCGGCGAGCGTCATCGTGCGGGGGCCGTTCGCGGCCACCAGGAACGGCAGCCGCGGCCGCTGCACGCAGCCCGGCAGGTTGCGTGCGCCCTTGGCCCGGTAGTACTCGCCGTCGAAGTCGAAGCCGTCGGTCATCAAGAGCCCGTCGAGCGATTCGACGAACTCCGTGAAGCGGTCCGTGCGCTGCTTGACCGACAGTTCGGGGCCGTCGAGCACGGCGGCGTCGTAGTGGGTGTCCGGGACGCCCGCGCCCACGCCCAGGATGAAGCGGCCGTCGGAGATGTCGTCGAGGGTGGTCAGCTCGCGGGTGAACGGCACGGGATGCCGGGCGACCGGCGAAGCCACGAAGGTGCCCAGTCTGATCCGCGACGTCACCATCGCGGCCGCCGTCAACGTTGGCATCGCACTGAACCAGGGGCCGTCGACGAGAGTCCGCCAGCCGAGGTGGTCGTACGTCCAAGCGTGGTCGAAGCCGTATTCCTCGGCGGCCCGCCATTTCGGCTCGGCCGCCCACCAACGATCTTCCGGAAGGATCACGATGCCTACGCGCACACCCGGGAAGGTACTGGTCCAGACCGACACTTCGCCCGATGGGCGGATCTTCGGGGACAATGTGCCGGTGGATAAGCCCCTCTTGATCGCCTCCGACGTCGACGGCACCCTGCTCGGCCCGCTGGAGGTCCTGTCCGAACGCACGATCGACGTCGTCCGGCGCGTCACCGAGGACGGAGTCCCGTTCGTGCTGGCCAGCGGCCGTCCGCCGCGCTGGATCGCCCCGATCGCGAACCCGCTGGGCCTGACCGGGTACGCGGTCTGCGCCAACGGCGCGGTGCTGTACGAGATCGGGACGGACCGGATCGTGGCGGTCCACGGCCTGTTGGAACCCCAGCTGCTGCACGACACGGTGAGTGCTCTTGATCACGCTCTGCCCGGCTGCCGGTTCGCCGCGGAACGGGTCGGCGAGTCCGCGCTCGATCCGGAGATGCGCAATTTCGTGATCGAGCCGGACTATCACAACCCGTGGGGCAACCACGAGGGCACGGAGGCACCGCGGGCCGAGGTGCTCGGGCATCCGGCGATCAAACTGCTGATCAGCAGGCGCGGGATGAACTCCGACGAGATGGCGCGGGCGGCGCGCGAGGTGCTCGACGGCTCGGTGGACATCACCTACTCGACCAACACCGGCCTGATCGAGGTCGCCGCGCACGGCATCACGAAGGCGACCGGGCTGGCCGAGGTCGCCGCGCGGCTGGACGTCCCGGCCGAGCGGGTGATCGCGTTCGGGGACATGCCGAACGACGTCGAGATGCTCGGCTGGGCCGGGCACGGCGTCGCGATGGCCAACGGGCACCGCTACGCCCTCGACGCCGCCGACGAGGTGACGGGGCCGAACTCCGAGGACGGCGTCGCGCAGGTGCTGGAGCGCTGGTTCTAGCGGCCTTCGCGGTCGAGCTTCGCGGCCTCTTCCGGCGTCGGCGCGGTGCCGCCGAGGTGGGCGGGCAGCCACCAGCGCTCGTCCTCGGAGGCCGGATTCTCCGGATAGTCGGCCTGGACGCGGTCCACGAGCGCCGACATCCGCACGCGAAGGTCCTTCGAAAGCACTTCGGCGTCATCGTCGGCCTTCGGGTGCATGGGCTCGCCGACGAGGATCGAGATCGGGACGTGGCGTTTGGTGAGGTCCTTCGGGCGCCCCTTGGTCCACAGCCGCTGCGTGCCCCACAGCGCCATCGGCACGACCGGGACACCCGCCTCGGCGGCCATCCGGACGGCTCCGGACTTGATGTCCTTCACGGTGAACGACCGGCTGATCGTCGCTTCGGGGAACACCCCGACGACCTCGCCGGCCTTAAGGCGCTCGACGGCTTCCCGGTACGAGGCGAGACCCGCGCCGCGATCGACGGAGATGTGGTGCATGCCGCGCATGAGCGGTCCGGCGATGCGGTTGCTGAAGATCTCCTTCTTCGCCATGAACCTGACCAGGCGTTTCGCCGGCTGCGCGCCGAGGCCGCAGAAGATGAAGTCGAGATAGCTCACGTGGTTGCAGGCGATGACCGCCCCGCCCGACGACGGGATGTGCTCGGTCCCCTCCACCCGGATGCGGTTGTCCAGCACCCGGAACATCAACTTCGCCGCCATGATGACGGGCGGGTAAACGAGCTCAGCCATTCGTTCAGGTTACGCTACCGTAGGGTAACCAACCTACGGTCGCGTAGGTCACATCACTCCGAGCGCTCCGGGCGCGCGAAGGACACCACCGCCAGGACGACGCCGAGCAGCGTGCAGTACAGCGCGATCACCTGGTGTTTGACGTTCTCCAGCCCGTCGCCCAGCGCGGCCAGCACGAACTGCCCGGCGGCGACGGCGAGCAGGAAACCCAGCACGACACCGAGCGCGGTGCGCCGGGTCTTCCAGCCACGCCAGGCGACCAAAGCCCATATCGGCAGCAGCGCGAAGAAACCCAGCGGGGCCAGCAGTTTCGTCACGGTCGAGACGATCGGAACGCGGTATTCCTGCGCTTCCGGGGCGAAGCCGGCCGACTGGTCGAAGCTGCCGAGGTAGGGCGGCCGCGCGGTGAGCAGATCGCCCGCCGCGCGGTCCAGGATCTCGACGGTGCGGAAGGGGTGCGTCGCGAAGTACTCGATGACGTTGCGCCTGCTGATCTGCTCGCGGTACTTCGGGTAGTCGGGATCCAGCGTCGCGGGCTTCGGATGCCACCAGCCGTTGCCCGCGTACTGGCCGAACGAGGCGGGCAGCCCCAGGGCTTCGAGGTCGGCCCCGGTGTCGTGCCGACCGTCCACAATGGTCAGGAAGATCGTGTTGAACATGTTGATCTCGCGCGAGTCGTCGCCCGGACGCGCGGCGAGGGAGCCGTCGGGCAGCTTCGCGGGCTCGACGGTCTGCTGCGCGTAGGCCGTTCCACCGGCGAGCGCGCCGACGACGAACACCGCGGGAAGCCAGCGCTTCAGGCCGTGGACGCCCGCCGGGCGGACGAGCAGCGCGGCGAGCGCGAGCAACGGCAGGATCATCAGCGTCTGGACCTTGGCGTTGACCGCGATCACGCCGCCGAAGAGCAGCACGGCCAAGCCCGCGTAGCGCCACCAGCCGGGCCTCGCGGACACGAGGAGGCCGCCGACGGCGAGCAGGAGACCGAGGAACGCGGCGCCTTCGCCGAGCACGGATGCGAAGTAGCCGAAGAACGCGGAGTCCGCGACGACGAGCAGCAGTCCCACGGCCGCGAAGCCGCGGACGCGGCGCGAATACGGCAGCCCGACGACGATCAGCGCGACCGCGGCGGCGGCGAGCACACTGGTGAGCACGCCGAGCACCACCAGGCTGAGCGTCGATTCGAGGCCGAGCAGCCCGCCGATCGACCGCGCGATCCGCGCGAACCAGCTCTGGGTCAGGAGATAGGTGGCGTCGCATTCGCCTGCCGGGGCGGTGTAAGCGAGGTGGACGAAACCCTCCGGCTTTCCCTTCCACGGGATGCCCGCGCCGCACAGCACGCGGAACCCGTCACCGTTGTCGGCCATCGCGACCGGCCTCGGCACGAGGAAACGCACCAGCAGCACGGTGAGCGCGGCGGCGAACACGCCGACGCCGAACAGGCGCGAGGATGCTTCGAGCGCTGCCGGTCTGCTGGGGGAAACGACACTCACGCAGGGCACGGTACGTGGCGGAAATCGGGCGAGCGGTCGAGGGCCGACCTGACCGCCCGCTCGACGTCCGCCCGCAGGAACACGGCGATCCACGACGAGCTGCCTTCACGCGCGAAAGTCGCGACGCGGTACCTCGCCGCGTACGCCGGGTCGATCACGCAGGATTGCTTCGTCGAATAACCGCTGTCGGTGATGACGGCGATCGTGGGATGGCGCCGGGAGACGACGGCCTCCCCTGCTTCCTCCGTCTGGCCGCGGACGCCGACGATCTGCAGCTGCGTCCCGGCGTGGTACGACAGCACGCCGGGCGCCGACGTGCTCACGACCGAACCGGGCGGCAGGTAGGCGTCGAGCCAGCGGCCGATCTCCTCCATCTGCGCGCCGTGGTCGTGCCAGGCACGCACCCGGCCCAGCATCTCCGGACTGAACACCGACACCAGCACCGCGAGCCCGGACAACGTCACCGCCGCGGCGGGCATCAGCCGTTGGATCGGCGGCCGGGGCCTTGGGCTCGGCTTCGCGGTCGCGACGAGCACGCCGTAGACCGAGACCGCCGCCACCGACAGCAGCGGCGGGATCGGCGCCAGCAAACGCCAGGCCGGCCCGGCGTCGCCGCCGAAGAAGACCACGAAACCGGTGAGCCCCACGGCGGTGCCGAGCATCAGCCAGGTCAGGGACCTGGCCTCGGCCTCGTGCGGGGTCCGGCCGGTGCGGCGCAGTGACAACGCCACCACCGAGATCAGGCCGAGCAGCAGGAATCCTTGGTGGGCCACCGAGAAACCCGACAGATACTGCCAACCGCGGTCGATCCGCGACTGGACGTCGAGGTCGAAGGGGATGACGACCGAGGTCGGCAGGACGTGGTCGTAGTAGGTCACCCGCCAGGCCGTCCAGGGCACGGCGAAGACGAGCCCGCCGAGCAGCCAGCCCACCGGCGACCACCAGGTGTACCGGCCGCGCAGGGCGGCGACGACCAGCCAGCAGCCCACCAGCACCGCGAGCAGGATCCCCGCCGGGCGCGTCATCATCACGAAGGCCACGAGCACCCCCGCTACCACCGGCCGCCGGGCCGCGAGCGCGGCGAAGACACCGAACACGAGCAGAACGAACAAGGGCGTCTCGGTGCCGGAGCCGCCGTACGCGGCCAGGCCTCCGGCTCCGGCGACGAGCACCGCAGCGGCCACCCCGTAGGCGGGCCGTGACTCGCCCGCGGCCCGCGCAACCACCCGGTTCACCGTCACGTACGCCAGCAGGACGGCGCCGAGCGTGGCGAGAACGCCGAGCGCGACCGCGGAGGCCTCGATATCAGCCCCGAAAGCGGCCTTCGGCAACGCGATCACGATCATCCAGAGGAAATTCGTGTAACCCTCGATCCGCTCGCCGGTGTTGAACACCGGCCCATTGCCGTCGGCGATGTTCTGGGCGTATCGGAAGGTGATGTACGCGTCTTCCGCGATGGTCGAAAACACCAGCTGGTGCACCAGCGAAAAACCGAGGGTCAGCAGCAGCGCGGCGGCGCGCCAGCCCTTGTCGACGCCGATCTTGGGCCAGGCCACCAGCACGAAGATCGCGACCGCGGACCAGGCGACGACAAGCGCGACCACCACCTGATCCCCACCCTCCCGGGCCGAGCCACTCCCCTGACCAAAAGGCTACGGTCAAGTATCGATCACCGCGGCAAGGTGTTTCTTTCGGCGCAGTCAATTGACACGAATGGGCCAGCAAGTGTGCGCAAAGTAGGCAAAGTTCCGCCGGTTTGCCCGGCAGGATGTGACTCCTTCGGGTAACGGTGCCCGGCGGTTAATCTGGCTTCCCATTCCGTTCCGCACCTCGGGGGTTCCGTGCGGATTCCCCATCCGAGGTAGCCCGTGCCCACCCACACCTCTCTGTCCGCCGACGTCCTCACGGTGGTCGTCGCGCTGCTCGTCATCGGCCTTCCCGGTCTGCTCACCGGTCTCGCCGCCGGCCTGCGCGGCTGGGTGCTCGCGGGGATGACGCCCTTGCTGAGCTACGCCATCGGCGGTCTCGCGGGCCCGTGGGCGGCCGCGCTCGGGCTCCCGTTCAATCCCGTGACGTACGCGGTCGCGACGGTGGTGTTCGCCGGAGTCGCGTTCGGCCTGCGGCGGCTCACGCTGCGCCGGTGGCCGCCCGCCCCGGAGGAACCGCTGTGGGGACGCTCCGGGCACCTCGCCGTCGGGGCGTGCCTCCTGCTCGCGGCCGCCGTCGGGATGTACGCGGTGGTACGCGGGATGGGCAGGCTGGACGCCATCCCGCAGGGGTTCGACGCGGTGTATCACGCGAACGGCGTCCGGCAGATCGCCGAAACCGGGGACGGCAGCCTGTTCGGCACCGGCGAGGTGAACTGGTACGGCGACGCGGCACCGGTGTTCTATCCCAACGCGTACCACCTGCTCGCGTCCGTGGTGTACCTGCTGAGCCCGGCGACCATCCCGCTGGCCCTGGACGTGAACACCGCGCTGCTGCCCGTCCTGCTGGCGTTGTCGCTGGTCACGATGGTGCGCGTGTTCCGTGGGCGCGCGGTGTTCGCGGGCGCCGTCGCCCTCGTCTCGATCGCGCCGGTGATGGGCCTGTACGAATCGATGAGCAGGGGACCTTTGCTCCCGTTCCTGCTGGGTCTCGCGTTGACGCCGCTGGCCGCCGTCGCGGTGAAGCGCTACCTCGACCGGCCCGCGCCCGACACCGGGTTCGTACTGCTGGCGGGCGCCGTCGGGCTGCTGTGCGTGCACTCGTCGGCGTTGTTCGGTGCGATCCTGTTCGCCGGCCCGCTCCTGCTGCAGCGGTGGCTCGCGCCCGGGGAACGGTGGCGGCGGATCGGGCGGGACCTGCGTGCGCTGGCGATCGTCGGTGTCGTCGCGATCCTCGTGGCGTGGCTGCAACTGTTCGGCGCGATCGGGCTCGCGAGCGGCGAGGTGCCCTACCGCAGCTGGCCGGTCGAATGGCGGGCGACGACGGCGCTCGGCGCGCTGCTCGGCTTCCAGCACCACGAGCCGTATCCACAGATCTGGCTTTCAGTGGCGTTGTTGCTGGGGTTCATCTTCTTCTCGCGCGCGGGCGCGCTGCGCTGGATCGGCGTCACGGCGCTGATCACCGGGCTCGCCTACATCGCGGTGACGTCGTCCGAGCAGCCGATCGTGCTGGCGCTGTCCCGGCCGTGGTGGAACGACCCGTACCGGTTCATGTCGATGGCGGCGATCCCGCTGTCGATCATCGCGGCGCACGGCCTCGCCGAGACGCAGGCATGGCTGCGGGACAACGTCGTCGCGCACCGGAAGGTGCCCGCGTTCGCCGTCGCGGTGGTGGTGTTCGGCGCGTTCGCCTTCCTCAGCAACGGTTTCTACGCGCCGTCCAACGCGGAGAAGGTCGCGCCCGGCTACGCGAACACCCCCGGCATCGACCCGCACAAACTGCCGGTGAGCCCGGACGAGGTCGTCGCGATGGAGAAGCTCGCCGAGTTCGTGAAACCGGGCGAGCGCGCGCTGAACGATCGACTGGACGGGACGGTGTGGACCTACGCGCTGTCCGGCGTCCGCACGACTTCCGGGCATTTCGACGAGACGCTTTCGCCGTCGGACGCGCGGCTGCTGGAGTGGCACTTCCGGGAGTACCCGTCGAATGCCCAGGTTCGGGACGCGGTGGCGCGGCTGAACGTGCGGTGGGTGATCCTCGGGCAGTACGGCTACCCGACCGGCGCCCCGCGTCAGGCGGGCCTCCGCGATCTGGACGGTCTGAACTTCGTGACCGAGGTGTACCGGAACGCGGACGCGGTGATCTACCGGGTGAACCGCATTTAGAGGACTAAACGCGGGAGGTGACGAGGCGGGCCGACAGGGCGGCGCCGCCGGCGGTGATCAGGTCGGCGACGGTGAACATCACCCGCGAGGCGATGGCGAAGGCCGTCGCCTGGACGACGGTGAGACCCGACGCGGTGAGCACGGCGACCTGCGCGACCTCGCGCACGCCGACCCCGCTGGGCAGGATGAACGCGAACGTCCCGACGGTCATCGCCACCGCCATCGCGCCGACGCACAGCACGAAGCCGCTGAATCCCGGCGTGCCGACGGAGTTCGCCAGCAGCCACAGGTGCACGCCCTGCAGCGCCCAGGCGGCCGTCGACGAGCCGAAGACCTTCCCGACGACCGACCAGCTCAGCCGGTGGTCCAGCGGCGGGCGGCGCAGGATCCGCAGCACCAGCGACGTACCCCAGGTGAGCACGCGCGGGTGCAGCATCGCCAGCCCGACGGGGATGAGCACGAACAGCCACAGCGCCCGCGGGCTGTTGCTGAACACCGCGGGGGCCGCGAGCAGCGAGATGACCAGCGCGGACACCACGCCGACGCCGAGCTGGATCAGCGAGCCGGTGAAGATCCGGGCCCTGGCGAGCCCGGCCTTGCGGCCCAGTTCCATCTGCAGCAGATACGCCCAGACCGAACCCGGCACGTACTTGCCGAGCGAGCCGACGAGACAGATCTGCGCGCCGCGGGCGTAGCCGATCGGCTTGCCGAGGTCGTCGACCATGACCTGCCAGCCGTAGGTCGACACCATGATCGCGGCGATGAGCGCGAGCAGGCTCAACGTGGAGGATTCCCACGCGACCTCGGACAAGGTCCGCCAGAATTCACCCCAATTGGTGACCAACGTCTTCGCCGCGAAACCGACGACCAGCAGGATGGCGATCCAGCGGACGACGTCGAGGATCTTCGCCTTCGTGGATTTCGGTTGTTTTACCGCAACCGAAGTGTCCTCTTCGGGCGTTTCGACCGTCGTCACTGAACCTCCTCTGCTGCTACCCCGTCACCGCAGGTCAGGCCTGTACGGTCACCAAGCGGCTGAACTCGGTCAGCAGATCGTAGCCGTCCCAAATCGCGGAGAACGTCAGGGCCGAGCCGAAGGGAACGACCCGGTCGACACCGCGGCCGGCCAATTCCGTCACGAATTCCGTCAATTCTTCTTTGGTGAAGCCGAATTGACCGACGGTTTGATCTTTGCGGAGCACGATCGGGACGAGGTCGGAAAGCGTGCCGACGCGTGCGTTGGCGAAAGTGCCCGCGCCGAGCCATTCGCGCGGCAGGACCGCGGGGTCGGCGAGCTCCAGGGTCGCGATGCCGTTGCCCTGGAACTCGATGCCGTTGACGAGCCCGTCGACGGCCGCACCGTACGCGGAGACCCGCTTCTGCACGGCCATGGCCGGCTCGGTGACGTGCTGTTTCGTCGCCAGCACCTCGGCGAGCAGCTTCCGGAACTCCTGCCCGGCTTCGCGAGCGCCCTCTTCCTCGCCGACCCAGAACACCGCGCGCGGCGACGAGCACGCGGCCTGGTCGAACCAGTACGAGTCGTTGTAGAAGCCCTCGGCGGCACCGCGGCGCTCGGCCTCGGAGGCGTTCTGCCAGCCGCGTACCGACGCGACCGCGAACGACGACCGGTCCGGGAAGGTCAGGTCGCGGGCGTGCGGCGCGAGCGGGTACTTGCGCAGCGCGGCGACCGAGGCGTCGCCGCCCCAGATCACCCGCAGATCCGCGGCGACCGACAGCGCACCGCTGATCTCGTCGCTGCGGTCGTAGGTGACCATGCGCTGCGTCGCGGTGATCGCGGCGGCGGTGTCGGCGTCCACTTCGGACAGTGCGGCGTTCAGTGCCTCCAGCACCGTTTCGGCGGCACCGGCCGAACGCGAGGAGACGCGGACGACGTTGTGGTTGCCCGCCAGCGCCGAAAGCGCCCACGAGTACACGAAGATCGTGTCGACGTTGGCGGGCGGCACGTGGAAGACCAGCCCGCGCGGGAAGCGCAGCGCGTCGCCAGAAGTCTCCAAAGTGGACAGTGCCTTGGCGATCTCTCCCTTGCGCAGGAAGAAACCAAGGGACGCAAGCTCCGGGAACCGACGGGCCGTCGCGGGGGCGAGCAGCTTGCGCGCGAACTTCGTCAGGAACTCGACGACTCGTGGGTCGCCGACGCGAAGCCGTCCGCCGACGGGCTCGGCCCGCAGCTCGTCGACCAGCGAGGAGACCTCGATCGCGTCGCCGAGCGGAAAACGCTGGTTGAGACTCATGCCGCCGCTCCCTGGAAGGTGTCCGAGCAACCGCGGGCTTCGGCCTTGGGCAGCCTGCCCATGACCGAGAAGTGCTTACCCGGCCAGTCGCCGTCGTCGATCCCGTTGTAGACACCGAGGTCCTCGGTGAGCAGGACGTGGCCGGGGTACGAACGCGGCAGCGTGCTGACGACCTCGATCACCCCGGGCTCGCCGACCGGCTGCTCTTCCCAGGTCTCCGGGTTCCGGATCACCACGTCGGCGAAATCGGGGCAGTACAACGAGTTCCCGGACGGTCCTTCGAGGAACACGGTGCCGATCTGCTCGATCATCCCGTAGTAGTTGTGGATCCGGGTGAGTCCGGTGTCCTCTTTGAAGCGACGGCGGAACTCGGTGTTGTCCACCGCGCGGTCGATCAGCTTCTTCCAGCCGCCGGAGTGGATCAGGATCCCGTTGGAGAGATCGAGCTTGTGCTCGCGGGCGACCTCGTAGAGGTACTGCCACACCATGAAGGTGAAGCCGAAGATCAGGAACGGCTTGTCGCCGTACGTCGCCAGGAACGTCTTGACCGCCTCGACGTCCGGCTGGTCGTTCTCGTCGAGCACGTAGGTGTGCTTGCGGCCGAAGTTCGCCATGCCCAGCACGCCCGCGCCGCGTGCGGAGAACGAGCGGCGGTTCTTGATGATGCCGATCGTGTCGACCATCAGCATCGGCAGGCGCTCGCCACCGAGGACCTCCTGCAGCGTGGCGCCGAGCTGCTTGGTCTGCGCGCCGGCGGCGTCCTTGTCCAGGTAGATCCGGGACGCGCCCGCGCCGGTGGTGCCCGAGGAGGTCAGCGTCTTGAAGATCTCGGACTCGGGGATGCTGCGCAGGTCGTGCGTCTTGAACATCCGCACCGGCAGCCACGGCAGATCCGCGATGGACGCGAACTCCGCGTCCCGCGCGATGCCGAGCGACGACAGGATGCGCTCGTAGCCCTCGGAGTTCTCGCGGTGGTGCGCGGTCAGTTCGGCGAGCTGCGGAAGCAACGACTTCTCGCGCTCCGCCTGCGAAAGCGTGAACACACTCATACCTGGGCCTCCAGCGACCGGTAGTCGATCTTGCCGCTGGCGAGCAGCGGCACGGTGTCGCATGCGCGGACGTCGAACCCGCTGGTGTGCAGATGCAGCCGCTCGGACAGCGCCTTGGCGGCGTCCTTGCACATTTCTTTGTCAGCCCCTTCCGCGAACAGGACGACTTTGTCCCCGGCCGGGACGGCGGCCACGACGTCGATCCCCACCGATGCCGAACGCACGGCGTGCTCGAGATCATCCAGGCTGACGCGGTTGCCGAAGACCTTGCCGATCCGCTTGAGACGTCCGGTGATGTAGAGGAACCCGTCCTCGTCGAGGTAGCCGAGGTCGCCGGTGGCCAGCACGCCGCCGTATTCGTCGCCCGCGGCCAGCCCTGCCTCGTCCTCGGCGTAGCCCATCATCACGTTGGGCCCGCGGTAGACGACCTCGCCGACGATCTTCGGATGCGTGGTCTCGGAACCGTCCTCGCGCCGGATGACGAACGAACCGCCGGGCAGCGCGGGCCCGGCCGAACCGAGCTTCTCCGCGAGCCGTTCCGCCGGGACGGTGGTCATCCGCGGGGCGGCCTCGGTCTGCCCGTACATGACGAACATCCGCCCGCCGACCTCGCGGATCTTGTCGTTGAACTGGGCGACCAGATCGTCGCGCAGTTTGCCGCCCGCCTGGGTGAGCGTGCGCAGCGTCGGGTACTTCGCCGGGTCGAACTTGAGGCGCCGCAACATCTCGTAGTGGTACGGAACCCCGGCGAGCGAGGTGACCTTGTGCTCGTTGACCGCGTCCCAGAAGCCTCGCCCCAGCACGCCGGAGGGCTCGATGACCACGGTCGCGCCGCGGACGAGATGCGAGTTCAGCACGGACAGGCCGTAGCTGTAGTGCAGCGGGAGGCTGGTCGGCGCGATCTCGTGGCGGTCGATGTCGAGCACCTCGGCGATCGCATCGGCGTTGGCGTACATCGCGCCGCGGGACAGCCGGACCAGCTTCGGGTTCCCGGTGGAACCGCTGGTCGGCAAGAGGACCGCGAGCTGCGGATGCGGCTCGACACCTTCGGCGGACTCCCGGACCCAGTGGCCGTCGGAGACGCCGTACCCCTCGGGTGCGGGCGCGTCCGGCGCGGACAGCACGGCGGCCGGGCGGAAACGCTCGATGAGCCCCGCCAGGACGTCGGCGTCCAGCGCCGGGTCGATCAGCGCGATCGCGCGGCCCGCCTCGAACGCGCCGAGGTAGTTCAGGACGCTGGAGAGGTCCACCGACATCCGCGCGAACAGCGCGCCCGGCGGCAGCAGCGACAACGCGGCACCCACGCGGGTGACCTCGGTGTCGAGTTCCTCGCCTTCGAGCGTCCTGCCGCTCGTGACATCGATCAGTCGCGCACCCACACCCAGAAGGGTCATTACAGAACCAAGCCTCCGTCGATGCCCAGCACCTGCCCGGTGATGAACGAAGCGTCATCACTGACGAGGAACCGGATCGCGTTCGCCACGTCCTCGGGCGTCCCGAGGCGCCCCAGCGGGGTCTTGCCGATGTTCTCGGCCTTGGCGTCCTCGGTCAGGCCGGAGGTCAGGTCGGTGTCGATGACGCCGGGCGCCACCGCGTTGACCCGGATCCCGGAGCGGCCGAGTTCCTTCGCGGCCGAACGCGCGATGTTCGCCACCGCCGCCTTCGAGGCCGCGTACACCGTCTGACCGGCGCTTCCGTGCTCGCCGACGATCGAAGCCAGCACCACGATGGCACCGGTCTTCTTGCGCATCATCGCCCTGGCCGCGGCCTGGACGGTGTGCAGCGTGCCGGCGACGTTCGTGCTCAGCGTGGTGTCGACCAGTTCCTCGCGGATCATGCCGAGGAGCGCGTCCTCCATGATCCCGGCGTTGGCGACCACGATGTCGAGCTTGCCGTGCTCCTTGGCCACCCCGCGGACCAGCGTCGACACGGCCTTGGCGTCGGTGACGTCCAGGGCGAGCCCGCTCGCGGCCCCCGCCGCGGCCGCCGCTTCCTTGGCCTTCGCCTCGTCGCGGCCGGTCAGCACCACGGTGGCGCCCGCCTCGGCGAGCGCCCGCGCGGTGGCCAGGCCGATGCCCCGGGTGCCCCCGGTGACCAGGGCGATCTTGCCGTCCAGCATCACTTGGACTGGAGGTCGGTCACCATGTCGACGGCGACCTTGAAGCTGGACATGTCGATCACCTGGTCGGTGTCGAACTCCACATCGAACTCGTCCTCGATGGCCGCGACCAGCGCCATGTGACCGACCGAGTCCCACGCCTCGATGTCGCGGTACTTCAGGTTTTCGACGTCGACCTCGCCATCGAGGTCCAGCGCCTCGACGAAGACCTCACGCAGCTTGCCGGCGACATCCGCCATCGTTCGACTCCTAGTACTCACTCGCGCGGACGGGCGTCCCACGCCTTCACCAAGGTAGAGAGGTCGCCGGGCAGCCGGTCGGCCAGCCCGTCCTCAGGGAGACCGGCCTTACCCTTCAGCCACGGTCCCAGCGCCTCGATGGCGGCCTCGTCCAGGCCTCGGCGGGACAGTCCCACCGTATTGACGCCGGTCACCCGGGCGGGGTTGCCGACGGCGATGGTGAACGCGCCCACCTCCTTGCGGACCGCGGAGCTCATCCCGACCATCGCGCCGGGGCCGACCACGACCCGCTGGTGCAGGATCGCGCCCATGCCCAGGTTCGCCCCGGACCAGATGTGGCAGTGGCCGCCGGTGATGACGTTCGAGGCGACCGTGACGGCGTCCTCGACCAGGCAGTCGTGGGCGATATGCGAGCCGCGGAGGAAGTAGCCGCCGTCGCCGATGGTGGTCGTGCGCCAGGTGCCCTGGTGGACGCTGACGTACTCGCGGATGCGGTTCCGGCTGCCGATGACGACGCCGTGGCCGTCGTGATCGGGATCACCGTTCGGCGCGGCCTCCCAGGCGGCGGGATGCTCGCGGCCCCGGTCCTCGCCCGGGGTCCCGATGGTCACGTGCGGGCCGATCCAGTTGCCGTCCCCGATCCGGGTGGGGCCCACGATGACCGTGAACGGTCCGATGACGTTGTCTTCCCCGAGCTCGACACCCTCGCCGATGACTGCTGTCGGGTGGATGCGGTTCACCACGTGAAGATCCGTTCGTTGTGGCTGGAGGCAGCCTGGGGTAATGGGCGCTTCGACGGTCCCGGTAACGTGTGGCCCGCGCCAGAGGGGGCGGCCGGGCGCAGAACCGGCGGCTCACTGTACCGGACGCACCAGAACGCCCAGTCGAGAGAGACTTGCAGATGATCCCCATTACCGTGGTCGACGTCCGTGACGCGGAGGACCTCGTCGTCGAGGTGCTGCGATCCGGCGCCATCGCACAGGGACCGATGGTCAAGCGCTTCGAGGACGCGTTCGCGAGCGTTTCCGGCACGAAGCACGCGATCGCCGTCAACAACGGCACCACCGCGCTGGTCGCCGCCATCCAGGCGCTCGACCTCAAGCCGGGCGACGAGGTCGTCACCTCGCCGTTCACCTTCGTGGCGACGCTGAACGCGATCCTGGAAGCCGGCGCGACCGTCCGCTTCGCCGACATCCGGCGCGACGACTTCGCGATCGACCCGGACGCCGTCGCCGCCGCGATCACCGACCGCACCAAGGTCCTCATGCCCGTGCACCTCTACGGGCAGACCGCGGACATGGGCAAGCTCGCGCCGCTGGCCGCCGAGCACGGTCTCAAGATCATCGAGGACTCGGCGCAGGCCGTCGGCGCGTCGTTCCAGGGCAAGCCGTCGGGTTCCTTCGGGATCGGCTGCTTCTCCTTGTACGCCACCAAGAACGTGACCACCGCCGAGGGCGGCGTGATCACCACGGACGACGACGAGCTGGCCGACAGCCTGCGTGTGCTGCGCAACCAGGGCATGCGCGCCCGGTACCAGTACGAGGTCGCCGGGCACAACTACCGGATGACCGACCTGCACGCCGCCGTCGGCATCCCGCAGCTGGAGAAGCTGGACCAGCTCACCGCCGCCCGCCAGGCCAACGCGAAGCGCCTTTCCGAAGGCCTCGCCGGCACCCCGGGCCTCGACGTCCCGCAGGTCCTGCCGGGCCGTGAGCACGTGTGGCACCAGTACACCGTGCTGGTCGGCCCGCACGCGATGCTCTCGCGTGACGAGTTCGCCGCCGCGCTGACCGAGCGGGGTATCGGCAACGGGATCTACTACCCGAAGATCGTCTTCGACTACGACTGCTACCGGAACCACCCGCTGATCCCCGACGCCAAGGTCGAGGACTTCCCGGTGGCCGCTTCCGTCGCCGCGCAGGCGCTTTCCCTGCCGGTGCACCCGCACCTTTCCGAGTCCGACCTGGACACCATCATCGAAACGGTTCGCGAGGTACTCGGCGCATGAGCACCCACAAGATCGCCCTCATCGGCACCGGGAACATGGGCTCGCTGCACGCCCGTGTGCTCGCCGCGAACGAGCGCGTGGACCTCGTCCGCGTGATCGACCCGCGCGAAGAGGCGGGCCGCAAGGTCGCCGAACGCTACGAAACCCAGTGGACGCCCGAAATCGGCTCGTTGTCCGATGTGGACGCCGTCGTGCTCGCTTCGGCCACCGAGGCGCATTACGAGCTGGCGCAGGAGATCCTGGGCCAGGGCAAGCCGATGCTGGTCGAGAAGCCGGTGTGCAACAGCCTCGAGTTCTCGCAGGAGATCGTCGGGCTCTCGGCGAAGAAGGACGTCCCGCTGATGTGCGGGCTCCTGGAGCGCTACAACCCGGCCGTGATGACCGCGCGGGCGCTGGTCAACGAGCCGATCCACCTGATGGCCCGCCGCCACGGCCCGTACGCGCCGCGGATCAAGACCGGTGTCGCGTGGGACCTCCTGGTGCACGACGTCGACCTGGCGATCCAGTTCTTCGGTGGCGCGACCCCGCAGCGGGTCGCCTCCGGCGCCGGCTACTTCCACCCGAGCTCGGTCGAGGGCGCCGAGGACACCATCGAGACGGTGCTGTCGTTCGAGTCCGGACTCGCCACGGTTTCGGCGTCCCGCCTCGGCCAGCGCAAGGTCCGTTCGCTGTGGGTGTCCGAACTGGACCGCATGATCGAGATCGACCTGCTCCGCCGCGACGTCACCATCTACCGGCACGTCTCGCACGACTCGGTCACCGAGGACGGCCTCGGCTACCGCCAGCAGACCGTCATCGAGATCCCGGAGCTGGTCACCGCGCGCGAGCCGCTCGCGACGCAGCTGGACCGGTTCGTCGACCTGCTCGAAGGCAAGATCGACGCCGACACCGAGCGGGACCTGATCCTGCCTTCGCACGCCGTCGTCGACCAGGTGCTGACGCAGGCCGCGGCCTGATCACTTGGTGAGCCGCTGGCCCTTCGCGTCGTACGCGACGAGGGGGGTCAGCACGTACGGCGACTCCACCTGGTCGGGGTTGAACCAGAAGATGACGACCGACGGGTCCTCACTCCAGGGGATCACCGTGGCCTCGACCGGTTTCCCGCGGACGGTGCTGGTGACCCGCACCGCCGGACCGGAGAAGTAGCCGAACACCGGCACGAACGTGCCCTGGACCACGTCGCCGCCGTCCACGGCGTGGAAGCCGAACGACCGGTCGGCTCCCTTGAATTCGTTGGCGCTCAGCAGCGCCTCGTACTCGCCCGCGCCGTCCCGGTACGCGACCTGAAGACCGAACCGGACCTCCGGCATCGACGGCTCGTCGATCTCGGACGCGTAGATCACCAGCTCGCGGCCGCCTTCACCCTTGTACCCGAGCGGGATCACCTCACCGAGCGGGGCGGCCGACGGGGCCGCCGTGATCGACGGGCTCACCGGTGCCGGGATCGTCGGGACGGGGGCGACCGGCGCGCTCGCGGCGGGCGGGAGCGGCTGCTGAGCGGGTTCCCTCAAGGCCACCGCACCGACGATGACCAGCACCGTCACCACGGCGGCGGCGACCCCGCCCGCACCGGTCGCGAGGCGGCGACGACGGCGGATACGCCTGCCCTTGGTCATGATCGCGCCGAGGTCGGGCTCGGCGAACCCTTCGGCGGGCGGCTCCCGCAAAGCCGAACGCAGCATCTCGAGGTCGGTCATCGTCCCAGCCCCCCGATCAGTTCCGTTCCGTCCTCCGCGGTGATCCGCAGCTTGGTCAGGGCGCGGGAATTGGTGCTCTTCACGGTGCCGACCGAGACACCGAGTTCGCCGGCCACATCGGATTCCTTCAAGTCGAAGAAGTGCCTGAGCACCACGACGGCCCTCTCCCGGTCTGTGAGCGTACGCAACGCGTCAAGCAGCCATTTCCGCTGGACGACGGCACCGGCGAGGTCCAGGCCGCTCGGCTGCTCGGGGATGTCCTCCGTGGCGTTCTCGCGGATCGGGCGGCGCCAGCCGTCGATGACGTGGTTGACGAGGACCTGCCGCGCGTACGCGTAGGCATCCTTGCGGCGTACCCGCGACCAGGCCGCGTACGTCTTGGCGAGCGCCGTCTGGGTGGCGTCCTCGGCCTGGTGACGGTCGCTGGTGAGCAGGTAGGCGGCATGCTGAAGACGCGTCGCCGAGTTCCGCACGAACTCGACGAACTCGTCATCGCCGCGAGCCACCCTGGTCCTCATCTCCGTTCGACGGTTGACCACCGGAAAGGTTGCTTAGTCCTTCCGGCGAGTGAACCGGAGCGCGACGACGATTCCCGCCACGACCACGGCCACCGCCAGGACGATCCACACCCAGGCGGGCACCAAAGCCTCGGGAGTCGTCTCGCCGGCCTGTGGTGCCGGGGCCGCGCTACTGGCCGAGGCCGGGCTGCTCGTCGGGGCCTGGCTCGTCGGGCTCGGTGCCGGCGCGCTGAGGTTGAACTTCACCGAGCCGCTCGCGGCGTGCGTGTCCTCGAAGGTGACCTTGTAGCGGAGCGTGTACTCACCCGCAGGGCCGACGGCCTGGACCGGCGCCGTGACGACCGCTCCGGCGACCTCCGCGCGGCCGACCGTCCACGACGCGTTCTCCGGGCCGGTGATCTGGATCGGGTTGTCGTCGGCGAGCGTGACCGGGCCCGAGAAGGTCAGCTTGACCTGCGTCGGAGGCGTCGCCAGCGAAGCACCCCTCGCCGGGTCACTGCTCTTCAGCTCCGAGTGGGCCAGCGCCGGGGACGCGGTGCCCAGCAGGGCCAACCCGGTGACCAGCAACGACGCACCGAACCGCTTGAACCTCATCTGACACCCTTCTCACCGGGGAACTCCCCCGCCGAGCCTAGTAGTCGGGTCGAGCGGGGTGGTGGTTCCCGGTCGTGAGCGGCCCTGCTGCTTGGTCGAATGTCATGAACGACCCTTTACTGACGTTTTTCGTCAGGAAAGGGTCGTTCATGACATTCAGGGGCGCTGCGCGTGGCGGGTGGTCAGCGCGTCGAGGTCGAGGGTGAGCGGGGTGCCGTCGAAGTCGAGGCTCACCTTGCCGGTGTGCTCGCCGAAGTTCTCGTACTCGCCGTCGATCAAGCGGTAGGTGGTCATGCTCGCCGGTTCTTCGAGGTCGACGATCCAGTAGTGCTCGATGCCGACTTCGGCGTATTCGGAGAATTTGGTGACCCGGTCGGTGCGGACGGTACCTTCGGAGAGCACCTCGATGACCAGGCGCACGTCCGGCGGCGAGGCCCGGCGGACATTCAGCTCGGTCGAGCTCGTGACGAGTACGTCCGGCACGCGGATGGTCAACGGCTCCTCGGCGAGCAACAGCTCGACTCCGGCGAGGGCGACCAGATCCGGAAAGCGCTCGTCCAGGAAGTAGGCCAGCCGCGTGACCGCCAGTTGGTGCCGGATGTCCAGGAAAGGTGCCGCGACCAGGACGCCGCGCCGCACTTCGGCCCGGTTCAGCGGCATGGCCGCCCAGTCGTCGAGAGTCACCTGAGACATCGGCATCGAACATACTGCGGGATCGAGCCGGGATTCATCACTCGGCACAGTGGTGGACGAGCGTGCTCTTGCGGAGCCGCAAACGCAGCCGGTGTGGCTGGTCGTAAGACCGCACTCGCGTGATCGAAGGCGGAACTCGCGTGATCAGAGGCGCAACACCGAGTGCGGCGTCGAATCACGCGAGTTACGTGCCTGATCACGTGACGCCGGCTCTAGCTACTCCGTGAAGTCGCCCGCCGGGGCACCCCAAGAACCGGCGGCGTCCCCGCGCTCCTCCGCCAGCGCCCGCCGCCGCGCGTTTTCGGCGCGCACACGCTCCACTTCGGACTGGATGTACTCGTCGTCGTACTTCTGGAACACCCGCGCCGGGTTGCCCGCCACCAGGCTGCGCGGCGGGACATCCTTGGCGACCACGGAATTCGGCTGCACGGTGGCGAAATCGCCGATCGTGACCCCGGCCATGATCACCACGAGGCCGCCGATGAAGCAGCCTTTGCCGATCTTCACGGGTTTGCGTTCGATGAGGTCGCTGCCGGAGTGGTTCTGCAGCGTCATGTTCGCGAGCCAGCTGGAATGCGTGAAGATCAGCGTGTTCAGGCCGATGCTGGTGTGCTCGCCGATCTCCAGCCCGCCGCTCGCGTCGAGCGCCGCGCCTTCGCCGATCCAGCAGTGTTCGCCGATCTTCAGGTTCTCCGGGCTGATGATCTTGACGCGTTCGCGGACCCTGGTCGACTCCGGCAGCCCGTAGAAACGAGCGCGCTCGGCGTCGTTCATGTACTGCGAAACGAGTTCGGTCAGGATCTGCGGGCGCAACCGGTTGCTGCGCTCGTCATCGAAGAACATCGGCCTCGGTCACCAGTTTCTCGAAGGTACGCAGGTGTTCTTCGGCGACGACGTCGAGGCCGAAGTTGGCCCGCACCATCGCGCTTTCCCGCTGTGCCACCAAAGCCCGCTTCTCCGGGTCGTCGAGCAGTTCGATGACGGTGTTCGCCACCGCCTCGCTGTCGTCCGGGCGCACCAGCAGGATGTTCTCGCCGTTGCGCAGTTCGATGCCCGGGTAGTTGTCCTCGGTGACCGAAGCGATGGTGGCGGTACCCGAGAGCATCGCCTCAAGCGACGCGGTGCCGCAGCCACCGTTGAGGTCGTGCGTGACGATGTCGGCGGCGGCGAAGTACGCGGGCACGTCCGCCTTCGGCACGGCGCCGGTGACGATGATGGCGTCCGCGACCCCGAGTTCTTCCGCCCGCTTGAGGAAGACGTCGTGATAGACGCGGCCGACGACGAGCACCTTCACGCCGGGGTGCTTGTCCAAAATGGACGGAAGGGCTTCGACCAGCGGCAACCGGTTGCGAAGCGGGATCACGTGCCCGAGCGAGACGATCACCGGACCGTCGCCGAGCCCATGCTCCGCCCGGACATCCTTCGTCAAAGGCTTCTCGAAGTTCCCGGTGTCGACGGCGATCGGGAAGTAGTCCGAGTTCGCGTCGCTCGTGCCGTAGCGCTCGACGCAGTAGTCGACGCCGAGCTTGTCGAGGATGACGTACCGCGGCTTGAGGTAGCGCAGGATCGGGTTCACCAGCACGGTGTCCAGGAACCGGAAGACGCCGCCGTACAGCTTGTTGTCGCTGATCAGCAGCGTGTGGATGGTCAGCAGCATCGGCAGCTTGTGCCGCCGCGCGTACCGTCCGGCCAGCCACGACAGGTCGAAGAACTGCCCGTGCAGGTGGATCGCGTCCGGTTTGAACTCGTCCAGCAGCTTCCGCAGCCGTCGCCAGTTCCCCGGCCGCAGCGAGGCGAAGCTCATGTCGAAGTCGATCGACAGGCCCAGCTGCGGCATCTTCACCGCGGGCAGGCGGACGACGCGGTAGCCGTCCTTCGTCTCGTCGGCCGGGGCGTCGGCGTACGCGGCGGTGATCGCGAGCACCTCGTGCCCGCGCGCCGCGTACTGCTCGGCCAGGGAAGCCGCCATGTGCGCGCTTCCGCCCACCCTCGGCGGGAAGAAGTTGTTCACCACGGCGATACGCATGGGGCGGCTCTCCCCTGGCCCGGCACTCACTCCGAAGCCTTCACCAGTTCGTACATGCCCTCTTCCACCGAGATCTTCGGCTCCCAGCCGAGGATCTCGCGGGCACGGGTGATGTCGGCGGCACGCCGGGAAACCAGCACGTCGCGCTCGTTGAACAGCGGCTCGACGTTCACGCCGACGGCGTCGATGAGGATCTTCGCCAGCGTCGCGATGGAGGTGTCGATACCGGTGCCGATGTTGATCGGCACGTTGGCCTGCTCCGATTCGAGCGCGGCGACGACGGCGCGGGCCAGATCGGTGACGTGCACGAAGTCCATCGACTGGTCGCCGCGACCGTCGATGATCGGCGGCTGGCCGGCGCGCAGCCGCTGGATGAAGTGGTTGATCACCGACGTGTAGTAGGCCTCGATCTTCTGGCCGGGGCCGTACACGTTGAAGAACCGCAGCGCGTTCCAGGACAGGCCCTTGGTGCGCTCGTAGAAGCCGAGCATGTCCTCGCCCGCGCGCTTCGAGATGCAGTACGGCGTGAGCGGCTTGAGCTCGTCGTCCTCGTGCATCGGCAGCCGCTTCGGGTCGCCGTAGACGGACGCGGTCGAGGCGAACACCAGCCGCTCGACACCCTCGTCCGCCGCGGCGGCGAAGACGTTGTGGTTGCCGACCATGTTGATGTCGATGGACTCGTGCGGGTCCGCGACCGACTTGTTGATCGACACGGTGGCGAAGTGGATGACGTGCGTGCAGCCGCGCATGGCCTCGCGCACGGCGCCGCCGTAGCGCACGTCCTTCTCGACCAGTTCGACCTTGCCGGTGGCGACGAACTCGTTGATCCGGGCGCGGTCGCCGCGCGTCATGTTGTCGAAGACGCGGACGGTGTAGCCGCCTTCGATCAGCATCGGGATGACGTGCGCGGCGATGAAACCGCCGCCCCCGGTGAAGAGGACCTTCTTGTCGGGCATTTCTCTCCTAGCTCGGCAGTGCGGCGCTGACGGTCCCGATGACCCGGTCGACCTGGGCATCGGTGAGGTTGGCGTGCATCGGGATGGCGAGGTGACGGGCGAAGAGGTCCGCCGATACCGGCAAGGTCTGCTTCTTGCCGTAGATGGGCTGGAGGTGCGAGGCGTAGGTGCCGAAGTTGCACTGCACGCCCTGCTCGCGGATCCGCAGCGCGAGCGCGTCGCGGTCGATCTCCGGGGCCACGGTGAGGATGTAGGCCTGCCACGGGTGCTCGCGGTCCGGCAGCTCCACCGGGACGTCGATACCGGGCAGATTCTCGAACGCCTCGTGGTAGCGCTTGGCCACCGAACGGCGGGCCGAGAGCAGGTCCGGGAGGCGGTCGAGCTGGACGTTCATGATCGCGGCCTGCACGTCCGAGAGCCGGAAGTTGTAGCCCAGCTCGTGGAACTCCGGGATCGGCAGCGCGCCGGAACCCTCACGGGTGATGGCGGGCTCGATGCCGTAGGTGTGCAGCTTGCGCGCGTGCGCGATGAGGTCTTCGCGGTCCGAGACCAGCGCGCCGCCTTCGCCCGCGGTGATGCCCTTGCGGCCGTGGAAGGAGAACGCGGCGAGGTCGGCGAGGCTGCCTGCCGGGCGGGTCTTGTACGTCGCGCCCGCGGCGCAGGCGGCGTCCTCGAACAGCCACAGGCCGTGCTTGTCGGCGATGGCGCGGTACTCGTCGAAGTCACCGGGCTGCCCGGCCACGTCGACGGCGAGGATGCCGACCGTGCGCGGCGTGATCAGCGCTTCGATCGACGCCGGGTCGGCGCTCCACACGTCCGGGCGGATGTCGGCGAACACCGGGGTCGCGCCTGCCTGGAGCACGGCGTGGCCGGTGGCGGGGAACGTGTAGTCGCCGACGATGACCTCGTCGCCCGGCTTCACACCGAGCACACGCAGCCCGAGGAAGAGTGCCGAGCCACAGTTGCTGGTGGTCAGGGCGTGCGCGGTGCCGACGGTCTTCGCGAAGCGTTCCTCGAAACGGCGGCAGGCGGGACCGGCACCGGCCAGCCAGCCGGACCGGAACACCTCCGCCACCGCGGCGAGCTCTTCGTCGCCGACGGTCGGCTGACCGAGGACCACGGGTTCGTGCTCAGACATTTCCTCTACCCTCTCCCGCCGCCCTCTCCCATTGCGTGGGGACCCGGCGAAGTGTATAGACGCCATTCGGCCGATCTCGGGCGGGCTGGATCCGCCCAGGTCAACGACGCCCTAGGGTGACGGCATGCGATTCGGCGTTCTGGGGGCGACGGAGGTGCGCCGCGAGGACGGCACCACCGTGCCGGTCGGCGGCCCGAGGGTCCGCACGCTGTTCGCGTTGCTCGCGCTGGAGGCGGGCCGGGTCGTCCCGGCGGAGCGGCTCATCGACGGCCTCTACGGCGAGCAGCCACCCGATGGGGTGGCGAACGCGCTGCAATCGCAGGTCTCGCGGCTGCGCGGCGCGCTGAAGGAGCTCGCGCCCGTCGAGTTCAGCCCGGCGGGTTACCGCCTCGTCGTGGACCCCGACGACGTCGACGTCCACCGGTTCGAGCGGCTCGCCGCCGAGGGCCGACGCGCTCTCGCGACGGGAGACGCCGCGAAAGCGGCTGAGCTGCTTCGTGACGCTCTCGGTCTCTGGCGCGGTCCGGCGTTCGCGGACATCACCGACGCGCCGTTCCGGGATCCGCAGGTCACGCGGCTGAACGAGCTGAAGACGTCGGCGATCGAAGACCGTGTCGAGGCCGCTCTCAAGCTCGGGAGACACGAAGACGTCCTCGGCGAGCTTCGCGAGGTCATCGACGAGCAGCCGCTACGGGAACGGCCCCGCGCGCTGCTGATCCGCGCCCTGCACGCCGCCGGCCGTCAGGCCGACGCGCTGACCGCGTTCGAGGACGCCCGCCGGATTTTGGCCGACGAGCTCGGCGCCGACCCCGGACCGGAACTCGCCGCCGCGCATCTGGCCGTGCTGCGGGGTGAGACGCCGCCGGTTAAAACCACAACCGCGCCACTTCCCGCGCAGCTCACCAGTTTCATCGGTCGCGAAGGCGACCTCCGGCACGTGCTCGGGCAGCTGGACCGCTCGCGGCTCGTGACGCTGACCGGTCCCGGCGGGACGGGCAAGACCAGGCTGGCCATCGAGACCGCTGCCGCGATGGACCTCCCGGCGGTCTTCGTCGAGCTCGCGCCGTACACCGAGGAGCCGGACGTCGCCCACGCCGTGCTGACCGCGCTCGGTCTGCGGACGGTCCCGCTCGGGGCGGTCACCGCGCCGGTGGAGAACGCGCCGCTGGACCGGCTGATCGACGCGCTGGCCGATCGGGCGGTGCTGCTGGTGCTCGACAACTGCGAGCATCTGGTCGAGGCCGCCGCGAAGCTGGCCGCCCGGCTGCTCGGCGCGGCCCCGGCCCTGCGGGTGCTCGCCACCAGCCGTGAACCGCTGGGCATCACCGGCGAGGTCGTCTCCCCCGTGCCGAGGCTCGCCGTGCCGCCGCCGGGCACGCCGCCCGCCCGGTCGCTGGACTTCGCCGCCGTCCGGCTGTTCGCCGACCGCGCGCGGGCCGGCGACCCGGGATTCGCCGTGGACGACACCACCGCGGGCGACGTCCAGCGGGTCTGCGCCGCGCTCGACGGATTGCCGCTGGCCATCGAACTCGCCGCCGCACGCGTGCGGACACTGCCGATCGGCGAGATCGCGGCCAGGCTGGACGACCGGTTCGGGCTGCTCTCGCGGGGCAGCCGGGCCGCCGAGAGCAGGCATCGCACCCTGCGCGGCGTCGTCGAGTGGAGCTGGGATCTGCTCGACGAGGACGAGCGTCTGCTGGGCAGGCGGCTGACGGTCTTCGCGGGCGGCACGACACTGGCCGACGCCGAAGCGGTCTGCGCCGTACCGGACATCGCTGAGCTGCTTCCGTCCCTTGTGGACAGATCACTCGTCGAACGCGGCGGCGACCGGTACCGGATGCTCGAAACGATCCGGGCCTTCTTCGCCGGGAAACTCACCGAAGCGGGCGAAACCGAGCAAGTGCGGCGCAGGCACGCCGAGCATTTCCTCGCCCTCGCCGAGGAAGCGGATCCGAAGCTGCGCACCGGCGACCAGCTGCGCTGGCTCGACCGTCTCGACGCCGCCTACGACGATCTCCTCGCCGCGTTGCGCTGGGCCGCCGAATCCGACCCGCGGCTCGCGCTCCGGCTTTCGGCTTCGCTGGTGACGTACTGGTGGATGCGCGGTCGCCGGTTCGAGGGCTCGACGCTGTGCTTGGAAGTGGTCAAACGGCTCGGAGAGCGGGCGCCGGACGGTCTCGAAGAGGAACACCAGCTCTGCGTGCTCACCGCCGCCGCGGGGCTGCGGGGCCACGAGGCGCTCGACCGGCACCTGCCGCTGGTGGAAGGCCTCATGCTGAGCCTCGTCAAGGCGCCCCGGAACCCGGCGCTGCTGCTGTTGATGGGGGTCGTCAGCGGCCCGCCCGGTGACGACGACGCGCTGATCGAACGCAGCCGGGCGCTGCTGGCGAACAGTGACGCTTGGAGTCTCGCCCTCGCGCCGACCGGCTACGGCCTCCGCGCGATGATGCAGGGCGATCTCGACACGGCGGAGGAATTCCTGCGCGAGGGGGCGCAGGCGTTCCGCTCGATCGGGGAACGCTGGGGCCTTTCCATGGCCCTCGACCATCTGTCACAGACCCTGATCTGGACGAACCGGCAGGCCGAAGCCCTCGAAACGATGAACGAGGCCCTGCGGCTGATGCGGGAACTCGGCGCGTCCGACGACAACGCGGATCTGTTGTGCCGTCGCGGCGGAAGCAAACTACTTCACGGCGACGCGGCGGGCGCGCGGGCGGATCTCGAACTCTCCATCGAGATCGCGCGCCGGGCCGGGATGCCCGAAAGCCGGGCGGCCGGGTATGTCGGGCTGTCGGTGCTCGCCCGGCACGAGGGCGATCTGACGGCGGCCCGCGCGTTGAGCGAACGCGCGCTCGCGGAGTGTTCCGGTGGTTCGTTCGCGGCCGAAGGGGTGCGTGCCGGCGCGAAGATCTCGCTCGGCTGGGTGCTGGCCGCCGAGGGCGACGCCGACGGGGCCGAGGAACTGCACCGGCTGGCGCTGGTGTCGGCGGACCGCTGGCACGACAGCATCACCATGGCCTGCGCCGTCGAAGGCCTCGCGGGGGTCGCGCTGCTGCGGGGCGACGCCGAGCGGGCGGCGGTCCTGATCGGGGCGGCGGTGACCATCCGGGGCACCTCGTTCGCCGTCGATCTGGACGCCGCCCTGCTCAGGACGACCGTGCGGCAGCGGCTCGGGGACGATTTCGACCGGGCCTATCGCCGAGGGCTCGGCGTGCGCGGCGCCGCTCAATTGACCGGGAAACTCTGACCGCCTGCCAGCTGGATCCCCTGGGGCGCGAAGCGGCCGACGGCGCCGGCGAGGTGACGCTGGTCGAGCTCGCTGTCCTGGACCGCGACGTACAGCGGCGCCGCGTTGTTCGGGACGGCGCCGAGCCGGGTCATCCCGGGGCCGACCGGGTCGATGGTGAGCCGGGCGACGTCACGCCATGGCACGACGGTCCGCTCGATCCGGACGCCCACCGCGTCCAGTTCGAAGAGCACCCACTGCTGGTCGTGCAGCGACTTCACGTAGGCGATGGTGCCGACGCCGCCGGCGATCAGGACGACGCGCAGCGCACCGGGCGCCTCGATCGCACCGAGCAGGGCGGCGACCCCGAGGAAGGCCACCAGGAGCCCGGTCAGCTTCGCGGCGCCGACCAGGCCCGCGTTCGGTTTGTGCACCCGGAACCGCACGTTGCGCGTCAGGTGTTTGGTGAGCACCCCGCCGCCGACCGCGGCGGCCAGCCCGAGCATCGTCACCACCAGCGAAACCGGCGAGAAGTCCGCGAAGACGTTGTAGCCGGCGATCAGTGCGACGAAGCCGCCCACGACGGCCAGCATCAGCGCGAGCTTTCCCTTGCGCACGTCCTGTTCGCGGCGTTGGAGCGAGGCCTGGTCGGGTGCGGCGAGGAAGCCGCCATCGATGTTCCTCATCGGGCGTCACGCTGTGCTTCCGCAGCCGCACGGCGTTCACGCTGGCGACGGTCGAGGACGTACAGCAGGGCGCCGGCACCGGCGCTGACGACGGCGTAGAGCAGGTCCTGCAGGCCGTCCTCCGGGTAGCCCGTGGAGAACTCGACCATCGCGAGCGCGACGAAGAGGACGCTGATGACGGCCCCGCCGATGATGTAGACCTTGTTGCTGAGCATGGTTTCCCTCGCTTGTCGTTGCCTTGGTGGGACCACTTTCGCGCGGGGCACATGACATTCCGATGACAAACACTGACAGGCACTGACAGACGCCGTCAGCCATCGGTGCGCGGACGGTCAGCGGTCGCGGAGACCCTCCGGACATGACTTACGCAGCTGGATCTCCCGAAGACTTCCTCGCCGTGCGGCATCTGACGTTGCGCGGCTCCCAGGCCGAGATCGGCCGGGCGCTCGGCGCCGAAGTGAAGGCGCGCTCGGACTGGTCGCCGTCGTCGCTCGACCCGGTCGTCGCCAGGGCACGGCGAACCTGGTTCACCCGGAACTGGCCCGAGTACGCCGGACGCCTGGCCGGGTTCGCCGAGGCCTACGGGCTCCCGGCCGACGCGGCGGTCTCCTTCGACGACGCGAGCGCGCTGCCCGCCGGATCGGGGTGTTCGGCGCTGTGGACGGGGAGCGCGCTCGGCCGGAACTACGACTTCTTCACCATGAGCTGGACCCAGCTGGGTGCGGTGCTGGCCGGGCAGGAACCCGTCGACGACGGGACCGTTCCGATGGCGTCGCGGCCCTACGTCCTGACGACGATCCCGGACGACGGCATCGCCTCGACCGCGCTGACGATGGCCACGATGGACGGTGCGACGGAAGGGGTCAACGAGGCCGGGCTGGTCGTCGCGTTGCTGATGGCCGACGTCGAGACGGCCATGCCGCTGGAACACGGTCCGCAGGCGGGCCTGTCGGTGCTGCAGGTGTGCCGGTATCTGCTGGACACCTGCGAGAACGTCGACGAGGCCAAGGAAGCGCTGATGCTCGCCAAGCAGTACGCGCACGGCGCGCCCTGTCACTACATCGTCGCCGACGCCTCCGGCCGCGGCTTCGTCTACGAACGCGGAGCGCACGACGTCGAGTACTTCGTCGAGGTGGCCGACGGACCGCTGTGCGTCACGAACCACCTGCTGCACCGGCACCCGGACATCGACGCGCTGCCGGAGGACACGCCGGAGACCATGCGCACCTACGAGCGGCTGCGCACCGTCACCAAGGAGGCGGGCGCCGGACCGCGTGCCGCGCTCGACGCGGTGTCGTTCGCGGTCGAGCCCGGTGCGCCGTGGCGGACGTTGTGGCGCAGTGTCCTCGACCCGGCGGCCCGCACCATGAGCACGCGGTTCTACCTCGGTGACGGCGACAACGGCACCGCGCGGAACTCGCCCGAACTCACCTTCGGGGTGTCGCGGTGACCATCGGCAAGGGCCGCAAGATCGGCACGGTCGCGGTCTGCGTGCTCGCGCAGTTGCTGATCGCGATCGACCTGACGGTGCTCCATCTGGTGCTGCCGTCGCTTTCGGAGCAGATGCATCCCTCGACGACGGAACTGCTGTGGATCGCCGACGCGTACGGTTTCGCGCTCGCCGGGCTGCTGATCACGATGGGGAACATCGGCGACCGCGTCGGCCGGAAGAAGCTGCTGCTGATCGGGGCGTCGCTGTTCGGGGTCGCTTCGGTGATCACGGCGTACGCGCCGACGGCGGAACTCCTGATAGCCGCCCGCGCGCTGCTCGGGGTCGCCGCCGCGACGCTGATGCCGTCGACCCTGTCGATCGTGCGGAACGTGTTCACCGGCAAGGAACGCGCGGCCGTGATCGGGATTTCGAGCGGGCTGACGATCCTCGGTTTCGGCATGGGGCCGCTCGTCGGCGGTTTCCTGCTCGACCATTTCTGGTGGGGTTCGGTGTTCCTGGTCAACGTGCCGGTGGTGGTGGTCATGGTGATCGCGGGCGCGTTGATCCTGCCCGAGTCGAAGAACCCGGCCCCTGGCCGGATCGACGTCCTCAGCGTGCTGTTGTCGATCGTCGGCATGGTCGGGATCGTCTACACGATCAA
The DNA here is from genome assembly GCF_003947535.1 of Amycolatopsis sp. WAC 04169. Lineage (NCBI taxonomy): Bacteria > Bacillati > Actinomycetota > Actinomycetes > Pseudonocardiales > Pseudonocardiaceae > Amycolatopsis > Amycolatopsis sp. WAC 04169. The sequence goes on along the minus strand of NZ_QHJI01000001.1, from coordinate 641,416 downwards.
GGAAGTGGCGTACAAGGGCTGGGGACACTGGGATGTCGCGGTCGCCGCGGTGCTCGGGCTCGGCTGTCTGCTGGCGTTCGTCCTGCGGCAGCCGCGGCTGGCCGAACCGCTGATGGACCTGAAGCTGTTCGCGCGGCGGGCGTTCTCGGCGACCGTCGGCACCACCATCGTGGCGATGTTCGCGCAGCTCGCGGTCTCGCTGATGTTCGCGCAGTACCTGCAGCTGGTGGCGGGCTGGTCGCCGCTGAAATCCGGGCTCGCCGGGCTGCCCGGCATGGGCGGCGCGATCCTCGGCGGCGTGCTCGCGCCGTTCGGGATCAAGCTCTTCGGCCGCGCGGTCACCATCGCGCTGGGCTGCGCGTTGTCGGCGGTCGGGTTCGCGTTGTACTCGGGGATCGGCGTGACGATCGTCTACACGGATCTGCTGGCGGCGATGATCATCTTCGGCGTGGGGCTGGCGCTGATCCTCACCGTCGCGACGGACACGGTGCTCGGTGTCGTGCCGAAGGCCGGCGCGGACGCGGCGTCGGTGATCTCCGAGACGGCGACCGAACTCGGTGGGGCGCTGGGGATCGCCGTCCTGGGCAGTGCGCTCGGCGCGCTGTACCGGAGCGAACTCGTCATCCCGCCGGGTGTGCCGCCGGAGGCGATCTCGGACACCCTCGGCGGCGCCGTCCAGGTCGCGGCCCAGCTGCCACCCGAACAGGGGGCTTTGGTGCTGGCCAACGCGAAACTGGCGTTCGTCGACGGGTTGCAGGTGACGATGCTGTGCTCGGCGGGGTTGATGGCGGTGCTGGCGGTGAGCGCCCTGTTCACGTTGCGCGGGGTGCCGAAGGTCCTCGAAGACCCGGAAGAGGAACCTGCTCCGGTCCCTGTGGCCGCGTGAAGTGTCATGAACGACCCTTTCCTGACGTTTTTCGTCAGGAAAGGGTCGTTCATGACATCCGTCAGCGGGGTTTCAGGCACTCATTGTCCATAAGGGACTCTTCCCGGGACGGGATGGACGGCGCGCGTGATTGGACGGACGACGAGCGTGTCGTCCGTCCGATCACGCGTGTCGTCCGTCTGATCACGCGTGTCGTCCGTCAGCGGGGGCCGGCGAGCGGGACGGCGCGCCGGTCACCCGACCGCACCATGGCCAGCAAGGGTTTCGCGGCCACCGCGAGCAGCCGCGCCGCGAAGGTGCGGCCGTTGCGGCGCGCGATGTCCGGGCCGAAGGCGTCCATCAGCGCGACGAGCCCGGGCAACGGCCGCACGAACAGCGTCACCTCGGTGATCAGCCCGTCTTTGCCGAGTTTCAGCACCGCCGCCTCTTCGATCTCCTCGCCGCGGATATGCGCGGTATAGACGACGAGGCGCGTCTCGCCGTCCCCGGTGTCGGTGTGGAACCGGACGTCGCGCAGATGCGCGTAGGCGACTTCCAGCAACGGCTTGAGTTCCGCGTGCCCGCTGAACCGGACCCGGCTCGTCAGCGGCGAGTGCACGACGGCGTCCGGCGCGAAGACGCTCAGCGCGAGGTCCACGTCCCGGGTCTCGAGTGCCCGGCGGTACCGCTCGGTGGTTTCGATGCTCATCGGTCCTCCTGGATCAGGTTCCCCAGGCCGCGCCACAACAGATCCGTCGTGAGCGCGACGACTTGCTCCCGCGGGATGTCGCGGTTGTCCCACCACCAGGTGGCGATGGCGTTCAGTGCGCTCTTCGCCGCTTCGGCGAGCGCTTCGTTCGCGCGGTCGCGCGGCAGGTCCGCGGTCAGCGCCAGGCCGGGGACCCGGCCGAACACCTCGGTCAGTTGCGCGGTCGAGCGGGCCTGACCACGCCGGTGCACCTCGGCGACGCCCTCGTCGGACGGCGTCTCGGCGAAGATCATCCGCCAGCCGCGTTCGTTCGCCTCCATCCAGGCGAAGATCGCCGCCACCCTGGCGTGCAGCAGTTCCTCGGCGGTGTCCGATGGCGGCAGCTCCGCCCAGCCCGCCAGCAGGCTGTCCACTTCGGACTCCAGCAGGCCTGCGTACAGCGCCGCCTTGGACGGGAAATGGTCGTAGAGCACCGGCGTGCTGATCCCCGCCGCCGTCGCGACCTCGCGCATCCCCGCCGCGTCGTACCCGGACGCGGCGAACACCCGCGCCGCCGCGGCCAGGATCCGCTCCCGGCGCTCTTCCCTGCTCAACCGCTTACCTGACATTTGTCAGGTACGGTACCACCTAACCTGACGGCTGTCAGGTAGCGCTCCGGGTAACCTGGTCGATCGTGCGCACAGTCGTAGTCATCGGAGGCGGGATCGTCGGTCTCGCCACCGCCTGGGAGCTGACCAAACGAGGTCTGGACGTCACGGTGCTCGAGAAGGAGGACCGCTGGGCGGCCCACCAGACCGGGCACAACTCGAACGTCGTGCACGCCGGGCTCTACTACAAGCCGGGTTCCTTCAAGGCCAGGATGTCCACCGCGGGCAATCGGTCCATTGTGGACTTCGCGAGGCAGTACGGGGTGCCGGTCGAGGTCTGCGGCAAACTGGTCGTCGCCACCGCCGAAGCCGAGCTTCCGGCGCTCAAGGTGCTCGCCGAACGCGCGGAGGCCAACGGGGTCCCGGCCAAGCTGATCACCCCGAGCGAGGCCCGCGAGTACGAGCCCGAGGTCTCGTGCGTCGCCGCGTTGCGCGTGGAGTCCACCGGCATCATCGACTTCCCCGCGGTCTGCTCCGCGCTGGTACGGCTGCTCGACGAGTCCGACGCCGACCTGCGGCTCGGCACACCCGCGCTGGGTATCCGCCCCGGCCGCACCGGCGGTGTCGAGGTGGCGACCGGCGACGACGTGCTCCACGCGGACGCCCTCGTCAACTGCGCGGGCCTGCACGCGGACCGGATCGCCCGGCTCGCCGGGCTCACCCCGGGCGCGCGGATCGTGCCGTTCCGCGGCGAGTACTACGAACTGAAGCCCGAACGCCGCCATCTGGTGCGGGGCCTGATCTACCCGGTCCCCGACGCGTCGCTGCCGTTCCTCGGCGTGCACCTGACCCGCATGCTCGACGGCAGCGTGCACGCCGGCCCCAACGCCGTGCTCGCGCTGCGGCGCGAGGGCTACACCTGGCGCGACATCTCCGCGAAGGACCTCGCCGAAGTCGCCCGCTTCCCCGGCGTCTGGCGGCTCGCGCGCAAGTACGCGTACCCGACCGGGCTCGACGAGGTCCGCCGGTCGTTCTCCCGCCGTCGTTTCGCCGAAAGCCTCGCGCGGCTCGTGCCCGCCGTCACCGAGGACGACATCGTGCGGCACGGCTCCGGTGTCCGGGCACAGGCGCTGCGCCCGGACGGCTCACTCGTCGACGACTTCCTGATCGAGACCGCGCGGAACCAGGTGCACGTCCTCAACGCGCCCTCACCGGCGGCGACGAGCGCGCTGGAGATCGCGAAGCACATCGCCGACGAGGTGACCGGCTAGGACGACGGCGGCAGGTTCGCGTTGAGCAGCGGGACCGCGGCCTTGATCACTTCGCACGCCTTCGCGGGGTCGTCGAGGTTGCCCGCGATGATCGCCACCGTCGATGTCGGGGTGATCGCGATACCCGCCGCGCACAGTTTGCTGCCCGATTCGGTGTAGAGCTTCCATTTGCGGTCGCCCGAGTCGAAATCCTGCGGTTGGCCCTGCGAGATCAGCGTCGGAGTCTCGTCCATCGGCTTCGTCGTGTAGAACCAGAGGTCGAAGGCCTTCTCGCCCTTCTCGCCGTCCGTGTCGGCCCACTCGCAGCCGAACTGGTTCGGGTCGGCGCTGGACTTCATCGGTTCGCCGGTGGGGGCGAGCCGCAACTGGGCGGTCTGCTCGGGCTTGAGCATGGCGCACGGGTCGGTGCTCACGAGCGGCCCGCCCGGCTCGGCGGGCTTCTGCCCCGGCGGGGCGGTGATCTGCGGGTTCTGCTCCCCACCCGGCAGCTTCGACGCGATCGCGGGGGCCGCCGCCTTGGCGAGGTCGCACGCGTTGGCCTCGGTGTGGTCGGGGCTTTCGCTGGTGATCTCCACGAACGAGTCCGGCGTGATCTCCGTGCTCAGCGAGCAGTAGGTCGGCCCGAGGATGGTCGCGTACCGCGTCCAGGTGAAGCCGCCGATGCCGAACTTCTCGCCCGGCTGGGCACCGTTCATGTACTCGTTCAGCGGCAGGTCCTTGCTCAGCGAGACCTCGAGGTTCGACGCCTTGCGCACGTCCTCCGGCTCGCGGAACCGGCAGGTCGCGGGGACCTTCTGTTCGGGTTTGGCCGGGCGCTCCGCTCCGGGATAGGTGACTCCCAGCGCTTTCGCGTGTTCCTCCGAGAGGAGGCCGCACGGTTCGGCCTTCGTGATGACGGGTCCCTGTCCGGGCACCGGCGAAGCCGTACCGGCGACCGTCGACGTGCAGCCGCCGAGCGTCACCACCGCCAGCCCGATCGCGAGCGAGTTACGAAACCGCATGCGTCCCCTCCTCATCGGCTCGCACACTACTTGTGCGCGGCCGCCGTTCACGAACCGGCGGGCAGCGCGGCGCTCACCGTCGGCAGCGCGGCCCGCAGCAGGTCACAGGCTTTCGTCTCGTCGTCCCAGTGGCCGCTGGAGACCTTCACGGTGGACGTCGCGCTGATCGGCGTCGCGGCCGTGCAGTACTTCGTGGCGGTGTCGGACCGGACCGTCCACTTGCGACCTCCGAGGTCGGTCTCCTCGGGGGTGCCCTGGAGCCCGGCGACGGCCGTCGCGAGGAAGAGCGTCACGTTCAGCGGACGCTGCCCCTTGTCGCCGTCGGAGTCCTTCCACTCGCAGCCCTTGTCCTCGGGATTTGCCAGATTGGCCGGATCCACCGGCGTGCCCGGGGCGATGGCCAGCTTCGCGGCTTCGTCGGGCTTCTTCTGCCCGGGCGGCGGGACGATCTTCGGGTTCGGCTCGCCGCCGGGCAGCTTCGACGCGATCGCGGGGGCCGCGGCGAGCGCGAGATCGCAGGCCGTCGGGCCGAGCGGGGACGCGTAGCGCGTCCAGGTGAAGCCGCCGATGCCGAACTTCTCACCGGGCAGGGCGCCCGCGTGGAAGTCGTTCAGCGGGATGTCGGCGCTTTGCGTGATCGACAGGGACACGCCGCGCGGCGTGTCGTCGCGTTCGGACAGGTACGGCGCCGCCTTGGTGAGCACCGGCCCCTGGCCGGGCACCGGCGACGCCGTACCCGAGATCGTCTCGGAACATCCGCCGAGCAGGAGGACCGCCGCGGACAGCGCGGTGATCGACTTGCGACGGCGGTTCATTCGGGTCCCTCCTCGGTGCGGACCCTACTTCGATGCCGGCGTGAGCACCTCGGTTCCGCCGAGGAAGGGACGAAGCGCCTCCGGCACCCGGACCGAACCGTCTTCGAGCTGGTGGTTCTCCAGGATCGCGACGATCCACCTGGTGGTGGCGAGCGTGCCGTTCAGCGTGGCGACGGTCTGCGGGCGGCCGTCGTCGTCGCGGTAACGGATGCCGAGGCGGCGGGCCTGGAACGTCGTGCAGTTCGACGTCGAGGTCAGCTCGCGGTAGGTCCCCTGCGACGGCACCCAGGCCTCGCAGTCGAACTTCCGGTACGCCGACGTGCCGAGATCGCCGGTGGCGGTGTCGATCACCCGGTACGGGACCTCGATCTTGGCGAGCATCTGCTCTTCCCAGTCCAGCAGGCGCGCGTGCTCGGCCTCGGCGTCCTCGGGACGCGTGTAGACGAACATCTCGACCTTGTCGAACTGGTGCACGCGGATGATGCCGCGGGTGTCCTTGCCGTACGAACCGGCCTCGCGGCGGTAGCAGGAAGACCAGCCCGCGTACCGCTTCGCGCCCTTGCCGAGGTCGAGGATCTCGTCGGCGTGGTAGCCGGCGAGCGGGACCTCGGAGGTGCCGACGAGGTACAGGTCGTCGTCGCGCAGCCGGTAGACCTCCGACGAGTGCGCGCCGAGGAACCCGGTGCCCGCCATGATCTCCGGCCGCACCAGGGTCGGCGTGATCATCGGGGTGAAGCCGTTCGCGGTCGCCTGCGCGATCGCCATGTTCAGCAGGCCGAGCTGGAGCTGGGCGCCGACGCCGGTGAGGAAGTAGAACCGCGAGCCCGAGACCTTCGCGCCGCGCTCCATGTCGAGCGCGCCGAGGCCCTCGCAGAGTTCGAGGTGGTCCTTCGGCTCGAAGTCGAACTTCTTCGGCTCGCCGACGTGCTTGAGCACGACGTAGTCGTCCTCGCCGCCTTCGGGCGCGTCGGGGTGGACGAGGTTCGGCACCAGGCGGTGCAGCTGCTCGAACTCCTCCGACGCCTCGGTCTGCTCGACCTCGGCCGTCTTGACCTGGGCGGCGAGCTCCTTCGCCTTGGCGAGGAGCCCGGCCCGCTCGTCGCCCTGCGCCTTCGGGATGAGTTTGCCCAGCGACTTCTGCTCGGCGCGCAGCTTGTCGGCGGCGGCGATGGAGGACCGGCGGCGGGAGTCGAGGGAGAGCAGCTTGTCGACCACTCCTTCGTCCTCGCCACGGGCACGCTGCGAAGCGCGCACGACGTCCGGTTCATCGCGCAGAGTCCTGGGGTCAATCACGAGTGCTGAGGGTAGTCCGTGCGAGTCGCACAAAATGTGCGGGTCCGGGCGGATAACCCGACAGTCTGATCGTTGCCGCCCGTTTCGGCCGCTCCCCATACTGAGATCTCCCTGCTGCGGACGGAGAAACCCGATGACCGATGCGGACCTGCTGGCGCGGCACAAGGCGGTGCTGCCGTCGTGGCTGGCGCTCTACTACGACGAGCCGATCGAGATCGTGCACGCGCAGGACCGCCGGGTCATCGACTCGACCGGGCGCACCTACCTCGACTTCTTCGCGGGCATCCTGACGAACTCGATGGGCTACGACGTCTCGGCGATCAGCGACGCCGTGCGCAAGCAGCTCGACACCGGGATCCTGCACACGTCGACGCTGTACCTGATCCGCTCGCAGGTCGAACTGGCCGAGCGCATCGCGAAGCTCTCCGGCATCCCCGACGCGAAGGTGTTCTTCACCAACTCCGGGACCGAAGCCAACGACACCGCGCTCATGCTCGCCACCCAGTACCGGCGCAGCAACCAGGTGCTGGCGATGCGGAACTCGTACCACGGGCGGTCGTTCGCGACGGTCGGCATCACCGGCAACCGCGGCTGGTCGGCGTCGTCGCTCAGCCCGGTGAAGGTGAGCTACGTGCACGGCGGCTACCGGTACCGCAGCCCGTTCCGCGAGCTTTCGGACACCGAGTACATCGACGCGTGCGTCGCGGACCTCGTGGACGTCCTGGAGACGGGTACTTCGGGCGACGTCGCCTGCATGATCGCCGAGCCGATCCAGGGCGTCGGCGGCTTCAGCTCACCTCCGGACGGCCTGTTCAAGGCGATGAAGGAGGTCCTCGACCAGTACGGGATCCTGTTCATCTCCGACGAGGTCCAGACCGGCTGGGGACGGACCGGGGAACACTACTGGGGGATCCAGGCGCACGACGTCGTCCCCGACGCGATGACCTTCGCGAAGGGGCTCGGCAACGGCCTCGCCATCGGCGGTCTCGTCGCGCGCGGCGACCTCGTCGACTGCCTGACCGCGAACTCGATCTCGACCTTCGGCGGCAACCCGGTCGCGATGGCGGGCGCGGCCGCGGTGCTCGACCACATCGCCGAGGGCGACCTGCAGGCCAACGCGCTCGCCCGCGGCAACGAACTGCTCGACGGCCTGCGCGCGGCCGGGAACCCGCTGATCGGGGACGTGCGCGGCAAGGGGCTGATGATCGGCGTCGAGCTGGTCGAGCCGGGCGGCATGACGCCGAACCCGGGCGCCGCGGCGCGGATGATGGAGGAGACCAAGGCGCGGGGGCTGCTGATCGGCAAGGGCGGGCTGCACGGCAACGTGCTGCGGATCGCGCCGCCGATGACGCTGACCGCCGAAGAGGCCGCGGAGGGTCTCGGGATCATCGTGGACGCGCTGGCCGCCGTCTCCTGACAAGTGTCATGAACGACCCTTTCCTGACGTTTTCCGTCAGGAAAGGGTCGTTCATGACATCCACGGGGATCAGGAGCGGGCGAAACGGGCAATGACCTCGCCCAGCCGCACGCCGGCGTCCTCCTGCAGGAAGTGACCGGCCCCGGTGATCGTCGGATGCTCCAGCTCGCGGGCGCCGCGCATCGAACCCCGCAGTTCGAGGCCCCACGGCGCGGTGATCGGGTCGCCGTCGGAGAACGAGACCAGGAACGGCTTGTCCAGTTCGGACAGCACCTTGAGCGCGGCCCGGTTGGCGGCCGAGGCCGGATCCTCCGGGGTGATCGGCACCAGCGACGGCATCGCGCGCGGCGCGGCCTTGTACATCTCGTTCGGGAAGGGCGCGTCGTAGGCGGCGCGGACCTCGTCGCTCAGCTTGGTCTGACAACCCGACTGGACGAACCGCCCGATGTCGATGACCTGGGCGTTCTCCATGGCGTCGCGGAACTTGTGCCAGAGCTCGGGCATGTCGGTGTCGCCGGTGGGCAGGCCGGTGTTGGCCGCGACGACCCTGGCGAACCGGTCGGGGTTCTCGGCGACCAGCCGCAGGCCGATCAGTCCGCCCCAGTCCTGGCCGACCAGGGTGACGTCGGTCAGGTCGAGCACGTCGAAGGCGAACGCGCGCATCCACTCGACGTGCCGCTGGTAGGTGTGGTCGACCATGTCGCCGGGTTTGTCGGAGCGGCCGAAGCCGACCAGGTCGGGCGCGATGGCGCGCAGCCCGGCGTCGGCGAGCACCGGGATGACCTTGCGGTAGAGGTAGGACCACGTCGGCTCGCCGTGGAGCAGGAGGACGGGCGGTCCGTCCTCGGGTCCGGCCTCCACGTAGCCCACTCTGATCACGCCGCCGTGAAGGTCGACGAGTTCCGCGTAGCGCGGTTCGAAGTCGAAATCGGGCAGGTCCGAAAACCGGTCGTCCGGTGTCCTTAAAAGGCGCACGACTCCCACGTTAGTGGGAATCGTGCGCCTATGCCGCTTTCAGTGCGTCAGAAAGTCACGAGATGGCAACGGCCACGATGAGGCCGAGCGCCAGGTGCGCGGAGGCCACGACGACGCTGGCCGGGGCGAACTTCTCGCTTTCGATGGTCGAGCGGATGTCGATCCGGGTCGCCCACTCCAGCAGCCGGACGGCGGCCACCTGCACGATGATCCCGAGCAGGCCGTAGACCAGCGAGGTGATGAGGCCCTCGGTCAGGTCGCTGGCGGAGTTCGCGATCGCCACGACGATGATGAACGCCATCGACAGCAGGCCCGACGCGGTGACGATGACCGCGTTCGGCAGGCCGCGGGTGACCAGCTGGGACAGCTTGCCGGGCGTGGTCCAGTCGATCGCCCAGAACCCGGCGAACATCATCAGCAGGCCGACGACGCCGTACAGCAGGATCGCGCCGATCCCTCGCACGAGGTCGGAGCCGAACGTGTCGGACAGCGCAAGGGTGGTGGTCACAGGGGTTCTCCAGGAAGTCAGGAAATGTCAGGTTTGTGCGGTTGCTTCTATCACGTCTCGATGATGCGGTGCGGGACGAACGCCGCACCGTCGTCCGTGACGAGTCCCGCGGTCTCGCGGATACCGAGACCGGCGGCCTGGTCCCCGACGATCCACGCGCCGAGCGCGGGCCGGTAACCCTGGAACTCCGGAAGCGGGTCGAACGCCTGGTAGACGTACCCTTCCGCGCCGTAGACCCCGTCGGTCTGCGTCTCGTAGCCGGTGGCGACGATCTGCACGTTCGCGCCCTCGCGGCCGAGTTTCGGCTTGCGGACGTACTCGGTCAGCAGGCCGGGGTCGTCGGCGAAGGCGGGCAGCAGGTTCGGATGGCCCGGGTAGTTCTCCCACAGGATCGCGAGCAGCGTCTTGTTGGAGAGGATCATCTTCCACAGCGGCTCGACCCACAGCGTGCGCGGCATGGTCTCCACGGCGAAGCGGCCGAACTCCTCGTCGACCACCCATTCCCACGGGTAGAGCTTCACCACGGTCGCCATCTGCGCCTCTTCGAGGTCGACGAACCGCTTGAGCACCGGATCCCAGCCGATCTCCTCGATCGACAGGCCGACGGTGTCGAGCCCGGCCTCGGCCGCGGTCTCCTGCAGGTACGCCGTCGTCACGTGGTCCTCACCGGACGGATCGGCCGAAGACCAGGTGAAGTGCAGTTCATTCGAGGGCAGCTTGTCGGCGAGTTCGCCCCAGCGCTCGACGAGCTTCTCGTGGATCGAGTTCCACTGGTCGTCTTCGGGGAAGACGGCGGTCTTCCAGTGCCACTGCAGCACCGCGGCCTCGAGCAGCGAGGTCGGGGTGTCGGCGTTGTATTCGAGCAGCTTCGCCGGGCTCTTGCCGTCGTAGCGCAGGTCGAACCGGCCGTAGACGTGCGGATCCTGCCGCTTCCACGACTCCGCGATATGCGGCCAGACCCACTCCGGGATGCCGAAGCGGTGGTACTGCTCGGTGGTGATCACGTTGTCGACCGCTTCGAGGCACATCGAGTGCAGCAGTTCCACGTCCGCCTCGACCGACAGGATCTCGTCCATGTCGAAGACGTAGTGGACCGACTCGTCCCAGTACGGCCGGGACTTGCCGGAGCCGTCACGGGCGGGCGTGCCGAAGACCAGACCCTGCTCTTCGACGATGTTCTGCCAGTCCCGCCGGGGCGGCTTGGAATCCCGGTACACCTACGAGCCCCCGCTCTTGCCGCTGCCGCCGCTCTTGCCGCTGATGCCGAACCCGCCGCGCTGGACGGACTTGCCCGACTTCGTGCTGATGTTCGCGCCCGACGGCGCGGTGTACGAGCCGCCGGACACGCGCTGCCCGATGGTCCCGGTGCCGCCGTAGTTGTAGCGGTAGCTGTTGTATCCGCCGCCGCCCGGAATCGGGATGAAGAAGAAGCCACCGGAGTGGTAGCCGCCGTGCGACGTCACGTACCGCTCGTCGCAGTTGTCGTCCTGGTCGACGATGCCGTCCTTGGTGGTGCAGACGGCCGTGACGTTCTCCGGCTTCGCGACGGTGTAGAACGTCGCGACCAGGCCGACCAGGCCGACGGTCACGCCGGTACCGATCAGGATCTTCTTCTTGGTCGAAGACTTCTTTTCGGCCGCGCGGGCGGCCTCGGCGGCAAGCGCCTCCTGGCGCTCCTGCTCCGCCAGCGCCTGCTGGCGTGCCCGCTGCTCGGCCAGCGACGGCTGCCGCGCCTGCGTGCTGCTGTCCTGGAAGCGCATGGTGCCGCGCTTCGGCGGCTCCTGAGGCGCTTGTGCCCCCTGGTTGTCATCCTGCGTCATCGAAGCTCCGTAATCGCCCGCCGGCCCGAACTCGTGTCCAACACTAACCACCCGGTACGCGCACCTTACGTGCGGCGCGGGCATCATGGAGTGGATGTCTCAACAGGCCGAGCGGTTCCGTGACCCGCGAAACGCGCTGAGCACCCTGCGCACCCGGCTCGTCATGGCCGGTGTGTTCGTGGGCGCGATCATCGCGCTTTCGCTGAGTGTGGCGTTTTCGTGGAACGTGGGCCCGGAGGGCGGTGCGGGCGGCGGCGCCCCCAAACTGTCGCCCGCCGCGGCCGAGGCGTTCCAGTCTCCCCCTGGCACCTGTCTGACCTGGAACAACCCGGACGCCACCGACGCGCGGCGCGTGCCGTGCGCGGAGTCCCACCTGTTCGAGGTCACCAGCATCGTCGACATCGGCGCGCAGTACCCGCCGGGGGTGCCGAGCCCGAACCTGGAGCAGTGGCAGGAGATCTCCCGGTCGCAGTGCACTGTGGACGTCAAGCCGTACCTCGGCCGCAACCTCGATCCCTACGGCAAGCTGAGCATGAACCTGCTCCGGCCGACGCCCGCGCAGTGGGCCGACGGCGACCGGCAGTTGCGCTGCGGCCTCCAGTGGGCGGGCCAGGGCGGCAAGCTGCAGCCGACCAAGGGGCCCGCCAAGGAGCAGGACCAGTCCGCGGTGTGGGAGCCGGGCACCTGCCTCGCGCTGCTCAACAACAGCTTCGGCGACCCGATCGACTGCGCGCAGGCGCATTCGTACGAGATCTTCGCGACGCTCGACCTCAAGACGAAGTTCAAGGACGGCTACCCGTCGCAGGAGCAGCAGAACACCTGGCTGGACACCGAGTGCTCGACGGCCGCGCAGGAGTACAGCGGCAACGCGGACCTGGCGGCGAAGAAGCTCATCATCAGCTGGGACGTCCGCGAGCAGGAGAGCTGGGACGCCGGGTCGACGCTGGTGAACTGCAAGGTGGCGGCGGTCCTGCCGGACAACAAGGGGCTGGCGCCGGTCACCGGGAGCGTCAAGGTCGGCACCGGCGAGTCCCCGCCGCCGTCGTCTTCCTCACCGCCGAAGACCGGAGGGTGATCAGGTGCCCGTCGAGATGACCCAGCAGCGTTTCGAAGAGCTGGTTTCGGAGGCACTGGACGAGCTCCCACCCGAATTCGCGGACGCCATGGACAACGTCGTGGTGCTCGTGGAGGAGTTCAACGAGGAGTCGCCCACGATCCTCGGGCTCTATCACGGGGTCGCGCTGACCGAGCGGACCCACGAGTACGGAGGGGTGCTGCCCGACCGGATCTCGATCTACCGGCGCCCGCTGTTGCAGATGTGCGACACCGAGGAGGACGTCGTCGAGGAGGTGCTGATCACGGTGGTCCACGAGGTCGGCCACCATTTCGGCATCGACGACGAGCGGCTGCACGAACTCGGGTGGGGCTGAGCCGCCGCGCGGGTGATAGCAAAGGTCCCTTGCTCTCCCCGCGACGGATTCCGCGCCGGGGGCCGCATGGTCGGTGATTTTTGTGCGTGGAGCACCAAGGGTTCTCCGGATTCTTAACTGGGTGTAACAACCCCGCCACTTTGGGCGACAGCCCCGCTAAACTTTTCGACACGTTGTCGCCGGCCGTCGCCGGCGAATGCCTGGGGAGGCGGTGCATGGCCGAATCGACGGTGCGAAGGAGGAGCGACCGGCGGTTGCGCTGGCTGCTCGCGTCCAGCGCGGCGTCGAACCTCGGCGACGGCATCGGCAAGGTCGCGTTCCCTCTGCTCGCGGTCACCCTGACCCGGGATCCGCTGCTCATCGCCGGGCTTTCGGCGACCCAGTTCCTGCCGTGGCTGCTGTTCGCGCTCCCGGCGGGCGCGCTGCTGGACCGGGTCGACCGGCGGCGGGCGATGATCCTCGCGAACGGCGTCCGCGCGGTGGTCGTCGGCGGGACGGCCGCGCTGGTCGCCGCGGGCGGCGTGACGATCTGGATGGTCTACGCCGCCGCCCTGCTCATCGGCTTCGCGGAGGTGGTCGCCGACAGCGCCGCGAACGTGCTCATCCCGGCGGTCGTCGGCGAGGGTTCGCTCGACGGCGCGAACAGCAAGCTCCAGGCCACCGAGATCGTCGGCCAGACCTTCCTCGGCGGGCCGGTCGGCAGCGCCACCTTCGCGCTCTTCGCGACCTTCCCGTTCTTGCTCAACTCGGTGGGCTTCGCGATCGCGGCGGTCGTGCTGATCGGCCTCGCCGGGAGTTACCGGCCGCGAACCGCCGAGCGCGCCACCACCGACCTCCGCACCGAACTGGCGGAGGGTTTCCGCTGGCTGAAGCGAAGTCGGCTGGTGCTGCGCCTGGTGGTCCTCGCCGGGGCGATCAGCCTGGTCAGCGAACTCGCGCAGGCGCAGCTGGTGCTGTACGCGATCGAGTACCTGCGCCTCAGCGAAGCGGCCTTTGGGCTCTTCGCGTTCGTCGGCGGTATCGGCGGTCTGCTCGGCGCCGCCCTCGCTCCGCGGCTGGTGAAGGCGTTCAGCCGTCGCGCGGTGCTGCTCGGCGGCACGGCCTGCTGCGGCGCGGCGTTCACCGGCATGGGCCTGACGAGCTCGCCGGTGGCCGGGGCGGCGCTGTTCGGCCTGTTCGCGGCGGCCGTCGTCGCGGTGAACATCGTGCTCGGGACGGCACGGCACACCCTCGTCCCCGGCGACCTGCTCGGCCGGGTGCTGGGCGTGTGGCGCACCGTCGTGTGGGGCGCTATCCCGATCGGCGCCCTGCTCGGCGGCGTCCTCACCCACGCCCTCGGTTCCCCGGCCCGGACGTTCCTCACGTCCGGGCTGCTGCTGTTCGGCGTAGCCGGTTTCGCGTTCGTCTCGTTACGGCCCGGCGCCTTCGATGACGAATCGGCCACGGAGGAGCGGGTTCTCCACCAAGACCGGTGAAAACCAAGGTCTTTGGTGCTGAAATAGCCCATCACCGCCACGGGTGACGGGGAGGTCCGCGATGCAGCAGACACTGGTGCCGGAGGCCGGCGTGGGGACGACAGAACCTTCCAGACGCCCGCAAGTGCTCACCGCCGTCATCGGTTTCGTGATCGGTGGCGGTGTGATCGGCATGCTCTGGGCGCTCTCCGGCGTCAACGCGGGGGCACTCGAAGACGCGCAAGCAGCGTGCTCGGCGCTGGCCAGGGTCGGCACGATCCCCGACACCACCGATTCCGCGCCCGGCGAGCGGACCGTGGCCGTCCTGGCGCCCGAGGTCCTGCACCGGATGACGGCCGCCCGCGAACTCTCCGCCGCGGCGGCCGCCGCCAACGACACCTACCGGCCGCTGGCCGACCATATCGACGGTGTCAGCCGGATGGTGTTCAGCCTGCACTTCAACCAGATCTCGGGGCAGCGCCACCTCGCGCAGGCCGAACAGCTCTGCACGCAGCTCTAGCCCTTGTGGACGGTCTTGACCGTCAGCTGGTTGCCCGAGATCTTGCCGGTGCAGCCGAGTCCCTGCACCGCCAGGAAGTTCGACGCCGTCTCCTGCGGCAGGTACACGCGCAGGCCCCGGGTCTCGACCGGCTTGCAGACTTCCTCGGGGTAGTTGCGGACGTTCACGAAGCCGACGTCGGCGATCGCGCTCTCGCCGTTGGCCAGCTGGACCGGGCCGCCCTTGGTGCCGTCGCGGTACGCGGCCTCGCCGACCTGGTGGCCGTCGGCGCCCGTCACGTAGGAGACGCCGGGGAAGCCCTGGATGGTGCACGAGTTGCCACTCGTGTTGGTGATGACGAGCTTCCGGTACACCGTGCCCGCGGCGGCGTCACTGTCCTGGAGGGACAGTTTGACGTCGCCGGCCTTGCAGAGCCCGTCGTTCTTCGACGCCTGCGCGGGCGGCTGGACGGGCTGTGGAGCCGGGGCCGGAGCCGAAGAGGTCGCGCTGGGCGCCGCCGAGGTGTCCGGCACCGAACTCGACGGTGACGCGGACGTGTTCTGGGCGACGGGCACGTTCTCCGCACCGCACGCGCTGAGCATCAACAGCCCGGCGGTACCCGCGACGAGACCGCCGATGGAGATCAACTTCGAACGAACCATGGTCATTCGCCTCCCTGTATCCGGGTGACCCACCGTCCAGTAGACGTGTCGTCCGCCGACGAGGTTGCGCCCCACCGGTTAATTCCCCACAAGGTGTTAATAGATCTTGTGTGCTGTGTTCCCCGGTGGGGGTGGAGGCAAACGGGCTGAAAGGAGCCATACCCGCACGAGACGCGGTGAAGGACGCTTTCGCCCCGGGACCGGCGGTCCCTGGTCAGGGTTCGACGGAGGTTTCCGCCCAGGTGAGACAGGTCCAGCCGGCGGCGGTCCCGACGAGTTCGACGATGCCGGTGTTCGGGATGAGGCCCTGGTTGGCGATCTCGGCGGTCACGTTCCCGGCGAGCCATTCGCCGCCCAGCCGGATCGCGCCGCCGTGGCTCACCAGCACCACCGTGCCGTCGGGGTCGGCCTGCTCGTGCTTGGCGCGCAGCCGGGTGACCGCGTCGAGCAGCCGGGCGCGGACCTGCGCGCCGGTCTCGCCGCCGGGGATCGGCGGGTCGAGTTCGCCGAGCGTCCACCTGCGCACGACGCTCATGTACGTGGTGATCGAGTCCTTGTCCGTCTTGCCTTCGAGGTCGCCCGCGGCGACCTCGTGCACGCCGTCGAGGACCTGGACGTCGAGGCCGAGCTTGGCGGCCAGCGGCGCGGCGGTCTGCTGGGCGCGGATCGCCTGCGAGGCGTAGACGGCGACGATCGGCTCGCCGTGCAGCCGCGTCGCGAGGTCCCGCGCCTGCTCGCGGCCCAGCTCGGTGAGCGGCGGCCCCGGCAGCGCGGTGTCGAGCGCGCCGCGCACGTTGCCGTCGGTCTGGCCGTGGCGGACGAGGAGAAGTTTCACGCCTGTGCTCCCTTCCGTACCGACTGGACCCAGTCGATCGCGTCGGTGAAATCCTCGTTGGCGGCGCCCGGCTCGATCTCGGTCGTGCCGTTGTCCGCGCGCGGGTGGGAGCCGAGGAACCGCACGTTGCGGCACCGGCGGCGCAACGCGGCCAGCGCGTCGCCGATCCGGGGCTCGGCCACGTGCCCCTCGAAGTCGATGAAGAAGCGGTACTCGCCGAAGTTGTTCCTGGTCGGGCGCGCGTCCAGTTTGGTCAGGTTGATCCCGCGGACCGCCAGTTCGGTGAGCAGCTCCGCGAGGGCGCCGGTCCGGTTCGTGGCGGCGGCGACGATCGACGTGCGGTCGGCCCCGGTCGGTTCCGGCAGCTCTCCGGGGGCGCGGACCAGCAGGAACCGGGTCTTGGCGTCGCGGACGTCGGCGACCTCGGTGGCCCGCACCTCCAGCGGATAGTGCTCGACCGCGACCGGCGCGGTCACGGCCGCGTCGAACTCGCCCCCGGGCCGGGCGACCGCGGCCGCCGCCGTGGACGACGTCGCGACCGGATGCGCGCCGGGCAGGTTCGCCTCGACCCAGTGACGGACCTGCGCGAGCGCGTGCGGATGGCTCGCCACGGTGCGGATCTCGGTCGTCCCCGGCCGGGTCAGCACGCTGAAGTGGACGGGCAGCAGCACCTCCGCCACCGCGACCAGCGGCTCGGCCTCGCTCAGGCTGTCCAGGGTGGCGGTGACCGCGCCCTCCACCGAGTTCTCGATCGGGACACAGGCCGCGCCGGCCGCGCCCGAGCGCACCGCGGCCAGTGCCGCCGGGATGGTCTCCGCGGGGATCAGCTCCTCACCGGAGGCGAGCCGGCGCGCGGCCTGTTCGGTGAAGGTTCCCTGGGGGCCGAAGTAGGCGATCCGTGACACCCCGCCAGATTACGCACGGCGCGGGTGGCGACTTTCACTCGGACAGCCGGTACGCGCACCGGTTACGCCGGGTGGCTTTTTTTGCCATGCTTAGGGCGTGACCGCCGAACCGGGCACGCACACCGGCCACCAGGATGGCGGCTCCTCTTTCGCTCCCGTGCCGGACCATCCCACTCCGGAGCTGGTGCTGTGCGCCGTCGATGACCTGCTCGCCGAAGCCTGGACGACCGTCGCGGACACCGTGGACGGCCGGGTCTTCGTGCACCGCGGCTCCGTGCTCGACGTCGTCGCGCAGGCCGTCGTCAGTCCCGCGAACTCCTACGGCTGGATGCGTGGCGGCATCGACGCCGTCTACGCCCGCGCGTACCCCGGCGTCGAGCAGAACGTCCGCAGCGCGGTCCTCGCCTACCACGGCGGCGAGCTGCCGATCGGCGAAGCGGTGATCGTGCCGACCGGCGAGGCGGAGCCCGCCTGGCTGATCAGCGCGCCGACGATGCGGGAACCCGGCGAACGCCTCCCGCGCGACACCGTGCACCCGTACCTCGCCGCCCGCGCGGTGTTCCAGCAGTGGCGCGACGGCCGTCTCGACCAGGGCCGCGTCCGTGATCTCGTGCACACGATCGCGATGCCGGGGCTCGGTACCGGCGTCGGCGGGGTCGCCCCCGCCTCCTGCGCCCGGCAGGTCGCCGCGGCCTGGGACGAGGTCTTCACGCCCGGCCGTCCTCGTAACGGACGGTAGCGCCCCGAAGCGGGCTACATCACATCGCGGCGCGTTCACGAGCCGTAAGCCCTACCGTTAAAGCGGCTTCATCCGGTTCGAGGCACGTTCACCCGCCGAGAACTCGTCAACACGGTTTTTGTACGGCGCCAGCGCAGGCGACGGGCGAGGAGTGTGCGATGCCGCGGGTCCGTGAGCTCAGTCCCTACGTCGAGCTGCACCGTGAGCAGTGGCGCGAGTTGCGCAGGTCGACTCCCCTGCCGCTGACCGCCGCGGAACTGCTGCGGCTACGCGGTCTCGGTGAACAGGTCGACCTGACCGAGGTCGCCGAGGTCTACCTCCCGCTCTCCCGGCTGATCAATCTCCAGGTCGCCGCCCGGCAGCGGTTGTACGAAGCCACCACCACCTTCCTCGGTGAGGACAGCCGGGGCACCAAGGTGCCCTACATCATCGGCATCGCCGGGAGCGTCGCCGTCGGCAAGTCGACCACCGCCCGCATCCTGCGCACGCTGCTCGCCCGCTGGCCGGATCACCCCAGGGTCGACCTGGTCACCACCGACGGGTTCCTCTACCCGCGTGCCGAACTCGTCCGGCGCGGGATCATGCACCGCAAGGGCTTCCCGGAGAGCTACGACCGGCGGGCGCTGCTGCGGTTCGTCACCGAGGTGAAGTCCGGGGCCGAACGGGTCAGCGCGCCGGTGTACTCGCACCTCGCCTACGACATCCTTCCAGACGAGGAACAGGTCGTTCAGCAGCCCGACATCCTGATCCTCGAAGGGCTGAACGTCCTCCAGCCGGGCCCCCGGCTCACCGTCTCCGATCTGTTCGACTTCTCGATCTACGTCGACGCGCCGACGAGCGACATCGAACGCTGGTACATCGAGCGCTTCCTCAAGCTGCGGCACACCGCCTTCGCGGATCCCGCGTCGCACTTCCACCACTTCGCCGGCCTTCCGGACGACGAAGCCCGGGCCGAGGCGCGCCACCTGTGGCACACGATCAACGAGCCGAACCTGATGGAGAACATCAAACCGACACGGCCGCGGGCGACGCTCGTGCTCCGCAAGGACGCCGACCACACGATCAACCGGGTCCGGCTGCGCAAGCTCTGATCGACACACCCCGTAACCGCACGATCGCGGGTCCCGCCGTTCCCTCACAAGCAGGAGCCTTCGCACCACCAGCGAGCTGTTGACGCCCTCTCGTCGCGCACCGCTGTCATGGAGCGGGTTTCCTCGGCCGATCGGCCGATCCACGCTCAGTACGTGTAACCGGTTGGCCGATACCGGCTACCGCCCCCCACAGCGACCCTTGTGTCAGGGGAACGAAAGGTCTCGAAAGGGCCTTGAGCAGGGAGGAGGGTCACGATGTTCTCGCTCATCCTGACCTGGGTCGGCTCGATTCTCGGACTCGCACTCCTGGTGGCCATGGCCGCCGGCGCCTTCGTCGTCGACTTCGACGACGCCCGAGGGGACCGGCGCCGGAAGAAGCCCCAAGTCGCCGAGACCAAGGGCTCCCCCGCGGCTCCGCTGAGCTGAGCCTCCGGCGCTCAGAGTTCGTCGAGCGCCTTCCGGTAGTCGTCGACGTCGTAGTCCATCTCGTGTTCGCCCGCTTCGGTGAGCTGGGCGGACAGCGCTTCGATGAGGCGGTCGAAGATCTCCTCACGCTCCTGCCCGGTCTCGCTCAGCCGCCGCACGGCCTGCCAGACCTCGGCGGGCTCGTCGTCCCAGAGCTGGTCGACGATCGTGGTCTTGAGCGCGAGCCGCATCCTCGGCTCGCCGTCGAAGGTCTCCTCGGCCAGCGCCTCGTGGTACTCGGGGTGCTCGCCGATCACCAGCAGGCGGCGCTGCTCGGGGTCGGCGGGCTCGAGTTCCAGCTCCTCGTCGCCGATCTCCGCGTAGACCGTCGGGACGGCGAACATCCGGCGCGCCAGCGCGTCCGCGAGTTCCGCCGGGTCCTCGATGCCTTCCGAGCCGTCGAAGTAGACGTCCAGCGCCGAGTCCTCGTCCTGCGCGAACTCCTCAAGGAACTCGGTCGCGCTCTCCAGCAGCGCCACCCGCGCGGCCTCGGGCAGCCCGGCGCGGTCGGCGGCCCAGGTGACCCAGCCGAGCAGGGCGGGCTCCAGCGCGTCCTCGTAGGCCTCGTCGACCTCGAACTCGCCGTCCAGCAGCGACTCGAGGAACCGGGCGAGCTTCTCGGGCCCGACCCGCAGCGGGCTGCCCGGCTCGGTCTCGCAGCCGTAGTCGACGAGCAGGCGCGCGTAGAACCGCGTCGCGTCCGTGTCCTCCACGAGTCCGGCGCCGATGAAGTCGGCGACGACCTCTTCGCGGACCTGCTCGGGCCATTCGGAGATCTCGGGCGACGGTTCCGGCGCGGGCATCGCTCGGATCCAGGCCAGCGCGAGCGCGTGGAACCGCGCGTAATCCTCGCTGACGTCGGGTTCTTCGACGACGTCCGTCGCGGCGAGGCCGTCCGCGAGCAGCTGGTGCGCGCGCTCGGGCAGCACGCGCTCCAGCGTGACCAGGTCCGGGTCGTCGGCGGCCTGCTGGCGCATCTCGGCCAGTACGTCCTGCGGCTTGTCGACCACGACGACGTCGCGGATCCGGCCGCCCTCGGTGAAGTCGACCAGCGCGAGCAGACCGTGCTCGACACCGCCGCGGGAGAAGACGCAGAGCAGGGAGGACTCGTCACCGAAGACGTCGCCGGTCCGCCAGCAGTCCCCCACGGTCACCGCGGCGAGGTCCCCGGCCCACTCCGGCTCCGGGATCCCGCGGCCCAGCACGGTGGCGAGCGCCGAAGCGGCCGCCTCGCGCTCCTCCTCGGTCTCGGCGAAGACGCGCAATCCGGCGAGCAGCGCGGCCGCGGCGGGGGTGATCTTCCGCTCGGCGAACGCGATGAGCTCCAGGCCCAGCGGCGTCTCGTCCTCCTCGACCTCGATGTCCCACCACTGGCCGAGCACCTCGGACGTCAGCAGCTCGACGTCGAGCACCTCGGGTTCGGCGCCAAGGGTCGAGAAGTCCCGGAGGACGTCCTTGAAGAGGCCCGTCACACTCGGGGTGGAGGGCTGGGCTGCCTTCTTGCGGGCACGGCTGACCGGACTCATGGCGACATGTTTTCACGCGGACCCGATCGGGCTCGTCGCGGTGGTCCCGGGCGCGGAACACGGGTCCCGTCCGCGGGGAGGACGCGGGCGGAAACCGGTTACAGGACCACCGCGACTTCGACCTTCTTCGCCGGGTTTCCTCGGTTCACCCGAATAACGACGGCCGACGGCCGCGGTTACGCGCCGACCGGTTTGGGAATCGCGATTCTCGCCGCCTTGACCTCGGCGATCAGCCGGGTCTTGCGTTTGTGTATTTCCACCAATGTGCCGAGGTACGAGCTGAATTCTTCGGCCATACCGGCCTTTTTGTGCACCGTGCGCAGTTTGCGCAGTTGCCGGGCGGCCTCGCGGTAGGAGTTCGGGTCTTTCCGCGTGATCAATTCTTCGACATGGTCCCGGTACACGGGAATGGTTTCGGCCGGATGGGCGGCGGAACGCACGTCCGCGAGTTCGACACGCACCGGCAAAGAGGCCGCGAACCGCACCGCCGCCCGCCATGCTTCATCGGCACGATCTTCGCCGAGCAACGCACGGACGAGTTCGTCGGCCGCCGGGGTGCTCCCGGCGGCGAGTTCACGCAGACGGGCCAGCGCGGTCTTCCGCTGGGCGACCCATCGCCCCGTTTCCAGCGACTCCTCGCGCAGGGCGAGGTAGGTGGCGGCGGTGGGATTCTCGTCGAACTCCTTACGCGACAAAGGATCTTTTTCCGCCTGAGGCGCTTCTTCCTTCTTGTCGTGGGTGAGTGCCCGGGCCGCGTGCGCGATGGCCTCGCTGTGCCGTCCCGCCGCGCGCAGGACGCGCACGATCTTGAGGCTGACGTCCACCCGCGGCGGTTTGGCGGCGAGGATCGCGACGAGCGCGTCGACGTCGCCGGACACCTCCGCCAGCTCCTCGCGCAGCCGCTCGGCCGTCTCGCGTTTCGCCCCGGACGGCTGCTCCGCCAGCACCTTGTCCACAGTGGACTGGATCCGCGCGATCCCCTTTTCCCCCAAGGCGGAGGCGAAGTCGGCCAGCTCGATGGCGGGCCAGCCGGGTCCGTCGAACTCGACTTCGAGGATCCAGGCGGCCAGGCTTTCGGGATCCGGCGGGCGGGCCACACAGGCCCGCGCGTACAGCTCGACGGCCCGGTCCAGCCGGTCCGCGACCTCGCCCGAGGTGTCGTCGATCTGCTCCAGCATCTCGCTGATGTCGTCCACGGTCCGGCGGGCGAGCGGTGCGAGGTCGGCCCGGCTGCCGGCGTCGAGAAGCCGCTGAAGCGTGTCGAGGACGGAGCCGACCTTCGCGGCGTATTCGACGTTGCCCGCCAGCACGGCGGTGTCGAGGAGGCGGTGCGCCTCGGCGACGTCACTCCCCTGGGTGGCGAAACGGTTCTCCAGAGCCTGCCGTAACTCAGGGTCACGCTCGGCCTGGGCGTGCAGCAGGTCCGCCAGCGTTTCCGCGTCCAAAGTACGCAGGTAGGGGCGCAGATCCGTCGGGGAACTCACCCGGACAAGTCTGCCCGACCGCTTCGCCGACTCGTGTGGGCCAACAGCGTGCTCTTTTCGGCGTAATCGCTCACCAGGTGTGACCAGGTCAGTGGCACCGCGTCGAGCCGGGACGGACAGCGGATGACCGGGATGGGGAGCCGCTTGGCCAGCTGCATGACGATCGCCATCACCACCACCGCGAGCAGCGAAATCGCCGCGGCGGCGGCGAGGGCGCCGCTCAGCACCCGGCGTCCGCCGTCGATCGCGAGCTGCGCCGAGTATTCGATCTGGCGTGCGGCGAGATCGCCGAGGGTCCGGCCGACGACGCCGGCCGCGACACGCCAGGCGTCCTGGCCGACGAGCGGTGGCGTGGCCGCGCTCAACGCGGTTTCGACCGCGCCGAACCGGCTCCAGTCCACGCTCCCGACGAGTTCGCGGTAGGTCCGTTGGCTACTTTCCGTCAGCTTTCCGGCGACGGCGTCGAGCCTGGACCGGTAAGCGCCCACGGCCGCGGCGTAGTCGCGCCGTCCCTCGTCGTCGATCCCGGCGACCGCGAGCGAATCGCTGCGGTCCATGCCTTCGACGGCGGTGAGCAGTTCGACGGCGATCGTCTGCTGAAAGCCGACTTCGGCGTCCGGCGCGGCCCGCGCGACCTCGCGCAAGGAGGAAAGCGAAGTGTCGATGCGGTCGGCGTACGCGGTGTACGTGGCAGAGCGGCTGCCCGGCGCCCGCAACGCGACCGCCCGCTCCCGCTGCAGCGACGCGATCCCCCGGCTCGCTTCGGCCAGGGTGATCGCCCCGCTCTCGGCGTCGTCGCGGTCCTGGATGGCCTGCTGGACGAGGAATCCGCCGATGAACAACGCGACGAGCACCAAGGCCGCGCTCGGCACGAACGCGATGGAGAGCATGCGAGAGCGAAGGCTTCGCTGGTACGTCAAGACTTTCCTTCCGGATCGTTCCCCGACGCCCAGCGACGCTATGCAAGTTGCAAATTGCACGTCAACGCTCGTCCGCCATACGGCCGTTAGCGCACCGTGACGATCTGGTAGGCACGGCACGTGACTCTCGACGACCTCAACCAGCGCCTCCGCGACTTCGCCGCGGCACGGGCCTGGGAACCGTTCCACACCCCGAAGAACCTGGTCATGGCGCTGGCCGGCGAAGTCGGCGAGCTGACTTCGCTGTTCCAGTGGCTCACCCCGGAGGAATCGGCGAAGTGGCGCTCCGATCCCGAGTTGGCGCACAACGTCGTCGACGAGATCGCCGACGTCACGCTGTATCTCCTCCAGCTGGCGAACAGCCTCGGAGTGGACCTGATCGAGGCGGCCAACGCCAAGATCGATCGGAACGAGCACCGGTTCCCGGCGCCCGGTTAGCCGCCTTTCGGGTCTTGTGGGGCGTTCGTTCGGCGGAAACACTGTGCCGACGTCCCTGGAGGTGGCCCTTGTCGCGTTCGGCTCGCACCGTGTTCCTGGCCCTGATGCTGTCACTGAGCGCGGTCGCCGCGCCGGCGTACGCGGCGCCGCCGCCGACGGCGCCGCATCGCGATCCCGGCAACGGGCCGGAGCGCAACGAGGTGGCCGCGACCGACCCGCCGATGAGCGTCGCGCGGGCCGCGGCGGGCGAGAACGTCGCGGGTGACCATTCGGGGTATCCGCGCAAGACGAAGCTGCGCGTGTATCCGGAGAACACGGCCGACAAGTCGATCAAGCTCGGGCTGGCGCCGTATCACGCGATCGCGCCGAAGCTGAACGCGTTGCAGGCGCGCAGTGACCGGATCTCGGTCGAGATCGCCGGGCAGTCCGGGCTGGGCCGCGACCTCTACCTGGTGACGCTGACCGCGCCGGAGAGCCGGTCCGAGACGCGACGGCAGGACGCCTGGCGGTCGCTGATCGAGAACGATCCGGCGCGGGCCGCGCGCGACCCGTTCCTGCGCCACGGTTACAAGGCGCCGGTGTGGATCAACAACAACATCCACGGCAACGAATGGGAAGGCACCGACGGCGCGCTCCGCGTCATCGAGAAGCTGGCGACGTCGAACGACCCCAAGACCGTCGAACTGCTGAAGCGGAACCGCTTCTACTTCAACGTCACGGCCAATCCGGACGGCCGCGTCGCCGGCACGCGGCAGACGTCGCAGGGTTTCGACCCCAACCGCGATTTCGTCACCGCGTCGCAGCCGGAGGTGCGGGCCATGCGCGGGATCGCGATCGGCAAGCAGCCGCTGATGATGCTGGACGAACACGGCTACGTCGCGAACACGCTGATCGAGCCGACCACGCCGCCGCACGGCCAGAACTACGACTTCGACCTCTACATCAAGCACGGATACGCCAACGGGCTCGGCATGGAGCAGGCGGTCAAGGCGCTCGGACGCCCGGAGACGGCGAAGCCGGAGATCCCGTTCCGCGACTACGACCCCGGCAGCTGGGACGGCTGGGCGCCGATCTACACCGCCCAGTACGCGATGTACCACGGCGCGGTGTCATTCACGATCGAAATCCCGATGCGAGTGAACAACGCGGACTACGAAAACCAGCCGGTGGCGGAACTCCAGCGGCGCGCGGTGATCAACACCGAGGTCGTCGAGGCCACCATCGGCAGCACGCTGGGCTA
Organism: Amycolatopsis sp. WAC 04169; assembly: GCF_003947535.1. Classification (NCBI taxonomy): domain Bacteria; kingdom Bacillati; phylum Actinomycetota; class Actinomycetes; order Pseudonocardiales; family Pseudonocardiaceae; genus Amycolatopsis; species Amycolatopsis sp. WAC 04169. The sequence goes on along the minus strand of NZ_QHJI01000001.1, from coordinate 616,467 downwards.
CGTCGACCGCAACCGCGGCGAGCTCATCGCGAACCAGATCGAGATGTTCCGCCGCGGCACGGCCGGTGAAGCGCAGCGCGAGATCCCCGACGGGTTCGTGCCCGGCTTCGGGCCGGAAGACCGCTACCGCACGGAGTTCCCGCGGGCGTACGTCATCCCCGCCGGGGCGGACCAGCGTTCGGCCGTCGCCGCTTCCCGGCTGGTCGACCATCTGGTGGCCAACGACGTCCGGGTCCGGCAGGCCGATCGCCCGTTCTCGCTGGCGGGCCGCCGCTACCCGGCCGGTTCGTACCTGGTCGACATGCACCAGCCGAAACGCGGGCTGGCGAACGTGATGCTGGAGCAGGGCAGCGACATCTCGGCGAAGGTGCCGGTCATGTACGACATCTCCGGCTGGAGCCATCGCCTGCTCTGGGGCGCGTCGGTCGACATCGTGAAGCAGGGCAGGCTCGACGTCCGTGCGCACGACGTCGTCGCGGCGTCGCCGACCGGCGGCGTCGACGCCGCTCCCGGCCGGGACCTCGCGCTGAAGCTGGTCGATGCCAAGGACGTCAGTGCCGTCAACGACCTGCTGAACCGGGGCCTCGCCCTCGGCCGCACGGACGACGGCACGATCGTCGTCCCCGCGTCGGCCCGCCCGGCCGCCGCCGAGGTGGCGGACCGCTACGGCGTCCGGTTCACCGAGGCACGCGGGACGGCGACCCCGCTGAGCCGCAAGACGATCGCGGCCGCCGTCGGGGCGGACGAGCTGAAAGCGCTGCGGGACATGGGCTTCGACGTGCGGCCGGTGTCGGCGGCGGTGCTCAACGCGGGCTTCGACTGGTCCAGGGTGGACCTGCTGTTCGTCTCATCGGGACTGCGGTACACCGACCTCACTCCGGCCGCGAAGGACGCTTTGCGCGCCTTCCTCGCTCGCGGCGGCGTCGTCACCCGCGGTGCCACGGGCGCGCGGTTCAACACCGACGCGGGGCTTCTCGAAGCTCGTCCGGTGGCGGGCTGGGAGGACGGGAACGGCGTCGTTTCGGTCGTCAACGGGACCGGCCCGGTGGGTGCCGGCGCGCTGCCGGACTCGTTCGTCTACGGGCCGTTCTGGTTCACCGATCTCGGTTCCTCGGTCACCGTCGAGCAGCGCTACGCGAACGGGAATCCCCTGGTCGCGGGGCATTGGCGCACCCGGGACGACGGGACCGGCGGGCCATTGGAGGCGGCGGGCCAGGCGGCCGTCGTGTCCGGGACCACGGGGCTCGGCGGGCGGGCGGTGCTGTTCGGCACCGAACCGCTGTTCCGCGATCACCCGAAGGGCTTGTACTCGCAGGTGGCCAAGGCGGTTTACTGGGCGGCCTCGAAGTAACGTGGGGGTATGCCGATCCAGGTGCTGCTCATCGACGACCACGAGGTGGTGCGGCGCGGTCTGCGTGACCTCCTCACCGACGAGCCCGACATCGAGGTGGTCGCCGAGGCGAGCGGGGTGGACGAGGCGCTCGCCGTGGCGATGCACGTCGAGCCGGACGTCGCCGTGGTCGACGTGCGGCTCGGCGACGGCGACGGCATCGCGCTCTGCCGCGAGCTGCGCTCGAAGCCGAACCCGCCGCAGTGCCTGATGCTGACCGCGTTCGACGACGAGGAGGCCATGGTCGGCGCGATCATGGCCGGCGCGGCCGGGTACCTGCTGAAACAGGTCCGCGGCCAGGACGTCGTCAACGCGGTCCGCGAGGTCGCGGCGGGCCGGTCGCTGCTCGACCCGCTGTCGACGGCGCGCGTGCTCGACAAGCTGCGGCATCCGCCCGAGGACGAACTCGGCTCGCTCACCGAACGCGAGCGTGAGGTGCTGGACCTGATCGGGCAAGGAATGTCCAACCGCGAGATCGCGGAGCGCCTGTTCCTCGCCGAGAAGACGGTGAAGAACTACGTGACGTCCGTGCTCGCGAAGCTGGGCATGCAGCGCCGCACGCAGGCCGCGGCGTGGATCGCGCGCCGGGACAGGTAGTGCGCGAAAAAGGTTCCCCCCCCCCCGTCGTTTTGGGCGAAGGTCCCGGTCGATCCCGAGTTCGACCAGTGGCTCACGGTCCGGTTCTCCCACCGTGTCCTGGTCGTCGTCCGCACCGTCACCACCCTGACCCGGCTGCTCGACGTCGTGTCGCTGCTGAAGGACGATCCGCGGGTCCAGATCGTGTTCACCACAACGAGCGCGAGCCGGCGATCCTGTCCTCCGGGGTCGGTGAGTTCCTCGCCTCGCTGGACGCGAAGGTCATCTCCTGGGAGCAGGCCGTCGAGACCCGGTTCGACCTGGCGATCGCCGCCAGCGAGAACGACGAACTCCACCGGGTGAACGCGCCCGTCCTGCTCGTGCCGCACGGCATCGGGCACCAGAAGCACTACCCGCACCAGACGGTCATTTCCGGTCTGAACCCGGCGCGGCTGGTCCGCGACGGTCACGTCGTCCCCAGCCGGATCGGCCTTTCGCACAGCAATCAGCTGCGTTATCTCCGGCGGAACTGTCCCCAAGCCGAACCGCACGCCGTCGTGGTCGGCGACCCCTGTCACGACCGGATGCTCGCCAGTCTCAACCGCGCGGCCCGCTACCGGCGCCTGCTCGACGTCCGTGACCGCAAGCATGTCGTGCTGGCCTCCACCTGGGGGCCCGATTCCCTGCTGGGCACCGATCCTGGCCTGCCCGCACGGCTGCTCACCGAACTCCCCGTCGACGAGTACAAGTTCAGCCTCATCGCGCATCCGGGCGCCTGGGCCGCGCACAGTCCGTGGCAGCTGCGCGCGTGGCTCTCGCGGGCCCGGCGAGCGGGGCTCGCCGTGATCCCGCCCCAACGCGGCTGGCAGGCGACCGTCGTTTCCGCGGATTGCCTGATCTCGGACGGCGGCTCGATCGCGCTGTACGCGGCCGCCGCGCGGATCCCGGTGCTGATCGGCAGCCGGGAACCCGCCACCGTGGTGCCGGACTCCCCGCTCGCGGAACTACTCGCCAGGGCCCCGCGGCTCGGCCAGGAACGCGATCTACGCGAACAGGTCGACCAGGCGTGCGCCGCGGGACCGCTCACCGAGGTCGCGGCGCAGGCGGTCGAGTTCTCCGGCAAGTGCGCGGAGCTCCTTCGTCCCGTTCTCTACGAACTGATGCGGCTCACGGAGCCGGACACCCGGGCGGTCTTCCTCCCCGTTCCCGATCCGGTGCCGGACGTCACGGAGCCCGCGACGTTCTCCGTCGAGGTTCGGCAGCACGTGGACCATCTGACGGTCTCCCGGTTCCCCACCGAACAGACCGGACGGTCCGGCTCCCTCGATCGCCATGTCGTCGCCCACGAGGAGCTGTCCACTTTGGACGAACTCGAAGGTGCCGCCGTGGTCTACTGCGAGTTCACCGGTGAGGACGCGGAATTCGACGGCTGGGCAAGGGAAATCACCCATCGCCGTCCCGATGCCGGGCTCATCGCCGGGATCGGCGCGGAGCGGTGTCTGCTCTGGAGTGCCGGGGAACCGGTCGTCGAACTCACCACGCGAGGTGAGCCGCTGGCCGCGATTTCCGCCTATTACTGGCGCAGGAACCGAAACCTCCCGGCGACCGGGTCGTTCCGCGTGCGGGAGGGCCACCACGTCCGGAACGTCGTCGCCTCGGTGCTCACCGGATGAGCGGCGGCTCGGTGTAGATCTTGGCGTGCACCGCGTCCGCACGCGGGTGCTTGACCGCTTGCAACCGCTGCCAGACGCCGGACCAGTATTCGCGTGCCTTGCCGAAGTCCCCGCCTGCCCAAGCGGCGTCCCCGAGCGCCTCGGCGATCTCCAGGTCGTACTGATCGCTCCCCGTCGGAGCCACCATGCGCCAGACTTCCGGCACCAGATCGAGCGCCTGCCGCGCGGCCTCCGCCGTCCCCGAGCGGCTCAGCGCCTTCGCCCGCACCAGCCACACCTGGGCGAGGTCACGTTTGTTGCCGGGGTCCGTGTTCGCCTCGGCTTCTTCCAGCAACCGGAACGCTCCGGCGAGGTCCCCGAGCAGCACCTGGACGTTGGCGAGCATCCTCGCGTGCAGCCCTTGCCCTCGGAAGGGAAGCCCGCCCAACGTCCGGCTGATCTTCAGCGCCTCGAAGAAACACGCCGACGCCTCGGTGTACTGGCCTCGTTCCCGGTGGAAGAGCCCGCGGAACTCCCAAAGCGACGCCCGAAGCTGCCGATTCGTTTCGGTCTCGGGTGACTCGAGCCGTCGCAGCAGCTCTCCCAGCTTGCCGAGTTCCTTCTCCGCCCGCGGGAACTCCTGGAGCAACGAGTACAGCCGTGCCTGCTGTGCGATGACCCTCAACTGGAGCGGGACGTCGCCGAGGGCTTCCGCGCTCGCTATCCCCTGCTCGTTGATCTCCGCGAGTTCGCGCAGGTGTCCCCGGTGCAGCCCGACGATTTCCAGGGCGCCGCAGAGCTGCGTCAGCTCGCGATGGAGCCCGGCGTCGTGGGCCGGTTTCGCCAGCGCACGGTACGTCGGGATCTCGGCGACCAGAAGATCGATCGCGTCCTGCCCAGGGGCAAGGTCCAAGGGCCGGGTGCCCTCCGGCAACGTCTGGTCGTACAGCCTCAGCCGCCGGTCGCCCATTTTCCAGTGATCCGCCTGCACCGCCCGGGTGCGGTGGAAACGCACCAGCCGCGGGAATCCCTCGCCGTCCGGCTCGTGACCCGCGCGAGTGAGCGCCTGCCTCGCCTGTTTGGTCAGCCGCAGGCGCTTGCCGGGCTCCTCGGTCACGAAGAAGACCGACTGGAGATGCACCAGCGCGTCGAGGACCTCGAACGGTTCGCAATCGGCGACGGCCGCTGCCGCCTCGTACGTGAAGCTCGGGCCCGGAATTCCGCTCAGCGCCAGGCAAAGCTCCCGTTCCCGCGGCGGGAGCGCGGCGAGAACCCGGTCGAAGGCGGCACTCACGGGGCCGAGTGCGCGCCCGCTGCTCAGTTCCTTCGCGAGGAGCTTGAGCGGCCGAGCCGCCAGTGCCGCCCGCTGCCTCGCCGCGATCGCGGCGGCGACCACCGTCGCCGGGAAACGGTCACATTCGACGAGGACTTCGAGCGCGCCTTCGGGATCGGCGGCGAGCAGGTCGGTCCCCGCGATGGCTTCGAAAAGCATCCGATCCGCGCCCTCTTCGAGCCTGCTGAGGGGGACATGCCGGGGATACTGCGTCACGAGCTCGTCGGACGGCCCTTCGGTCAACGCGAGCACCAAGCTCATCGGCGCCGGAGGCACCAGCGCCTGGAGATCGCGGACGTTCTCGACCGAGTCGAAGACCAGAAGCAGGCGCAACGGCCCGAGGACGTCGTTGTACTGGGTTTTCAGTTCCCCGGCACCGGGCGTGATGAGTTTCGGCTCCACGCCCAACGCCTGGAGTACGGCCTCCCGCACCTGGCTGATCCTCAACGGCGCGCCCGGGCCGTCGCGATGGTCCGCGAGGTCGATCAGCAGCGCGCCATCGGGATACGCCCCGCCGGAGCGCGTCCCGTAGTGCTCGGCGAGCGTCGTCTTGCCCACCCCGGACGGGCCGGAGAGCACCACGACACCTGTGCCGCCCAGCTGAGCCTGAGCGCCGACGCGGTCGAACAGATTCGGTGACCGGGGCACGATCCGCGGCCGGTCGTGACCCATCGCGAGCATGCTTCCGACCAGTTCGCGCAATTCCCCCGCCACGGCGGGATCCTCCGCGGCCAGGCGGCGAACCGCGGCCTCCAGCGCGGCCGGGTCGGAACGCAGGCGTTTCTCGTCCCGCCGCCCCGAAAGCTTCTTCCAGAGGTACTCGGCGACCTTGCCCCCACCGGTGAACACCAGCGCGACGGCCTGTTTGACGAGCTCCGCCTGAAACGGATCGGTCACCTGTAAACCCCCTCACAGCTGTATCCGACACGCTAGCAGCGCGGATCATGCACGTCACTCACCGTGAACCCGCTCAGGGATGAACGGTGTCCCGCTGATCCGGGATGACCGTGCCGTCGTCGCGCAGCACCGGACCGTGTGTGCCGTCGGCGTTTTCGTACGCCGTCGTCGAGCACGGATAGGTGCGGCTGAGCGCCGGGAAGGGCTCGATGAACATCGGGTTCACCGCCCACTTCCCGTCCGCGTTGTCGTAGGCGCGGCACATCAGCTCGTCCTTGTTGCGGTTGAGCGTGACGCGGACTCCGGTGGCGTCGCGCAGCATCGTGACGTCGGTGGTCGCGTCGCCGCCGGCGAGCACCTGCCGTTTGCCCGCCGGTGCCGGTTCCATCGCCTTCGCGCCGCGGATCCCGAGAATGCGTTCGTTGATGTAGCACCGTTTGCCGTCGATGTAGGTCATGATCTCGTCGGCGCCGTCGGCGTGCCCGCCGCAGCCTTCGAGGTGTCCGTTGATCCGGCCGTTCGTGGTCTGCGAGTAGATCCCGAGCGTGCGGCTCGGCGGGATGCCGACGGCGGTGCCCCAGACGTCCGCGAATTCCTTGGGTGAGGCGGAAACGACCCAGGTCGAGAAGCCCGCTTTGTTCAGCGTCGCGATCAGGTCCTTGATCTCCGGGTAGTACCGGATCCACGCGATCTGGGTGCTCGAACCGACCTTCTGGGTCGCCCCGACCGGCGCCAGCAACGCCGCGGCCCTGGCCTGCCGGGCGATCGCGCGGACCTCGTCCGGGCGGTATCCGGCGTTGATCTGCGCGACCCAGGCGTAGGCCGCCTCCATGTACCGCCGGTTGTTCCCGGCGAAGACCTCTTCGCCGGTGGTCGTCTTCGCGCTCTTCCGCACCGAGAGGAGCTCGTCGGCGCAGGCGACGTTCTTGCTGGTGGGGAGCGGCTTTCCGGCCGGGGTCGCGGTGCCGCACGCCCTGCTCAGCGCGTTCGCCCCCGCGTCGGTCATGTAGCGGCTGGTCGTGCGCCAGTCCTTGTTTCGCGGCTGGAGGACCTTGTCGTGCCGGATCATCCAGAAGACGGTCTGGTCGGAGATGTCGTTCTTGATGACCGTGTTGTCCCAATCGAACACCGCGACGGGCCGCTCGCCGTGCTTCTTACCGCAGATGACCTGCTGGATCTTCGCCGCGTTGTCGCCGTACCAGTGGTCCGCCAACCGCAGCTGTGGACAGCGCGGCGCGATCGATGCCGTGGCCGTGCCGGGCACGGTCACCGGTACGACCGCCACGGCGGCGGCAAGGGCCACGGCTCGCAGGAACCTCGGCATGTCATCTCCCCACATGGTCTTCGATGGTCCGGGGAGATCCTTTCATTTCCCGGCGAGCATCACGACCTGCCGGTTGTGGAAGTAGTCGTCCTCACGCAGCATGGTGACGCTGCCGGGTGACCCGCGGAAGTCGACGTACCCGGCCGCTTCGAGCGGCATCCGGATCCACGCGGCGATCACGAAGGTGAGCGCGCCACCGTGCGTGACGACGATCTGGTGCTCGCATGGGCTTTCCAGGATCGACTCCATGGCCGAGTAGACCCTCGCCGCCATCGCGCCTTTCGTTTCGGCGCCGGGGATTCCTTCGTCGTGTCCCAGCCGCTCGCCCACGGCGGGAGGCGGGACGAACCGGCTGTCCAGCCATGCCTGCGGTTTTCCGCCGGCTTCCCCGTACGACTTCTCGCGCAGCCGCCGGTCCAGGACGGGGGTCACGCCGAGGCGTTCGCCGATCAGTTCCGCGGTCCGCGCGGTGCGGCGCAGATCCGAGGCGTAGAGCTCCATCTCGTCCGGCACCTTCGCGCGCAGCGACTCGGCGACGGCGGCGGCCGCGCGTTCGCCCTCGGCGGTGAGTTCGGAGTCGTACCACCCACCCACCAGGCGATCGACGTGGTGCGTGGCCTCCGGATGCGTGACGACGTAGACGGTGCGCATCCGGAGAATCTAAACGCGCGTCAGTTTCGCGAAGGCGACGACGTTGTCCAGATAGTTGCCGGTCGACGAGTCGAAATCCCCGCCGCAGGTGATCAGGCGCAGTTCGGGCCCGGTCGTGTCGCCGTAGACCTTCTCCGTGGGGAAGGACGCCTTCGGATGCCGCTCGACGGCGTACACGGTGAACACCGCGGTGATCCCGTCCTCGCGGTGGACGAGTGCCTCGTCGCCCGCCTTCAGTTCCTTGAGCCGGACGAAGACGCCGGGGACCTTCTTGTAGTCGACGTGCCCGGCGAGGACGGCGGGCCCGATCTCGCCCGGCGCCGGGCCGCCGGTGAACCAGCCGGTGGTGATCGCGTCGTGCGGCACCTCCAGGGTGCCGTCACCGGCCAGGCCGAGGTCGATGATCTCGCCGGTGCGGACGCCGATCGCCGGGATCTCGAGCCTGGCCGGTTTCGCGGGCGCCAGCGGAGGCGCCTCCGCGACGGAAGACACCGAGGAAGGCGGCGCCGGCGACGCGACCTTGCCCGACGGAGGGGCGGCGCACGCGGTCAGCGCGGCCGCGAGCACCACCCCGATGAGCGTGCCGACGACCAGCGGAACCGGCCATCGCCGCCAGAAAGGCCGGATCATCGCTCCGCACGCCGCCGAAGGACCAGGGACGCGCCCGCGGCCGACACGGTCAGCAACGCGGCGCCGGTCAGCGCGACCGCGGTGACCTCAAGGAACCCACCGTTGCTTTCGGCGACCTCCCCGCCACCGGTCGCGACGCCACCGACGGGCTTCACCTTCACCTGACCGGATTTCGCGGGTTCACCGAACCGGGTTTCGCAGGCGTATCCGTCGTGATCACCGTCGAGCTTGTGCGGGTCTCGCGGGTTCTTCTTGAGCTCGGCCTGCGCGGCGGCCTGCGAGGGGAAATCGGCGCAATCCTTGTCCTTGGACTGCGGCGCCCGCGTTTCCGTGGTGATCGGGGGAAGGGTGGGCACGCTCGTCGTGGTCGCCGGCGCTCCGCGCTTCGGGAGATCTTCACAGGCTATTCCGTCTTTGTCGCGATCGAGCCCGTGCGGATCGGAACGATCTTTCTCGAGTTCGGCCTGCGCTTCTTCCTGATATTTGAAGTCACCGCAGTCCAGGTCGGCGATCGCGGGCGCTTCGGCCAGCGCGAACGCGACGGAAGCGGGGCCGAACAAGGAGAATCCGGCAAGGATGACGGCCGTGCCGAGGGCGCGACGAATCGAGGACATAGGGAGTCCTTTCGCTGGGAATCCGCGCTCGGGGCGCGTTCGATGCACATAGAGTCGCGCCCCGGCCCCAGCCGTTACACGGTTCAGTCGAGCGGAACGTCGAAAGCGACCAAAGTCCCCAGACTCGGGGAAGAATTGATCGAAAAACGCCCGCCCGACGTCGTCGCGCGTTCGGCGAGATGACGGAGACCGCGTTTGGCGACTCCCTGCGGGACCCCGGATCCGTTGTCCCGCACGCGGAGTTTGACGCCTTCCGCGTCGCGGCTGAGCGTCACGCGGGTCTCGCTCGCCCCGGAGTGTCTGACCACATTGGACAGTGCTTCGCGCAGGGCGGCACGGATGTGGTCCGCCTGTTCGGCGGGGATGTCGGCGAGTTCGCCCGACAGTTCGAGGGTCGGCGGGTAGCCGAGGAGTTCGCCCGCGATACGCACCTCGCCCCGCGCGGACTCGGCGAGGTCGGTGGCGGTGACGGCCTGATTCGCGGGTTCCGGGCTGCGCAGGGCGCGCACGGTGCCGCGGATCTCTTCGATGGTCTGGTCGAGCTGGTCGATCGCCTCGGACAGCCGCGCGCCGTCGGCCTGCGCGAAGCGTTTCCGCATGTTCTTGCGGACGCGGTCGAGCTGCATCCCGGCGCCGTAGAGGCGCTGCACGATGACGTCGTGCAGTTCGCGCGCGATGCGTTCACGCTCTTGGTAGAGGGTCACGCGGTGCCGCGCGTTGGCGCCCTCCGCCAGCGCGAGCACCACGCCCGCCTGCGCGGCGAACGCGGTGAGCACCTCGACCGTGCTGGCGGAGAACGGTTCCCCGCCGTGGCGGCGGTACACGGTGAGCGCGCCGAGGACACGCCCGCCCGCACCGAACGCCGAAGCGGCGAACGGCCCGAAACCCTGGAGTTCCGGCGGCACGAACGGCGCCGTGCGCGGATCGACGGTGAAGTCCTCGCTGACCACCGGCCCACCGCCGCGGGCGACCTGTCCGGCGGCGGAATCGGCGGAAAAGGCCAGCCCGCGCAGGCCTTGGGTGGTGGCCCCGTGCGCGGCCTCGGCGACCACCTGGCCGTCGTCCGCGCGCACCATGACGAGACCGAGGTCGGCCTCGGCCAGTTCGACGGCGCGGGCGACCACGGTCTCCAGCACGTCACCCGGGTCGTCACCGGACAGGGCGGTGCCGGTGATCTCGGTGGCGGCGGACAGTGCGCGCGCGGCAAGCGTGGGATCCATGAGCGCTATCGACATTAGTCGGCTCCGGCCAAGGCGCGCGCTGTGACGCGGCCCTCTCGGACCTCCAGGATCACGTCCGCTTCTTCGGCCTCGGCGGCGTGGTGCGTGACGTGGACGACGGTCTTCCCGGCGAGCGCCTCGCCGAGCCGTTCGCGGAGGGTGCGCGCGGTCGGCTCGTCGAGGTGGGCGGTGGGCTCGTCGAGCAGGACGAGATCGGCCTGCTCGGCACCGAGCACGGCCCGCGCCAGCGCGACCCGCTGCGCCTGCCCGCCCGAAAGACCGGCCCCGGCACTGTCCAGCATCGTGGTGAGCTCGACGTCTTCGAGAACGGCCTCGTACAAGGCTTTTCGCAGGTCGGCCTCGGACGCCGTCGGTTTGGCGAGGCGCAGGTTCTCGGCGACCGTGGTCGAAACGAGCATCGGTTCCTGCGGCGCCCAGGCGACGTTCTCGGGAGTCGCGACGTCGCCCTTGCTCGGCTGGAGGAAGCCGAGCAGGGCCGCGACGAGCGTCGACTTCCCGGCGCCGCTCGGGCCGACGACGGCGACGTGCGTGCCGGGCGCGATGTCGAGGTCGACGCCGGTGAGGACGGGGTGCTCGGTGCCGGGCCAGCCGAGGTCGGCGTTCCGGATCCGCACCCCGCCGGTGCCAGGAACGGGGCTTTCCTTGCGAATTTTGCAAGGAACGGACCGTTCATTGCACGCGGCGAGGCGCAGACGGGCCTGGCGCAGGGTGTCCCAGTGCTGCGCGGCGGGCGGAAGAAGGGAGAGGACCTCCGCCAGCGCGAGCGGCACCAGGGCGACCACGGGCGCGAGCACCGGGTTCAGCGCGCCGGCGGCGACGGCGCTCACGGCGAACCCGGTGCTCACGACGGTGGCGGCCCCCGTCGCCAGGATGATCAGGGCGTCGGCCGCACCCGCGCCGAAGGCCTGTCGCCGGGCTTCGGCGGTCAGCGCGGCGTCGGTCGTGGCGATTCGTCGACGACGGTCTTTGTCGGCCCCGTACGCGATCAGTTCGGCGGCGGCCTCGAAGAGGCTCAGCACCTGCGCCGACACCGAACGCCGTCCGGCGGCCAGCGCACTGGTCGCGCGGCGCTCCGCCCGGAGCGCGAGTAGCGGCGCGAACGCGCTCACCAGCACGGCCACCGCCAGCGCGAGCCCGGCTTCGGGCAGCACCGCGGCTTGGACCGCGACCGCGCCGGCGGCCACCAGTGCGACCAAGATCAGCGGAGTGATCACGCGCGGAAGCAGGTCACGCACGGTGTCGGTGTCGCCGACCAGCCGACGCTGCTCTTCACCCGCTCGAAGTGCCCGTGCCGGGCCGAGCCGCACCAACGACTCCCACAGCCGGACACGCAGGGTTCCGGCGATCCGGAACGCGGCGTCGTGCGTGACCAGCCGTTCGAGGTAACGCAGGCCCGCGCGGCCGAGGCCGAACGTGCGCACGCCGACGATCAGCACCGTCAAGGTCAGGATCGGCGGCTGCTGGGAAGCCTTGGCGATCAGCCAGCCCGAGAGCGCGGTCAGCGCGACCCCGGCGAGCAATGCGGCGGCACCGAGCAACGCACCGCCGAAGAACCTCGGGTGTAGCAGTTCGCGCCAAGGCAGCGGCCGGACTTCGCGGGTTTCCGCGGCGGTGCTGGTTTCAACTCCACTCGTGGTCGACATGTCGACACCGGAACCGCGTTCGTGGGCGGCGATGATCGCGGCGGCGCCGTTGTCGACGGCCGCGCGGACGGCGGCCATGACGCGCGCGGCGTTGACCTCGTCGAGGTGCGCGGTGGGTTCGTCGAGCAACAGCAGCCACGCGCCCGACCGGACCCGCACCAGCGCCCGCGCCACCGCGACACGCTGGCGTTGTCCCTGCGACAGCTTCGAAACCGGCCGGTCGGCGAGTCCGGTCAGCCCGAGTTCGCCGAGGATGTCCTCCGCACCGACCTCGTCGAGGACCGTGCCCCCGCCGAACACCGGCGACTGCGGCACCCAGGCGACGTTCTCACGCCAGCGCTCCAGGTCGGCGTCGGCGAGATCGGTGCCGCCGACGGTGATCGTCCCGTCGTGCGCCTGCACGAAACCGAGCAGCGTGGCGAGCGTCGTCGACTTGCCGCCGCCGCTGGGCGCGCGCAGCCAGGTGATCTCGCCGGGCCGGACGCTGAACGTCTCACCGTCGGGCGCGAATCCGCCGCGCCTGGTGACGCGCAGTCCCCCGACGTGGATCTCGCCCTTGGCCGGAGTCGCGGAGCCGTTGGGCGGCAAGGGTTCCGCGAGCACGTCCGCGACCCGGCGCACGGCCTCGACACCGTCTTCGCTGGCGTGGAACGCGGCGCCGACCGCCCGCAGCGGCTGGTAGCACTCCGGTACGAGGATCAGCACGCCGAGCCCGATGGCGAGCGACAGGTCGCCGGAGACGAGCCGGACGCCGATGACGACCGCGACCAGCGCGACCGAAAGCGTCGCGATGAGTTCGAGCGCGAACGCCGACGCGAACGCGACCTTCAGCGTCTTGAGTGTGGTGCGGCGATGGCGTTCGGAGATCTTCCGGACCGTCTCGGCCTGTGCCCCGGCGCGGCGAAACGCGCTGAGGATCGGCAGCGCGCGGACGAGTTCCAGCAGATGCCCGGACAGCCGTTGTTCGGCGTCTGCGGCTTCGGCGACCCGTTCGGCGGTGTGCTTGCCGATCAGAATGGCGAACAGCGGCACCAGCGGCACGGTGATCGCGACGAGCAGGGCCGACGGCCAGTCGGCGAACAGGATCGCGACGCCGGCGGCGAACGGCACGATCGCGGCGGTCACCAGAGCCGGAAGGTACTGGGTGAAATAGGCGTCGAGGGCGTCGAGTCCCTTGGTGGTCAACGACGTCAGCTCGCCGTGGCCGCGGCGCGCGATCCATTCCGGGCCGAGTTTCAAGGCGTGGTCGAGGGCTTTGGCGCGCAGCTCCTCCTTCGCCCGGGCGGCCGCGCGAACGGAAACGATCCGCACCGCCCAGCCGGTCAGCGCGCGCCCTGCGACGAGCGCGAGCAGCACGGCCAGCTGGGCGGTGCGGTCCCCCGGTGTTCCGCGGACGACCGCGGAGAGGACGTCGGCCAGCAGGAACGCCTGTCCCACCAGCAGAAGCGCGTTGATGAAGGAAAGGATTCCACTGAGGATCAACGCTCGGCGCGCCGCACTCGAAAGTGGAGCCAGCGCGCCGAGCGGACCCTTCCCCGGTCGCGCTGGGTCCATTGTGGACTCCGTGGCGGAAAGGGTGTCGCGGCCGGGAAGTTCGGTCATGGTGCGTGCACCGGTGGGATGTGCCGGGTGCCGATGCGCTTGCGGAACACCCAGTACGTCCAGCCCTGGTAGATCAGGACGGCCGGGGCGCCGAACAGCGCGACCCAGGTCATCACGGTCAGCGTGTACGGGCTCGACGCCTCACCCGCGATCGTCAACGTGTTCGCGGCGTCCAATGTGGACGGCAGGACGTTCGGGTACAGCGCGACGAAGATCGCGACGGCGGAAGCCGCGATGACCCCGCCGAGCGCGGCGAACGCCTGGCCTTCGCGGCCCATGCGAATCTTGAACCACGCGAGGACCGCGGCGATGACCGCGACGCCGATGAGGAACAGCGTCCACAGGTCGCCCGAACGCAGTTGCACGACGATGAGGAACGCGAGCAACGGCAGCAGGGCGACCGGGAGCAGGCGCGTGGCGAGGTTCCGCGCGCGGTGCCGGAGGTCGCCTTCGGTCTTGAGGGCGAGGAACGCGGCGCCGTGCACCAGCGAGAACCCGACGACCGCGATCGCGCCGAGCAGCGTTTCGAGGCTGAGGGCGGCGAACGGGCCGCCGACGCGATTGCCGTCGGCGTCGAGCGGGAGCCCGAGGACGGTGGTGGCGAGCAGGAGGCCGACGCCGAACGGCGGGATCCAGGAGCCGATGCCGATGACGCGGTCCCAGTTGCGGCGCCAGCGGTCGGAGTCGACCTTGCCGCGGTACTCGAACGCGACGCCGCGGCCGATGAGGGCGAGCAGGACCACCAGGAGCGGGAGATACGCGGCCGAGAACAGCGACGCGTACCAGCCGGGGAACGCGGCGAACATCGCGCCGCCGGCGACGATCAGCCAGACCTCGTTGCCGTCCCAGACCGGGCCGATCGTGTTGACCATGACGCGGCGCTCGGTGTTGTCCTTCGCGAGGACCGGCATGAGCATGCCGACGCCGAAGTCGAAACCTTCGAGGAAGAGGTAGCCGAGCCAGAACAGGGCGATGACGCAGAACCAGATCGTTTCGAGGGTCATCGGATGCTCACTTTCCTGGCTTCCGGGAGCTGAAGGACGCTTTGCCCGCATGCGATGCGGTGAAGGGCCCCTTCACCCCGCCGCCGGGTCGCGTGCCCTGTGGACGCCGCGCGGCATGTCGCGAAAGCCACTTTCGGGACATCAAGCGTCGCGAAAGTGGCTTTCGCGACGCTCTCCGTCCCCCGGTCGCCCTGAGTTATCCACAACCGCGCAAGTTGTCCACAGATCGGCTGTGGGTAACCCGCCTGAGCGATACCCCCGATACGCTGGGTGCGGGGCCGTCCCCCGGGAAGGGCGGGGGGCTGGGTACGTGAGGTCAAGAGGCGATCAGTAGGCGAAGGCCAGCGCGTCGTCATCGCCGTCACCGCCTTCCGAGTCGCCGTTCTTGCTGGTCGGGGCCGGTTTCTTCGGTGGCATGACGGCGTCGACGCCGCCCCGGACGTACTTGCGCATCAGGTAGACCTCGACCACGCCGAGCACCGCGTAGACGGTCGTCAGAGCGATCAGCGAAGTCCACACTTCGCCTGTGGACAACTTCGAGACGGCCTGTGCCGTGAACATCCACACCCCGTCGACACCGGTCGGGTTCGGCACCACCACGAACGGCTGACGGCCCATCTCGGTGAAGATCCAGCCGGCGCTGTTGCCGATGAACGGCGTCGCGATCCCGCCGAGCACGAGCCATGGGAACCAGCGTTGCCCGGGGATCCGCCCGCGCCGGGTCAGCCAGAGCGCGAGCACCCCGATCCCGGCCGAGATCGCGCCGAAGCCGATCATCGCGCGGAAGCCCCAGTAGGTCACCGGCAGGCTCGGCACGTAGTCGATCGGCTTGCCCGCGAGCGAGCCGAGCTGCGGGTCGTCCGGGTAGTGCGTGCCGTACTTCGCCTGATACTCGGTGATCAGGTTCTCCACGCCCTTGACCTCGGTCGAGAAGTCGTTGTGCGCCAGGAACGAAAGCAGCGCGGGCACGGTGAAGGTCTTGACGTCCTCGCAGTTCGCGTTGCGCACGTCGCCGATCGCGATGATCGAGAAACTCGCCGGTTTCTCCGTGTGACACAACGCTTCCGCCGAAGCCATCTTCATCGGCTGCTGCTCGAACATCAGCTTGCCCTGCAGGTCGCCGGTGATCGCCAGCACCGCGAACGCCACCACGCCGGTCCAGCCGCCGAGACGCAACGACGAACGCCACACCGCGCGGTGCTCGTCGTCCTCCGAACGCTTGCGCCACAGCTGCCAGCCGGCCACGCCGACCAGGAACGCCGCCGCCACCGAGAAGGCGCCCGCGAGCGTGTGCGGGATCGCGGCCAGCGCGGTGTTGTTCGTCAGCACCGCCCAGATCGAGTTCATCGTCGGCTTCCCGTCGACGAACTCGACCCCGACCGGATGCTGCATCCACGAGTTCGCCGCCAGGATGAAGTACGCGGACGCGACGGTCGCCAGCGAATACGCCCACGCGCACGCCAGGTGGACCTTCTTCGGCAGCTTGTCCCAGCCGAAGATCCACAGCCCCAGGAAGGTCGACTCGACGAAGAACGCGACGAGCCCTTCCATCGCCAGCGGCGCGCCGAACACGTCACCGACGAACCGCGAGTACGCGCTCCAGTTCATCCCGAACTGGAACTCCTGCACGATGCCGGTGACCACGCCCATCGCGAAGTTGACCAGCAGGAGTTTCCCCCAGAACTTGGTCATCTTCAGGTACCGCTGATCACCCGTGCGGACCCACGCCGTCTGCATCCCGGCGACCAGGACCGAAAGCCCGATGGTCAGCGGGACCATCAGGAAGTGATAGACGGTGGTTATGCCGAACTGCCACCGAGCGAGATCGAGAACCTCCACGCCTCAAGCCTGCTCAACGCCCGATGAGCCCGCCAGTTCAAGTGGTCCCGATCTCGCCGGGACGTAGGTCCCGCGCCCTGGTCAGCCGAGGCTCGCGAGCGTGAGACGCGCCTCATCGGCGACCTGCCGCCGCAAACCCGTGTCCCCCAGTGTCAGCACGTGGGCCAGCGCCAACGCGTACGCAGTGTCGAAAGCGTCCTCGACATCGACGGCGATGTCGGGCTGGACGCCGACGCCTTCCCAGTTGGTCCCCGTGACCGGGTTCACGGCGCGTCCACCCGGGACGGTGACATCCAGATGGGTGTCCACTTTGTACTGCTTCCGCGGATTCGCCCCGCCGCCGGTGACCGCGCCCACCGTCTTCGCCCGCCCCAGTTGCTGTAGCGAGTAGCTCAGGTCCTCGGCACCGGAGAACGTCGTCGGCCCGGTCAGCACCCACACCGGCTTGTCCGGGCCGAACTTGCGGCCCGGCACGTACGGCTGCGTCCAGAACTGGTTGGTCACGTCGCTGTCGCGCAGATAGATGCTGTTGAAGTGGACGGGCTCGTCGACGAGGTAGCTGATCAGCAGCGCGACCGCGGACGGGTCGCCGCCCCGGTTCTCCCGGACGTCGATGAGCAGCGCGTCGGTGGTCGCGAGCAGCGTCATCGCCGCGGCGAGGGCCTCGCCCGCGATGTCCGGCCCGTAGAACAGCTTGGTCTCCAGGTAGCCGACGTTCCCGGCCAGCCGCCGCGCCGACGCGATGCCATGGCAGTTCAGCTCGGCCTCACGCCGGAATTCTTCTGGGTCGTACGACTCACCGTCGACCTCGGGCAGCGGGTCGACGTGGTACCGCAGCCGCAGATGCTTGTCCCCGTTGACCGACTGCAGGTCTTCGGTGACCGCGACGGCGAACGCCTGATCGTCGAGCCCCGCGTACACGCCGTCGCTCAGCCTCGCCCGTAGGAACACCGTCAGCTTCTCGGCGACGTCGGGGAACACGTAGTGGTCCCGCAGGCGCCTGCATACGTCTTCGATCCGCGCTCTCTCGTCCATGGCCGGCGACGCTACCAGCGAAGCCTGAAAAAAGAATTCGGTTTGCCGAAAACTCAATTCCGTCCGGCCGAGGAATACAATTCGCCCGCACATGCCGACCGATTCGGAAAAGCCATCAGCTTGCCTTTCTCTGAATCGCCCCTTTATCGTTGCAGTGAAAGGGGTGAAGAACCATCATGTCTAGCTCGATGCTGGCGCTGATCAGCGCGTTCGGCCTGGTACTGGCCGTGGAGCTGCCGGATAAGACCCTTGTCGCCACTTTGGTTCTCACCACTCGTTTCCGCGCGTGGCCGGTATTCGTCGGGGTCACCGCCGCATTCGCCGTGCAATCCGCGATCGCCGCCACGTTCGGCAGTGTGCTCACTTTGCTGCCGGAGGCGCTGGTGACCGCGATCGTCGCCGCAATGTTCGGCGTCGGCGCGTACATGCTTCTTCGCGAAGGGTTCAGTCCCGCCAAGGACGGCGGAGAGGACGCCTCGCGTTCCGGCCCCGGCCCGGCGACCTTCCTCCGCTCCGCGCTGACGTCGTTCGGCGTGCTCTTCGCCGCCGAGTGGGGCGACGCGTCCCAGCTCGCGACGGCCAGCCTCACGGCTCGCTTCGGCAACCCGTTCGCGGTCGGCCTCGGCTCCTTCGTCGCCCTGGTCGCCGTCGCCGGTCTGGCCGTCTTCATCGGCGCGAAGGTCCGCAGCCGGATCCGCCCGAAGCTCATCCAGCGCGTCGCGGGCTTCGTCTTCGCCGGGTTCTCCCTGTTCGCGCTGGCCCAGCTCGTCTTCTGAGGCGCACGGGGTTTTCACAGGTTCGCCGGGTAACCTTTCGGGAACGAAAAGGTGAACACCCGCCCCGACGTGCCTGGAGAAACCGGTCGTGACCTCGCCGAAGACACTCGCCGTCTCCCCTGTGCACGGCAGGCTCGCGGTCTTCGGCATGGCCGTCGCCGTCGCCATCTCGATCGATCTGCACCTGAGGCTGTCGAGCCAGGTGAGCCCGATCTGGCAGACGCTGTCCGAGTACGTCTACGGCTACCTTTCGCCCGGTTCGACGGCCGCCCCGTTGTTCGGCGCGATGTGCTTGGCGCTGGGGTTCGGTTCGCTCGCCCTGCTCGGCGGGATCGCGAAGGCGCACCGCAAGGGCTACGAGTCCGTCCTCGTCCTGCTCGGCGTGTGGTGCGCCGGGTTGTTCGTCCTCGCGCTCGTCCCCGTCGACCCCGAAGGCCAGGCCCGGTCACTGGCAGGCCAGATCCACAACTACGCCGCGCTGGCGGCCTTCCTCGCGCTGCCCGCCGCCGCCTGGGTGCTGACCCGCCCCGGCCGCGCGCGCTGCCCGTGGGAGCCGCGCCGCACGACGATCCGGCGGCTTTCGGTGGCCAGCTTCGCCGCGGTGGTGATCGTGCTCGGCGGCTTCGTCTGGACGATGCTCACCGGTCCGTCACACCAGGAGGTCACGCTCGGCCTGTTCGAGCGGCTGCTGTTCGCGGTCGACCTCACGCTGCTGGCGACGATGGTGCGCCCGCTGCTCAGCCACCGCTGACGCCCTATTCGGGCTGTTTCAGCACCTCGGCCAGCAGCACGGCGGCCGCGACGACCGCGGGCCCCACCACGGAGGCATCGAGCGGCTCGAGGGACACGACGCCGACGCTGGCCTTCAATCCGGGCACTCCGCGCACGGGTGCGGCGACCCCGGAGGCGCCCGCCTCCAGCTCACCCGACGAGGTGACCCAGCCTTCGCCGCCGCCAGGACGCAGCGTCATCGCCTTGCCCGCCGCGCCGGCGGACAGCGGATGCCGGGTGCCGACGCGGTAGGCGACGTGGAAGCTCGTCCACGACGGTTCGACGACGGCGACGGCCTGCGCCTGGTCCCCCTGCGCGACCGACAGGTGCGCCGTGGCGCCGACCTTCTCCGCCAGCTCGCGCAGCACCGGCCGCGCGGCCTCGCGCAGCTGTGGGAGGACCTGCCCGGCGAGCCGGAGCAGGCCGACGCCCAGCCGCACCTTGTTGCCGTCGCGCCACACCAGGCCGCGTTCGGACAGCGGGACGAGCAGCCGGTAGACGGCGGCCCGGCTCGCGCCGATGGCGACGGCGAGTTCGGAGATCGTCGCCGCCTCGCCACCGGCGTCCGCGACCGCTTGCAGCAGCGCGAGCCCTCTGTCCAGGGTCAGCGACCCTTCACGAGTCACAACAACCCGAGTTCCCCGAGGTCGGCGACCGGCTCGTCGAACGAGGCCGCCGCGTAGGACGCGAAGAGCCCCCGAACCGCCTTCGCGGCGGGCTCCGACATCCCCTTGGCCTCGGCGGCCAGCGCGGCGCCGTCGGTCGATTCGAGGGCGGCGCGCACGTCGCCACCGGAGAGGCAGCGCGCGGAAGCCACGATCAGGTTCAGGAACCCGTGGTGGGTGAAGCCGCTCGACTCCTCGGTGTGCCGGACGGCGCGGTGCAGGCTGTTCGTCGCCTTGAACGAGGCCCCGGTCGAGCCGCTGACCACGGCGAGGAAGTCGGCGACCTCGTCGACGCTGGGGAAGTTCTCACCCGCCTTGCCGCCGCAGCGGATCTTCGGCCAGCTGCCGTGCTCGATCACCTTCCGCACGCCGTCGAGCCAGCCGACGCCGCGCCGCGGCTCGACCACGCGGATGACGTCCTCGGGCACGAACTCGGAGACGCGCTCCAGCCAGACCTCGTCGACGTCCGACGGCGCCGGCATCTCCACCATGCGCAGGCTGAGGATCTCGCTGCGCGATTCGACGATCGAGATCGCCTTCGGGACCCCGCCGAGGCCGGTGTCGATGATCAGCGACAGCGGCAGCGGTTCCTTGGGTTTGATCTTGATGAGTTCGGTGATGAGCTCGGGCAGCCGCGACGCCTGGCACAGGAACACACCGAGGACGCCGGAGTGCTCACCGGCCCTCGACGCGAAGTGCGCACGCAGCGCTTCGGGCATGGACGCCTCACCGGGCGGGAACAACGCCGAGTCGTCGACGAGCCGCGCGAACAGGGGAGGGATTCCTCGGGGGCCGGGTGGCGTGAGTTCCACAGCGCTTGACACGACTGACACGCTAGTAGCGTACGACATCAGGACAAAATCGTTCGCACAACGGACACGTTCCGGGGAGATTCCGATGCCTTACTACCGGCAGGTAGGCGAGATCCCGCACAAGCGCCACACGGCGTTCCGCAAGCCCGACGGGGGCCTGTACGCCGAGGAACTGATGGGTGTCGAGGGCTTCTCGGCGGACTCGGCACTGCTCTACCACCGCGGCCTGCCCACCGCGATCGTCGACGCCGTCGCGATCGAGGACGAGCGCGGGCCGATCACCCCGAACCACCCGCTCAAACCCCGCGCCTTCAAGACCCACGACCTCAAGTTCGGCGACGCCGACGCGGTCACCGACCGGCGGCGGCTGTTCGGCAACGCCGACGTCACCATCGGCTTCGTCCACGCGACCAAACCTTCGCCGCTGTACCGCAACGCGGCCGGCGACGAGCTGTTCTACGTCCAGGGTGGCGGCGCGACCGTCGAGACGATCTACGGCTCGCTGGAGGTCGGCGACGGCGACTATCTCGTCATCCCGACGTCGTGCACCTATCGCGTGCTTCCGCACGGCGACGACGGGGTCAAGCTGCTGACCATCGAGGCGCGCGGCCACATCGGCCCGCCGAAGCGGTACCTGTCGGCGAAGGGCCAGTTCCTGGAGCACTCGCCGTACTGCGAGCGCGACATCCGCGGACCGTCCGAGCCGCTGGTCGTCGACGGCACCGACGTCGAGGTCCTCGTGCGGCACCGCGCGGGGCTGACGCGCTACACCTACGCGACCCACCCGTTCGACGTCGTCGGCTGGGACGGCTGCCTGTACCCGTGGGTGTTCAACATCGACGACTTCGAGCCCATCACCGGCCGCGTGCACCAGCCGCCGCCCGTGCACCAGACCTTCGAGGGCCCGAACTTCGTGGTCTGCTCGTTCTGCCCGCGCAAGGTCGACTACCACCCCGAGTCGATCCCGGTGCCGTACAACCACGCGAACGTCGACTCGGACGAGCTGATGTTCTACGTCCGCGGGAACTACGAGGCGCGCAAGGGTTCCGGGATCGAGGTCGGTTCGCTTTCGCTGCACCCGTCCGGTTTCACGCACGGGCCGCAGCCCGGGGCGGCCGAGGCGTCGATCGGCGCGCAGTTCTTCGACGAGACCGCGGTCATGGTGGACACCTTCGCGCCGTTGGATCTCGGCGAAGCGGCCGACGCGTCGGAGGATCACGGCTATGCGTGGACCTGGTCCGGCCGGGGCCCCGGCGCCTGATGACATGCATTTAGTCCTCTGAATGCGTGCCCACGCATTCAGAGGACTAAATGCGGCCGTGGCGGGATAAGTACCGCCACGGCCGCAACGGTTCGGCAACGCCAAGCCTGACAAGGCGAAACCTCCGGATAATCGGTGTCCCCACCGGCGGAGGTTCTCCATGGTCGTGAATCCTCAGCAGTCCCGCGGCGGCCGCAAGGTCCTGGCGTTCGTGGCCGCGGCGGTGGTCGCCATCGGCCTGATCATCGGGTTGCGCGCGCTCACGAGCGACTCCGGCGAGGAGGCCGTGGAAGCGAAGTGCACGACGGGCGACGCGGTCAAGCTTCAGGTGTCGTCTTCGCCGGAAAAGGCGGGCGTGGTCGCCGAAATCGCCAAGGGGTACAGCGGCCGCACGGTGGCCGGGCGCTGTGTCGACGTGCTCGTGCAGTCGAAATCGTCCGGCACCGCGATGCAGGCGCTGTCCCGCGGCTGGAACGAGGCGGTGGACGGCCCGCGGCCGGACGTCTGGACGCCTGCCGCGTCCGGCTGGGTGAACCTGTTGCGCCAGAACCTCACCGGCTCCGATCACCCCGCGCTGGTACCGGAGGGCGAGCCCGAGTCCGTCGCGAACGCGCCGCTGGTCGTCGCGATGCCGAAGCCGATGGCCGAAGCGCTCGGCTGGCCGGGCAAGGGCATCGGCTGGAAGGATCTCGCCGCGCTGGCCACGGATCCGCAGGGCTGGGCGAAATACGGCCATCCGGAATGGGGGAAGTTCCGGCTGGGCAAGACGAATCCGAACATCTCGACCTCCGGCCTGAACGCCACCATCGGCGCCTATTACGCGGCGACGGGCACGTCTTCGGACCTCACCGCCAACGCGCTCGCGAAGCCCGAAGCTCGGACGTTCGTGCAGAACGTCGAGCAGGCCATCGTCCACTACGGCGACAACACGCTGACGTTCCTGACGAATCTGCAGAAGGCCGACGACCGCGGCGCCGCGATGTCGTACATCTCGGCGGTGACGGTCGAGGAGAACTCGCTCGTCGGGTACAACCAGGGCAATCCGACGAACGATCCGGCGAAACGCGGTCAGCACGCGCCGCCGAAGGTGCCGCTCGTCGGGATCTACCCGAGCGACGGCACGCTCAACTCCGATCATCCGTTCACCGTGCTGAACTGGACCGACGACATCCGCAAGCAGGTCGCGGCGGACTTCCTCGCGCATCTGCGCGGCGCGGAAGCGCAGCAGAAGTTCAGCGACATCGGCTTCCGCACGTTCGACGGGAAGCCCGGATCTCAGACCACGAAGGAGAACGGCGCCGAGCCGGACTCGAAGCTCAACCTGATCCGCCCGCCGAGCCCGCCGGTGCTGACCGAGGTGCTGAAGTCGTGGAAGGACCTGCGGAAGAAGGCGAACGTGCTGCTGGTCGTCGACGTCTCCGGATCGATGGGCGACGGCGTCAGCGGGACCGGCAAGAACAAGATGGATCTCGCGAAGCAGGCCGCCGTGGCGTCGTTGCCGCAGTTCAGCGACGCCGACAAGGTCGGACTGTGGATGTTCTCGACGAAACTGGACGGCGACAAGGACTACGTCGAACTCCGGCCGGTGTCGCCGATCGGCGGTGAGCCGGGCAGGCAGGAGCTGGCGTCGCGGCTGAACGGGCTGACCCCGCAGAACGGGACGGGGCTCTACGACTCGTCGCTGGCGGCCTACCAGTTCATGAAACAGCGGCTGGATCCGAACGCGATCAACGCGGTCGTCGTGCTCACCGACGGCCGGAACGAGGATCCGGGCGGGATCGATCTGCCGAACCTGACCGGGCAGTTGCGGACCGAGGGCGGTGGCGAGGCGGTGCGGCTGTTCACCATCGCCTACGGCTCGGACGCGGATCTGAACGTGCTCAAGGAGATCGCCGAGACCACCCAGGGCGTCGGGTACGACTCGTCCAAACCGGACTCGATCGATCAGGTCTTCACCGCCGTGATCTCGAATTTCTGAGATCCTCGGATATGCGCTTCGTCCGTGAACTCGCCGAACCGTGGGGACTGCTCCTCGCGGCGACGTCGGCGGGGGCGGCCTGGGCCGTGCAGCTGCCGGTGCTCGCCGCGCTCGGCGTCGGCGTGACCGTGCTCGCCGCCCGGGCCGGGGTCGCCGCCGCCACCCGGCCCAAACCGTTGCCGGAGGCCGAAGAACGGCCGCTTCCCGACGTCGAGCCCGGCTCACCCGAGGCGGGCTGGGTGCGGCGCGCGGAAGCCGCGGCCGACGGCTTCCGCTCGATCTCCGCTTCGCTCGGCACCGGCCCGCTCGCGGATCGGGTGGCCGCGATGGAGCCGGTGGTGCAGGAAACCGTCGACACCCTCCGGCGGCTGGCCGCGCGCACGTCCGCCACCGGGAAGGCCTTGGCGCGCGTCGACCTCGGCGCGGTGTCGGCCGAGAAAGCGCGGCTGCGCAAGGAATTGAAGACCGCCGACGACGACATCCGCGGCGACCTGAACCAGTCACTCGAATCGGTGCAGGCTCAGGAAGACGTGCACACCCGGCTTTCGAGCGCGCAGCGGAAACTGCTGGCACAGCTGCGCTCCGGCGCGCTCGGCCTCGACGGCCTGGTCGCCAGGGCGGCCGAACTTTCGGCCGCCACCGGCGGTTCCCTGCTCGACACCACCACGATCGGCGAGTTGAGCGAGCAGCTGGAAGGGATCCGGCGGGGTGTCGTGGAGACCGAGGAGGCGACGCGGCGCTCGCTCAGTTGAATCTGACCCGGCCGAGGACGGCGTGGCCGGGGACGCCGGCGAACGTGGTGGCACCGCGGAACGGTTCCCCGAGGATCCAGATCCGCTGGGTGACGAAGATGTCCGCGGCGAGCGCCGGGTCCACCTTGGACAGGAAGAGATCACTCCACCAGCCGTTGGGCCACTGGACCCGGCAGGCCAGCGTCGCCAAGCCCGTGCCGCCGATCTGCGGCGGCCGGTGGGGAACGGCGACCAGCTCCGTCCATTTCCCCCGCGGCAGCGGTCTCAGCATCCCCTTGACCGCCTCGGTACCCCAGACCAGGAACACGATCGAATGGATCGTCAGGACGGCGATTCCCGAGCCGACCCTGGTCACGTCCTCGACGACCGCGGCGACCTGGGCCACCGCGAGCGCGATGAAGACGAGTACCGCCGCCGCGAACAGGGCGCGGATCCAGCGGACGATCCGTTGCCGATGCGCGATCAGGACCCTGTCCTCTTCGGGTGGGACGACCCGCTGCTCGACCGGGCCCTGGCGCACCGCGCCACCGGGAACGTCCGGCACCACCTTCATCCGGTGCGGCCAGAGCACTCCCGGCAACTGCAGGAACCGGCGCCCCTTCTTGTCCGGTCCGAGAAGCCACACCCGCCGCTGCGCCTGGAGCTGAAGCCGGGCGGCTTTCGGCAGCCGGGTCTCGGCCCAAGCGGCATCCGCGTCGGGAAGCCGGAAGTGGACCTTCGTCCCGTCGGCGAAAAGGCCTTCCGGCGGCAAGGACAGTTCGCGGAACGGCGCCTCGCGCGCCAGTTCGGCGAACGCCTTCCACGGGATCGACCGCCGAAGCCCCCAGCACACCGCCGGTACCGCGAGAGCGACGAACACCGCCACCGGGACGACACCGAGACGTCCGCTCAGGTAGGCGGCGGGGACTCCTAGGACGGCCAAGGGCACGACGATCCACAAGGCACGAGCCCCGCGCATGGCTCCCACCAAGGACCCGAAGACCGGCATCGCGACCGCCGGCTGATCGCGAAGCGGTTCGAGCACACGGACACGCGAAACTGACGAATCGTGCATTTTCTCCCCCTGATCCCCGCCTGTGGATCGCGTGGGGATCGGGGCGCGTTACCGCCCGAATCTGACCGGCCCGAAAACCGCGTACCCCGGCACTCCGGCCTGTGCCGTCTTCCCGGCCGCCGGTTCGCCGAGCACCCACAGCCGTCCGGTCGCGGCGATGTTGGCGGCCAGCGACGGATCCGAACCGCCCGCGGTGACGGTGACCTCGCGACCGCCGGGCAGGACGGTCCGGCCCTTGCACGTGACCATGCCGAAGAGGTTGACCGACGCCGGCCCGGATACGACGGCGAGTTCGGTCCACCGCGGCTCGGGCAGCTTCCTGAGCAGCACCACGCCGACGATCGCGAGCCCGACGGCACCCACCGCGAAGCCGTAACTGAAGAATCCCGCGGTCTTCACCACGGCGCTGTCCCGCTGCGGAAGGTCCGCCTCCACCCAGAAGCCGAACGCGCTCGCGACGAGCGAAATCACCGCACCGAGGAAGTAGTACGCGGACAGCAGCCGCCGCTGCGTCGCGAGCATGCGGCCCGGCGACACCGGTTCGAAGGCGAACGGGACCGAGCCCTTCACCGGCTTGTCGCGGACAGCGCCGCGACGCGGGACGACGACACCGGGCAGCACGACGAACCGTCCGAGCACCCAGAGCCTCCGCTGGGCCGCGAGTTGCGTGCGGAGCGGGGCGGGAAATCGCACGACGAGCCACCGCCCGTCCAGGGGAACGCTCACCCGCGAACCGGCGACGAGGGCGCCGTCCAGCCCGCTCACCAGGCGGAACGGTTTGCCGGCCAGCTTCCGCATCGACGAGGATCCGGCAAGGGCGGAGGAGCCGAAGATGAGCGAAGCCGGTGTCATGAGGACAAGGAGGGCCGAGGGCACGGCGACCCCGTAGCCCCCCGAAACCGCGAGCACGGCACCCAGCACCACAAGCAGTCCGGTCGCGACAGCGGTCGTCCCGGTGGTCACGGTGTTGCGGTCGAGAAGGGCCGTCAGGACCGGCATGTTCTTCGCCGGAACCCCTTCGGGTGGTTCGAGCACCCGGATCCTGTGGTCTTCCACCAGGTGAACGTATACGCGTGCGGTGAGACGTGATCCAGGCTACTTCCACTCGGCGGCCAGATCAGGTTAGGCTCACCTAAGTAGGAGGTGAGCCGTGACCACACCGACGTCCATCCGCCGCCCGCCGGCGCCGAACCCCGCGGAACGCGCGAAGACGATCGCCACCCGCAACGGGCCGGCGACGCTGATGCCGACCGCCGAGCAGCGTGACCTGCCGGGACAGTGCGGCCGTGTCATTCCGGAGTTGCACCACGTGCACACGAGCGGCAGCGTCAGCATCCTGCTGCCGGACGAGCACCACCTGGTGAAACGCGCGCACGAGGCACAGCGCGGCGAGCTCGCGGTGATGGTCGAACTGACCGATCAGGCGCCGGTCGACCTGCGTGAGCCCATCCGCGGGCTGCTGTGGATCACGGGCTGGCTCCGGCCGCTTTCCGAGGTGTCGGCACGGGCCCGCGCGGTCTCCATCGCCGAAACCCGCCCGGACGAGCGGCTGCTGGACGTCGGGCACGGCCTGACGCTGCTGCGGCTGACCCCGGCGTCTCTGGTGCTCGCGGACGCCGAGGGCACGCATTCGCTCCGGCCGCATATGTTCAGCGCCGCGCCGCCGGACCCGTTCCACGACTACGAGGCCGCGTGGCTGCGGCATCTGGAGACCGACCACGCCGACGTCGTCCAGCAGCTCGCCAAGCACGTACCCGCCGAACTGCGCGGCGGCTGGATCCGGCCGTTGGGGCTGGACCGTTACGGCCTGCGGCTGCGCGTCGAGGCCGACTCCGGCGACCACGACGTCCGGCTCGCGTTCTCGCGGCCGGTCGAAGGGCCGCAGCAGTTGAGCGGCGAGATCCGCCGTCTGGTCGGCTGCCCGTACTTCCCGCAGGGTTAGGCGAGTTCCGCCGGGAATCCGCCCTTGGCGATCGGGCCCCACGATTCGATGGTGACGCGGATGATGCTCTTGCCCTGCTTCACCATCGCTTCGCGGTATTCGTCCCAGTCGGGATGCTCACCGGAGATCGCGCGGAAGTAGTCGACCAGCGGCTCGACCGAGTCGGGGAGGTCGAGCACCTCGGCGGTGCCGTTCAGCTGCACCCACCGGTCGTTCCACTCGTCGGAAAGGACACAGGCGGACACCTTCGGCTCGCGCCGGATGTTGACGACCTTCGCGCGCTTCGGATAGGTGGAGATGACCAAGCGGCCTTCCGCGTCGACTCCGCAGGTCACCGGCGAAAGCTGGGGCCCACCGTCCGCCTTGGTGGTCATCAGAATGGCGCGGTGACGGGTGGACAGGAAGTCGACGAGCGCGGCCCGGTCGACGGTTTCGTTGGTCGCGATACTCCTTGCCATGCCCCGACGGTAACGTGCGGCCGATGAGCTGGCTGCGTCCCGAACGCCCGGCGCTGCCGGAATTCGTGGAAGATCCGGCGCGCCGCCGCGCGATCGTCATCGAACTGGTCGTCGTCTTCGGTATCACCCTTGGCCTGTCCGGGCTGCGCAGCCTGCTGTCCCTTGTGGACTCGCTGCTGCAGCCGGTGCCGCTGGCGCAGCAACAGGCCCAGCTGAACGTCCCCCAAGCGACCCTGAGCCTGGTCGACCTGCTCAAGCAGCTCCTGAGCGCCGGCCAGCTGGTCGGCTGGGGTGCGCTCGGGCTGTACCTGTTGTGGCGCGGCGGGATGAAGCTGGCGGAGATCGGGCTCGACAAACGGCGTCCCGGCCGCGACGTCGTCCACGGGCTCCTGCTCGCCGCGGTGATCGGGATTCCGGGGCTGGGACTGTATTTCCTCTCCTACAGCCTCGGGTTCAGCCTGTCGGTGCAACCGTCCACTTTGGGCGAGACGTGGTGGCGTCCGATCACGCTGACGTTGTCGGCCTTCGGAAACGCGTTCGCCGAAGAGGTGCTCGTCGTCGCGTATCTGCTGACCAGGCTGCGACAGCTCGGCTGGCGGGAGAACACCGCGCTGGTCGCGTCTTCGGTACTTCGCGGGTCGTATCACCTGTATCAGGGTTTCGGCGGTTTCGTCGGCAATGTGGTGATGGGCCTGGTGTTCGGCAGGCTGTGGCAGAAGACGAACCGGCTGTGGCCGCTGATCGCCGCGCACACCGCGCTGGATTTCGTTTCCTTCGTCGGATACGCGCTGCTCAAAGGGCGAGTTTCCTGGCTTCCCTAGCTAGGTCCATCCATGCCCCCGCCGCCACCCTCAACGGAGGAGCTTCGCTCCGCATACTCTGAACAGGGTGATTGACGAGACGACTCCACCCCGAGTTGACAGCGAAGTCGGCCCCCTGCGCGCGGTGCTGCTGCACAGGCCCGGCAACGAGCTCAAAAGGCTCACGCCTCGCAACAACGACCAGCTCCTGTTCGATTCCATCCCGTGGGTGGACCGCGCGCAGGAGGAGCACGACGCGTTCGCCGAGGTGCTGCGCGGCCGCGGTGTCGAGGTGCTGCTGCTGGCCGACGCGCTGCGCGCGGCGCTCTCGGACACCCGCGCCCACGCGGCGGGCGTGCACGCGGCCGTCGACGAGCGGCGGCTCGGGCCCGACCTGGCCGATTCGCTCCGCTCCCACCTGTCGAGCGCGGCCCCGGCGACGCTGGCCGAGGTCCTGATGGCCGGCATGACCTTCGAGGAACTGCCCGCCGCCGAGGGCGCCTCGCTGGTGCGGCTGATGAACCACCCGAACGACTTCGCCGTCGATCCGCTGCCGAACCTGCTGTTCACCCGTGACTCGTCCGCGTGGATCGGCGACCGGGTCGCGGTCTCCTCGCTCACCATGCCCGCGCGCGTCCGCGAGACCGCCGTACTGGACCTCATCTACGCCTATCACCCGTGGTTCCGGCACGCGTCCCGCGCGTACGGCGCGCATTCGGCGCCGATCGAGGGCGGCGACGTCATGCTGCTCTCGCCGGGCGTCCTCGCCATCGGCGTCGGCGAGCGGACGACCGCGGCCGGCGCGGAATCCCTCGCCCGGTCGGTGTTCGCCGACGGGATCGCGCACACCGTGCTCGCCGTCCCGATCCAGCAGACCCGCGCGACCATGCATCTGGACACCGTCTGCACGATGGTCGCGGCCGACGCCGTCGTCATGTATCCGCTTTCCCGTGATTCGCTGACCGCATTCACCATGCGGCCGACCGACGACGGTTCGGTGAAGGTGGAAGGCCCGGCCCCATTCCTCACCGCGGCCGCCGAGGCAATGGGAATCGAGCGGCTTCGCGTCATCGACACCGGCCTCGATCCGGTCACCGCCGAACGCGAGCAATGGGACGACGGGAACAACACCCTCGCCCTCGCGCCCGGCGTCGTCGTCGGGTACGAACGTAATGTGGAAACCAACGCGCGCCTGGAGGAAGCCGGTATCGAGGTACTGGCCATCACCGGCTCCGAGCTGGGCTCCGGACGCGGGGGCCCGCGCTGCATGTCGTGCCCGATCCGACGCGAAAGCATCTGAAACAGAAATTAAGTAAGCCTTCCCTAATTGATTTCCATTGATTAGGGAAGGCTTACTTAATTGAGGTGGACCTATTATCGGTAATGGTAACCTAATAGGGGGTACATCACCAGAGAAAAGTGGAAATCGAATAGGGGAATGACGTATCGTCGAACACATGGCCCTCACCAAGAAGAAGCAACCGCGCTCGAAGTTCTACGAACTGCTGCAGGCGCAGATCCACAACGAGTTCAACGCCTCCCAGCAGTACATCGCGCTGGCGGTCTGGTTCGACGCCGAGGACCTGCCGCAGCTCGCGAAGCACTTCTACAAGCAGTCCGTCGAGGAGCGGAACCACGCGATGGCGCTGGTCCAGTACATGCTGGACACCGACCACCACGTGGAGATCCCCGGCACCGGCGAGGTGCGCAACGACTTCTCCGACGTCCGTGAGCTCATCGAGCTCGCGCTGCAGCAGGAGAAGGACGTCGCGACCGACATCCAGCAGCTCGCCAAGGCCGCGCGCGCCGAAGAGGACTACATCGGCGAGCAGTTCACGCAGTGGTTCCTCAAGGAGCAGGTCGAGGAGATCTCCCAGATGTCCACCCTGCTCAACATCGTCAAACGCGCCGACGGGAACCTGTTCGAGGTGGAGAACCACCTGCACCGCGAGTCCGTCGGTGACGGCGGCGCCGACTCGGGGATGCCCCCGGTCGCGGGCGGCGCACTCTGACCAACGCTCCCACCACGGGAAAACCCGGGCTCTCCCCCTTGGAGAAGCCCGGGTTTTCTTCGTTTCGTCAGCTGAGCCGACAGTCCTGGTTGATGCTGGTCAGCAGGATGCCGACGGCCGATCCGTCGTCGGCCACGGAGATCCGGTACGCGCTCACCGCGCTGACCGGCGCGACGTACGAGCTGCCGTCCTTGGTGCTGCCGGGATAGGCGGCCAGGATGTCGGCCTCGGTCGAACCGACGCCGATCCCCTCCGGGGTGTGCACCGTACCCTTCGGGTTGATGACGGTGATCCCGTCGCCCTCGGTCAACGACACCGACGTCGACAGCGGAACGGCCGCCCCCTCGTCCGCCTGGCCGTAGGTGCAGGAGCCCCGGACCTCTTTCGCCCGCAGCGGGCCGGCGGTGGCCTCCGCCTCGGACTCGCTCATCCCGAGCCGGAGCTTGCCGAAGCCGACGGAGGTCAGCAGCGCGCCAGTGGTCACCTTGCCCTGCGTGGGCGGCTTCGTGGCCGGAGTGCTCTTCGGCGGTTTCGCCGGCCCATCGGGGGCTGTCGACGGCGGTGGCCCGGTCGTCGAGTTCGGCGTTTCCACCGGCGCGGAGGCAGGCGGCGCCGGACTTCCCGGTACCGGCTGCGCCGCGCTCGACGACGCCGCGCCCATGGTGAGCTGGTCGCCGCCGGGGAAGGCCGCGCCGTTGTCCTTGTCGTGGATCGTGAAGACGGTGAGCCCACCGCCCAGCAGGACCACCGCGGCGGCCATCCCGCTCGTCGTCTGCATCAGCTGACGACGGCGACGGCGACGGCGGGCGCCCGCGACGATCGTCTCGGGATTCAGCGTGGACCCCGCGCCCAGCCGCTCGTCGGAGAACAGCTCACGCAGTTGCTGCCGCACGTCCTCGTCGGACATGTTCATCCCGCTTCCCTCCCTTCGTCCTTGGGCTCGGCCAACGCGAGCTTCGTCCGCAGCGACGCGATCGCCTTGCTCGCCTGGCTTTTGACGGTGCCCTGGCTGACCCCGAGCGAATCCGCGATCTCCGCTTCGGACAGCCCCTCGTAGTAACGCAGGACCATCACCGCTCGTTGCCTCGGCGGCAACGCGCGTAACGCCTGCCACAACGGCTCGTGCTCGAACGGATCGGGCGGACTGTACGGCTGGACGTCCGGCAGGTCGGCGACGAGGCTCTCGCGTTTGGTCCGGCGCCAGCGGCTGATATGCGCGTTCGCCATCGAGCGGCGGATGTAGGCCATCGGGTCGCCGGTCTTGTGCTGGACGTACGACCAGCGGGAGCCGATCTTCTCCAGCACGGTCTGGACCAGGTCGGCGGCGTCGTGCGGGTTCCCGGTGAGGGCGTGCCCGTACCTCAGCAGGCCCGGAAGGCCGGCCCGGACGAAGTCGCCGAAGTCGGTGAGCTCACCGGGCACGTCACTCCTCCGGCTCTCGCCGGCCTCCCAGACGTCCGTCCCCGGTATGACCGTCGCGGCAGCGGTCACCGTATCGCCTCCTCCCGGGGTCACCCGGCCAGGTCCGCCTGGCCCACCTCTCCCGAAACGCATGACCGCCCCCACAGGTTGTCTCCAGCCGCGAACCAATTCGAGGGACGTCTGCTCAACGCCTCGACACGGAGGCGGGAATTCTGAACGAACCGTCCCCCTGAACAGGGAATTCGTGAACGGCCACCACGGCGTTACGGGGTATCGGCCCGTACACGTGGGGGAACTGGATACCGGCCGGATGCGGCGGGTCCCCGTCCTCCCAGACGACGGGCGCGCCGACGAGCGCCGGGTCGATCTCCAGCAGCACCAGATCGGTGCGGCCGGGGAAGACGGCGTTGGCCGGGATATGCGCCGTTCCCGGGTCCGAGCAGTGGATGAAGCCGTCGGAATCGAGCGACGCGGCGGTGTAGACGCCGCCTTCGGGCACCGCCGCCCACTCGTCCTGGCCGCAGATATGAAGGATCACGCGGCCATCCTCGCGCATTTCGTCCTCTGGATGCGGAGCCCGCATCCAGAGGACGAAACGCGCGGGAAAGGGATCAGCGGATGGTGAGCTGGCGGCCGATCAGACCGTCGCGCGAGCGGCGCTCGGCGGCGTTGAGCGGCTCGGTGTCGAGGGACTTCAGCGCGGCCTCGAGCCGGGTGCCGAGCTGGTCCTTCGCGTCGGCCCACTCGCGGGCGTGGGCCTCGGGGTCGAGGTCCCACACCGGGACGAGCAGCCCGTGCGCGCGGAACGAACCGGCGTAGCGCGAGCCCTCGCCGAGCCCGAGCTCACCGGCCGCGGACAGCCGCGCAAGCGCTTGCAGCAGCAGGTTCTCCGGCTCGGGGCGGACCCAGCGCAGGTGCGCCTTCTCGCCGGCGAGCACCCAGTACGCGCCCGCGCCGAGGCGTTCGGTCGGCATGATCGCCGCGTTCGCGCGCTCGAGGGACAGCGCGACGTCTCCGCTCGCGTCGGCGTCCTCGGGCAGCCACCAGGCGAAGTCGTTGTAAAGCGTGACGTCGAGTTCGACGTCCGTGTCGAGCAGGTCCTGCAGGCGGGCCTTCTCGTCGGCGGTGGGCGGCGTCGTGGTGTCCGGCACGGACAGCACGTCACCCTCCTTGGCCTCCAGCACCCACTTGAGCGCGCGGCCGAGGTCGCGGCTGATGTCCGAGGACCGGGTCTGCACCTGCATCCCGATGTAGCGCTCGCCGTCGGACCGGACGAACGCGGCCGCCGCCATCGGCAGCACCGTGCCGAGGGTGACCTTCTCGCCGGAACCCAGCGTGAGCGCCGCCGTCGCCGACGGGACGAACTCGCGCAGCGCGATCAGTTCGGTCTCCGCCGCGAGCCCCTCGAAGGGCTGGCCGACGAAGACGTCGCGCACCTTCGGCTTGCGGTCCGAGGTCGTCTTGGGACCCTTCTTGCGCGAACCCTTGCCCACGTCAGCCTCCTCAAAGCTCGGTTCGGAACGCTATCGCGGGAAGGCCCGCGCCTCGTAAGGCCCCCGGGGTTGGTGACGAAGACGGCGCGCACGACACCCGGCCGCCCACCGGATCGACCGGATCGGCGGGTTTCAGCGGCCATCCGGGTACCACGGAAACGTGACTGAAAACGGTTGTCATCAGCCGGACGATCTAATCGCGGGTGATCAGCCTGCCGTTTTCCCCGCACCGCACCGAATACTCGATCACGGCGCCATCCGGTGCCGTAGTGCGGAGAAGGGATCACAGATGAGCACCTCGAAGCGCCGGGCAGCGCTGGCCGCGTTTCCCGTGGCACTCGGTCTGATGCTGGCCGGGCCCGCGGCGGGCACGGCTTCGGCCGCGCCGCAGTCCGACAGAGCCGACCAGGCGCGACATTGCCTGCTGCTGTGCGTCGGCCATCACCACGGCCATCACCATCACGGGCTGCACCTGCACCTGGGGCTTTGGCTGCATCTGTAGCTCCCTGCCGCGCCGGGGCGGCCACCCCGGCGCGGGTTACAGTCGGCGGGTGTTCGACCTCGCCGACCCGGCCTTCCTCGCGAATCCGTACCCGTCCTTCGCCGACCTCCGCGAACACGGCGAAGTCCACCGGCACGACGGCCTCGGCATCGCCGTGGCGGTGTCGCACGCGGCGTCGGCCGCCGTCCTGCGGCATCGCGGGCTCGGCCGGATCTGGCAGGACGCGCTGCCGGTGGAGCGGTTCGCGTCGTTCAACCTCCTGCACCGCAACTCGCTGCTGGAGAACGAGCCGCCCGCCCACACGCGGCTGCGGCGGGTGATCGCGGGCGCGTTCGGGCGCGGGCACGTCCAGCGGTTGCGGCCGATGGTCGCCGAACTCGCGGACGGCATGGTCGACGGACTCGCCGCCGAGATCGCCGAAACCGGCTCGGCCGATCTGCTGGCGCACCTCGCACAGCCGCTGCCGGTCGCGGTCATCGCGGAACTGCTCGGCGTCCCGGTCGACAAGGGACCGAGCATGGTCACGTGGTCGAACCACATCGTGAAGATGTACGAGTACGGGCTCGCCGAGGACAAACGCGACGCCGCCGAAGCCGCGGCCGCGGAGTTCGTCGACTACCTGCGTGACGTCGCGAAGCAGCGCGCGAATTCGCCCGGCGAAGACATCGTCAGCGACCTTCTGCGCAGTGAACTGACCGAGGACGAACTGGTCGCGACCGCGGTCCTGCTCCTGATGGCCGGACACGAGGCGACGGTGAACGTCATCGGGAACGGCGTCAACGCGCTGCTGACCCACCGCGACCAGTGGGAGCGGCTCGTCGCTTCCCCGGATCTCCTGGACCCGTGCGTCGAGGAGCTGATCCGCTTCGACGCGCCACTGCAGCTCTTCGAGCGGACGGCGACCACCGACGTCGAGATCGCCGGATTCCGGGTCGCCGAGGGCGAGAAGATCGGCGCGCTCCTCGGCGCCGCCGCGCGGGACCCGAAGGTGTTCGACCGGCCGGACACGCTCGACATCGGCCGCACGCCGAACGCGCACCTCGGCTTCGGCATGGGCATCCACTACTGCGTCGGCGCCCCGCTCGCGCGGGTGGAGATCGCGGCCGCGCTGTCCTCCCTGGCGTCGAAGCTGCCGGGCTTGGAGCTCGCCGAGACCCCGGAGCGGCGGCCGGAGTTCGTGATCCGGGGCCTGCGCTCGCTTCGGGTGACCACGGCCTAGGGATACTCGACGACGACCTCGTAGAGCGCGGCGTTGGGCGTGGCGATCTCCGCGGCCCGCTCGGTCGACGCCGTGAAGACCTGGTTCTTCCCGGCCGCCTCCCACGCTTCGCGGCTGTCGTAGTGCGTGACGTTGACGAGCTGGAAGCGCGAGTCCGGCAGCAGCGCCCGGTGGAGCTTGGCATCACGGAAACCGGGCGCGTCTCGCATCAGCTTCGCCCGCTCTCGCCACGTCTCGACGAACTCGTCGACGCGGTCGGCGGGGATCTCGAAAACGTTGATGAAGGTGACACCGTCGTCGCTCATGATCACAGTCTCGAACCTCCAGCGAGCTGGAGGTCAACGGTGACCTGGCTCACCCGGCTCCGGCGGGTGGTAGCAAAGGTCCCTTGCTCTCTTTCCGCAGGTCAGCGCGCTTTGTCAGGGATAAAGCGTGAAGTGCGAAACATGCACCGGCTTGAGGTGCTCGAAATGCCGGCGATCCACAGTGGCCACCTCGACCGTCCTCACCCGTTCCGCCGTGGCCACGACGGCCGCGTCCGCCAGGCCGAGGGGCCAATCCGAGTACTGGCGCATCAGCACGGCCATCCGTCGGAAATCGTCGTCCATGGGGTGGTAGATCGCGAACTGGGGCGAACGTATGAGTCCTTCGATGAACGCCGCCTCGGCCTCGCCACCGAGGTACTTCTCGATGTAGTGGCACACCTCGGTCAGCACGAGCGAGGGCACCAGCAGATCACGAGTGGCCGCGGTCGCGAGCCACTCGACCACAGCCTGGTGGTGATCATCTTTCCGGCTGGCCATGGCTATGAGCGGACCAGCGTCCACCACGATCGGACGCGCCATCGATCTTCGCTTGTTCCCGTCGCGAACTCAGGCGACGTCCCGGCCACGCACCACGGCCTTCACTGTCTCGGACGCGTCAGCGGGAAGATCGAAGATGCCCAAGAAGGAGGGCAAGGAATACGGCTTCGACGGCTCGTCCGGGGTCGGCTCGGGCCGACGGATCCCATGCCCGGCGAGCCCCGTTTTCACAGCAGGTGAAACTCGCCCCACCACAGGCTGCTTCACCTTCTTCGCCCTCGCGGCGGAAGATTTGTAGAGGCCGCTGGCAGCAGACCGCACCCGACCGGCTTCCCCTGCCGGCAGGTCGTATTTCTGCTGCTCGCTCATACCGCCATGTTACAGACTGATCCACCATCAGCGGAGTACATGGATCCGCATTCAACGTTTAGTGAAAAAGTTGCGTCAGCGCACGGCCGAAGCGGGACGCTCCCGCCGTTCCGGCTCCGGAACCCCATCCACCTTCAGCACGCGAAGCAGCCGAAGGCGCTTCTCCTCGACCGGAGCCAGCAGCCCGGACATGCGCTTCACGAGCAGCGCCGTCACCACCGCCAGCCCGGCCGCGGCCAGGTCGGTCAGCGCGACCAGCACGACCCCGTCCGCCAGCGCCTGGACGCCGTCACGGAATCGCCAGACGATGACCAGCGTGAGCAGCAGCCAGTTGAGCGCCCAGACGCCCCACCAGATCAGCACGAGCCGCGACGGCTTCGGCCGGGTTTCCCGCGTCCGGCGCAGGACGGCGTGTTCGAGTTCGGCGACGACCGGCAGCACCATGATCAGGTTCACCACCGGCACCAGCACGAAAGCCAGCACGTGCCGTTGCCGCCTGGGCGGCGTCTCGCCGGAGAAGTCCGCGGCGGCGTGCCTGGCCACGAGCAGCCACCACACGGTGAGCCCGGCCGGCAGCAGCGAAAGGATCGTCGTGAGCAGGCCGGCGGTGATCACGAAGGTGTCGGAGATCGAGACGACGGACGTCGACAACGCGGAGTCGCGGCTCTGCACCAGCAGGACGTAGCGCCAGATCTCCGCCGCCGAGGCGATGACAGCGAGGGCGGCGAAGGTCCACAGCACCGGCAGCAGGCTGCGTGTGATCACCCGCA
The DNA here is from genome assembly GCF_003947535.1 of Amycolatopsis sp. WAC 04169. NCBI lineage: Bacteria > Bacillati > Actinomycetota > Actinomycetes > Pseudonocardiales > Pseudonocardiaceae > Amycolatopsis > Amycolatopsis sp. WAC 04169. The sequence continues at coordinate 579,177 of NZ_QHJI01000001.1, read as the reverse complement.
GCCGCTCCCCCGCGGTGACCTCGCCGGACGCCGTCCCGGGAACGGCGGTCGGACGGCGCCAGACCAGGTTCGGGAAGCCCCACCTCGGCGGGACCGGGTAGGACGGCGGGCCGGAGTAGCGCTCGGCCACGGGCTTGCGACGCTGCGGCAGCGCGCCGGGCGGCGGCGAAGCGACCCAGCGGACGCGATGGCGCACCGGCTGCCGCATCGGCGCGGGGCGCACGGGCGGCATCGGTGCTCGCGGCGGGTAGTGGCCTGGCTGCACGGTTACAGCACTTCGGGCTCGACGCCGGGATGGTCGCCGACCATCGGGCGCCCCTCCTGCTTCCAGGAGCCCATCCCGCCGGCGACGTTCACCGCGTCCCAGCCGCTCGCGTTGAGCCACGCGGCGGCGCGCGCGGACCGGCCGCCGCTGCGGCAGATCACGTAGACCGGCTGGTCGTCGGGCAGGTCGTCGAGTTCGCCGACCCGCGCGGGCAGTTCACCCATCGGGATGTGCTTGGCGCCAGGGGCGTGCCCGGCGGCCCACTCGTCGTCCTCGCGGACGTCGAGCAGCGCGACGCCGTCCTTCGGCAGATCACGGACGGCGACGGTCGGGATGTCAGCAGGGCTCACCACCCTGCCATCCTCGCATCCCGTCCCGTTGCGCGCGCGTGAAGAGGCACTCAGTGCCGGACGGCCTTTTCCGCCCCGGCGCCGGTGAGCGAGCGGACCTCCATCTCGGCGTACTTCTTCTGGTTGTGGTCCTTGGACAGCACGGTCCCGAGCCAGCCGAGGAAGAACGCGACCGGGATCGAGACGATGCCCGGGTTGTCCAGCGGGAACCAGTGGAAATCAACGCCTTGGATCATCGACGCGCTCTTCCCGGTCTTCGGATCGACAGGCTTCCCCGACACCGCCGGCGAGAACACGATCAGCAGCACGCAGACCGCGAGACCGCCGTAAATGCTCCACAGCGCGCCCTGGGTGTTGAACCGCTTCCAGAACAGCGAGTACAGGATGGTCGGCAGATTCGCCGACGCCGCCACCGCGAACGCGAGCGCCACCAGGAACGCCACGTTCTGGTTCTTCGCGAGGATCCCGCCGACGATCGCGACCGCCCCGATCACCAGCGCGGTGATCCGCGCGACGCGGACCTCGCTGTCCGGGTCGGTCTTGCCCTTCTTGATCACGTTGGCGTACACGTCGTGCGCGAACGACGCCGACGCGGTGATCGTCAGCCCCGCGACCACGGCGAGGATCGTCGCGAACGCCACCGCCGCGATGAATCCGAGCAGCACCGGGCCGCCGAGTTCGAGTGCCAGCAGCGGTGCCGCCGAGTTGGTCGTCCCCGGCGCCTTCGCGATCACGTCCGGGCCGACGAGCGCGCCCGCGCCGTAGCCGAGCACCAGCGTGAACAGGTAGAAGATGCCGATCAGCGCGATCGCCCACACCACCGAACGGCGCGCGTCCTTCGCCGTCGGCACGGTGTAGAAGCGCATGAGCACGTGCGGCAGGCCCGCGGTACCGAGCACCAGCGCGATGCCCAGCGACAGGAAGTCGAGCTTCGTCGTGCCGGTCTTGCCGTATTGCTTGCCCGGGCCGAGCAGCGCCTCCCCGGTCTGGCCGCCCTTGTCGACCGCGGCCTGGAACAGGCTGGACAGGTTGAAGCCGTACTTCCCGAGCACCCACAGCGTCATCGCGAACGTACCCGCGATGAGCAGCACGGCCTTGATGATCTGGACCCAGGTGGTGCCCTTCATCCCGCCGATCAGCACGTACAGGATCATGATCACGCCGACGACGGCGATCACCAGGTCCTGGCCGAGGTTCCCCTCGATGCCGAGCAGCAGGTTCACCAGGCCGCCCGCCCCCGCCATCTGCGCGAGCAGGTAGAAGAACGAGACGGCGAGCGTGGAGATCGCGGCCGCCGCGCGGACCGGGCGCTGCTTCATCCGGAAGGCCAGCACGTCGCCCATGGTGAACTTGCCGGTGTTGCGCAGCAGTTCCGCGACCAGCAGCAACGCCACCAGCCACGCGACGAGGAATCCGATCGAATAGAGGAAACCGTCGTAGCCGTTGATCGCGATCGCACCGGCGATACCCAGGAACGACGCCGCGGAAAGATAGTCGCCCGAGATCGCGATCCCGTTCTGCGGGCCGGTGAACGCGCGCCCGGCGGCGTAGTAGTCGGACGCGGTCTTCGTATTCCGGCTCGCCCGGAAAACGATCACCATCGTGATCGCGACGAAGATCGCGAAAATGGTGATGTTGAGCGCCGGATTGCTCCCCTGTACGCCCGCTGCCAGCGTATTCACCGTTCGGTCCCTTCGACCTCATGCCTGATCTTGTCCGCGAGCGGATCGAGCTTCCGGTTCGCGTACCGGACATAAAGGCCGGTGATCACGAAGGTGGACACGAACTGCAGCAGGCCGAAGACCAGGCCGACGGTGATGTTGCCGAAGAGCTTGGTGCTCATGAACCCGGTCGCGTAGTCGGCGAGGAGCACGTACAGCAGATACCAGAGGAGGAACAGGGCCGACACCGGGAAAACGAATACCCGGAGCCGTCGTCGCAGCTCGGCGAATTCCGGACTCGCCTGCACCTTTTCCCAGTCGGATTCCGGTTCGGAACCGAGGTCTTGATCGGCCTCGCTCATGTCGGACCTCCCACCTGCCGCGACCCATTCGATGACTTCGTTGTCACGAAAGATCATGCCCCTCATAGGGCCTCAGAGGAGCAATCCATTTGAGTGAACGGTACGACTCTGCGTAGAGGCCCGCGACTCGAAAGGGTGATTTTTACTTCCGGTGACGGCCTTTACCGGTGGTCCGGGTCTTCTCTTCGGCCTGCCCGAACCGGGCGACCGCACGATCACGCATGAACCCGAGCGGATCGGGCGCGTGCAGCCGCAGCATCACGCCGTGGACGTCGTCCGGCCGCCCGTATCCGGTCGCGCGGCTCACCACGTAGGTGGTCAGGAAGGCGGCCGGGACGGTGATCAGCGCGGGCTGGTTCGAGAACCACGGCGCCCAGCCGCCGGAGTACTTGCTGACGATGTTGACCACCAGCGCGGTCAGCACGAGTCCGCCGCCGACGAGCATCCCGGCCAGCGCGCCGGGCCAGCTGAGCTTGCGCCACCAGACCCCGAGCAGCAGCAGCGGGCTGAACGTCGACGCGGCCAGCGCGAACGACATCCCGACCGAAAGCGACAGATCCTCCGACGGCAGCAGCACCGCCAGCGCGAACGGGATCAGCGCCACGATCGCCGTCGCCACCCGGAAATCGCGGACGCGGCCGGGCAGGACGTCGGTGGAGACGACCCCGGCGACACTCACCAACAGCCCGGACGAGCTGGACAGGAACGCCGCGAAAGCACCGGCAGCGGTCACCGCGCCCAGGATCTGCCCCCAGAGTCCGGGAAGGACCGCGGACGGCAGCAGCAGGACGGCGGCGTCGGTCTTCCCGGTCACCAGCAGTTCCGGGACGTACATCCGCGACAGCGCGCCCAGCAGCGTCGGGAACAGGTAGAACAGGCCGAGCAGCAGCAGGACGTGCACCGTCGTGCGGCGCGCGGCCTTGCCGTCGGGGTTGGTGTAGAAGCGGACCAGGACGTGCGGCAGGCCCATGGTGCCGAGGAACGTCGCGAGGATCAGCGAATAGACCTGCAGCAGATCGGTGAGACCACCGGAACCCGGCCGCAGCCAATCCCCGTTCGACGTGGGGGCATCGCTGACCACCGGCACCGGGGTGCCCGCGGTGAACTTCAGCGTCGTGCCCTTGGCGACCTTGTGCCCGGCCTCCGGCGCCCACACCGCGAAACCGTTGGCGCGCGCGCCTTCCACCTCACCGTAGGCCTCGAGCACGGTCACCGAGGTGACCTTCAGCGTGACGTCGGCCTGCACCGAAACCGTGGTGTTCTCGGGAAAGGTCGGCGGCGCGGGCTGCCCCAGCGGCCGCACGCTGCCCTGCCCGCCGGAGCTGAGGAAGACGATGCACAGGATGAACGTCGGCAACGCGATGGCGAACAGTTTCAGCCAGTACTGGAAGGCCTGGACGACGGTGATCGCGCGCATCCCGCCCGCGATCACGTTGAACCCGACCACGAAGGTGACCAGGAGCGCTCCGGCCCACACCGGCACCGGCAAAATCGTCGAGAGGGTCAGGCCGGCGCCCTGCAACTGCGGGACCATGTAGAGGATCCCGATGAACACCACGAACGCCGTCGAGACCCGGCGCAGCATCGTCGAACCCAGCCGCATCTCGACGAAGTCCGGCAGCGTGTACGCGCCGGACCGGCGCAGCGGCGCGGCGACGAACAGCATCAGCGCGAGATAGCCCGCGGTGAAACCGATCGGGAACCACAGCGCGTCGGCGCCGTCCTTGAGCACGATGCCGGCGACGCCCATGAACGACGCGGCGGACAGATACTCACCGGAGATCGCGGCGGCGTTGCGCCGGGAGCGCACGGTGCGCCGGGCGACGAGGAAATCGTGCGTGCTGACGGCCGACCTCGAGGAGCGGTGTCCCAGATAGAAGGTCAGGACCGCTACCAGCACGATGCCGGCGATGGCCCAAGAGTTCAGCTGCACGGTGTCATTTAATCGCGCGCTGACGGAAACGCGCTGCCAGGGCGCGGCGAAAGCAGGTCGGGCACGGAGTCATCAAGGCGCCCTGCCACCGCGTTTCCGTGGCCTTCGGCCACAAGAGGGCGCGCGATCATGGGTCCTCCTCTATGTGCAGCTCCGCAATCAATTCTCGATCATGTCGACGAAGTCGCGTTCATGACGTTCGGCGAGCCGGTTGTACCAGAGGCCGATCCCGAACAGGAACGGGAAAGGCGCCACACCGAGGATCAACCACGGCAGCGGGATGCCCACGACGACCACCCGCCCGAAGGACGGGATGAGATAGAAGAGCACCGGAAGCGAACACAGCGTGACCATCACCAGCAGCGCCAGCCAGGAGGCCGTCCGCAGCTGGATCTTCACCAGATCCTTGACCAGGAGCTTGCCCCAGCTGGTCTGCTCTTCGAGTTCGACCCTGGCCCGCAGGGTGCTGGTGGCCTGCCGCGGATCGGCGAGGATCACCCGCTGCCGCTTGGGTTTCGCGTGATGTTCGGGTTTGGCCTGTTCGTGCCTCGGACCGGTCGGCGCGCCCGGCACGGGCTCGACGGCGGCCCCTTCGGGCGCCGCAGGTTTCCTGGTCCTGCCCTTGCCGAGCGTCGGATCCGGTTCGCGGACGCCGTTGACGCGGCGGTAGTAGTCGTCGGTCACGTCGACCGGTTGGCGCCGACCAGCCTGTCCTTGAGGGCGCGCGTGTGGCGGCGGCTGACCGGCAGCACCTTCTCCTCGTTACCGATCACGACCTGGTAGCCGCCCTGGCCCATGCGCAGTTCGGTGATGAGCGGCAGCGAGACCAGGAACGACCGGTGGATGCGGACGAAACCCGCCTTCTCCCAGCGTTCTTCGAGCTGGGCGAGCGGGATGCGGACCAGGTGGCTGCCGTCGGTGGTGAACAGCCGGGCGTAGTCGCCCTGTGCCTCGACCCAGCGGACCGAAGAGCGCGGGATGAGCTTCGTGGTGCCCGCCAGCTCGACGGGGATGACCTCGTCGTCGTTCTTGACCTGCCCGAGGCCGCCTTCGTGGCCGAACTTCGGCGCGGCGTTGGCGGCGAGTTTGTCCATCACGCGGGTGATCGCGCGGTCGAGACGATCCTGCTGGTACGGCTTGAGCACGTAGTCGAGCGCGCCGAGGTCGAAGGCGTTGACCGCCTCTTCCGCGTGCCCCGTCACGAAGACCAGCGCCGGCGACGGGCGCAGCGCGGCGAACACCCGCGACATCTCCATCCCGGACAGCCCGGGCATGTCGATGTCGGCGAACACCGCGTCCACGATCGGCAAGCCGCGGGCCTTGCGATCGGCCAGCCTCGGATCGTCCGCGGACAGCAGGCGCAGCGCCTCCGAAGCGTCGATCGCCGGGTAGACCAGGGCGACGTGCGGGCTGTTCCGGAGACAGTGGACGAGTTCGTCTAGCCCTTTGGGCTCATCGTCCACCGCCAGGACGATGAGCTTCCGGGTGTCATCGTGAGCACTCACAGTGAGACGCATCCTGCCCATTGCCGGGTTCCTTGTCCAGCCCGCTTCACGAAAGTCGAACGAAAAGGACGGCACCGGCACCCCCGCGCCTGGGGTGGCCGGTGCCGTCATCTTTTCCGGTGACACGAACCGCCTCGCCGTGCCACACCTATCCCTTCACGGAGTGAAGGTGAACCAGTTGACGCTCACGAAATCCGCGGGCTGGCCGCTGGTGAAGGTCAGGTAGACGTCGTGTTTCCCGGTGACGCCGCCGATATTCGCCGGGATGGTCCGCCAGCTTTGCCAGCCGCCGGTGTTCGCGACGGCGAAGCTGCCGACGGGCGGGTTCGACCGGCTGTCGAGCCGGACTTCGACGAGACCGCTCACCCCGCTCGCCGCTCCGGACGCGACGCGCGCCTGGAACTGCCTGCCGGTCTGCGTGCCGAAGTCGACGCCCGGGTACAACGCCCAGTCACCATTGCCCGCCGGGCCGATGCTCTGACCACCGCCGGAATCCGAGGTGGCCTGTTTGGCGATGCCCGCCGCCTGGCCGTACGACTCCGCCTGGATCGTGCCGTACGCGCTGCCGCCGCCGGGGCTTCCCGTGCCGCCGCCTCGGGTCAGGACGGTGACGTAGTCGACGAGCATCGGACGCCCCGGCACGATCCCCGGCCCCGGCGTCGTGGTGCCGGAGTTGTTGTTCGGGAACGCGCCGCCGATCGCGACGTTCAGCAGCACGAAGTAGCCCGCGTGGTTCGTCATGTTGGCCCAGGTCGTGGCGTCGACCTGGTTCTGGCTGACCGAATGGAACTGCTGCCCGTCCACCAGCCAGCGGAACACGTTGGGGCTGACGCTCGTGTCCCATTCGAAGGTGTAGGTGTGGAACGCGCTCTGGCAGCTCGCGCCGGGGCACGTGCGGCTGCCGACCAGGCCGGTGGTCTCGTTGCACGGGCCGCCGGGGTTGACGCCGCAGTGCAGCACGCCCCAGACCGTGTTGATCCCGTTGACGTTCTCCATGATGTCGAACTCGCCGACGGCGGGCCAATTCCAGTAGTTGCCGCGATACGGCGAACCCAGCGCCCAGAACGCGGGCCAGTAGCCGAGTGCCGCGGCGCCGGTGACGTCCGGCATCTGGATCCGGCCCTCGATCCGCAGCGCGCCGCCCGCGGGCGGTTTGAAGTTCGTGCGCTGCGTTTCGATCCGCGCCGAGGTCCAGTTGCCCGCACCGTCGCGCAACGGGGTGATCCGCAGGTTCCCGGAACCGTCCTGGGCCAGGTTGGCGGGGTTCGCCGTGTAGTTCTGGATCTCGCCGGTGCCCCAGTTCGCCGGGCCGCCGGGGTACGCGTGGCCGGTGTCGATGATCCAGTTCGCGCTCGACGGGAGCGAACCCGCGGCGCCGGTGAAGTCGTCGGTGAACACGGTGGTCCAGCCGGCCGGGGGCGGCGGGACGGCGGCGGTTGCGGGCAAGGCCAGCGGCACCGTGAGCAAAGCCGCGCCGGTCAGCGCGACCTTCCAACGGGAACGATTTACGGACATGGGACCTCCTCGTCAACACTGTCGAGGTTTGTTGCCGTTCACAACAAAGCGGTATGTCCGATATGAGACCTGGTCTGAACCACTTACGCCTACCACCGTTCGGGTGAATCCACTCCGCCCCCGAATGCAATGAACGGTCCGTTCCTTGCGAAATTTGCAAGGAACGGACCGTTCATAGCGCGCGGGTCAGAGGCCGAAGCGGCTCCAGGCGGCCTTGGACTGGACGGCGTCCAGCAACGCGCTCGCCGCGGCGGGCGCGCCGATGCCGAGCCGCGCCAGCAGCGGCTTCTTCGGCTCGGCGACCGAGATCTCGGCGTCCGGGTACCGCTCGCCGATCACCTGGCGGAGGCTGCCGACGCCGTCGATCAGGCCGAGTTCGACCGCGCGGGCACCCAGCCAGACGTCACCGGTGAAGAGGTCCTCGGAGCCGGACAGCCGGTCGCCCCGGCGCTCGGTGACCCAGTCGACGAACAGTTCGTGGAGCTGGCCGTGCATCTTCTTCAGCCACTCGACGTCTTCCGGCTTCTCCGGGCTGAACGGGTCGAGCCGGGACTTGTTCGCCCCCGCGGTGTGCAGCCGCCGCTCGATGCCGAACCGCTCCAGCAGTCCGGTGAACCCGAACCCGCCGCTGATCACGCCGATCGAGCCGACCATCGACGTCCGGTGCGCGTAGATCTCGTCGGCCGCGCAGGCCAGCCAGTAGCCGCCGGACGCGGCGACGTCCTCGGCGAAGGCCAGGACGGGCACCTTCTTCTCGTCGGCGAGCTGGCGGATCCGCTCGGCGACCAGGCCGGACTGCGTCGGCGCGCCGCCCGGCGAGTTGATCTGCAGCGCGACGGCCTTCAGCCGCTCGTGCGCGAACGCGCGGGTCAGCGCGGATTCGACGGCGGCGAGGTTGATCGACCCCCTGGCCAGGGGTGACGGGGTCGGCGTGATCACCCCGTGCAGCTTGACCACCGCGACGACGTCCTTGCGCTCACCCCGCTCGCCGATCATCGGGAGACGGGAGGTCAGCTTGTCCGCAACGCTCATACCGCCAGGTTACCGACGTTCACGACGGCAGCACGCCGCTGCGCGAACCACTCACCCCGCTGGCCTCGTTCGGGCCGCCCTGCGGCGGGACGGTGGCACTGTCGGCGGAGAAGTCCGGCAGGTTCGGCCGCACGCCGGGCATGAACTTCGGCACCCGCAGGGTCACCTTCATGCCGGCGCCGGGCGCCGTCTCGACCATGAGCGCGTAGTCGCGGCCGAACACCTGCTGCATCCGCTGGTTGATGTTGCCGAGGCCGACGTGCGCGCCCGTGCGGTGCTGGCTGCGGAGGTCGGCGAGCTTGGCGGGCTCCATGCCGATGCCGTCGTCTTCGACGCTGATCAGCGCTTCGGCGCCGTAGTCCTCGGCGATCACCGTGACGCACCCGCCGGACGGCTTCGACGCGAGGCCGTGTTTGACGGCGTTCTCCACCAGCGGCTGGATGATCAGGAACGGCACGACCACCGAGAGCACCTCGGGCGCGATCTTCATCCGCACTTCGAGCCGTCCGCCGAAGCGGGCGTTCTCGATGGTCAGGTACCGGTCGATGTTGCGCAGTTCCTCGGCGAGCGACGTGAACATGCCCGACGTCCGGAACGAGTAGCGCGTGAAGTCCGCGAAGTCCTGAAGCAGCTCTCGCGCTTCCTCCGGGTCCGTCCGGATCAGCGACGAGATGGTGTTGAGCGCGTTGTAGACGAAGTGCGGCGAGATCTGCGCGCGCAACGCCTTGATCTCCGCCTGCTGGAGCTGGTTCTTCGATTCGTCCAGGCGCGCCAGCTCGAACTGGGTGCAGACGAACTGGGCGACCGCGTCGGCCATCTGCACCAGCCGCCCGCGCGTGCGCCCGACGACGATCAGCGCGGCCTCCGTCTCGCCCTCGACGATCAGCGGCACGATCACCGCCGTCCGCATCCGGCAGGTGCCGCGGTGGTTGCACGGCATCTTGTCGTGCGCGACGACCTCGCGGCGGTGCTTGCGGATCGCGTTGCCGATGGCGTCGACGAGGTCGACGTAGTGGTCGTTGGCCTCGCCGTCCCAGGACAGCAGGGTGCCTTCGCTGTCGGTGATGCCGACGGCGACGCAGTCGAGCATCTCCAGCAGCTGGCTGGTGATCTTGTCGGCGACCTGCTCGTCGAGGCCCTCGCGGAGATCCGGTGTCGCCTTCGACATCCGGTGGACGGCCTGCAGCACCGCGTTCTCCACGATGCTCGCGGGGCGCCTCAGCTTGATCAGCAGGACGACGACGAGGATCGCGAGCAACAGCGCCACACCCCAAGGGATGATCTGCGCGATTTCGAGCCCGGACACGGCGTCCATGCTCTGCGCTCGACCAACCGGGTGCAAGGTCTGCTCCCCACTTTCCGTTGAGTTGTGACAACTGAGGGTGGGGCCGACCCTACCCAAGACCCGGGCGTAGCCCCCATGGTCACTCCCCGTCGCACGGGAAAGACTGTGCGCAGGCAATCGCTTCCGGGGGAGGAACACAATGCGCGTATCGGGGAAACTCGCGGCGGGGGTGCTGGCGGGGGTCCTGCTGGGGAGCGGGACGGCGGCCGCGGCCGATGACCCGGTGCGCGCGGCTGTCGGCGCTCTGGTCGGCGAAGGGGGATTTCCGGGAGCGGTCGCCCAGGTCAGGAACGGTGAGGCGGTCTCGCGCTTCGGCGCCGGATACGCGAACCAGGCCACGCGCGAAGCCGCGGGGCCGCACCACCGGTTCCGGATCGCCAGCAACACCAAGGCGTTCGCCGCCACCGTGGTCCTGCAGCTGGCGGGCGAAGGGAAGCTGTCACTCGACGATCCGATCGAGCGACGGCTGCCCGGTGTCGTACGAGGACCGGGCTACGAACCGGAAAAGATCACGCTGCGCATGCTGCTGAACCACACGTCCGGCGTGCACGACCCGCTGGATCCGCACTTCTTCGACCCGTATCTCGTCCAGGGGAACCGGGCGCACATCATCACGCCGTCGGAGGTGATCCGGCGGTCTCTCGTCGACCGACCCTCGTTCTCGCCGGGCAGCGGCGTGGGCTACTCGAACACCGGATATCTGTTGCTGGGCAAGGTGATCGAGAGGGTCACCCGCAACGACGTCCGCGAGGAGATCCAGCGGCGGATCCTCGGTCCGCTCGAACTCGGCCGGACGTATTTCCCGCTGTGGTCGCCGTTCCTGCGAGGTCCGCATCTGCACGGGTACGACATGGGCGGGCAGGACATGACCGTGTTCAGCCCTTCGTACGACTGGACCGCGGGCGCGATGGTGTCGACCGTCGACGACCTCGCGCGGTTCCATCGCGCGTTGCTGGCGGGACGGCTTCTGGCGCCCGCGCAACAGGCCGAGCTCAAGCGGCTCGTGCCGTACAGCGAGTTCGGGGCGTACGGCGGCGGCATCGAGACCCTGAACCTGCCTTGCAGTGGTGGCATGAAAACGGTCTGGGGCAACACCGGCGCGGGGCCGGGGTTCCACAGCGTCTCGATGAGCACCGAGGACGGCTCGAAGCAGCTCGTACTCGCTCTGAACGTGTACGACCTCGCCGCGGAAATACACGGTGGGCAGCGGGTGCCGAAACCGACGATGGACGCGGTGATGGCCGCCCTCTGCTGATCACTTCAGCAAGCGCGACATCCGCCGGTCCGCGAGGGGTTTCCCGCCGGTCTGGCAGGTCGGGCAGTACTGGAACGACTTGTCCGCGAACGAGATCTCGCGGATCGTGTCGCCACAGACCGGACAGGGGAGCCCGGTGCGCGCATGCACCCGCAGCCCGGACCGCTTCTCGCCCTTGAGCCGGGCCGCGGACTGGCCGACCGAACGCGTCACGGCGCTGGTCAGCACCTCGCGGATCGCCTCCGAAAGCCCGTCGAGCGCCGCCTCGGACAGCTTTCCGGTTGTGGCGTAGGGGGAAAGCTTCGCCATGTGCATGATCTCGTCGGAGTAGGCGTTGCCGATCCCGGCGATCAGCGACTGATCGGTCAGCGCCGTCTTCAACCGTTCGGTGCGTCCGGTGAACAACTTCTCGAGCTGCGTGCGGTCGAGCGAAAGCGCGTCCGGCCCGAGCCGCGCGATGCTCGCGACCTCCTTCTCCGGATCACGCACGATCCAGACCGCCAGGCCCTTCTTCGTCCCGGCCTCCGTGAGATCGAAGCCCGGCCCGGCGGCCGCGTCGAGGTGGACGCGCAGCGAGATCGGCCCCTTGCCGGGTTTCAGCGGCGTCGGCGACAACGCGTCGGACCAGCGCAGCCAGCCCGCCCTCGCCAGGTGGACGACCAGATGGAGATCGCCGGCGACGAGATCCAGATGTTTGCCGAACCGGCCCGCCCCGGTGACCTCGCGGCCGTGCAGCTCGGTCCACGGCGGTGTCGCCGTCTTCAGCACGCTGAGGGACGACACGTCGACACGGAAGACCGTCTTGCCCACCGCGTGTTCACGCAGGTGGTGAGCGAGCGCTTCGACCTCGGGTAGCTCGGGCATGGCCCCAGTCTCGCGCGTTCAGGCCGCCGCGACTACTCCACCGGGTGCAACGGGCCGTCGAAATCCGGCAGCGAGTGCTTCTGGATGGTCTTGCTGATCTTCGAGACCTCGCCGCGCACGGTGAACATGCCGCGGATGGTGCCCACCCAGCGCTCCGACGGCCTGTCGCCCGCGAGATCGCCCTCGGTCTCGGCGACCACGGTCCACGGACGGCGCAGGATCCACCGCAGTGGGAAGAACAGCGCGATCAGCAAGAGCGCCAACGGAACCCACGACGGGATCATGACGTCGGCCGGGGTCCACATGATGAGCACGATCGCGAGCAGCGCCGTCACGGCGATCATCGCGATACCCGGGCCGTAGCTGCCCGCCACATCGTGCTCGAAATCGTCCGCTGTCGCGGGAGCACGCCATTCCATCTGGGCTCGGACCACCCAGTCACGGCCGTCCTCGCCGTGCACCAGCCGGTTCATTCAGTCGCCTCCCGCGCGGCCGCTCGCTCGTCGTGAGCGAGCTCCACCGTACCGTGACGGGAGCCGGATTCGCGAGAGTTCGAAGGCGATATGCCCGCTCGGGCGTTATGGGCACGTCGGGTAGTCGACACCCGGTTCCGGATAGTGGGAAGTCGGTTTCACCGGGCTCGGCTCGTCCGCCGAGGTGTCGCCGGTCGCGCTTTCGGGGGTCCCGGTCTCCGTCGAAGAAGACCCTTCCGGGTAAGTCGTCGAGTCCGGCGTGGTCGACTGCTCGGTCGAGTCCCGCGAAGTCGTCGTGGTCGGGCTCAGCGACTCCTCGGTGGGCCTGAACGATTCCTCGGGCGGTGGGATGTCGTCCCGCTTCGAGGTGGTCTGGTTGGAGCCCGTGCCCGGATCCGGGACCTCGTTACGCGGGGAGGTCTCCTCCTGCGTCGGATTCTGCTCCTCCGGTGGAGGTGCGACGTCTCCGCCGCCGAGTTCCTTCCTCGGGGTGCCCACGCTCGGCAGGCTCGGCATGTCGGACGCCCCGAGCTCGGCGCCGGGGCCTCGTCCGGTCACGGCGGGCTGCGCACCCTTGCCGTGCAGCTGGTCCTGCGCGATCCGCTGCGGCGGGAGCTCAACCGGCTGCGCATGGGCCGGCGGCGCGACCTGCGCGGGCAGCAGCGCCAGCTCCGGCAGCCCACCCCCGGAGAGGCCCACCGTGTGAGTGACGTCGGTGCCGAACACGGCCGGACCGGCAACGATCCCGACCGCACCGGCGGCGGCCGTCGACGCCACCGCCAGGCCGACCTTCACCTTCGACCCGAGCAGAAGTCCCTTGACCGATGCGGCGAGCCCGGACAGCGCCCCGCTCGCGTGCGCCCCGGCGGCGGCCGGCACCAGCAACGCCACGACACCGGCGTGCGCCCGCAGCGAGGAGCAGACGTCACGCAGCTCGTCGTGGGTGGCCCGGCAAGATTGGCAGGCGATCAGATGGGTCTTGATCCGGCGGGCCTCGGCCCCGGTCACGCTGCCCGCGGTGAACCCGCCCAGCTTCTCCACCACCGCACGGCACGAATCGGGCCCGCGGTTCACCGACAGATGCGCCTGCAGATACGCCGCCCGCAGCCCCTGCCGGGCGCGGCGGGCCAGTGCCGCCGTCGCGTTCGCGCTCAACCCGAAATGCGGCGCGACCATCGACGGCTGCTCGCCTTCGACCTCGGTCTGCCACAAGACCGAACGCCAGCGCTCCGGCAAACTCGTGAAAGCGGTCGTGATCAGCGAATGTTCGGCCGTGCGGGCATGCGTGTCCGCACCCGCCCCGGCCCGGAAGGTCAGCTCGTCGTCGCTCACCGGCACGTCACGACGCGCGCCGTGCCACTCCCACGAGACCCGGCGAGCCACCGTCAGCAGATAGGCGCGGACGTAGTCACGCGGCCCGGCGCCCCGGCGCAACGCCTGAAGCACCCGGAAGAAGGTCTCGGCGGTGATGTCCTCCGCCTCCGACCGATCGGCGGCCAGACTGCGGGCCAACCGCCGCACGGCGGCGGCGTGAAGTTCGAAAAGCTCCCCGAAGGCAGCGTCCTCCCCGTCACGGAGACGCTGGAGCAATGCCTGCTCGTCGGATTCCGAGGCCGCCTGAAGCGGCACCGTGCCCTGCTCGGTCATCCGGCCAGGCACCTCCTCCCCGAAGGACTCACCATTCGGTCGAATGGGGACACCATACGGAGGTATGCAGCCGTCGTCACCCCTTGTACGCCAGGTGTGACGCCGAAGCACCTGTAGGGGTGGGTGCAAACCGCTACAGACGGTCGGTGTATGGTTGTTCCACTGCTTCAAACGAGTGCCGGAGCAGAGCAAGACATGCGGATGTAGCGCAGCTGGTAGCGCATCACCTTGCCAAGGTGAGGGTCGCGGGTTCGAATCCCGTCATCCGCTCGCACGCGGGCGCAGTGTGTCCAGGGAACGCCTGGACCATGGCCTGCTCACCATAATTTTCGGGGGCCCGAGCCCCCGGACCCCCACGTTCCTTGTAGCTCGCGTTGGCGAGTCGGTTCTTGGGGGCGTTGGTCTTTTCGGTTACTAAGTGCTACAGGTTCGGTGAGCGGGGTCACACGACTGTAGTAATTCGGATTTGTGCATATGTGGGACGAGGGCGCACCGGGAAACCGGTGCGCCCTTCGTGCTTCAGGAGGGCACGCAAGTGGGCTGCGGGCGCTTCCACAAGGTCACCAGCCGACCGTTCGGTAGGGGCCGTGTCGTGACCGGCGTGAAGCCCGCGGCCTTCGCGGTGGAAACCATGGACGGCGGATCCACCTTCGGTTCGTACTCGTCCACCGTTCCGGTCGCGGTGAACAGCAGGCACGTCTTGCTCGCGTCCCCGCCGAGGCTGCCCGCATAAGACGTCAGCCAGCGCAGATAGTCCGGCCCGGTGTTCCCGTTCGCGGTCGGATCGACCTGCGGCAACGCCACGCCGTAGCCGAACTTCCGCAGCATCTCCAGCTGCACGGTGTTGGTGTTGAAGAGCCGGTCACGGAACCCGAACGCGGTCGCCCCGCCCAGCGCGTGCTGCTCTTCCACCTGGCCGACAGCCCATTCCGACGCGGCCCGCCACTCCCGCGCCGTCTCCGCACTCAGCGGCTCGACGACCTGACCACCCGGGTCGACGTAGACCTGCGGAACGCCGCGCCCATCGGTGACCTTGGACGAGCCCAGCACCGGCAGATCCATTTCCCACGGCTGGGCGGTCGGCAGGCGCAGATCCACCATCGGTACCAGCCCCAGCAGCCCTACCACCGCGACCGCGAACGGCAAGGCCCGCCGAAGCGATCGGTGTGCCCGGTACAACCCCCAGAGCGCCAGGATCGCCATGGACGGGATCAACGGGAGGAAGAAGGCGGTACCCGTGTTCTTGGACGTCAGCACCGCCAGCCCGCCTTCCGCGACGAGCAACGCCGACGGAAACAGCGCCGATGCCACCATCGAGCGGAGGACGTCCTTCGCCGGACCGGTCCGGATCTTGACGATCGCCACGACGACCGCGGCGACAAGCCCCGCGCACAGCAACAGCGCGAGCGGTAACCCGTGGTCGGAGATCAACAGCCGTAGCCGCGCTACCCAGGCCGCCGGGTTGAACACCCCCGCTTCCTGGCCGAACTCCACCGACTGCTTCCCGTAGCCGAAGCCGGTCAGGTACTCGAAGACCCGGGCACCGTTGGGCACCAGCCAGATCGCCGCGACGCCGACGGCCACGAGCGCCGCGAGAGTGAAGTGCTTCAGCCGCTTCATCCGGTCCTGCGGCACCGCCGCCTGGATCAACGCGGCCAGCACCAATGCCGGTACGAAGGCGATGGCCATCGTCCTCGACAGCGGCATCAGCCCGACGAAGACCCCGAAGAGCACGACGAACCGCAGTTTCGTCAGCCCTTCGGAACGGATCAGGCAGTAGACGGCGGCCGTGGTCATGACCGCCGCGGGCAGCGCGAAGTGATAGGCGCGGGCCTCGAAGAGCACGCCGGGCGCGGTGGCGATCAGTGCCGTGGCGATCCAGGCGAACGGGCGGCCCGCCACCCTGTTCGCCACGGCGTGCGTGAGCAGGATCAACGCCACCCCGGCCACCAGCGGGACGAGGAAGGCGGCCACCGTCCCGGTCCCGGTCGCGAAGAAGTGCAGCGAAGTCAGCGCGGGCAGCAGCGGCGCTTGGATACCCGAGGACTCGACGGCTTCGATCCAGCCGCCGGCACCGTCCCGGAGCGCCGCGCCGTGATTGTTCAACGCCATGCCGAAGTAGCCGGCCTCGTCGATGTCGAACACCTGGCCGTCGCGATACAGGACGATCCATCGGAAGTTGACGAGCAACCAGGCGATCGCCACGCCGAGCAGGACCCATGTGTTCACCTGGACGCGGCGAATCCCCCTGGTCAAGAGCATGCCCGAGAATCTAGCCGTGGCCTCGGCGCGGCTAGATCGCGGGCGTTTTGAACGGGTCGTGCTCGGACAGGAGCTTGTCGACGCGGGCTTGGTCGACTCTGCTGACGACGGTGTTCTCGTCCTGCCGGTCACGGATGCGCTTGCCGCGAACTTTTCTCGGCGAGGCCTTTGCAAATCCAGAGAAGAAGGATAGGCCGTGCCAGATTAGATCTGACACAGCCACCCGTGGCGATTTACACAGCAAGTAGACGAGTGAGCTTAAGCTCTACAAAGCCTGCCCCTTCGAGGCCGTCTTGCGGAAGCCGCCGACACTCGCGTGGATCAAGCCGCTCCTCCCGGGAAACCTCAAGCGAATCACCGTCGTAAACGACACGGATATCTCCATCCCTGCAAAAGTCAGGGACATTCCATTGGCCAGGATCCCATGATTCCACCCGCCCTATGAGTGGCCAATTTTCTCGAATAAGCCCAAGGTCTCCGCACCGGCAAACCTTGATTGCCGAATCGATGTCAAATGAACGCACCTCCGGCAGGCCTTCGATGGACTCCGCCCGCGGACCGAAGAAGTAGCCGAGCACGATCCCTTTGCCGTCTGCCCTGGCCACCACACCAAGCGCGTACCCGTGATCACGAAGAGGAACCGCGAAGATATCCCCCGTAGAATACGGCAACTTTCGAGCCACGTTTAACCACCTTTGCCCTGGAAATCATTTGGCGAAGAATCGCCCAGCAGCATCCATGTACTTGTTGTAATTCCGATTCCTCACGTTGACTCCAGCCGTCGGCCTCACGCCAGGCAACGTTGGACGCCCGTTGAGCATCCAGACGATTTGTTCCAAACCGCGCTGCTCCCCGTAGACGTCTGTGCGGTATTCGACTTGGAACCTGTAGTCAGCAGTGGCATCCCTGCGGGCGTGCTCACGTTCTCTCCGATTCAAGTCATTTGTTCGCCCAGTTCTGACGACCTTGTCATCCACATCCCGGAGCGTATAGACCCCACCTCGGGGCTTGGGCTCTCCTCCACAGTTGTGGACCAGGGCCGAGGTCTGCCCCGCCACCACATAGTACGTGTGGAGGTCGTCGACCGTGAGGTTGTTGACACGAGCAACGGCGTCAAAGGTGCGAAGCGCGATGACCTGCACCCAAATACCGCTGCTGGTCTGTAGCCAGCTTCCGACCGTCAGCTGGTCGGCAGGGACCCACTCCCGTAGGTCAGGGACCCAGAACGGGTGTCCGTCCGTGGCCACGATCGGCGCCCCGTCGGCGACGCTGATCTCGACCAGATGCTTCTGCCCCTCGCCGATGATCGTGGCGACGACCTTCCGAGCCGTGGTCTCACCCGTCTCGGGGTCGGTGGCCTGCACCCGATCGTCAAGCTTCACTTCCTCGATCGGCTTCGTCGTGCCGTCCGACATCAAGACTTGGGTACCGGGGACGAAGCTGTTGCAGCCGGAGTCACTCGCTGCGGCAGCACCACCCATGGCCGCGGCCGCCGCGCCGACGACGCCCTCACCTTCGCTGACGGCGACCACTACTTGGACCGCGTTCGCCGCCATCTCGGCGTCGGCCAGGATGCGCTCAGTGTCGGCGATGACCTTTTGGGCCTTCTCCACCTCACGGCCGAAGGTCGCTAGAGCCCGCGCGCCCTTCCAGAAGCTGGCGACGATCTCGCCGACCTTCAGGATCTTGCCCCAGGGGATGAAGTTGAGGAGGGTACTGATGCACGAGCCGACTGAGCCCTCGATGCAGCCCATGATGTCGTCCCAGCCGATGAGACTCTTGATCAGCTCACCGGCCGCGTCTATGAAGACGTCCCATTTGGACTTCTTCACGACGGCTTGCGCTTCTTTATAGGACTTTTCGTTGTAGCCCCGTTTGGCCTTCTCACGCTGTTCGGCCGCGTAGCGCTGCCCCTGCGGGGAAGACGGTGAGCTCGCCATGACAGTGCAGCTCTTGCTGGTCTTGGCATTGCAGTAGTCAGCTTGCTCGGTGCCTTCGCGGCAGAACAGGCCGTCCTCGCCCATGTGGAAGCAGGCCGACATGCCGGACGGGTCCGTCATGGTCACCGGCGAGTTGTTCGCGTAGGAGTACGGGTTCCACAGCTGCGGCACCGCCGGGTCCAGCACCGGGTCGGTCTTGGTGAACCGTCCGATCGCCGGGTCGTACTCGCGTGCACCCAGATGGGTCAAGCCGGTCGCGTCCTGATAGCCGCCGACGAAACCGTGCTTGTCCGGCCAGGTGGACGGGGCTGGGCCACGTGGATTGCCGAACGGATCCATGTAGCGCTGAGTAGGTGTGAGCGTCCCCGCGGTGATGGCCAGGCCGTTCGTTCCGTGAAGATCACCGAGCATCCACTTGAGGGCGGAGCCACCGACTCGCACCGCGACCTGGACCCCGCCGTGCTGGTAGAAACGGGTCGCGGAGACACCGGTCGTGCCGGTGGTGACGACCAGCTCGAGATCGCCGATCGACAACGTGGTGCCGGTCGGCGCGCGGGTGACGAGCCGGTTGCCGTCGGCGTCGTACAGGTACTTGCTCTCCCCCGTCGGCGACGTGACCCCGGCGGTTCGTCCCTCGTGGTCGTAGCTGAAGGTCTGGGTGTCACCGCCGACGTTCCGCGTCAGCATCGAACCGGCTTCGTCGTAGGTGTAGCCGCTCGTCGAAGTTCCGTTGGGGCCGCTCGTGTCCACCTTCTGCAGGGCGTGCGGCTTGACCGCGCTCGGCCCGGCCGCTGGATAGGTGGAGGTGCTGGTCACGTCACCGGTCGGCTTGTGGTCGACCTCCTTCGTGCGGTTCCCAGTCTTGTCGAAGGAGTACGACTTCCAGTACGGCGCGGCGCCACCGAGCGCGGACGGCGACTTGGCCGTCGCGCAGTCTCCCGAAGACGGAGTCCAGGCCTCGGTAAGCCGCCGCTGGTAGTCGTACTCGAAACACTGGGTGTCGGCCGGCGCACCTGAAGGGGTGTCGGAGATCTTCGTGACGTTGCCCGCCGGGTCATAACCGTAGGTCCGGTTGGTCAGCTGCGATCCGACCTGCGTCGCCCGGTTGACGGTGGTCGTCTGCGGACGCCGGGTGATCTCGTCGTAGGTCTGGGTCACGCCGACGTTCGCGGTGGACTTCTCCCCGTCGAACTGCATACGGGACATCTCGTTGAAGGAGGTGTAGTCCGTCTTCGAGACCAGGTTCGTGGTCGTGCCCAAGGCGTCGATCGCGTACGTCGTCGACGGCAGTCCGAGCTCGTTGTAGGTGTGCCGGACGTGTTCGAGCGGCAGGTTTCCGGCCTTCGGGCTCACTGTGGACGCGATAGCGCCTGTGGCCGTGTAGGCGGTGCTGAACTCGTAGGTCCCGGCCAAACCCTTTTCGACGGCGGGAACATCGACCGCCTTCTTGGTCGGCCTGCCGTACTTGTCATACGCCACCACCCGGGTGACGTACGCGTCCGCGCCCACCCACCGGGTCGACGAAGCGGGCAGGCCGATCCCGTTGGGAACCGTGTCGTAGTTCCAGCTCGCCAATTTGGTGCCGGTGGCCGAGTCCGCGTTGACCTGGGTCTTACGCCCGAGTTTGTCGTAGGTATAGGCGACGGTCTTGCCGCGGGAGTCGGTGGTCGACGTCAGCTGCCCGCCGTCGTCGTAGGTGTAGGTCGACTTTCCCGCATCGGGGTCGGACTGCCAGATCTTCCGGCCGCGCATGTCGTAGCCCGTCGACCAGACGTTGCCGGCGGGGTCGGTCATCGACGTCATGGCGCCGGCGGCGTTGTAGGTATAGCTCGTGACATCGGCCGGGTTGGCCGCTCCCGGGGTGTAGCCGTCCGTGTGAAGCAATCGCTGGACGGTCTGCCCGTGTACGTCGGTCACCACGGTCTGCGGCGACGCGCCCCGCGGCGGGATGGTCGTGACCCGGTCGCCGCCGTAGATCGTCGAGGTCTGCCACTGCTTGACGCCCTTCGACATCAGGATCGACGCCGTCGCGCGGGCACGGCTGTCGTACTCCGTCACGGTCTGGTTCAGCACGGTGTTGTCCGCGACGGTCACCAGCTTCGGCACGGGCCCGGAAGCGTCGTTGAAGTAGCCGTTGTTCGACTTGAACGGGAGACCGCGTGAGTCGTAGACGGTGTCGCTGATGATCCGGCCGCCACCGGACGCCGCGGACTGCGCTTGCCTGGTCCGCCCAAGGCCGTCGTAGATCGCGTATGACGTCGTGTACAGGCCGTTGTCCTGTAAGGCTTTCGTCGCCACCGTCGTGGGGACGGCGGTCGGTGATGTCGACGCGTCGGTGTACTCGAAGGTCGCCGTCGCCTTGTCGCCATCAAGCTTGCTACGCCCGGGATTCCAGACCGCTGTCTTGCGCCCCAAGGCGTCGTAGGTGATGTCGGTGCGGACCTTGTTCACATCGACCGAGAAGACCGGGTTCCCGCGCGCCGGTTCCTTGGTGGTCGTCGAGACCCAGCCGAGCGGGTTCGTCACGGCGACTTCGGCGACCTGTCCTCCGGCGCTGTGCGTATACGCGGTCTTCGTCACCGCTCCCGCCACGTCGGTCGACAGCGTCTCACGGCCGTAGGCGTCGTACTCGTTCGTCGCGGTCGTCACGAACTTCTTGCCCGTGGCGTCCCACGCGCTCAGCGTTTCGGTACGCGTGATGTCACCCGCCGCCGGCGGAGAACCGAACGCCTGCTTGTCGTAGGAGACCTTGACGTTGGTGATGACCGTGGACGCCGTCGCCGTGCCGGAACAGAGCCCGGCGAACATCACGACTTCACTCGACTTGTCGAACATCCCCGTTGCGGTGTTCGGGACGTAGGTCGTCTTGGTGCAGGTGTCGTCCGTGGTGACGCCGGTGTCGCCGAGATCCTCTTGCTCGATGACGAGACCGTTGTCATTGAACTTCTTGTTCACCTGGTTGCGGCGGTAGGTCTTGCCGTCGGAGAGCAGAGTGCGGCCGCGTACGGCCGCGGTGTCCACTGAATGTGCTTTGAGCAGGCCGTCCGCACTGGTCGCCGTCGGACCGCGCACCCAGGGGTCGTTGATGGCCGCGTTGTCCACGGTCGTCGTACCCGGCAGATAGGTCCTGGACTCGCGGAGGAACCCCTGCAAGGGATCCTGATCGACGATCGTTCCCTTTTCCGAATCCTCGACGGAGACCGAACGTTTGCCGCCGTTCGGCAGGTGGTCACCGTCCATCCCCCGCAGATACAACGACTCCGTCACCGTCTGGATGGCGGACGGGTGGCCGATGGACGTCCGCACGACGCCGTAGCCACGCCATTGGCTCCAGGTCTTCCGCTCCTTCGGCGTGAATTGACCCTCGTCGTAGTGCCAGGCCGCGTCACCGAGGTAGTCGTAGTGGGTCTTGACCGCGACTCCGCCGGCGGTCAGGTCTTCTTCGGAAATATCCGTGACGACGTACTTGTGGAACCAGTCGAGGACCGGGTCCTTCGCCGACGGCGGGCTCCAGAAGGACGCGTAACACCGCATCGTGTCGGTCTCGGGCGACGCGGGCATGCGTGTCCCGGCGACACAGTCAGGGCCGGAGTAGGCGACACCGATCCGCCCACCGGTCTCGGTCCGGATCTCGTTGATCCGGTACCGGGTGATCGGGGAGTACTGGTCGTTGGCCGTGTCGACCCGGTTCGCGAACATGAACCCGCCGAACGTGGTGGCGGGGCGGGTGATGCTCCCGACGCCACCCTTCCCGGTGTGGGTGACCGAGGAGAGCCACAACGCGGACGGGGAGGCGTCTCCGGTGCCGGGGAAGGTGTGGGCCAGGTTCCAGACGTCGACGTCGGTCTGGGTGCCCGCGTTGTTGTACTGCGTCCGGACCGTGGTCAGCCGTTTGCGGGTGAAGAAGGCGGGTGAACCGTAGTCACACGGTTTGTCCTTGGCGCAGATCTGTTCGGAGGGAACGTCTGGCCAGGACGAGGCTGTCGTGGAGTTCAGCTGCTCAGGAGCACAGGTCACCGCTCCGGAAGGGAGGCAGCGCTCCGCGGTTTCGAATACGACCTGATTCGTGGGTGCGGAGCCGTAGACACTGCCGTCCTTCAGCCGCAGGCCGTATTCGATCCGCAGGGGATACCCACCCGCCGTGTACTCGGTTCCGGCGGTCGTGACGTTCTGGTTGAGCCCGTAGTAGTTGATCTCCGGCTGGTAGTAGTACGTGCTGGCGTTCCCGTGGGGATCCACCACGTAGTCGAGGTTCCAGCGCCAAGGTTGCCGGCAGGACGAGCCGGCGAAGTTGTTCGGCTTGTAGCAGGCCTCGCCGTCGTTGTTGCCGAACACCGGGACCGTCCAGGTGGACTGGGTCTCGGGTTTGCCGGCAGACCACCCGGGCGGGTGGTTCAGTCCCAGGAAGTACTGGGTTCCGTCGCCGGTGGTGACCTTCCAGTGCTGGCCGTCCTGGGCGTTGTTGGCGGCACCGCCGAGCAGCTCGATCTTGGAACCGTCGTCGTTCTTCGGCCGCCACTGATTCGTCCCGGCGAGTTTGATCAGTTCCGTCGACTTGCCGCCGAGGACGAGGGTCGCGTTGTCGATCCCCCAGCACTGGTCACCGGTCTTGGTCTGTCCGTTGTTGCCGCCGAGGTCCTCACTGCATGGCAGGTAGTTGCGGACGACGTAACCGCCCGGGGTGAAATCCCACCCGTCACCGACCCAGGACGCCTGGTTGTTCGTCGCGGAGGTCAACCCGTCGACGCCACTGGACGAGTACGAGAGCGCGAGGCTCGGCACCGCACCACTCGGAGCGGCAGGGACCGCGAACGGGTAGTTGTAGGAGAAGCTTCCGGAGGACCCACCGCTGGACCACGATCCGGCAGCGGACAACGGCTGGGCCGACACGTTTCCGGCGGAGCCGCTCGTCGCGGCCGTCACCGCGAAGACCCGTGGCGCCGTGCCGGCGAACGCGACATCCGCCGAGACCTGCCGCGCCTTCCCGTTGTTCACCGTTCCGGGCACCGGCGTCTTGGTCCGGCACTCGGCTTTGGCCGGCGTCACCAACGCACAGCCAGGCAGTTCCACCAACTGCAGCCGATCGGCCCAGCCACCGCCGTAGGCACTGCCGAACGCCTGGTAATCCACCGCGACGTTCACCGGGTCGGCGCCCACACCCGTGTCGGTCACGGAGAGCACCACGCCGCGAAGCCCGAGCGCTTCGCTTGTCTTCTGGTCCGCGACACGTACTCGGACCTTCGGGGCGGGCCCCGCCTTCCTGGCGGCGGTGTCCTTCGCCCGACTCCAGCCGACCTTGACCGGGGTGCCGCTCGCGGCGTCCTGGACTCCCAGCCCCTGCGGCTGACGACCGTCGCGTGCACCGGCCCGCAGTTCGACCTCGGCTTCCGTCGCTCCCGGCCAGACCGGTGGAGTCACCTTCGCCTCGGGCAACACCGGTGACGGCGAGGGCGGAGCGACGAGAGGTGTGACCGGGACGCTTTGGTCTTTCTGGCCGGGCCCGAGCGACCAGCCCGGCGCGTTCCCCTTGTTCTCGAGTGCGATGGCAGCGCCACCGGACGCGAGCATGATCGCGGTCACCGCCAAGGAGGTGACACGGGAGAACCGGCCGATGCGGGTCCAGCGAGTTTCTTTACGCATGACGAAGCCTGCCCAGGGTTCGGATGGAGCGCCTGCCTAGCCGGAGAGAAGTCAGGGGTGGTCGAGGATCATGTCCGCGGCGATCCGCTGCGCGTCCAGCACGCCGGTGTAGACGCGAACGCCGCGGACATCGCCGTACCAGTAATCGGACTTGAGGCCAGTCCACACACCTCGGCCGATGAACAAGCTCGCGATATCACTGTTGCCACTCCAGCCTGCGACACCGGCCTGGCATACGGGCTGGAACTGCCTCTCGTCGGTCTCCGCGTAGAGGCACGCGACATCGGAGACCGCATCGTAGGTTCCGGTCAAGTGCGTCCAGGTGTTCTCGTCGATGCTTTCCGACGTGACATCGACCGCCGGAGTCGGCTGCCCGTCGACGGCCGACGGCGAACTCGTCAACCAGCTCCACTTCCCGTACCAGTTGCCCGCCGCGTCCTTGGACGGCCTGTATCCCAGGAGGAAGGGCGAGAACTTCGGGTCGTTCAGCCCGACGGCAGCTCGAGTGGCGTCGTCCCCACCCACGCTGTTCGAAGGGCTGCGTAGCTTGGCGTCTTGGACGTCCTCCGGAGACCACTTGTGCCTCACCCAGGCTTCCACGGTGAAACTCCGGTCGGCGCGAAGCGCGGGCGGACGGGGACTCTCGATCTCCCCACTCCAGGACTTGTCGAACTTCGCGACGTTGACGCCGTTGTCGTTCACCATGGCGGCACCGCCCGAGACGACACCGGCAGCGCCAGTGACGCCGTCGATGGTGTTGCCGTCGAGCTGGTAGTTCGCCCGTAGCACAGCGGTGTTGGCGAGGCCGGCGGTCTCAGCGGCGGGTAGCGCGCGGTCCCAGACCTGCACCTGGTCGATGCTGCCCTTGAAGTGGGGCGCCGGCTCGCCACGCCACCGCACCTGTCCGACGGCGAAGCCACCGGTCGCGGTCCAGGTGGTCCCTGCGGGAATGGCTGTCTGACCTTCGAGAACACCGTTCACGTAGATCAGCACTTTGGCCGCGGAAGAGTCGTAGACGCCGGTCAGATGTGTCCAGACACCCGCCTGCGGGATGCTGGTAGAAGATGCCCATCGAGTACCATCCGCATCGTCGTCGGCGGTCGAAAGCCCCATGAGCCACCGGTTCGCGTCCTGGGAGTAGCGCAACTGGAAGGCACTGGAGCGGATGCCGTCCTGCCCGGCCACGAAGTAGTAACCGTTGGTGTCGGACAACTTCACCCATGCCGAGACGGTGAAACTCTGCGCGGTGTCGATCACCGGCGTCTTCGTATACCCGTATCCGGGTCCGTCGCTGACGAAAGCCTGTCCGGACGATTGCCCGACCTTGCTCTCGGTCGCGGACTGCCCGGCGGAGTCGCTGTAGCCGGTCGCGAATCCCGAACCTGGAGCGAAAGTGAGTGCACCGTCATTTCCGGTCGCGTCCACCGTGTTGCTCTCGAGCGCGTACTCACGGATGGCCGACAGACCGGTCGGAACGCCGTTGTTGCCGTGCAGCGTAGCGACTTCCGTCGCGTTCAATGCCCGGTCGAAGACCGCGGTCTCATCGATCTTTCCGGAGTACAGATAGGTCCGTACCCCGCCGGACTTCCCGCCGCCCGCGACCAACGGTCCCGCTCCGCCCACGCCAGTGGCGGTGACCGTGGCCTGTGGCTGTCCATTGACATAGAGCGTCGCCGTTTTCGCGGCAGCGTCGTACACACCGGTCAGATGTGTCCACGCTCCTTCAGCCGCGGCAGCCGTGGAGAAGGCCGAACTCTGTGCAGAATCGGCGACGCTGAACGCCCATTTCCCGGATTCGTGATACTGCAAGGCGAAACCGCTGCTTTGAGCGCCGTCCTGGGACAGCACGACTCGTCTGCTGGTCAACCCGGTCGGATTCACCCACGCGGAAACCGAGAAGGACTTCGTCGTGTCTAGCACTCGTGCACCGGTCGCGAAATAGTCACCTGCCTGACCCGACAGAACCGCGCCTTCTCCGATCTTCCCTTCGGCGAACGTTCCCTTGCCTTCACCGACGTACCGCAGACCGGTCGCTTGAGAAGCGCCGTTTCCTTCGAACTGCCATGACGCGAGAGGAGCCGTCACGTCCCGCACGCTGAAGTTGTAGTCGGTCCTGGTCGACGGTGTCTTCGCGCGGTTGCACGACCAGACGCTGAGGACATGCGTGCCCTTGGTCGGCGGTGCGATGGCGACGGTGGCAGGCCCGCTGTACGCGGCGGGCTTCACGGTTCCGGGCTCAGTGTCGTTGCAGGTGGGCGGTGCGGTGTTGTCGAGCTTCCACACGTAGCTTCCGACCGAAGTCGGAGTGTTCGCCACCGTGAAGGTGAAGTCACCAGCCCTGCCCGGACCACCGCCGAAGGTGCCGCTCGGATACGTCTGGGACGACACCGACGGCGCGGTCGGAGCGGACAGCTGCACTTCGACCTCACACTGGGCCGCCCAGCTGGTCTCGCGGCCATCGGTGACGTGGGCGTCGAACGAGTAGTTCCCGTCCGCGGGCATCGAATCCTTGAACAATGTGGCCTGCGCGTTGCGGTTGGCCACATTGGCGTCACTCAGTACGTTGTCGACCCCTGCCTCACGACCGTCCCACGCGTAGTTCCCGGTGCTGACCCAGCCCTTGTAGACGCGGAACCCGGCGTAAAGCATGCCGCCGTCCGGATCCTGGACGTTCGCCTTGACCACGTAGCCCGTGCTGGTGCGACCGAGTACCGGGCGAGTCCATGGCTTGCCTGGTGCGGGCGGGCCACACGGATATGTCGAAGTCCCATTGACGATGGCGAGGTTCGACGGCGCTTTCGGGCTCGAGTTGTAGGTGACCGAGAACCCGACCTGGGGGGAGTATCTCTTCCAAGTGTTCTGGTCGTTCTCGTTGGGCGAGACGATACCGAAAGTGAACGTCGGCCCCCCGGCTTCCACCAGCTGCTTGATGGTCGGGGTCACGTTGAAGCCGACATTGGTGGGGCAGCCGCTCACGGTTCCGAAGCCCGCCCACAAAGCGGGGCCGCTCCCGAACTTCAGACCCGGAGTGATCGGATTCGTCAACATGACGTTGTTGGAACCCGCACAGGACTTCGAGTTGTTCACCGCCAGGGTGAGCGAAGCGTCGTAAATCAGCTTTCCGCCCAAACCTCCGAGGTTCATCTCCACGAACGAACGCGCGGTGACGAGGTTCCCCGCGCAGCTAGAGGTGGAGTCGTAGACGTACCCGGCCCTGAGCTGGTCGGCCGAGTCCCACACCGCGTCACCCGGCGTCTTCGAAGCACCGCAGGCGTACTGGACCAGATAGTGGTTCCGGCCGCAGTTGGAGCAATAGTTCGTCTGCCAAGTGGGGTCGACATAGACCGGGTACGCGGCGTTCGCGAGCAGGTCCGCGTCGGGTGTGAGGAGCAGCGACTTACCCGAGATCTCGGTCGGCACCTTGGCCTGACGCCCACCGGCTGCCGGGCCGCGGACGAAATCCGTCACGTCCGGCTCCGCACCCGACGAGTCCCACATCAAGGGCGCCCTGGCCAGGAAGACATCGGCCCCCTTGGCGTCCTTGACCCGGAGAGTGCCGTCGTCGTCCTTCGTGAGCTTGCCGTTCTTCACCGGCACGCCCAGCTTGATCTTCGCGATGGCCGGGTGCTTCGCCGCCTCCGGCGTCTTGATCACGACGACCTCGTGGACCTTGTCCACATCCACCTCGACCTTGAGGTCGACGCCGGGAAGCACCTCGGGATAGGTGGCGGTGGCGCCCGAAACGACCGGTTGAGGAAGCACTCCTGGCCAGTCGAGCCCTACCGACGTGCCCTTGGCGCTCAACTGCAGCAGAGGCGCGGTTCCCGCGGTCTGAACATCCCCGCGACGACCTGCGGAAAGGGAGATATCGGCCATCGCGGCCTTCGGCGACAACCCGCTCGGCCCAGAGCTCAGCGTCGAGTCAGCCGGGATCCAGCCACCGTCACGAGGAACCCGGACCGGCCGGGTGTTCTGCGTCAAGGTCACGGAGCCGTCCGGGTTCGCGAAGGATTCCGAACGTTCGGTGGTCAAGTCGTCGATCCGGACCTTCTTCCGGCCCTGCTTGGCGAATTGCGTCGCGGCCGCGGTGTCGGGAGCGGAATCTGGCACCACCGACGCCGCGGGGACCGCGGCGACCCCCGGATATGCGAAAGCCGTGGCCGGGAATAACCCGAAAGCCACGGCCAACACCACGACGACGACACCGAGACGCGATCTCAGGCACGACGATCTCACGGCGAATCCCCCTCGTTCCGCGGGGATTTGCCACCCGCGCCCAGATGAACTCTGTCCTATCGGGACAGGCCGGGGAAGCAGCCGAACAGCCTAATTCGATCACTCACGAAACCGCTGGCAGGCGGCTCAGATCTCGTAGCCGTCCATCACGGTCGGCGCGACCGGGGACAGGTGCTCGTCGCCGCGTTCGGTGACCAGGCCGCGGGCCATCCGGTACACCTTGAATTCGTTGTCGCACTCGGGATCCTGGTCGTCCCAGACGTGCAGGAGACCGTAGGAGCCGGGTGCGAGGTCGCCGACGCGGGTGAACAGGTCCACCAGCTCGGGCGCGATCGCCGTGCCGTGTTTGTCCATGCCGCCCAGGTGCAGCACCGGCACCCCGGCCGCCCAGCGTAGATCGAGCAGGTCGCCGTCGGCGAAGTCGCGGACGGCGCGGTGCACCCGCTCGACGATGCGCTCGAGCAGCGCGGCGTCGTCGTCACCGGAAGGGCTCGCTTGGATGGTCACCCACCCGTGGTATTCGAACACCCGCCTGAGTTTAGGCAGGTCCGCCCGCCGGACGGTGGTCAGCCCGCCATCGCGGCCGGTGCCCCGTTGCGCCGCAGCGCGTTCTTGAAAACCTGTTCGCCGTGCTTTTCGAAGGCGGGCACGAGCTTCTCGCCGTAGACGCACAGGGTCCGTTCCCAGGGGTGCCCGAGCGTGCCGAAGCGGAAGTCGTTCGCCAGGAACATGTGGTAGTCCGTGCGCGGGAACACCGGGACCGGCCACGGGTCGAGCGCGGCGTGCCGATGTGGGTAGAAGCGGTACGACTGGTGCTGCCAGTGCAGCACCCAGACCCACTCGTCCTCGGCGACGCAGTCCTTGAGCGCCGAGAGGGCGACGCGGGCGACGTCGTTCTGCTCGACGGCGTACGGGCCGACCCGGAATTCGGCCGACGCGCGGTCGAGGCCGCCGGGCGCGAGATCCCACGCGACGGACGGGGCGGGTTCGCGGAAACCCGGCCAGGCGTGCGCGTAGGTGCTCGGCCAGAACGCGAGCTTGTCGTAGACCCAGTACCAGGCGGGCTCATCTGCGACCCTGGAGATGGCTTCCCAAGCGTTGTTCACGAGCGACCCTCGGTGGTTCGGCCGATTAAGACTGGGAAAGCTTCGTGTTCGGGGACCAAGTTGTCCAGCTCGTGGGCATTCTCCGTGAAACTGTCACCTGATCAGGTGTCTTGCGCCGCCGCCGGAACCGTGAGAATGACAGTGTGTGAACGGCGAGCCCACCGAACGCGGGCTCGCCGTCGATCGATCACGCGGCCGCCTCCCAAAGACTCATGAAGGCCGAGGCCTCACTCCGCACCCATGGCCGCACCTTGTCGCGATCACGCGGCGACAACGCGAACTCCTTCGAACGCCGGACGTCGACGACCAGCGGACGCCCGCCCGGGCGCAACTCGTCCATGGTCTGTTCGAGCAGCCACAGCACCATCTGCGCCGCGTCCCGGCTCAACGGCTCCTCCTTGAAGTAGAGCCAGGTCACGTAGACGGGGCCGTCGCCCTTGCGCAGGCCGAGATGCGGATTGATGCCCACTTCGAGCGAGCCGAGCCGCCATCGTGACCGGCCGACCTCGGCCAGCCGCAGGTCACGCCGCCCGACGTAGCGCAGCCAGCCGTTCGCGATCTCGGTGTAGTGCGGCCGCGTGCGCTCGTCCGCGTTCTCGACCAGTGCCCGCAGCACCTCGCGATCCCGCCCGGAGATCCGTCCAGCACGGATCGCGTTCGCGGCGCGGAGGTAGAAGTTGAACCCGCCCCGGGCCGGGTCCTCGTACTGACGGCGCCAGCGCCGGACGAACGAGGAACGCGAGGGACCCGAGCTCGTGCTGTACCCCACGAACGTGGGCAGGGTGATGTAGGCCATCCGTGTCTGCCTTTCGCCGCTGTTCCTGCTGTACAACGACCATTTTAGAACACATGTACGACAGAAAACGGGGCTTTACGGGTGACGCGGCGAAGGAGGCCAAGGTCCTTCGAGCAGCTCCGCCGACTCCTCGAGGATCGGCACCTCGCAGACGTCCCTCGGGGTGAGGTCGGTCGGGATCCAGTGTTCGAGCATCGCCGACCAGCGCGTGATCCCGCGCAACGCCTGGGGCGACCCGAGCAGCTCGCCGACCTCGCTGACGAGGGCGCCGCCGGCAGCGGGCGAGAGCCGCCCCTGGACCATCGCGGTGAGCCAGCCGTGGATCAGCAGCCAGCGGGCGGCCGTCGGATCGGCCGGCAGTTCGAGGCCCAGTTCGTCGACGACCTGATCGAATGCCTTGTCGACGGCGGTTTCCGTGGAGGATTCGAGCCCGGCCAGCAAGGCGAGGGACGGGGTGTCGAGTCCGGCGACGATCGCGTCCAGACCGGCCTCGACCAGGTGGGAGGTGCGGACGTCACGTCCGGCGAGCCTGCCGATGGCCAGCTCGCGCAACGCGCCACGACACGCGTCGATTTCCGTCACCGGATGCTTCCCACGTCCGCCACCGTACCGCCGGGAGCAGCCAGCGGCGGCTGACCAGCCGAAAGAGGGTCACACCGTGGAGAGCCGCGGAGTGATTCGAATATCGAGATCGGCTTCAAGCGCATGCGCCAGTCGCTCCAGCACCGGAATGGTCGGAACCGTTCCGCCCGCCTCGAACCGCGCGACGGCGGACTGCGTCATCCCCGCCTTGGTGGCGAGCGTCGCCTGGGACCAGCCACGTCCCTCACGCATTTCACGCACCGTCTTACCCAGGACATAAGCCAGCTTTGCGGCCTCGTACGCGTCAGCGGCGCCGGGCTCCGCCATCCGCCGCTCGCGAAGCCTCCGCCAGTCGTTCCGCTCAGCCATCGATCTCACTCCTTTCCTCACTCATCGGCAGTGTGCTCCCGGGCGACGCATCGCCACATCGCCTTCCGCGCCCGTCGTACCTCACGTTCTTCACGCATGCGCGTTTTCCGGAACTCGGTCAGCAACACGATCCGCCGGCCGGACGCGATCCAGTACGTGATCCGCACGGCTTCTCCGTCCAGATGAAACCGCAACTCCCGCAACTTGCCGTCGAGCTGCCGCGTGTACGGCTCGCCGAGCAACGGGCCCTGCTCCGCGAGCAGATCCACGTAGAAGGCCACTGTCGCGAAGTGCGCCGTGGACAAACTCTCCAGCCAGTCACGAACCTCCGGCTCCAATTCCACGGTACCCCAAGTCATAGCTTTGATGCTATAAAGCCAGGTAGGTCCACTTTTGGGCGATCCGTTTGCGATCCGGCAAGGCCGCGAGCGCACTCGGAGATCAGTGCTGGACCAGGTCGTGAGTGGACGCAAGAATGAGGAAAGACCACATCAACCACCCATAAGGGTGCATGCAAGACTGGCTGCCCACACCCGGCGGCAGGGGGCTAAATGAGCTGGCAAGACGAGCTTCGACAGCTGGACGTCGAGCTGGCCTCGGGTCGCATCGGGCACGCCGAGCACCGCAGGAAGCGCGACGAGCTTTTGGCGGAGGCCTCCGGCGGGACGATGCCGTCGCCGGTGCCCTCGCCGCTGCGGCGCCCTGGCGGGACGTGGCACAGCACCAACCCCGCCGCGCGCCCGGTCGAGCCGCCCGCGGTCACGGTCCAGCAGCCGTACCAGCAGACCCAGCCGGTGTACACGCCGCCGCCGGCTGTCGAGGAACCCGAGAAGAAGGCCGCCATCCCGCGGATCGCGGACCACAAGACCACCGCGCCTTCGCCCGCCGACATCAATCCGACGGTCTATCTGCGCGCCGAGCCGCCGCCGGTCAAAGGCAGGCCGTCGGCCCCCGTGCCGAACCGGCCGCTTCCGCCGCTGGCTCCTGAGCCCAGCCCGCGCCACTACGCGCCCACAGAGGACTACGCGGTCGTCGGGAAACGCAAGCCGACCTGGCTGTTCATCGGTGCCGGCGTGCTGGTCGTACTGGCGTTGATCATCGGCGGGACGCTGTGGCTGGGCTCGTCGCAGCCCTCGAACGTCGCCGAGCAGCCGAGCGTGGCCCAGCCACCGGCCGACCTCACTCCCTCAGGCCGGCCCGACAGTGCCCAGACTCCGCTGGAAGACCGGCTGCCCGCGCTGCCGGGGACACCGTCGAAGGACAACTCGACGATGTCGGTCGCGAAGGGCGTGGAGCTCAACTTCTACTCGAAGGCCGCAGGCGACTACCTCACGTCGAAGAATGTCGCGTCTGTCACCTACAAGGGGTCGAACGAGGGGACGAACAGCTACCTCGTCCTGGTGATCCCGGCCAACGACGCGAAGGACGCGGCCGCGATCGTGAAGTACTTCCGGGAGAACTCGATCAACGCCGGGCTGCGCGAGCAGCGCGTCGGCGATCGGCTCGCCCTCGTCGGCGCGAACAAGAACGGCCAGCTCAGCGGCATCGGGTACGTCTCCGGGACGATGGCCGTGACGACCTGGGTCTCGCAGCCGCTCGGCGGCGACCCGCAGGCGCTCGACACCCGTCTGGAGCAGACGCTGACCTCGTTGGACGCCGTTCTGCCGGCGGGCTGAGAAGCGCAGGTCGCAGGGAGATCACGATTCGACCCGCGAGGGCGCATCGACTCCGGGCAGTGCAGAATGTGCGAGGTCACCGCAGTGGTGGTATCGCGACGGCCGGGAGCATTCCTCCCGCCGGAAATTCGGATAAGGGGGCCGGTGGTGTCCTGGCAGGAAGAGCTGCGCAATCTGGACGAAGAGCTCGCATCTGGACGGCTCTCCGCGGACGATTACCGGCTCCGCCGTGACCAGGTGCTGTCGTCGGCCGTCGCATACGGCGACCCCGCCCAGCAACAGGTCCAGCAGCCCGGCCAGCAGCCGCAGCAGCCGTTCCAGCAGCAGCCGCCCGCTCCGCAACAGCAGCAGGCGCCGCAGCAGCAGCCCGGCCAGCCCAGCGCCGACTCGACGCAGATCATCGCGCCGGTGAACCAGCCGCAGGGCGGCGAGGGCGAGCGCACCCAGGTCGTGCCGAACTGGCAGCAACAGCAGGCGGATCCGAACCGCACCCAGGTCGTGCCGCCGGTGGCGTCGCCGCCGGGCGGTTTCCCTCAGCAGGGTCAGGCGTCCCCCGCCGGTGGCTTCCCCCAGCAGGGCCAGGCCTCGCCCGCGGGCGGCTTCCCGCAGCAGCACCAGGGCTACCAGCAGCAACAGCCGCCGCAGCAGCAGGGCTGGACCGACAACGACGCCAGCCCGCCGTGGGGTGGCTCGGATTTCCCGCCGATCTCGCCAGTCGGCAGCACGGAGTGGGTCAAGCAGGGTCCCGAGCTGTTCGAGGACAAGCCCAAGGGCAAGGGCGGCAAGATCGCGATCATCGCGATCGTCGCCGTCCTGGTCCTCGCCGGTCTGGGTGTCGGCGGCTACTTCGCCTTCTCCGGCGGCGGTGACACCCCACCGGACCCGACGGCCGCGCCGCAGTCGCCCCAGCCGCAGGCTCCCCCGCCGTCGTCGACCAAGCCGAAGACGCCCGAAGAGCTGCTGTTCGAGAAGATCCCGGAGCAGTCCGGTGAAGAGGACTCGAAGAGCGGCGCGATCCCCGCGGCCCAGCTCGCCGAGATCGCCGGGCTGGAGAAGGGCGAGGCGGACCTGGTCATCGCCGCCGGCGTGAAGCAGGTCGCGTACCGCGGCTCGCAGAAGCAGCCGGACGAGACCGGCCCGCAGCCTGCGAAGATCTCGATCACGGTCATCCCGCTGACCAGCCCCGGTGCCGCCGGCGACCTGGTCAAGCAGCTGCGTCAGTACCAGACGAGCAACGGGTTCGTGCAGATCACCGAGCCGCTGCCGGGCATGCCGCCGAAGCTGAACTTCCAGAAGAAGATCGACGGCGACAAGGGCACCTACCGCGGCACGTGGATCAGTGGCAACAACATCGTCCGCGTCGACATCCTGCAGAACCCGCTCGGCGGGGAAGAGGGCGAGAAGGCGTTGAGCGGCACGTACCAGCGTGCGGTGAAGAAGACGCTGGAAAACTACTCCGTCACCAGCTGAAAGATGACCTCGGAGACGGCACGGCTGCTCACCACCCTGCTCTCCCTGGCCGAGGACACCGGTTCCCTGTCCGACGAGCTGCACTTCGCCGGCTGGGACGCCGCCGAGCGTGTCCCGCTCGACCACGGCGCCGCGAACGTCCTCCGGGCGCTCGTGCTGCCGAAGGCGGCGAAGGTGCTGGAGGTCGGCGCCGGTTTCGGGGGTCTGACCAGGTATCTGGGTGAGGTCTCGGCGACGGTGCACGCCGTCGAGGCCGACCGGGTCCGCGCCGCCGCGGTGCGGTTCCGCACCCGTGACCTCGACACGGTCGAGGTGCACGACCGGCCGCCCTCCGCCGGTTACGACCTCGTCGTGATCCAGCAGCCGTACGCGACGCGGGGCTTGCTGGAGTCGGTTCGCGAGCGGTTGGCGCCGATGGGCGCCGTCGTGGTGCTGACGTCTTCCCGCGCTGTCACCGGGACGCTCGCAGCGGCGGGCCTCGAAGTCCAGCGTGAGTTGCTCTGCTCCCCCGGGCACGAGGTCGCCCGCGCGGTCCGGAGCGAGCGGATCGACACCGAACTGCCGCGGCTGTCCGCGGCGATCACCGGTGGTCCCGCGAACGGCCTCGCCCTGCTCTGCGGTCCCGGCGCCGCCGCGCTCTGGCCCGCGTTCCGGCTCGCGACCTACTTCAACACCGCCGAGCGCGCCGCGTTCGCGTGTACTCGTGCCGATGTCGTGCGCACCGGAGAAGGTGCCGAAGTCCGCCGTGTGCCGCTGGTGCCGTCGCCGCCGGTGGCCGGGATCTCGGTCGGACCGTGCACGGACAAGGTGTACGACGCCCCGACGATGGTCGAAGTCCTGCTCGACGAGCCCGAGCGGGTCGCGGAACTGCTCACCGGCTGGCGGGATCTCGTCCGCGCGGAGGCCGATCGCGGGGTCGAGGCCCTGTGGGATCTGCTGCCGCACAACGTCCTCGTCGACGGCCAGGTGCTGCGCCCGATCGACCTCGAATGGCGGCACGCGGGCGCCGGGGTGTCCGAAGTGATCGAGCGCGGGGTGCTGGTGCTGGCCGACAAGCTGACCGGCGCGGGCTGGTCCGCGGCGGCGGGCGACGGCTCGATGCGCGACCTGGCGGGCTGGCTCGGCGTGCTGATCGGCCTCCATCCCTCCTTTGTGGACGGTGCGCTGGAGCGCGAAGTGGCCTTCTCCACGATCGGCTCGTGCGGCACCGCGCACGGCACGGACGAAGTACGCGCGGCGATCGCCGGGATTTGGCGAACGCGCCTGGCGCGGACCGTCCACGAGTACGGTTCTACGAAGGTCGGCGCCGGTGTGGCGGCGAACGAAGACGAGGTAGCGAAGCGATGACGAGCCTGCATACCGCCGGCATTCTGACGCCGGACCGGCCGGTCGGGCACCTGTTCGAACTCCGGGGCTGGACGACCGGGATCAGCCGGATCGGCGAGATGTCCGTGACCATCGCGGACGTCGAGGCGAACCTGTTCCCCGAGCCGTGCCCAGGCGCACCCGAAGGCACCTTCGGCTGGCGAGCGGTCCCGGCCACCTTCGTGCCCGCGGGCGTCCAGGACGTCGTCGTCACCGGTCCGGACGAGCGCGTGCTGAACCAGGCGACCGTCCACGTCGGAACGCTGCCGGGTGAAGAACCGCTGTGGCTGGGCGAACTCGAAGCGCCGAAGCAGGGCAAGGTCTCCGAAGGGCACGTCGTCTACGTGACGGGCTGGGCCTTGCTGCAAGGGCGGGCACCCAACCTGATCGAGGTCATGGTCGAGGGCGGCGGCACAGTCAGCGCGCGCACCCGGCTGCCGCGCAAGGACGTGCCCAAGGAGTTCCCGGGATTCGACGATGCCGCTGTGAGCGGCTTCGAGGCCTGGGTGCCCATCGACCTCCCGTACGGCGAAGAGCGGACGCTGTCGCTTCGCGTCCGGTACCGCACCGAGGGCGTCGGCGAGTTCGTGTCGGCGAAGCGCACCTTCACGCTTCGCAACCCCGTCGCGGACCTGGACGACGCCGAACTCGCCGACGAGCTGGCGGGCGACACCGCCCGCGCGATGGCGCGGGTGAACATCCCGACCGACCCGAAGCACGTGCTGGTGTTCACGCACAGCCTCGGCGTCGGCGGCGGGCAGCTGTGGCTGCAGGAACTGCTGAGCCGGATGGTGACCGACCACGGCTGGCAGGTCAGCCTGGTCAGCGAAACCGACGGCCCGCTGCGTGCGGACTGCCACGAACTCGGCATCCCCGTGCACGTCACGACGCACTACCGGAACCAGACGGTTCCCGCGTATGAAGGACATGTCGCCGAGCTGGCGCGCTTCGCGAAGTGCTCCGGAGCGGGCGTCGCGCTCGTCAACACTCTCGGCGGCTTCGTCGGCGCTGACGCGGCGAAGCGTGCCGGGATGCCGACGGCGTGGGTCATCCACGAGAGCTTTTCGTTGCCCGCGTTCGCCTACCAGAACTGGGGCCCGGTGAAACCGCCCGCCGCGGTCTGGCAGCGCTGGGTAAGCACCCTCGCCGAGGTCGACAAGCTGCTGTTCGTCGCGGACGCCACGCGCGAGATGTTCCTGCCGTACAGCAAGCCGGAGCGCTGCCGCACCGTCCGCTACGGCACGCCGATGCACAAGTTCGGCGGCAGGACGCGGTCGGAGACGCGGCAGCAGGCGCGCAACATGCTCGGCTACTCGCCGGACGACATCGTGCTGGTGAACATCGGCATCGCGGAATCCCGCAAGGGGCAGGCGCCGCTGATCTCGGCGATGGAGCGGATCCACAAGATCCATCCCGAGGCGAAGCTGTCCATCGTCGGCCTGCACCCGTCGCCGTACGGGCTGGCGATGGAGGAGTCGGTCAAACGCGCGGGCCTGGAGAAATCCGTCAGCCTGGTGCCGATCCAGCCGGATCCGCTGCGCTGGCTGCAGGCCGCCGACATCTTCGTGAACAGCTCCGACATCGAGTCGCTGCCGCGCTCGATCCTCGAAGCCGTCTGCTGTGGCGTCCCGGTCGCGGCGACCGACGTGTTCGGCGCGCGGGAGATGATCGTCGACGGCGAGACGGGCTGGCTGTTCGAGACCAACGACGTCGACGCGCTGACCGCGGCGTTGCTGCGCGCGCTGGGCACGTCGGCCACGCGCCGCCGCGAGATGGCCAAGGCCGCGCACGAGAAGCTGCTGCCGTGGCTCGACCCGGCGGGCTACGCGCGCGAGTACTCCGAAATCCTGACCGAACTGAGTGGGGGCGTTCATGTCTGACACCGACATTCCCGGCCGTGTCCAGGCCGAGCTGACCCGGCTCCGGGCCGAGCGGCAGGTCTTCACCGCCGAGCAGGACCGGCTGAAGGCGAAGCTGGCCGAAACCGAGCACGAACTGCGCGAGGCCACCGCCGCCGCGCCGGACGAAGGCGAGTCCGCCGCCGTGAACCAGAGGCTCGCCTCGCAGCAGGAAGAGCTCGACGTCGCCAAGGCGCGTCTTCAGGCGCTGGAGGCCGAGGTCCTCCTCGCCCACCAGCAGCGTGACTCGCTGCGCGCGGAGCTGAAGACCTGCCGCGAGGAGCGGGACAAGCTGCGGCTCGCGCTGCTCGACGCCGAGCTCGTCGTGTCGGCCGGCGTCGTCGACTCGGACGTCCTGCCCGGCGGGGAACCGTCGGCCGACCGGCAGCGGCTGCTCAACGCCGAACGGCTCGCCGCCGAGATGGCCAGGGAACTCGACGCCACGCGCCGCACCGTCAGCTGGCGGGTCACCGCTCCGCTGCGTGTCGTGCGGAAGAAGATGGACCGGCCGTGACCGAACTCTGCTTCGTCTCCGCCGAGGGCGGTTCCGCCTTCATGGAGGAGCTCCTGGAGGTGGTCGCCGACGCCGTGCGCACGGCGGGCGGCAAGGCCAGGACCGCGATCGGCACCTATCCCGAGGCCGACGGCGACACGGTGTACGTCGTGGTCCCCCACGAGTACTTCGTGACCGTCCCGGACGCCGACTTCCCGACCGCGGCGCAATGCCGCCGCACCATCGGGTTCTGCGTGGAGCACCCCGGGACGGCGACCTTCGAGCGCAACGCCGAACTGCTGTCCATCCTGGGCGGCGCCGTCGACATCAACACCGATTCGACCGCCGAACTGCGGCGGCGCGGGATCACCGTCGAGCATTTCCAGCTCGGCTACAGCCCGCTGTGGGATCTGTGGGGCGGAGACCTCGACAGCCCGCGCGACCTCGACGTCACCTACCTCGGCACGGCCGAACGGCGCCGTTCGGTGCTGCTCGGCTCGTACGCGCGGGACCTCGCCGGCCTGCGGACGCGGCTGCTGACCCCGCCGCACGAGCCGATGACCGCCGCCCGCGTCGATTTCCTGCCGGGCAAGGCGAAGTTCGAGCACCTCGCGCGGTCGCGGTTCCTGCTGAACCTGCACCGTGAGCGGAAGCAGACCCTGGAGTGGGTGCGCACGCTCGAAGCGATGACCAACGGCTGCGTGGTGGTCAGCGAGACCTCCGTCGACGTCGAACCGCTGGTCCCCGGCGAGCATCTGGTCCTCGCGCGGCCGGAGGCGCTGGGCTCGGTCGTCGCCGCGCTCGCCGACGAGCCGGAACGGGAACGGCATCTGCGTTCGGCCGCCTACGGCTTCGTGAAGTCGCTGGACATGACGGCGTCCGCGCGGCGGCTGATCGAACTGGCGTCCTCGCTGGGTTCGGCGCCCGCCGCGGACATCGCCCCGGCGCGGGCGCTGGCGACGAGCCTGCGGAACCCGGAGGACGCGCTGGCGATCGACACCCCGTCGTTCGACGCGCGGTTCGCGGGTGACCGGTCCGCCGCCGGACCGGCCTCGGCACGCGGGACGGCGTTGTCGGCACGGATCGCGCAGCGCGCGGCCGGGGCCCGGCGGGTCGCCACGCGAAGCTGGGAGCCGGCGGCGGCTTCGATGGCGGGCACCGCCGACGTCGACGTGCTGATCGTGCGCCGCACCGGCGAGGTCGATCCGGACGATCTCGCGAACGACCTGCTCACGGGCAGCGTGACCCCGCGGAAGGTGCTGGTCGGCGAGGACGGCGTGCACCCGTGGCCGCGGCCGCGCCCGTACGACGTGCTGCTGCACGACACCCCGCTCGGCCGCGGGCTCACCCGGAATTCGCTGCTGGAGCGCTCGACGGCGTCGTGGCTGCTGGTGCTCGACGGCGGGATGCGGGCTTCGGAGTTCCTGCTGGAGCGGCTGCTGGCCGTTTCGGAGGATGCCGACGTCGTGCACTGCCCGGTCGCGGATCCGGTGGACGGCCTGGTCGGCGCCCTGCCGCCGGAGGAGCGGCGGCTGCGGACCCTGCCGTATCTGGGCAGCGGCTATCTGGTGCGGCGGTCGCTGGTCGACGAGTTCGGCGGGTGGAACACCGAGGTGCTGTTCGAAGGCCTGGAGGATCACCTGTTCTGGCGGCGGGTGGCCGCGGCGGCCCGGCCGACGACGCTGGTGCAGCAGGTGCTGCTGCGGCGGCTGCGGCCGGATCCGGATTCGCGGCCGATGGACCTCGATCCGCATCGGGTGTGGGCTGCCGTCGGAAGCGCTCTGTAGGTGCCCCGCGTGCAATGAAAGTGTCTTTCCTTGCAAATTTGGCAAGGAAAGACACTTTCATTGCACGGGTAGTGGGCGTGGCGTTGGTCCGAAAGTGTGAGTTGGGCCGTGTCGGTGAACGTCCTCCCCCGCTGATGCGCCTTATGGGCAGAGCATCTGACGAGTTCGGATGCCGGCGGGAAGGAGCAGCCATGGCCTGGGAAATCGCCCTGGTCGCCGCGCTGGCCGTCGTGTTCGTCATACGGCTCGCGCTTCAGCTGAGGCGCAGTTGACCTGATCTTGCGCACCCCGCGGCGCAGGGAGGAAATGGACGGGGCTTTCCTCGCGGATCACGCGGGAAGGCCCCGTTCACCCCATCGCGATCCGCGGTATCCGCAGCTGGGGGATCCGCCGCCGCGCGGACGGGACCGGAGTGAGCGGCGGGCCGTCCTCACGAAGGCGTTTCTTCAGGTGGATCGTCTTGTATCCGGTGCTCAAATACCCCTCGTTCTTGAGCTTCGCCATCTCGGCGTTGACCGAGGCGGGCGAAGCGCCGATCGCGGAGGCGATGTCCGCGTGGTTCAACCCGATGTCGATGACGACGCCGTTTTCACCGGGAACCCCGTAGAGCGCCTGCATCCTGGTCAGGAACGCGGTCAGCCTGCTCCGGACCTTGGCCGTCGCGAACCCCAGCGCGACGTTCCGCAGCCGCAGCCGCACGGCCAGGTGTGCGGTGATCAGGGCCATCACCTCGTGATCGTCGTCGAGAAAGCCCTGGAAGGCGTACCGCGGGATCTCCAGCGCGCGAACCGGTTTCGTGGCGATGTACGAGAGGTGGCTCGGCCGTCCGGCCAGGCAGTCCTCGACGCCGAGCACGTCACCGGCGCCGAACAGGTCCACGATCGTCGGCGGCGAGCCGCCCTGTGCCGCACGCAGCGCCTTCACGTAGCCGGACCGCGGGATCAGCACCGGCGGCGCCGGGTCACCCTGGTTGAGCAGCGTCGTGCCCGCCGCGTGATCCACGTGTTTGCCGAGGTCGAGCAGCCGACGGCGCTGCCGTTCGGTGACCGCGGCCAGGAAGTCCCCGCCCATCAGCCGACCACCGGAAGCGGATCGGATGTCTTTGCCGTCAATGGTGACTCCCAGTGAGAGAAAAAGGTGAATCGATTTCTTGCCCGGCCGGGTGAGAATCACGTCGGGTAGGTGAAAACCGCCTTGCCGTTCAGCCGGAGACTAATGCTCAGCGCCATTGCGACAAAGCAACACGGAGCGAGCGAAACCCGTCCAGGGAGCGATTTCGCGACGGAAAGTGACTGACGGCCCGGTCGACGGCCCGCGAAAAGATCACGCACCGTACTCGATCACGAGCGCGAAATCCGGCGCGATACCGCTGGATTCGTCAGGAAATCAGGGTTAGCCGTACAGCTGTCTGATTCCGGATCAGCGATCGGCATCCCACCGGAACCCTGGTGGAGATGAAAAAGAGGCGCGGATGGCATCGGTGCACGTGCAGATGCACGACCTAAGTCAGGTCCCGACCGGCAGCGACTTAACGGAGAGTCGAAGTCATGGCGCCCTCGACGACTCCCCGTCACCGCCGCAGGTTTTTCGGCAATCTCAGCTTTTTGGGGGAATCTCAATCCCGGCGCGGGCTCACGAGTCCCGATTCGTAGGCGAGCACCACCAGTTGCGCCCGGTCGCGCGCGCCGATCTTGGTCATGATGCGGCTGACGTGCGTGCGGGCGGTGGCCGTCGAGATCACCAGCTGCGCCGCGATCTCGTCGTTCGACATGCC
The DNA here is from genome assembly GCF_003947535.1 of Amycolatopsis sp. WAC 04169. Classification (NCBI taxonomy): domain Bacteria; kingdom Bacillati; phylum Actinomycetota; class Actinomycetes; order Pseudonocardiales; family Pseudonocardiaceae; genus Amycolatopsis; species Amycolatopsis sp. WAC 04169. Next base: position 537,576 of record NZ_QHJI01000001.1, on the reverse strand, counting down.
GCCGGCGACCAGGCCGAGGACCTCGCGTTCGCGGTCGGTGATCTCGCGGACGGCGCTCACGTCGATGCGCCGGTTCTCCGGCCGGTCGACGAACTCCGCGATCAGCCGGCGGGTCACGGTCGGCGCCAGCAGCGCCTCGCCCGCGGCCACCACCTTCAGCGCCCGCAGCAGCTCCACCGGGTCGGTGTCCTTCAGCAGGAACCCGCTCGCGCCGGCGCGCAACGCCTCGTAGACATACTCGTCGACGTCGAAAGTGGTCAGGACCAGGACCTTCACCCCGGCCAGTTCGGGATTCGCGGTGATCCGCCGCGTCGCTTCGAGCCCGTCGACGCCGGGCATCCGGATGTCCATCACGACGATGTCCGGCCGATGCTCGACGGCGGCCGCGACCGCCTGCTCGCCGTCGCCCGCCTCGGCACAGACCTCGAAGCCGTCTTCGGTCTCCAGCAATACCCGGAAACCGGCGCGGACCAGCACCTGGTCGTCGGCGAGAACCACCCGGATCGTCATTCTTCCCCCTTGATGGGCAGGTCCACGCGAACCTGGAAACCGCCGTCCACCACGGACGTCGTGAGCGCGCCGCCCAGCGCGGCCGCCCGTTCGGACATCCCGCGCAGGCCGTGCCCGGGCGCGGGTTCGACGGCGCCACGGCCATCGTCGCGGACGAGCAGTGTCAGCGCACCGGTTTTCCGCTCGAACCTGACGTCGACACCCCGCGCCTGGTTCGCGTGGCGGACCACGTTGGTCAGCGATTCCTGCAGGATCCGGTACGCGGCGCCGTCGACCGGAGCGGGCAGCTCCCCCGGCTCGCCGTCGACGCGGACCTCCAGCCCGGCGGCGCGGGCGTGCTCGAACAGCTCGTCGGCCTGGGCGAGGCTCGGCGCGGGTGCCTTGTCCTCCCCGGAACGCAACACGGCCAACGTCGCGCGAAGGTCCTTCAGCGCCGAAGCGCTCGCTTCCTTGATGTTCAGCAACGCCTCTTTCGCCTGCTCAGGCCGCCTGTCGGCGACATGCGCGGCGACCCCGGCCTGCACGTTGATCATCGCGAGACTGTGCGCGACGACGTCGTGCACCTCGCGGGCGATGGTGAGCCGCTCCTGCTCGGCCATCCGGTGCCGGTGCTCGTCGGCCTGCTCGCGGCGGGCCCGCGCGGCGGCCATCCCGTTGCGCACCGCCGTCCCGACCCCGACGACCGCGATCACCCAGACCAGGCCCAGCCCGGCCCGCAAGTCGAAGCCGGCGAATCCGTGCCGGACGAACAACACGATCCCCGCCACCGCCAAGAGCGCTCCGCCGGTGCCGCCCGCGACGAGCGGCCCGCGGATCTTGGTGAGCAGGAAGAGCGCGATGGTCGGGAGCACGATCGCCGGCCCGCCCGGGTTGCCGGACATGTAGTAGCCGAGTGTCGACGCGGAGGTGAGCAGGAAGATCGTCATCGGGAAGCGGTGGACGATCAGCAGCGGCACCGCGGTGGCGACCAGCCAGAGCACCCCGGACGAGGTCAGCTGCGGCGCGTCCGGCTGCCAGCGCGAGGCGCCGCTCGTGGCGCCGAGGACGAACCCCAGCGGCAACACCACGCGCAAGACGCGGCCCACCCAGGGGCTCCACGGATACCGTTCCTTCAGCAACACAGGACGAAAGCTACCCGGGGCGGGGACGGGTCGCGTCCGTTGAAAAGCGGCTTCCGGGCTACGCCGCGTGCGGTAGCCGCCGACCAAGGATGCGTCTTTCGTTTTTTTCGATTAACGTGGTGGTACCCGAGGAGGCGCCATGACATCGACGATCGAACAGCACACCGTTCTCCCGCCATCCGCCACCGAACCGGACGCCCGCCGGGAGCTCCGGCGGCTCGACGAGTTCATGATCGCGACCTCGCCGGCGCATCAGGCGAAATTGGTGGGCCCGGACGGCAGCGAGGTGCCACTTCCTGGGCAGGTCTACGACGTGCTTCGGGACGTCGTGAAGGCGATGTCCCAGGGCTTCGCCATCAACATCGCGCCGCTGAACGCCGTCCTGACCACGCAGCAGGCGGCCGACATGCTCAACGTCTCCCGGCCGACGCTGGTCAAGCTTCTGGAATCCGGTGAGATCCCGTTCGAGAAACCGGGACGTCACCGGCGGGTCCTTCTCAGTGACTTGCTCGACTACCGGGCGCGTTCCCGTGCGGAACGGCAAGGAATTCTCGATGAGCTGACAGCTTCGGCGAGCCGGGACGGCAGCGATGACATCGTCGACGGGTTCGTCCAGACTCGCTAGCCGTGCCGTTTCCCGCCTTCCTCGATGCTTGCGTGCTCATTCCGATCCGGTTGACGGATCTGTTGCTGCGGCTGGCGGAGGCCGGCACCTATCGCGCTCTATGGTCGGGCGAGGTGCTCGACGAGGTCGAGCGGAATCTCGTCGGGCATTTCGGTCTGGAGCCGCAGCAGGCGAAGCGGCGGTTGACCGGAATGCGCTCAGCCTTCCCGGATTCCGAGGTCACCGGCTACGAGCCGCTGATTCCGACCATGACCAACCATCCGAAGGACAGGCACGTCCTAGCGGCCGCGGTCCGTGCGAACGCCGCCGTCATCGTGACAGCGAATCTCAAGGACTTTCCGGCCTCGGCCCTCGAACCCCACCAACTCGAGGCCGTGCATCCGGATGATTTCCTTCTCGATCAACTCGATCTGCATCCAGCGGCCACACTTCGCTGCCTGCGCGAACAGGTCTGCGCGCTCGAGCGGCCGCCGGAAACCTTGAGCGAATTCCTCGAAAGATTCGAGAGAACGGTTCCCGCCTTCAGCAAGGAATCACGTCGCCTGCTCGACCGCGGGTAGCCGCCGCAGGACCGAGACCATCATCAGCGCCCCGCCGGCCACCTGTACGGCCAGCACCGCCGCGCGATCGGCGGATCCCATGGTGAACGCGGCGAACAGGCCCCACGCCCCGGTGCCCGCCATCGTCCCGGCGCCCGTCCACACCAGCACCAGCCGCGGCCAGAACCGCCCTCGCGAAACGTTCGCCAGCGCCAGAGCCGCGAGGACGGCGAGCACCGCGATCACGATGTCCTGCCCTCGAGCGGCGACACCACCGGGACCGAACGCCCAGATCGTGTGGAAGGCCGCGCAGACGAGTGCGGTCACGATGCCGAGCACGCCCGCCGCACCGATGGTCCCCGGCTTCACGGTGCCGGTGACGACGAACCACCAGCGGTCGCGGGCGTAGAGCACGAACGCGGTCAGCAGCATGATCCCCTGCCAGGCGAAGCCGCCGTAGACGACGGCCCAGACCCAGTTCTCCAGCGGCAGATCGGCCGATTGCGTGGTCGTCAGGTCGGCGGCGATCACCGGGATGTCCAGCACGATCGGGGCGAGCAGTCCGGTGCCGATCCAGATCGGGAACAGCACGAGCGGCGCGGGGATCCGCCGACCCCAGGAGTAGGTGAACGCCAGCGCGAGGATCACCGCGACGACGTCCATGCCGCCGGTGACCAGATTCGCGAACACCATCAGGTCCGAGTCCACAAAGGACGGATCACGGAGGCCGAGGCTGCCTCCGGTCACCCAGGACGCCTTCAACGTCAGGTACGGGAGCGTGCCGAGGATCGCCGCGTAGCAGACGATCAGGCGAGCGCTGGAGATCTTGGGTGGAGCCATCGCTACGGTCATGCACTCAGCGTCGGCGTTCACGCCGCGGAAAGGCTCCCTCGCTAGCCTGGTCCGCCTCCCCCTTCAGAAGGAGCTGGGCAGCTTCGCCGCGGTCTCTTCGTCGGCCGGGGTGAGCGTCGCCAGGGAGATCTCGGAACGCCGCCCGAGGTACAGGTACGAGAACTCGAACCGCAACAGGCCGACGTCCGGGTGCAGGTATCGCTTGAGCACGATCCGTTCGGTGGAGACGTCGTGCTCCTTCCACATCCGTTCGAAGAGCTCGGACTCCTGCCGCAGGCGTTTGACCAGGTTCTTCCACGCCGGCTCGGCGATGTGCTCGGCCATCGCGGCGCGGAAGCCGGCGACCACCCGGGGCAGGTTGAGCTCCCAGTCCGGCAGCCTGCGGCGCCACTCGGGATTGGTCAGGCACTGGATCAGCGTGTTGCGCTCTTCGAACGGGATGTCGTCGAGGCCGCCCATCAGCCAGTCGTAAGCGCGGTTGTAGGCGAGGATGTCGCATCGCGCGTTGCGCACGCAGACCGGGAACGGCTCCAGCTTGTCCATCATCCGGTGAATGTTCTGGCTGAGGAGCTTGCAGTCCTTCTCCAGCGGCGGCTCGGGTGCGCCGGCGAGGGTGAAGAGGTGCGTGTGCTCGTGCGGGTCGAGCCGCAGGGTGCGGGAGATCGCGTCGAGCACCTGCTCGGAGGCGTTGATGTCGCGGCCCTGTTCGAGCCACGTGTACCAGGTGACCCCGACCCCGGCCAGCTGCGCGACCTCCTCGCGGCGCAGTCCGGGCGTGCGGCGCCTGCCGCTGATCGGCAGGCCGACCTGGTCCGGGGTGATGCGCTCGCGGCGGCTGCGCAGGAACGCGGCCAGCTCGTGCCGCCGCACCTCGGCCACTCGCGAATCGACGGTCATGGTCACCTCATCAGGTTCGCAAAGCTCGAAGCCGGTTACCAGGTAGTGGCGGTACCAGGATAAACACACTCCTGGTACCAGGGTCGCGATCGGCTGATCGTGGTACTCATGACTTCGACGCAAGTACCGGCGACGCCCGCGCGCGTCACCGCCGGCCCGGCCCTGACGTCGGCGGGCCTGGTCACCGTGCTGCTGGGGGCGGCACTTCCGCTCATCGACTTCTTCATCGTCAACATCGCCCTGCCCGCGATCGGTTCGGACCTCCGCACCTCGTCGGCCACCTTGGAACTGGTGGTCGCGGCCTACGGGATCGCCTACGCCGTCCTGCTCGTCGTCGGCGGACGGCTCGGTGACGCCTTCGGCCGCCGCAAGCTGTTCCTGATCGGGCTGGCCGCGTTCACGTTCACCTCCCTGCTCTGCGGGATCGCGCCGACGGCGTTGACGCTGGTGCCGGCACGGGCCGCGCAGGGGGCGGCCGCGGCGCTGATGCTGCCGCAGGTGCTGTCGATCATCCAGGCGACGACCACGGGCGAACGCCGCTCCAAGGCCCTGGGGCTCTACGGCGCCACAGCAGGGCTTTCGATGGTGCTGGGGCAGTTCCTCGGCGGCGCGCTGGTCGCCGCCGATCTCTGGGGTACCGGCTGGCGGCCGATCTTCCTGGTCAACGTGCCCGTCGGCGTCGTCGGTCTGGTGGTCGCGCGGCGGCTGATCCCGGAGAGCCGTTCGCGGAACCCGATCGGCATCGACCGTCCCGGCACCTTCTTCCTGGCGATCGCGCTGGTGTCGCTGCTGCTCCCGCTGGCGGAAGGACCGGTGCAGGGCTGGCCACTGTGGACGATCGCGTTGCTGATGGTGTTCCCGTTCGCCGCGGCCGGGTTCGTCCACGTCGAGCGGCGGATGGAACGCCGGGGCGGTGTCCCGCTGCTGCCGCCGTCGGTGATGCGGATGCCGAGTGTGCGCCAAGGCCTGCTGGTCGGGGTGCCGTTCTTCATCGGGTTCAGCGCGTTCATGTTCGTGTTCGCGGTGACGCTGCAGGACGGTCTGCACCTGGGGCCGTTCGGTTCCGGCCTGGTGACGGCGCCGCTTTCACTCGCGTTCTTCGCGATGTGCCTGGTCAGCAGCCGTCTGGTGACGCGGTTCGGCCAGCGGGTGGTGGCCGCCGGTCTTTCGGTGCAGCTGCTCGGGCTGCTTACACTGATCGGCACCGTGCTGCTGGAATGGCCGGATCTCGGAGTGCTCGATTTCGTGCCGGGGATGCTGCTGTGCGGTCTCGGCCAGGGACTGGCGATGACGACGGTGTTCCGGATCGTGTTGTCGAAGGTGCCGCCGGAGATCGCCGGGGTCGGCAGCGGGATGCTGACGACGTCGCAGCAGGCCGCGATGGCGCTGGGCGTGGCGACGCTGGGGACTTTGTTCGCGTCCGCCGGTGCCGGGCCGCTCGGGATGAAGGGCGCGTTCGCGCTGGTCATCGGCATTCAGGCGGTGCTGACGGTCGGTGTGATCACGGTGGCGCGGCGCCTACCGGATCCGCGGGCCTGAGAAAGTTCGATTTCACCCGTCGGAGTTGTGGCTCCCCGAGCGACGATGGGGATGTGACGGAACCACGGGTGCATCGGGACCCGGCCTTCGCGCTGCTGTCGCTGTACGAGACGGCGTTGCCGGAGGTCTACGGGTACCTGCTGTCCCGGTGCGGTGATCGCACCCTCGCTGAGGAGCTGACGTCGGAGACTTTCCTCGGCGCGGTGAGGTCCTGTCGCAAGGAACTCGCCCCGCCGGTGAGCACCGGGTGGCTGATCGGCGTCGCCCGGCACAAACTCGCCGATCACTGGCGGCGCAAGGAACGCGAGGAACGCGGGCTGCGGCTCGTCCACGAGGAGGAGTACACCGATCCGTGGGACGAACGGCTGGACGCGCTGCTGGCGCGCGAGGTGCTCGCGTCGCTCGGAGCGCATCATCAAGCCGCGTTGACGCTTCGCTACGTCGATGGCCTTCCGGTCCCGGAGGTCGCCGAGCATCTCGAGCGCACGGTGCACGCCACGGAGGCGTTGCTCGTGCGGGCCCGTGCCGCGTTCCGGCGTGCTTATCAGGAAAAGGAGGGTCGCGATGCCTGATCCGTTCGACGCGCTTCGCACGCCCTCGCAGCCTGTCGAGCCTGACCCGCTCTTCGCCGCCGAACTGCGCGACAACCTTCGTCGCGCCGTCCTGAACGGAGCCGAGATGACAGTCGATGCCGAAGTCCGCTCGTTGACGCCGTACCTCGTGGTGACGGATGCCCGCGCCGCGCTCGATTTCTATGTCGAGGTGTTCGGGGCGCGGCGGCGGTCCGATCCGATCGTGATGGAGGACGGCCGGGTCGGGCACGCGGAACTGGCCATCGGGGACAGCGTGCTGATGTTCGCCGAGGAGTTCCCCGAGCTGGGCATCGTCGTGGCGCCCTCCGGTGGCCCGCTGATCCGGGTCGAGGTCGCGGACGCGCACGCTTCGGCCGCGCGGGCCGTGGAGCTGGGCGGAGAGCTGCGACGTCCCGTCGCGGACGAGGGCCACGGGCTGAGCGGGGAAATCAAGGACCCGTACGGCCAGCGGTGGCTCGTCGCGCAAGCGGCGCCTCGACCCGCTTCCGCGGCTACGCCGATCCGGCACGGCGAAGCGGGCTACTTCACCTTCCAGGTCCCGGACGACGAACGCGCGAAGGCGTTCTACGGCGCCGTTCTGGGCTGGCAGTTCTCGCCCGGGACGGTCGAGGGCGGCTGGGGCGTCGAAGGCTCCGGCCTGCAGGGCGGGCTCTGGGGCGGCCCAGGACGGCAGGTGGGCTGGAAACTCATGTACGCCGTCGACGACCTCGCCGCCGCCCTCGACCGTGTCCGGGCCCAGGGCGGCCAGGCAGGCGAAACCGAACAGCAGCCCTACGGTTTGAGCGCCGAATGCGTGGACAACCAGGGCATCGAATTCTGGCTCTGGGAACAGCCGCGCTCTTAAGTCACCACCCCACCCCCCACCACTCCCAGGGGGGCGACCCCGAAGCCAGTCTATCGCCGATGGGGGCGGGGAGGCGGACGTGAGCCGGGTTGTCCACAGGCGGGAACCGTTGTGGACAACCGCTTGCCGTGAAGGCCTCCTTCCCTACCCTGAAAGTAGGGAAGGAGGCCTTCACGGCAAGAGAGTCAGCGGCCTGCGGCGTAGCCCTGCATACCGCGCGCGTTGGCGGCGGCGCGAAGCACGCCACCGGAACGAGAAACGGCCGAAAGCCGCCCGAGCGCCCAAGGACCGGCGTCGACGACGGCGTGCCCACGCTCGGCAAGAGCGTCCATTGTGGACTTACCAAGCCGCGACTCGACCACCATTTCCCGCGGCGTCCACGAACGCGGATAGAACGAGCTCGGGAACGCGGTGGTGTGCCACGCCGGCGAATCGATCGACTCCTGCAGGTTCAGCCCGCCGAGCGTGTGCGCCAGCCAGAAACACAGCTGCCACTGGTCCTGCTGGTCGCCACCCGGAGTGCCGAACGCGAGCACCGGCTCGCCGTCCCGCAGGCCCATCGACGGCGAAAGCGTGATCCGCGGCCGTTTGCGCGGCGCGAGCGAGTTCGGCAAACCCTGCTCCAGCCAGAACATCTGCCCCCGCGAATCGAGGCAGAACCCGAGTTCCGGGATCGTCGGGCTCGACTGAAGCCAGCCACCCGACGGCGTCACCGAGATCATGTTCCCGGCCGCGTCGACGACGTCGATGTGCACGGTGTCGCCGCGGGTCTCGCCCAGCGGCCCGACCGTCGGCTCCCCCGTCGCACCGGAACCGGATTCCAGTCCGCGCAACCTTTCGAGGATCGCGGGCAGCTTCGGCGAGGGACCGCCGGGCCGGAGTTCGGCGGACGCCTCGTCGGTGATCAAGGCCCGGCGGGCATCCGCGTACTCGCGGGAGATCAGCAGGTCGATCGGCACCTCGGGCGAGTCGCCATACCAAGCCTCACGGTCCGCGAAAGCCAGCTTCGCCGCCTCGACGGCCAAGTGCACCGTGCGTTCGGTCGGGATTCCGTCCACATAGGACAGTTTGTCGCGCAGGCCGTCCAGCAGCCGCGCCTGCTGCAGCAGTGCCGGACCTTGTGTCCAGGCGCCCATCTTCACCAGGCCCCAGTCGCCGAAGTCGACCTGCAGCGCGTCCTCGTATGTCGCTTCCCAACCGGCGATGTCCTCGCCGGTGAGGAGACCGGCGTGATCGCGGCCGGAGTCGTCACGGAAAGCCTTGCGGCTGAACGCCTCGATCGCCTCGGCGACGAAGCCTTGTGACCACGCGCGGCGCCCGGCGTCGATCTGGGCCTCGCGGCCACTGACCGCCTCGGCCTCGGTGAGCAGCCGCTCCCACGTGTCCGCGAGCGCCGGATTGCGATGCAACCCCTCGGCGGGCTTGCCGTCCGGCAACCAGAGCGCCGCGGACGTCGGCCAATGCTCGGTGAAAAGTTCCTGGACCGCGCGGATCGTGTCACCGACCCGGCTGACCAGGGGAATTCCGTTACGGGCGTAGGAAATCGCGTAGCCGAGGACATCGCGCAACGACTTCGTGCCGTGATCCCGCAGGAGCAACAGCCAGCCGTCCCACGCGCCCGGGACGGTCGCGGGGAGCAGGCCGCTGCCGGGGATCAGGTCGAGCCCGAGGTCGGCGAAGTACTCCGGCGTCGCGGCCGCGGGCGAGACCCCCTGACCTGCGAGAGCACGCGGAGTCCGATCCGCGGCGGTGACGAAGATGCCGGGTACCTGACCCGCCGGGCCGCACAGATGCGGCTCGGCGACCTGCAGGACGAACCCGGCGGCCACCGCCGCGTCGAAGGCGTTGCCGCCGTTTTCGAGCACCGCCATGCCGGTGGCCGAGGCCAGCCAGTGCGTCGATGCCACCATGCCGTGGGTGCCGGCCAGTTCCGGCCTGGTCGTGAACACGACGGTGATACTACGCTTTGCTAACTACTTTTTCAGTCCCAGCAGCTGAAGAGCACCTCACCGAGGAAGTCGGGCCGCCAGTGCTGGACGTCGTAGTGGTTCTTCCAGCGCGGTGCCGTGATGTCGATCGGCGCCTCGAGCTCGGCCCGGGAGTACAACCGGTGCTCGGGAAGAAGCTCTCGCAGAACAGCCAGCAATCCCGGCTCGTCGACGAAGCTGATCGTTCCGAAGCCGATGTGCGTGTCCGCGATGCCGAAGATCTCCCGCCTTCCGCCCTCGTCCCAGTCCTGTGTCCACAACACCGCGACGGTTCGATGGTCATAGGCGATCTCGCCGGTTTGGAAGTTCCGTGCCACGTCACCCGGCACGAATCGGACGACCTGGCCACGCGTTCGCCGGGCGGCCTCGTAACAGACCTTACGGAACTCCTTCGCCTCCATCACCCACCGAAACTATCGCCGGGCGGCCACCGGAGCGTCATAGTTTTCCAGCGTCGCCGCGTTCGCCGCCCGCGACGTGATCCACGTGAACACCTTGGCCATCGGCCGCGAACCCAGGATCCGGTACAGGAAGTTCCGGTAACCGACCATGAACCGCGTCTTCGGCGCGAGGAAGGTGCCGATGCCCGCCGCCTGCTTCTGCGAGACCTTGACCGGACCACGCAGCTTCTCTTCGTAACGGGCGAAGGCGACTTCGTGGTCTCCGTGCGCGGCGGCGAGCTCCCCCGCCAGGACGTACGCGCCCATCATCGCGAGGCCGGTTCCCGAACCGCCCGGCCCCGCGCACCAGGCGGCGTCACCGAGCAGCACGACCCGGCCCCGCGACCACTTGTCGAGATGGATCTGGCTGAGCGAATCGAAGTACAGCGTGTCGGTATCGCGGAGGCTCTCCATCAGCGTCGGGACTTCCCAGCCGAAGTCGGCGTAGCGCTCGGCGAGGGCCTTCTTCTGCGCTTCGACGTCGCGTCGGTTGACCTCCAATTCCCCTGACGCGAAGACGAAACTGACGTTGAGCGCCGAGCGATCGCGGCCGCTGGCGACCATGACCGTCCGGCCGGGGACGCTGCAGATCTGGCCGAGGTGGTCCAGATCCAGGTGATTGGGCGCGTTGAAGCCCGCGGTGTGGAAGCCGAGATCGGTGCGGAACAGCTCTTCTTCGCCGAACGTCAGCCGCCGCACACCCGAGTGCAGCCCGTCCGCGCCGACGACCAGGTCGAATCTGCGCGGTTCTCCGTGGGCGAAGGTGACGTCGACACCGTCCGAGCGCTCGTCCAGCCCGGTGATCCAGTCGCCGAAGACGTACTCGACGTCGTCTTTCGTGTGGCCGTAGAGGATGCGCGTCAGATCTCCGCGCTCGATCTCGACTTCGCCGCTGAAGAAGACCGACGGCATCTGGGCGACCTTCTTGCCCCGCGGGTCGACGATGACCTGCGCGCCCATCGCGGTTTCCTTCGCGCGGATGTCCTCGAGGATCCCCATGCGCTTCAGCAGCGTCATCTGCTCGCCGCGGAAGTCGACCGCGCTGCCGCCTTCACGCAGGGCCGGGGCGCGTTCGACGACGGTCGGCGCGAAACCGCGCTTCCGCAGCCAGAAGGCGAGGGCCGGACCCGCGATGCCGGCGCCGGAGATCAGAACGGTGGTCGTCATGGCTTGCTCCCTGGGTTCGTGGTGATGAGAGCGACCGTACGGCAGATTTGCACGCTTGGTCAATCCACTTGGTTAAACCAACTGGATAAACCGCGTGGTCTAGAATCTCGGGCATGGGTAATCGCGAGGACCTGATGGCGGGCGCCATCCAGTGTTTGAAGGAAAAAGGCTGGTCACGCACGACCGTGCGGGACATCGCGACGGCCGCGGGAGTCAGCCACGCGGCGATCGGCTACCACTTCGGATCGCGCGAAGCCCTGCTGCTGACGGCGTTCTCGCAGGCGATGGACGACTGGGGCAGGGAGATCCAGATCGAGATGCGGGGCGCCGTCGACCCCGACGCGTCACCGTCCGAGCAGTACGCCGCTTCCTGGCGCGCGATGATCGACTCGTACGGGCGCAACCGGCAGCTGTGGATCGCCTCGATCGAGGCGTTCGTACAGTCCGAACATCACCCTGAGTTGCGCAAACAGCTCGCCGCCGCGCAGCGTGAAGGCCGCCGGGGGATGGCGGCGGGCATTCTCGGGATCGACGAGGACACCCTCACCGAGGCGGACGAACGCCGGGTCGGCGCGGTCGCCACGGCCCTGAACTCGGGCGTGATGCTGCAGCACATGCTCGACCCGGAGAACGGTCCGACGGCCGAGGAGGTCGTGGACGGGCTGATGAAGCTCGTCTCCCTAGTGTCATGAAAGGGTCGTTCAGGACGGGAAATGTCCTGAACGACCCTTTCATGACACCCGCGGGAGGCAGGTGGGTCAGGAGACGGCGACCTTCCGCCGCAGCGCCGCCCGCGGCCGCCCGACGCCCTGCCACGACAGGCCGGCGTCCAGGATCTGGTGCGGGTCGAGGAGATTGCGCGTGTCGACGACCGAATCGCCGTCCATCTGCTCGGCCATGTAGGTCCAGTCGAGCCGTTTGAACTCGTCCCATTCCGTCAGCACGACGACGGCGTCGGCGGCCTTCGCGACCTGGTACGGGTCGTCGACCACGGTCATGCCGTCGATGTGCCCGCCGACGGCGGGGTCGTACGCGGTCAGTTCCGCGCCGAGCGCGCCCAGCACGGAAGCGACCGCGAGGGCGGGCGAGTCGCGCAGGTCGTTCGTCCCGGCTTTGAACGCCAGCCCGAGGACACCGATCCGCGAACCGGCCAGCGTGCCGCCGACGGCGCCGGCGATCTTCGCGACGACGCGGTCCCGCTGCGCGATGTTCTCTTCGATCGCCGAGGTGAGCAGCGTGAAGTCGTACTGCACCGACTCGGCGACCTTCACCAGCGCGCTGGTGTCCTTCGGCAGGCACGAGCCGCCCCAGCCGGGGCCGGGTTTGAGGAACGAGCGGCCGATGCGCCGGTCGTAGCCCATGCCCTCGGTGACGAGGTCGATGTCCGCGCCGAGGCGTTCGCACAGTTCGGCGATCGAGTTCACATAGGACAGTTTCATCGCGAGGAAGCAGTTCGCCGCGTACTTCACCAGTTCCGCGCTGGCCGCGTCGGCGACGACGACCGGGGCGGCGAGGTCGGCGTAGAGATCGCCGACCCAGCGGGCGGCCGCGACGTCGTCCGAGCCGACGACGATCCGGTCGGGGCCGAGGAAGTCCTCGACCGCGGTGCCCTCACGCAGGAACTCGGGGTTCGACACCACCGGCACGTCCGTGCGGCCGAGCATCGCCTGGATGCGCTTCGACGTGCCCACCGGAACGGTCGATTTGGTGATCAGCGCGCATCCCGGCGGGATGACGTCGCCGATCTCGGCGGTCACGGCTTCGACGGCCCGCAGGTCCGCCGAGCCGCCCGCCCCCATCGGTGTTGGCACACAAAGGAAAACGGCCTCGGCGTCGCGAACGGCTTCGCGCGCGCCGACCACGAACTCGAGTCTTCCGCTGGTCAGCCCCCTCGACACCAGCTCGGACAATCCCGGCTCCAGGATGTCCACCCGTCCGGCGGAAAGCCTTGCGACCTTCGCCTGGTCGACATCGACGCAAGTGACTCGATGCCCCAGGCCGGCCAGACAGGCCCCCGTGGTCAATCCGACGTAACCGGTCCCCACCACCACGATCCGAGCAGCGCTCATGCTGCTGAAGGTGACAGCCGGAGTTGACCTCCGAGCGAACGGAATGCTTCAGGCCCGAATACTCCTCACGACATGCTTCGCCCCGTAGTGAGCCATCCCACCCGGGCCCGATGCGAACGAGCGTTAACCTATGAACGGTTGCCGACGAAAGGGAGAACATGCAGATCACCGATACCGCGGCGCTCGTCACGGGTGGCGCGTCCGGGCTCGGCGGCGCGACCGCGAAGGCGCTCGCCGCGAAGGGCGCGCGGGTCTTCGCGCTGGACCTCGCCGGTGCCATCGCGAACGCCGAGCAGGTCGAGGGCATCACCTACGTCGAGGCGGACGTGACCGACCCGGAGCAGGTGCGCGCCGCCGTCGCGACCGCGGCCGAGTCCGGGGTGCCGCTGCGGACCGTGGTGAACTGCGCCGGGATCGGCCCGTCCGCGCGGATCCTTTCGAAGAAGGGCCCGCACGACCTCGCCCTGTACGCGAAGGTCGTCCAGATCAACCTGATCGGCTCCTTCAACGTGCTGACGCTGGCCTCCGAGGCCATCGCCAAGACCGAGCCGCTGGCCGACAACGCGCGCGGCGTCATCATCAACACCGCGTCGGTCGCCGCCTTCGACGGCCAGATCGGGCAGGTCGCGTACTCGTCGTCCAAGGGCGGCATCGTCGGGATGACCCTGCCCGCCGCGCGCGACCTCGCCTCGCACGGGATCCGCGTGCTGACCATCGCGCCGGGCATCGTCGACACCCCGATGCTGGCGACGGTGAGCGAGGAGTTCCGCGCTTCGCTGGCCGAGGGCGTGCCGTTCCCGAAGCGGCTCGCGCGGCCGGACGAGTACGCGCAGCTCGCGCTGTCGCTGATCGACCACGACTACCTGAACGGCGAGGTCATCCGGATGGACGGCTCGCTGCGCATGGCCCCTCGCTGAGCCTGCCCCCGCGTGAGAGGAACGGTCCGTTCCTTGCGAAATTTGCAAGGAACGGACCGTTCATTGCATCTCAGAGGCGGCTGAGGCGGACGTCCAGGCTGATGCCCGACGTCGTGATCTCACCCGTCCGGAACGCGGTTTCGGCGACCAGCCCGCCGAAGTCGACCGGCGTGTACGCCCGCCGCCGCAGCTGGCCGAGCGTCTGCCGGGTCGCCAAAGCGGCCAGTTTGCCGAGCCGCATGCTCTCCACCTCGCGCACGATGTCGCCGTCGGTCGAGTCCCGGTTCATGTCCTGCACCACGGCCGTACCGCCCGGGCGCAGCACCCGGTACATCTCGTCGAGTGCCTTCACCGGCCACACGAAGTTCTTGAACGCCGCCTGGCACACGACGAAGTCGAACGACTCGTCGCCGAACGGCATCGCCGCGACATCGCCCTCGCGGAACGAGACCTCGACGCCTTCGGTCCGCGCGTATTCGCTCGCGATCTCGACGAACGTCGGCGCGACGTCGAGGCCGGTGACGGAGAACCCGAGCCGCGCGAGTTCGACGGCGAAGTAGCCGGGGCCGAAGGCGACCTCGAGGATCTTCGCGCCTTCCGGCAGGTCCGCGGTGAGTTCGCGCGCCTGCCGCCGCCAGTTTTCGATCTGCGGTCCGGTGCCGCGCTGCCGGGCGTAGTTCCGCGCCAGCGCGCCGCCCATCTCCGGCACGATCTTGAACCGTTTCCTGTCCTTGATGTTCGACATGTCTCTCCAGGTTGTTCGCCCGGAGCCCGGTTATCCTCGAAGTGCCGTCTCGTGGCCGGGTTCCGGTTGCGGGATCGTCGCCCCGGCGGGGTGCTGCAACACCTCGCCGGGGCTCTTTCAACTGCGGGTACTCCCCCTTTCCGCCACCAAGGCCCGCCACTGCGCGAGCCCCGGCATCGAGCCGGAAGTCAGTTCCCCGAGGATCGAGCGGACCCACTCGGCCTCGGCGACCCGGATCGCCAGGTGGTACTCGGTTTCGAGCAGCACCAGCCGCGGGATCTCTTCGATGAGCCGCGCCAGCTCCGCTCGCGTCGAGGCGATGTCCTCGTCCAGCGCCGCCAGGCGGGTGCGGAGCAGGGCGACCACCTCGTCCGGGCCGAGCCACCCCATCACCGACAGCCCGGCGACGAACTTCGGCTCCTCCGGCGCGAGCTCGGCGAGGAGCTCACGCAGCCAGTCGAGCATTTCGTCACGGCCGGCCTTGGTGATCCGGTACACCGTGCGCTCGGGGCGGGCGCCGTCGCGGCCGCTCTCCGCGGCCTCGATGAGGCCGTGTTTCCGCAGGTTGCCGACGACTGTGTAGAAGGACCCCCATTTGATCCCCATGTCGCGGTCCTTGCCGCGGCTCTTCAGGACCGACGCCATTTCGTACGGATGCATCGGCCGCTCGTTCAGCGTGGACAGGATCGCCAGCGCCAGCAGATTCCCGACCTTACGCCGCTTCACCGCGCCTCCTCGTAGGCGAGTACTCGTCAACGAGTATCCACAGGGGCGTGAATGATCGCAAGCTCGGTAAGAGCCGGGATCAGAGGTCGTTCATGTACGGCACGGACGTCTGCGCGTGGTCGGTCATCCAGTTCCGCAACGCGTGCGTGGCCAGGACGTCGTCCTCGTTGTAGCGCAGGAGACGCTCCCGCTGGACGTCGTCGGGGACACCGCCGTCCATGCCGACGGCGTCGCGGTACCACCTCATCGACGCCTCGCCGCCCGCTTCCGGATCGCGCCACGCGAACCCGGCGACCGGGGCGATGACCTTGAGTCCCTTGCCGTGCGAGCACAGGAACTGGTCGGTGACGCTGCGGAAGAGGTCGATCCATTCTTCGGAGTCCACAAAGGACGCGATCTCGGCCTTCTTGGGGACACCGGGGTATTCGCCGAACCGGCTCGCGGAGCCGAAGAGCCAGCGGTTCTCGGCGAGCGCGTTGTAGCAGTAGGCGCGGAAGGTCAGGCCCGCGGCGAGCGTGCGCTCGCGGACTTCGGTGAACCAGGCCCAGAACTCCGCGAACGATCGGGCCTCGTCGGCGGTCGGCAGCGGCTCCCAGGTCGCGAACGCCCGATAGCCCTGCTCCATCCCGATGTCGGCGCCGGTCAGCAGCGAACCCCACAGGTACGCGCCGGAATCACCGAAGCTCTCCATATCGACGTCGACCTCGACGTCGCCGCGCGGGACCTCGACGCGGTCGACCTTGCGCACCATCGTGAGATCGGCGAGCCAGGCGCGCGCCAGGATGATCGAGTCGGCGAAGGTGCCGCCGGTCCAGTTCATCGGCGGGGGCTCGTCGGCCGGGTCGAGCGCGGCCAGCTTGTCCACTGTGGACACCCCGGCGCGGCGCAGCTCCATCGCGTCCTCGCCGCGGACGACCAGGCTGACGTCGCGGGTTTCGGTGAGCACGACCTCGCACGTCGGCCACCAGGGGCAGCGCCGGCATTCGAGGACGCGAGAAGGCTCGGCGAGCGGTTCTTCCCCTTCGGCGGCGGCGGTCGCGATGGCGAGCCTGTCGGCGAAGCGGCTCTGGTACTCCGTCAGCGCGCTTCGGCCGCCAGGCCAGGTGGCCGCGGACAGGTCGTGCCAGACGACGACGTCCGCGTCGAGCCCGATGACACCGCCGACGGCGCGGTGCCCTTCGTGCTTTCCGAGCGCTTCGAGCATCCGATAGAGGTGCGCGAGCCGCATCTGGTCCCGCGGCTGCGAGCGGACCTTTCGCGCCGGGTCGGGCAGCCGGTTCGCCGGGTCGAGGTCGGTCATCACGGTGGTCGGCGCGCCCGCGCCGCGATCGGTGATGCGGTGCCGCACGACCAGTACCGGCACGTAGCCGTCACCGGTGTTGACGAGGAGCTCGGAGCCGCCACGCCGGTGACCGGCGCGATCCACCGGGAGCAGCGCGCCCCAGATGTAGCGCGCTTCGGCGGCGAAGGCCTCTTCGGTGAGCTGCACGCGCTCGGCGGCCGGGAGGTCGCGGGGGATCTTGACCCAGGTCGCCTCGGGGCCGGTCGCGTCCATGAGCCGCTGCACGATCGCGTCGCGATGCGCCGACGCGTCGGCGATCCGCTGCTGCGCGGCCGGGTCGGGCGGGGCGAGCGGGACCTCGCGCATCGCCGGGTCGTGTTCCAGGTGCACGCGACGCCGGCAGCGGCTCACCGCTCCCGCGTCCAGTAGCACCTCGTTACTCACGGACAACACTCTAGAAGGCCACCGGCAAGCCGACATGCCCGCCACATCGGGGACCAGTAAGTTCGACCGTGACACAGCGTGGGAGGTGCCATGGCGCGCAAGGCCAAAGCCGTCGAGGGCGAAGGCAGGTTTACCCCGAAGAAGGCGAAGAACGCCGTCGCGGTGGCCAAAGTGGTCGGACCGGCCGTACTGCCGGTGATCGCGCCGTACGCCGTTCGGGCGGCGGGCGCCGCTCGAGAGCTATACGACCGTTATCAAGCGAAGAAGCTCGGCGTCGCGGTCGACCAGCTCGGCGAGTTCAGCGGACGCGGTGCGGCGTTGCACGCGCGGATCGCGGGGCTGACGCAGGGGCTCGCGGAGCTGAAGAAGTCCGCGAAGGCGACAGACGCCGACGTGGCCTTCGCGAAGGACACCCAGGGGACGCTGGAGCAGCTTTCGGCGACCGTCCGCGCTTCGGAGCGGATGCCGGCCGCGCGGCGGAAGGCGGCGCACCGGGCAGTGGCCGGGGAGCTGGACCAGCTCGAGGGGAAGCTGCTGCACCGGCTGGGGATCTGAGCCTCACCGGATGTCATGAAAGGGCCGTTCAGGACATATTTCGTCCTGAACGGCCCTTTCATGACATATCCGGGGCTAGGCGATGAAACCCTTCTTCTTCATCCATTCGTAGGCGACTTCGCCTTGGTCCCGTCCGTCGACGTCGACCTGCTTGCACAGCTCGATCATCTGCTTGTTGTCGAGGGCGGCGGCGACGGTTTCCAGCGGTCCGCGCAGTTCCGGGTGCTGGTTCAGGAATTCCGTCCGCAGCGTCGGCACGGCGTTGTACTGCGGGAACGCCTTCTTGTCGTCTTCGAGGACGCGGAGGTTCAGCCCGGCGATCCGGCCGTCGGTCGTGAAGATCTCGCCGATCGGGCAGGTCCCGCTCGCCACGGCCGAGTAGATCGTGCCGATGCCGAAGTTCTTGATCACCGGGTTCTGGAACCCGTACGCCCGCACGGCGGCGGGGAAACCGTCCTGGCGGCTGGTGAATTCGGTCTCCAGGCAGAACACGTTCTGGTCCGGTTTCCGCTTCAGGAACTCCGCCAGGTCCGACGTCGTCTTCAGGTTGTTCGCCGCGCCGTAGGCCTCGGTGACCGCGAAGGCGTACTGGTCGTTGAGCGGCGAGTAGTTCAGCCAGGTGACGCCGAACTTCGCCTCGTCGGCCGCCTTCGTGGCTTCGTACTGGGCCTGTTCCCCGCCGGGGACGGGGAGTTCGTTGCCCTGGTAGTTGATCCAGCCGGTGCCGGTGTACTCCCAGGTGACGTCGGTCTGGCCGGCGAGCAGCGCCTGCCGCGACGAGTTCGAGCCCTTGATGTCGGTCAGGTCGACGACGTCCGCGCCCGCCGCGGAAAGCGCCATCTCGGCCATGTAGCCCAGGATGATGTTCTCGGTGAAGTCCTTCGAGCCCACCGTCACCTTGACGCCCTTGAGCGATTCGATGGGCTTGATGGAACCGGGTTCGATCTTGTACGGCAGCGCGGTGTTGACCTCCAGCCCGCACGCGGAAAGCGTGCCGCACAACAGGATCGCGCCGAGTATCGCTTTGATTCGCATGTCAGCGCAGTCCCTTCGGTCCGAAGAACTGTTCCGCCACCGCGCCGAGCCAGTCCACCAGCAGCGCCAGCGCGACGGCGAGCACCGAGCCGGTGATCAGCACCTTCGTCAGGTTGAGCTTGTAGCCGGTGTCGATCAGCAGGCCGAAACCCCCGGCGTTGACGAACATGCCGAAGGTCGCCGTGCCGACGGCCAGCACCAGCGAGGTCCGCAGGCCGGCCAGGATCAGCGGGATGGCCAGCGGGAACTCGACCCGCCACAGCACCCCGGAGGCCGACATGCCGATCCCGCGGCCGGCGTCGATCAGCGACGGGTCGACCTGCTGCAGGCCGACCATCGTGTTCCGCAGCACCGGAAGCAGCGAATAGAACGCCAGCGGCAGCGCGGCGACCCACAGCCCGCCGGTGGCGCCGGTGACGATGAACCACAGCACCAGCACGCCCAGCGCGGGCGCGGCCTGGCCGATGTTCGCGACCGCCAGGAAGACCGGCGCCGCCCATTTCGCCCACGGCCGCGTGACGAGCACGCCGAGCGGCACCGCGACGGCGACCACGATCGCGGTGACCACGACGGTCATCTTGAGATGGTCGCGCAGCGCGGCGAACAGCCCGGCGGCGTTGAGGGTCTCCTTCTCCGTCGCGCTCAGGTCGCTGCTGAACACCCAGATCAGCACCCCGGCGACGATCAGCAGCACCGCGGCGGGCTGGGCGAACAGGCGGACCCGTTCGGCGCCTCTCGACGAGGACTCGGTGGAGAACCCGGTATCGACGGCCGTCATGCGGTCACACCTTCCGCCGGGCTGTCGTCGGAGTGCTCCTCGCGCAGCTGCTGGATCGTCGCGATGACGGTGTCGAGCTCGATCGTCCCGGCGTATTCGCCGCGGGCGCCGGTCACCGGGACGCTGCCGCCCTCGGCGAGCATGGCTTCGAGCGCGTCCTGCAGCGTCGACTGGAGGCTGACGGAGTCGCGCAGCGGTTTGCCCGCGGTGGACAGCGACGTCGCCTTGGTCAGCTCGCGGACGTGCACCCACCGCATCGGACGGCGCCGCTGGTCGAGCACCAGCACGAAATGTTTGCGCTGCTGGATCAGCTTCTCGCGCACCTCGGACGGCGATTCGCTCACCGTCGCCGTGAGCGCGTCCTGCTTCAGCTCGACGTCGCGGACCCGCAGCAGCGTCAGCTGTTTCAGCGAGGCACCGGCGCCGACGAAACCGGCGACCGTGTCGTCGGCCGGGTTCGCGAGGATCGCGTCCGGGGTGTCGTACTGCAGGATCCGCGACTGGTTGCCGAGCACCGCGATCTTGTCGCCGAGCTTCACGGCCTCGTCGAAGTCGTGGGTGACGAAGACGATCGTCTTCTTCAGGTCGGTCTGGAGCCGCAGCAGTTCGTCCTGCAGGTTGCCGCGGGTGATCGGGTCGACCGCGCCGAACGGCTCGTCCATCAGCAGCACCGGCGGATCCGCCGCGAGCGCCCGCGCGACGCCGACGCGTTGCTGCTGGCCACCGGACAGCTGACGCGGGAACCGGTCGCGGAAATCGGCCGGGTCCAGCCCGACCAGGTCCATCATCTCCTCGACCCGGTCGTCGACCTTCTTCTTGTCCCAGCCGAGCAGCCCGGGCACCACGGCGATGTTCTGCGCGACGGTGAAATGCGGGAAGAGCCCGGCCTGCTGGATCGCGTAGCCGATGCGACGGCGCAGGGTGTCGACGTCGAGCTTGAGCGCGTCGTCGCCGCCGATGGTGATGCGGCCCGACGTCGGCTCGATCAGCCGGTTGATCATGCGCATGGTCGTGGTCTTGCCGCAGCCGGACGGGCCGACGAAGACCACGATCTTGCCCGCGGGCACCACCATCGAGAAGTCGTCGACCGCGGGCTCACGGGTGCCGGGGTAGCGCTTCGTGACGTTCTCCAGCTCGATCTCGACGCCGGATACGGTTTCAGGAGACTCAGCCACGGACACCCCTAGAGACGGTCAAACGGTTGACGAGGACATAAACGGCGTCGAGGACCAGTGCGAGGACGACCACGCCGAGCGTCCCGGTCAGTGCCTGGTTGAGGGAGTTCGTGCTCCCCGCGTTGGTGAGGCCGGAGAAGACCTCGGAGCCGAGGCCCGGGCCCTTCGCGTAGGCCGCGATGACCGCGATGCCCATGAGCATCTGCGTCGCGACCCGCATGCCGGCGAGGATCGCGGGCCAGGCGAGCCGCAGCTCCACCCTGGTCAGCACGCCGAACCGGCTCATGCCGATGCCGCGCGCCGCGTCGCTGACCGCCGGATCCACGCCGCTCAGCCCGACGATCGTGTTCCGCACGATCGGCAGCAGCGCGTAGAGCACGAGCGCGATGACGGTGGTGTTCGCGCCGAGGCCGAACACCGGGATGAGCAGCCCCAGGAGGGCGAAGGAGGGGACGGTGAGGATCGTGCTCGCCAGCGCCGTGGCGACGGCCGACCCGATCGGGCTGCGGTAGACGGCGACGCCGATCACCACACCGAGGACGGCGGCCAGGATCGTGCACTGCACGACCGCGCTGACATGGAGGAGCCCTTGGAGGGCGAGTCTGTCCCACCGATCCGAGATGTACTCGAAGAGGTTCATCGCGTGCTGGTTCTCCCGCCGCCTCTGGGTGAGCCTCCTCACCCATTCGGAGTAGCTGTATCGGGAGCCTGACTACCCAAAACGCTCGCGGTCAAACCCCTGTTTACCGCCTTTTATCCCGCCAACCTGCCCGATCCGGCCTGATCGGGCAAACGCACACGCCGTCTTTCCCGCTGCTCACCAGCCGGGAGGAGATCGACCACCCGGACGTGCGTCGAATACCCTTCACCCGTGAGTAAAGGCAGCCATCACCGAAGCGCGTTACGCGTTGTGCGTGGTGGATTGCTCGGCGTGAGTTCCGCGGCGCTGGCCGTGACCGCTCACATGATCGGGGACGGCGACCTCCCCGATACGGCGATGACGGTGTTGCTCACCGTGCTGATCGGCTGGAACGCCGCCGCGCTCGCCGCGAAGGCGCGCGGACCGCTGGCCACCATCGTCGACCTCGGCGCCGGTCAGGTCGTGATGCACCTCGTGCTCAGCTCGCTGAGCACGCACGGACCGGTGCACGACGAACCGGCTTCCGTCTCGGGCGGCCTCGCGATGACCGTCGCGCACGTCGTCGCCACGCTGATCACCGCGTTGCTGCTGGCCAAGGCCGACGGACTGCTGCTCGGCGTCCTCTCCTGCCTGCGCGCGCTGGTCCCCTTCATCCTCAACGCGCTCCCGGTGCCCGCCGCGGTCGCGGCCCCGGTGCTCGCCCGTCCGGCCGGCCCCGGTCACCTCGTCCGGGTGGACCTCCGCCGCGTCCACGGCAGGCGCGGCCCGCCGCTGTTCTCCTGAACCCACGACATCCCCCGTAATCCGGCGAGGCCCCCGAGCCCGCCGTCCCAGTCACGTTCAGGAGTTTTCGTGTCCAAGCACGTCTTCAAGCGCGCCGGTTTCCTGGCCGCCACCGTCGGCATCGCCGGCCTGCTGTCCGCCGGGGTCGCCTCGGCCCACGTCACCGCCAACGTCTACGGCCCCCAGCCGTCGAAGGGCGGCTACGGCTCGATCTTCTTCCGCGTCCCCAACGAGGAGAAGGACGCCGGCACCATCAAGGTCGAGATCACCGTCAAGCCCGAGTACGCGCTCAGCTCCGTGCGGGCCAAGCCGCTTCCCGGCTGGAAGGCCGAGGTCGTCAAGGCCAAGCTGCCCGCCCCGGTGACCACCGCGTCCGGCACGCAGATCACCGAGGCCGTCTCCAAGGTCTCCTGGACCGCCGAACCCGGCACCAAGATCGCCGCCGGATCGACCGAGTTCCAGGAGTTCCAGATCAGCGCGGGCCAGTTCCCGACCAACGTCGACTCGATCGAGTTCCCGGCCACGCAGACCTACGAGAACGGCAAGGTCGTCGAGTGGAACCAGCCGACCCCGGCCTCCGGCGAAGAGCCGGAGCACCCCGCGCCGACGGTGAAGCTCGCCGAGAAGACCGCTGACGGGCACGGTGGCGGCCACGGCACCGACGCGAAGGCGTCCGAGGAGTCTCACGCCGCTTCTTCGTCGTCCGACAACACCGCCCGCTGGCTCGGCGGCGCCGGCCTGGTCGTCGGCGCGCTCGGCCTCGGCGTCGGCGCCGGCGCCACCCTGCGCGCCCGCCGCGCCACCGCCGTCTCCGGCAAGAGCGACACCGAAGGAAAGTAGATGCGTAAAGCGATCGTCGCGCTGGCGATCACCGGGGTGGCGTGGCTCGCCACGGCCACCCCGGCGCTGGCACACAACGTCCTGATCTCCTCCGACCCGGCGAAGGGCGCTTCGATCGCCGCCGGGCCCGCGAAGATCACGCTCACGTTCGACCAGTACGTCCAGAACGCGAACGTCAACCAGATCGCGGTCATCGGACCGGGCGGCGGCCAGTGGGCCGAAGGCCAGGTCGAGGTCCGCGACAGCGTCGTGACCGTGCCGCTGCGGCCGCTCGGCCCGGCGGGCGAGTACAAGATCGGCTACCGGATCCTGTCCGCGGACGGGCACGCCGTGACCGGCGAGGTGCCGTTCACCCTCACCGCCGCGGGCACCGGGACCCCGGCGAGCGCCGACGCCGCGCGCAGCAACGCGGGCCAGGCCGAGACCACCCCGGCGACCGGCGGCGAAGGCTCGTCCGGCGTGCCGATCTGGGTGTGGATCGCGGGCGCCGTCGTACTGCTCGCCGTCGGACTGACCGTCGCACTGCGCACCGGCGCCGGTGACAAGGAGAAGAGCGGGTCATGACCCAAGCCGAGACCACCTCACGCGCCCGCGTCGCCGTCCTGTTCTGCGTGGTGACGGCGGGCATCGTCGGCGCCCTGATCGGTGTCGCGCTGACGGCCACCGCCCCGGTGCCCGGGGTCGCGCAGGTCAGCGAGGTGGTCTCGGTCTCGATCCCGATCGTGCGGGTGCTGCTGGACATCTCGGCGGTCGCGACGATCGGGCTGGCACTGCTCTCGGTACTGGTCGGCTACGACCGGCCGAAGCTTTCCGAGCCGATCATGCGGATCGCGCGGCCCGCGGGCGTCGCGGCCGCGCTGGTCTGGGCGACCACCGCGCTCGTCGCGCTGATCCTGCAGACCGCCGAATACCGGCCGGGTTCCAGCACGCTGTCGATTTCGGACGTCGGGAGCTACATCGCCGACGTCGGCGCCGGGAAGGCGCTGCTGATCGTCGCCGTCCTGGCCCTGCTGCACGCGGGGCTCGGGATTCTCGCGCTGAAGCACGGCGAGAAGGTGCCCGCCGAGGTCCGGGTGGGGCTGGGGCTGTTCGCGCTGCTGCCGCTGCCGGTCACCGGGCACGCGTCGAACTGGAACTACCACGACTACACGATGATCTCGATGGAACTGCACGTGATGAGCGCCGTCGCCTGGACCGGCGGGCTCGGCGCGATGGCGGTGCTGCTCGTCGGGAACCGGACACTGCTGGCGCACGCGCTGCCGCGGTTCTCGAAGCTGGCGACGCTGTGCCTGATCCTCGGTGCGGCGACGGGGTTGTTCAACGGGCTGATCGAGATCTCGCTCAACCCGTCGCTCGGGTTCTGGGAAGGCGTCTTCACCACGCCGTATGGGCAACTGGTGCTGTTGAAGCTGTTGTGCACCGGGGTGATCGCGGGCCTCGGCGCGTACACGCGCTGGAAGCTGATGCCGCAGATCGTCCGGCACAACCGCACGGCGCTGGCCGCGTGGGCGACGCTGGAGCTGACGGTGATGGGGCTCGCGTTCGGCTTCGCCGTCGTCCTCACGCGAGCCCCGGTCGTCCCGACGACCTAGTCGTCCTGTGTCAGAAGCGCGTCGCTCGCGAGCTGTTACACACTTTGCTCCATACGGCCGCATTTGGGCGGTTTCGCTGTCCTCCGCCGGGCTCCACCGGAATGCTCTACGCGTTCGCTGGGGTTAACCCGAAGAGGGGATGGTTGATGGGCGGCCCGTTGCCGGGTGAAAGTGAAGTCAGCACGCCACAGGTACCGCGGCAGCGATCGGCGGTCAGGCTCACCAGGCAGGTGAGTTCGGGCCCGCGCCAGCTCCCGCCCGCGCCCGCGCATTTCACCAACCGCACCGCCGAACTCGCGCTGCTGGAGAAACTGCTGGCCCAGCACGACACCGATGGGCCCGCCGTGCAGCTGATCAGCGGCCAGGGCGGGATCGGGAAGACCGCGCTGGCCACCGCGTGGGGCCGTCAGCTCGGAGAACGCTTCCCGGACGGGCACCTCTGGGCGGATCTCGGCGGGTTCAGCACCAACGGCCCGCTCTCGGTGAGCGAAGCGCTCGGCCGGTTCCTTCGCGCGCTGGGTGTTCCGCCGGAAGGGCTGCCCTCGGACGTCGAGGAGCTCACCGCGCTGTACCGCACGACGACCGCCGAACGGCCGTTGCTCGTACTGCTCGACAACGCCGGATCGACCGAACAGGTGCTTCCGCTGCTGCCCGCCGGCGTGGGAAGCCTTGTGATCGTGACTTCGCGACGCCGTCTGGGCAGGCTCCAGACCGAACATCGCGCGCGGCTGGTCGAGTTGGCCCCGTTCGGTTCCGCACACAGCGCTGAGCTGCTGAGTCGCGCGGTCGGCGCGGGCCGCGTCGACGCCGAAGCCGCGCAAGCGCGGGACATCGCCGAGCTGTGCGGCGGTCTGCCGATCGCCCTCACCACGGTCAGCGCGAAGCTGGCCGGACGGCCGAAGATGTCGCTGGAGAAGATCGCCACCGAACTGGGGAAGGAATATCGTCGACTGGCCACGCTGTCGACGAAAGAGGCGCAATCGGTGGAAGCCAGCTTCAACCTCTCCTATGACGAGCTTCCCTCGGACGCGGCCGCGCTGTACGCGGCGCTCGGGCTCCATCCAGGCCCCGACTTCGGAGTCGGCGTGGCGGCCGCGTCGATCGCCGTCCGCGAGGAGGTCGCCGAAGACCTGCTGGACCAGCTCGTCGACGTCGGGCTGCTGATCGACCGCGGCGACGACCGGTACACCTTCCACGACCTCGCGCGCCTGCACGCCAAGGAGAAGACGGCGGGCAACGAGTACGACCGCGACATCGCGGTGCGCCGCATGCTCGAGTGGTACCTCTTCACCGCGTCGAAGACCACCGTCATGACGGTGCCCGACCAGGACCCGATCCCGTACCGCTACGAGTACCGGCCACCGTCGCCGACGTCGTTCGCGTCGTCCGACGAGGAACTCGCCTGGCTCGAACTCGAACGCGAGAACCTCATCGCCGCCGTCAAGACCGCTGAAACCTGGCAGCTGCCCGAACTGGGCTGGCAGCTCGCCGCCGCGATGTGGCCGCTCTTCCTGCTGCGCAAGCACTATCCGGACTTCCTGGAGGTGAGCCAGGCCGGCGTGCGCTGCGCGCGGGCGTGGGGCAACGCGTCGGCGGAGGCGTTGATGCACAACCGCGCCGGCGCCGCCTGCCGCGGCACGGGCTGGTACGACGAAGCCGTCTCGCACTACGAGGCCGGACGCGAAGCGGCGCGGAAGGCGGGCAACGAGGTCGTCGAGATCCGGTCGGTGGAAGGGCTCGGCCTGGTCGCGCTGGCACAGGGCAGGCTTAACGACGCGGTGCGGTGGTTCACCGAAGACCATCGCCTGAGCGAAGGCCAGGACCGCACGCACGACATCGGGCTCGCGCTGATCAACCTCGGCTCGACGCAGCTCAAGGCCGGACGGCCGGAACCCGCGATCGAGCACCTCACCCGCGCTCGCGAAGTGCTGTCCGCCGACCCCTACAACGTGGCCCGCGCCCGCACCGAACTCGGCCGCGCCCTCACCGCGACCGGGGATCTCGCGGCCGCCCGGACCCAACTCGAAGCGTCGCTGGCCACCATGGAGGCCAGCGGGTCGAGGTTCGAGGTGGCCAGGGCCCTGGCCGCCTTCGGCGAGGTCGCCGAGGCGGAAGGCGACACCGACGAGGCGCGGCGGTACTACGACCGGGCGTTGCCCATCCTCGTCGGCCTCGGCCGCCCGGAGGCTGACGCTCTGCGCACACGACTGGAACAGCTCTGACCCCAACGCACCGATCGGTGCCCGGCGACCGAGTGAACGCGCCGATGTGAATGACTCAGCGTAGCTGCAAGTTGCACATTCGGGGGAGCATTAGGCCGGGAGAAGTGATTAGCCCGGGCGAATTCGTCACCGTTTGATCGGCGAATTCGGACAAGCGACGAACGGTCATTCGCCGTCGGCGAATGCACGTGCAGATGCCTTTCCCGGGTGAGTCACCGATACCGGTTCCAGCGTGCGCCGGTGCGTCCGTTCCGAAGATCGTTCAATCGTTTTCGCAGCTCATCCCGCACGCTGGGATGACTCCGGAGAATGGGGAGCACACTCGTCGTGAGCTTCAGTTCACGGATCGCGCGCAGTACCGAGAAGCCGGACCACGTCGTCACGTCGAATCCGTACCGCTGCGCGAACACGCGATAGCGGGCCGGGGGATCACCGAACCGTTCATGGCCGACGGCGAGCGGCGTCAGATCCCATTCCGGCGGCCCGACACAGGACGAATCGAAATCGCACAGCACCGGCCCGTCCGGCCCGGGGATCACGTTCCCGGTGTGCGCGTCGCCGTGGACGAGGCCCCTGGGCAGGGGGAAGTCGAGGTCCGCGAGCGCGGCTTCGACCTCGGCGCAGCGTTCGAGCAGGAACCGCCGGTCGCCCTCGTCCAGCTCTTCCGCGTCCGAAACGCGGGCGCGGACCGCGGCGAGCGGCGCCCATTCGGCGAGCCCCTCGGGCGGCGGCAGCGCGTGGACCTGGCGCAGCAGCCCGGCGAGGTCGGCCGACTTCGCCTTCCGGCCGGTCTCGGGCACCTTCCACCAGACCGTCACGAGATGTTCGCCGACCGGCAGCGGCTGGTCGAGGCCGGGAACGAGGCGGATGGCAGGCACCGCGTGCCGTTCGAAGTGCCGCGCGACCCGCACGACCGTGCCGACGCGATGCCGCAGGCGGGTGGAGCCGACGATCCGGACGACGAACGGCGCGCTCGCCAGCTCGTAGACGGCGTTGTTGGTGAATCTCAGCAGGCGGGCGCCTTCGGGGTCGACGCCCAGCAGATCGCACGTCCGCCCGAGGGCATCGCGCAGGATGCCGGGCGTGAACCGGCCGCCCGGTCCGGTCGGCTCAGGCGGCGTAGAAGGAGTTGAGGCGGTCGGCGAGGTCACGGGCGTCCGCGTTGTTCCGGCGGCGCTCCGCCTCGACCTGCAGTGGCCGCATCCGGTCCTTCACCCGCTCGGACTTGATGCCCTCGGCACAGTCGACGGCCTTCGAACCCACCTTGGCGCCGTGGTCGAGATCGCCTTCGAGCAGGTGGTTCGTGGCCAGGGCGCTGAGCATGAACGTCTTGCTGCGGGCCATGTCGTCGGTGTAGGACTCGACGGCCTTGGTCAGCGCCGGGATCGCGTACTTGGTGTGCTCGGCGTTCTTCGACGCGAGCACGGTGTGCACGGTGCCGATCATGGCGTAGACGTCGGTCTCGGTGAAGAACTTGACCCAGGATTCGGCCTCGGCCAGGTTGGCGCGGGCGAACTCGTCCTTGCTCCGGCCGAGCAGCTTCACGGCCTGTTCCTCGTTGCCCATCATCGCGTAGGCCCAGGCCTCGTTGGCGCAGAGCACGGCGACCGCCAGCTCGGAGCCCGATTCCTGAGCGGCGATCTGGCCGAGCTGGAACAGTTTCAGCGCGTCGTTGGGCGCGTCCTGGTGCAGGTACACGCGGCCCATCCGGTAGAGGACGTTGGCGACCAGCGGGTGGTTGTCGCCCTGTTTGGCCAGGTCGAGCGCGTTCGCGAAATGTCCGCGGGCGGAATCCATGAGGCCGGTGTCGAAGGACGTCCAGCCTGCCAGGCTGTGCAGGTCGGCGAGGGCGACGTACAGGCGGTTCTTGACCATCTCGGTGCCGCTGGACTCGAGCATCTGCTGTCCCCAGGACAGCTGCGCGACCACTGCGTCGCGGCAGAAACCGCCGCCGTACTGGTAGTCGAGGGACCGGAGCGCTCTGGTCGCGGCTTCCACCTGGCGGACGTCGGTCATGCCGATCCGCCCGGGGGCGGGCGTCTTCGCGGGCCCCGCCGACCACGTACCCGATTCCGGACCGAACACCGCCGCACCCATCGTGACCTGGGCGGCGTGCGCGAGGAACCTCCGTCGCTTCACGGACTCGTCCTCCTCCGCCTGCTGGCCGTCGGCAGCACCGACGACCTTTATCGCTGTCGCCTCGTCATAGGCGAGACCCATGTATCCCCTGGGGACACCAAGGCCGTCAGCGATGCGGGTGAGCACGTCGTACGCCATCACCTGGCGACCCTTGAGGATCTCGGACACCTCGGACTGCGACTGGCCGGTCATCGCGGCGATCTGACGCTGCGAAACACCGTGCTTGCGCAACAGCCGGTACACCGAGGAGATCTCCCGGGCGGCCAGTGCGGCTCGCATCTCCGGCTGCTCCCAGGCATCCGGTGGCACGGGGTGACTCTGGCGACCCGAACCGCTTGCAGCGTCCGAGCCGGCGACAGCGCCGCCACCGATACTGGCGTCCATTGCGCCCCCTCACAGTTCCGTTGGGGTCGAGAAACAGCGTAGGCACACCTATTCAACCGTGCGAAACACCGGATCGCCCGTCGTGATCGGCCCGGCAGAAGTCGTTTGACCGCTTACCGTGAAACCTCGTCCGGTCACCGCTATGACGGCGGTTCGACCTTCTATCGCACTCGGTTTCACATCACTGTAGTTGTCAGATCTCCGTGACCGACCGGCCACCGGCCGCGATCACGGAGAGCTACCAAGTCTCCGAACCCCCTACAGGTGCGGACACGCGGATACGAAGACGACGTGGAACGAGAGAGCGGAGAAGAGCCAGTGGAGTTCGTGGACTCGATCGCAACAGGCTCCATCACCGCGGGACGGCCCGGTATGGCCACGCGCCACCTGCGTGCGGCCGGCCCCGCCGGTCAGCAGACGGTCGCCGTCGCCCCCGGCGCGAACCGTCCGGTCTCCCCTTCCGCCCCGGTCGACCCCCGTACCGCGAGTGTGCGCCGTTACGAAGGCGGGCAACTGGTCTGGCGGGTGCAGTGCGGCGATCTCATCAGCCGTGAACGCGCCGTCACCGTGTTCGTCGAAGACAACCAGGTGGTTCTCGTCTCGCCGCCAGGAGAGACCGCGCGCCTGACGTCCGGCCAGCTCGGACAGCTCAGGGCAGCGCTCAACGAAGCCGCCAAAATGGCGGAAAGGTAACGGTGAGTTCTCCGTGGATCAGGTCCTAGGGCAAGTCCTCCGCAACGCGGTTTGGGAACGCCTCGACATGCTCTCCGATCTCGCGAACCGGGCCGACGCGCAGTCGCTCGTCTCGGTCGCCCGCTCGGAGCTCCCCCGGCTCGCCGAAGGCTGGCGCGCGATGCTCCAAGCGCACGAGCCCGACGAGCGCGGGGACTGCCCCACCTGCTCGACCCGCTGGCACAAGTGCAAGGCCCCCTGCTCGGTATGGCAGGTCGCGCACGAGCACCTGGTCGCCGGCGGCCTCGCCCCGCAGCAGATCGCGGCCACCCAGGACCACCGGCACGACAGCCGCCGCCGCGTCCCGGGGCAGAGCCGCGGAGTGAGCCCGGCCGAAACCACCGGCAGGCACGCGCTGGTCAACCCCCGTCGTCCCATTACAGCTTGAAAGCCAGGCGAGTGACCGGCGGTCCGAGCAGCCCCCTCGGCAACCACGCCATGATCTCGCCTTCGCCGGCGGCGGTTCGCGCGTACCCCCGAACGCGACGAACCGCTCTCGGTAATCACTCCGGTCCCCACCGCGATTA
This sequence comes from Amycolatopsis sp. WAC 04169, assembly GCF_003947535.1. Lineage (NCBI taxonomy): Bacteria > Bacillati > Actinomycetota > Actinomycetes > Pseudonocardiales > Pseudonocardiaceae > Amycolatopsis > Amycolatopsis sp. WAC 04169. The sequence goes on along the minus strand of NZ_QHJI01000001.1, from coordinate 506,876 downwards.
ATCGAAAATTATCGGCAGAACACCTAGCGAAGGCAGTAATCGGTCGCTAGGTTGATGATCACAAACGCAGCGCGATACCTGCCCCGGAGCGCGCTGCCATCCCCCGAACCCCGCGGGCCGGTGCCGTTGCACTCCCCTCCCCCGACCGGCACCGGTCCGCGGTCTCCAACTTTTCAGCTGACGCCCTTCACCCGCGTGACCAGCACCGCGGCGATGACGGTGGACAGCGCCGAAGCCGCGAAGAGGCTCGGATATCCGCCCAGGTAAGCCAAAATCGGCGCGGTCAGCATCGGCGCCACCACCTGCGGCAGCGAGTTCGCGATGTTGATGACCCCGAGGTCCTTCGCCCGGTCCTGCGCGGTGGGCAGCACCTGGGTGAGCATCGCCAGCGCGACGGCCATGTACGCGCCGAAACCGACTCCCAGCAACGGTGACGCCGCGAGCGCGGCCGTCCAGTTCTGCCAGACGACCAGCAGCCCCGCGGCGACGGCCATCACCGCCGACGCGGCGAGCACGTAAGGCTTGCGGCGTCCCGATTTGTCGGAGAAGTGGCCGGCGATGAGCGCGCCGACGACGAGCGCGGCGCCGTAGAGCCCCATCATGATCAGCAGTCCGGTGTCCGGGTCTTCGTAGTGCACCGCGTCCTTGAGGAAGAACAACAGGTACAGCGTCCCGAAGGCGTTGCCGAGGTTGATCATGAAGTGGCAGCCCCACGCCCACGCGAAATCCGGATGCCTGCGCGGGGAGATCCACAGATTCGCGAGCACGTCCCGGAGGCGGGCGGACGGCCGGAACGCGACCGGCAGCCGCGCGTCCGGTGTGCGCAGGACGAACGCCGCCGCGCCCGCCAGCACGACGGCCGCGCACACCGCGTATCCCAGCGGGAGTCCGGCGAGGTCGAGCATCACCACGACCACCACCGCGCCGAGCACGGTCCCGAGCATCTGGGCGATGCCGACCAGCCCGCCGACCTGAGCGCGCTGGGGTACGGGCACCCGGTCGGCGATGGCCGACACCAGCATGGCGAGCATCCCGTTCAGTCCCGCCTGGACCAGGCACCAGCCGAGCACCATGACCGCGACGTTCGGGGCGAACGCGAGGACGAGCAGCCCGGCGGCGGCGACCGCGGCGCCGGCCGCCGTCCACGGATGACGACGGCCGCGAGCGGAACAGGTCCGGTCGGACAGCAGTCCGACGGCCGGGTTGGCGATCAGCGCCACGAGCGCGCCGATGCCGGTGACCAAGCTGAACACGGCTTCCTTGCCGGCGGCGTCCAACAGTTCGGCTTGTTTGGGCAGAAGGACCTGGATGGGCGCGTAGATTCCCAGCCAGAGCGCGATGTTCGCGAAGAACAGCAGGCTCATCCATCCGGCGCGGACCCTGGCGACCGGTTCGGCGAGCGCTTCGGGCAGGTCCCGGACCTCACTCATGGCGGATCAGTTCCCGGTACCAGCCGAAGGAATCCTTCGGCGTGCGCTTCTGCGTCTCGTAATCGATGTGCACCAGGCCGAAGCGCGGCTGGTAGCCCTTCGACCATTCGAAGTTGTCCATCAGGGACCAGACGAAGTACCCGCGGACGTCGACGCCGGCGTCCATCGCTTCGCGCACGGCGACCAGGTGGCTGTGGAGGAAGTCGATGCGTTCCTGGTCGTGGACGTGGCCGTCTTCGGCGACGACGTCGTCGAAACTGCAGCCGTTTTCGGTGATGTAGACGGGCGGGAGGTGCTCGCGGTAGCGCTCGTGGAAGCCGACGAGCAGATCGCGCAGCCCGTGCGGGACGATCGGCGAATCGTTGGTGGTCATGGGATAGCCCTCGATCGCGCGAAGCTCGAAGGGCAGCGGATTGCCTTCGCCGGGCGCGGCGACACCCTGCGGCTCGTAGTAATTCACCCCGTAGAAGTCGAGGGGCTGCGCGATGGTCGGCAGATCGTCGGCGAAACCCGCCGGGAGATGCGCGACGACTTGTTCGGGATATCGGCCGAGCAGCACCGGATCCGCGTAAGTGCGATTGATGAGGGCGTCGATCCATTCACCGGCGGCCTTGTCTTCCGGAGAATCGGTGGCGGGCCAGATCGGCGAATGATTGTTGGCCGTGCCGACGCTGCGGGCACCGGCCGCGCGCAGCGCCTGGACCGCGAGACCGTGCGCGAGATTCTGGTAGTGCGCGGTGGGCAGGGCGTCGAGCAGGAGGGTCTTGCCAGGCGCGTACTCGCCGATCGCGTAGCCGAAGATCGACATGACCATGGGCTCGTTGAGCGGGATCCACATTTTCACCCGATCGGAGAACCGTTCGCCCACGATGGCGGCGTACTCGCCGAACCGTTCGGCGGTATCACGGGAGAGCCAGCCGCCCTTGTCTTCGAGCGCCTGCGGGAGGTCCCAATGGAAGAGCGTCCCGGCAGGCGCGATGCCGGCTGCGCAGACTTCGTCGAGCAATTTGTCATAGAAGGCAAGGCCTTCGGCGTTGGGCTTGCCTTCGCCGTCGGGCTGGATCCGGGGCCAGGCGAAGGACATGCGGTAGGCGCCGACGCCGAGTCCGGCCATGAGCGCGATGTCCTCGGAGTAGCGGTGGAAGTGATCGGCCGCTACCTTGGCGTGCTCAGCCCGCGCGATCTTTCCCTCCGTTTCGGTGAACGTGTCCCAAATGGACTGTCCCCGGCCGCCTTCACCGGTCGCCCCCTCGATCTGGAAGGCGGAGGTCGATACACCCCACAGGAATTCGGACGGGAAGGTCGGATTCTCCACCGGCTACGCACCTTTCCTCTTCAGACTCGGCCGAACATGAAAAGTTCTCAGATACTATGCCTTCACTCGACCGGGGGGAACCCTGTCGGCACGATAAAGTCGCAGATCAGCGAAGGAGGAGCCCGAGTGTCCGACATCCAGGCCGCGAAACCGCAAGCGGAGACGACTCCGCTCCGGCGGCAGCCCGTTCAGCAGCGCAGCGCCAAGCGGGTGGAGCAGATGCTCGACGCCAGCGCCCAGCTGATCGACGAACTCGGTTACGACGCGTTGACGACCACGCTGATCGCGAAGCGCGCCGGGGTGGCCGTCGGTTCGCTGTACCAGTTCTTCCCCGACAAGCGGGCCGTGGTGCAGGCGCTGACGCAGCGGAACCTCGAACGGTTCGTCGCCTCGGTGTCGGAAACCCTGAACGAGCTCGCGCCCGAGCACTGGTGGGACGTCGTGGACTCGATCCTCGACATCTACCTCGCGATGCACCGCGAAGTCCCCGGCTTCTCGAAGGTGCACTTCGGTGACGTCGTGGACAGGCAGCTACTCGACGAGACTCGCGACAACAACGCGGTGATCGTCGACGCGCTCACCGATGTGCTTTCGGCGCGGATCCAGTCGCCGCCGGACGACATCCGGTTCGCGCTGACGATCGCGAACGAGACCGCCGACGCGCTGCTGAAGCTGGCTTTCCGACGGGACCCGCGAGGGGACGAGCGGATCGTGGCGGAGGCGAAGTCGGTGGTGAAGGGTTACTTGGCGAGCAAGTTCGGGGAGGCCTGAGGATCACTGCTCGGCCTCGGGGGCTGAAGGACGCTTTCGCCGCATGCGATGCGGCGAAGGACGCCTTCAGCCCATGTCCGTCCACTGTGGACTCCCGAAGCGCTGCCCGGACCTCCTTCGAGACGTTGGACGTCCCCAAGGATGCCTTGCTCCATTCGTGTCCACCGGCGCCCGAACCGGCCGCCCCACCAGTCACACGATTCCCAGCAACCACGCCCACATGCTCATTGACCTGGCATTACCCGGTTGTCCACATAAGTTGTCCACACCCACCCACAGTTGTGGACAACCTCGCCCCTCACCCCTGCGAACCCCGTCCCCCGTCGCCCCCTCCCGATACGCTGGTGCGGGGCGCGCCCCCCAGGGATGGGTGGGGGGTGGGGTCGCGGGGTCAGCCGAAGTTTTGGGACTCGCCGCGGTAGGTGGGGACGGTCCGGTCGACGCGGTCGCCGACGACGACGTGGTAGTGCGTGAAGCGTTCGGCGAGTTCGCCGGCCTTCGCGTGGCGCAGCCAGACGCGGTCGCCGAGCCGCAGGTGCCGGGCGGCTTCGCCGGACACGGGGGTTTGGACTTCGCCGGCGCCTTCGAAGCCGAGTAGCGAGAGACCTTCGGGCAGATAGGGCGTCGGGAGCCGCGAAGACTCCGCGGGGCCTGAAGCGATGTAGCCGCCGGAGAAGAGCGTCGCGACCTTCGGTGCGGGGCGCCGGACGACGGGCAGCGCGAACATCGCGGCCGGGCGCGGCGAGAAGTGCGCGTAGCCGTCGAAGAGCGTCGGCCCGATCAGGCCCGAGCCGGCCGCGATTTCGGTGACGGCCGCTTCGGCGCCGGTCGATTCGACGCTGCCGCTGCCGCCGCCGTTGACGAACTCCAGATCCGCGAGCGCCCGGACGGCGCGAACCGCGGCCGCGCGGCGTTTCGCGATTTCCACAATGGACTTTCGCTGCATCCAGCCGATGACGGAGTTCTTGGCCCCGCTGCCGGCCGCGTCGCCGAGCCCGGCGATCTGGCCTTCGTACGCCATCATCCCGACGAGCCGGAAACCCTTGCGGGACAAGATGGTCCGCGCCAGATCCGCGGCTTGGCGCGGGCTGAACACCGGCGAGCGCCGGGTGCCGATGTGCACGCCGGGCAGCGGCCGCCACGAAGCGTCGAGTTCCAGGCAGACCCGGATTTCGGGATGTCCCTGCCCCAGCGCGGCATCGACCAGGTCGAGGTGTTCGGGCGAGTCGACCATGATCGAGATCGCCGCCCGCGCCCGGTCGTTCGCCGCCAGCCGCCGCAGCGCGCCGTGATCGGCGGTCGGGTACGCGACCACGATGTCTTCGGACGTCTCCTGCTCGACGTGCCAGACGGCTTCGGCGAGCGAGTAGCACATGAGACCTTCGAAGCCGGGCCTCGCGAGGACCCGTTCGAGCAGATACCGGCAGCGCACGGATTTGCTGACCACGCGGATCGGTTTCCCGGCGGCCCGCCGCAGCAGGTCGGCGCCGTTCGCGTCGAACGCATCCAAGTCGACAATCGCGAACGGAGGATCCAGGTCCTTCGTCGCCAAGTCGTACACCGTCGCACTGGTCACCCGAACTAAGGTACGACAGAAGGGCTTGAAACGCGAATACTATTCACTTACTGTTTCGGCACTCACAGCCTCTCGGAATAGGTGGGCGCATGACACGGTGGAGCAACTGGGCCGGCACCGCGACGGCGTCGCCGCTGCGTGTGCATCGGCCGCGGGACACGGGCGCGATCGCCGAGGCGATCGGCCGGTCCGCTGCGGACGGACGGCGCCTGCGCCCGCTCGGCAGCGGTCACTCGTTCACCGCGATCGCCGCCGCGAACTCGGACGCCATGGACCTCGCCGGCTGGACCGGGATCGCCTCGGCCGACGTCGCGAAAGGCCTGGTCACGGTCCGTTCGGGCACCACGCTCAAGCAGCTCAACGCCGAACTCGACGCGCTGGGCCTGGCGATGACCAACCTCGGCGACATCGACGCGCAGACCGTCGCGGGCGCGATCTCCACCGGCACCCACGGCACCGGCGCCCGGCTCGGCGGGATCGCCACCCAGATCGCCGCGCTCGAACTCGTCCTCGCCGACGGCACCGTGGTCACCTGTTCGGCGGACGAACGCCCCGATCTCTTCGCCGCGGCGCGGGTCGGGCTGGGCGCGCTCGGCGTCATCAGCACGGTCACCCTGCAGTGTGAACCGTCGTTCCTGCTCTCCGCCCAGGAGCGGCCGGAACCACTCGAACAGGTCCTCGAAGGCTTCGACCAGTTCGCCGACGAGAACGACCACTTCGAGTTCTACTGGTTCCCTTACGGCAAGAACGCACTGGTCAAGCGCAACAACCGGCTGCCGGCGGGCAGCGAACACCGGCCGCTGAGCAGGCTGAAGGAGTTCGTCGACTACGAGGTCACGGAGAACGTCGCGTTCGGCGGCCTGTGCCGTCTCGGCCGCGCGGTGCCGAAACTCGTGCAGCCGCTCGGCCGGTTCGCCTCCAACATCCTCTCCGCCCGCGAGTACAGCGACACGTCGCATCGCGTCTTCGTGACCCATCGCGGTGTGCGGTTCGTCGAGTCGGAGTTCGCGATCCCCCGCGAATCGCTGCACGACGTCTTCTCCGAACTCCGCGCGTTCGTCCCGAAGCTGGAGAACCCGGTCGCGTTCCCGGTCGAGGTGCGCGTCGCCGCGGCGGACGACATCTGGCTTTCGACCGCGAACGGCCGCGACTCGGCCTACATCGCGATCCACCAGTTCGTCGGCATGCCCTACCGCGAGTACTTCGCCGGGTTCGCTTCGATCGTCGGCGAGGTCGGCGGCCGCCCGCACTGGGGCAAGATGCACGACCTCGACGCCGCGACGCTGCGCTCGCGGTACCCGCGCTTCGACGACTTCCTGCGGGTCCGCAAGGAGGTGGACCCGGCCGGGGTCTTCACGAACACGTACCTCGACCGGGTCCTCGGCACCGTTTAGGCGGTTTCGAACAACGCGCTGACCGATTCCCCGTTGTGGATCCGGCGCATCGCCTCCGCCAGCGCGGGCGCGATCGACAGGACCCGCAGCTTCGGGCTCTGCTCCTCCGGCGGGATGGGTACCGTGTTCGTGCAGACGACCTCCAGCACGTCGGGCTGGCTGCCGATCCGATCGAGCGCGCCGCTGGAGAAGAGGCCGTGCGTGCAGGCGACGCGGATCGAGCGCGGCTTCAGTTCCCGCAGCTTGTTGAGCAGTTCGATCACCGTGCTGCCCTTGGCGATCTCGTCGTCGAGGACGATCACGTCACGGCCGGTGATCTCGCCGATCACCGAGCTGATCTCGACCCTGTCGTCGGCGAAGCGCTGCTTCGCGCCCGCCGCGACCTGGACGCCGAGCAGCCGGGCGAAATGCGCGGCCTCCTTGGCGTTGCCGAGATCCGGCGAGACCACGGTGGTCGCGGACAGGTCGTACTGGCGGAAGTGCTTCGCCAGTTCCTGCAACGCGTGCAGGTGATCGACCGGGACGCTGAAGAACCCGTGCACCTGCGGCGAATGCAGCGTCATCGCGAGCACCCGGTCGGCGCCGGCGGTGGCCATCAGATCGGCGACGAGACGGCCGCCGATCGAGATCCGCGGCGCGTCCTTCTTGTCCGACCGGGCGTACGAATAGTGCGGCATGACGACGGTGATCCGCTTCGCCGAAGCGCCCCGGGCGGCGTCCAGCATCAGCAGCAGTTCGACGAGATGTTCCTGCACCGGCCGCACCAACGGCTGGATCAGGAAGACGTCGCGCTCGCGGCAGTTCGCTTCGAGCTGGACTTCGAGACAGTCGTTGGCGAACCGCTGCACCTTCACCGGATGCAGGGGAACGCCGAGATGGGCGCAGATCTCTTCGGCGAGCTCGGGATGTGCGCTGCCACTGAAGACCGCGATGTCCTCGCGCAAGGACCTTCTCCGTTCATTCAAAAGACGGATTACGTCCACACACTAGAGTTTCACAGAGCGGAAACGGCCTGAGAGATAGCAGTATCACCCGAGATCGCTTCGAGGACGCGTCCCGCCGTCGACGGACTGTCGAGCAGCGCGACGAGGATCGCGGCGACGTCCTGCCGGGGAATGGGTCCGCGGCCGGTGGACTCGGCGATCAAGATCTCGCCGGTGCCCTCGTCGTTGGTGAGCTGTCCCGGCCGGAGGATCGTCCAGTCGAGATCGCGGGCGCGCAGATCGTCTTCGGCCGCCTTCTTGGCCTTGAGGTAGATGCGGAACTCGTCGGAGACGTCCGCGGTCTCCCATTTGTCCGCCCCCATGGAGCCGACCTGGATGTGCCGCCGGACGCCCGCCCGCTCCGAGGCGGCCGCGAAGAGTTCGGCGGCCGCCCTGTCCACAGTGTCCTTGCGAGCCGTACCGCTGCCCGGCCCGGCGCCCGCCGCGAAGAGCGCGACGTCGGCGCCGTCGAGCACCTTGGCGACGCTGTCCACATCGGACTTTTCCAGATCGAGGACGACCGCTTCGGCGCCGGCGGCTTCGAGATCGGCGACGTGGCCGGGGTTGCGCACGATCCCCACCGCCTGATCACCGCGTGCGGAGAGCAGTTTCTCCAGCTTCAGCGCGATCTGTCCGTGTCCACCCGCAATGACGACTCGCATGGACCCGACGTTAGCGCGTTCAGTCCACTTCGGCAGGGAGCTCGGTTTCGCGGAGCAGCTGCTCGTAGACGATCTCGTTGACCAGACGCGAGACCGGGTCCTCGTCGAGGATCATGCGCTCGCTGTGGCCCTCGAGGTCGAGGTCGGCCACCGCGTTGGGGTCGGCGGTGACGATGCCGAGCCCGTAGGCGCGGGCACGCGGCAGGCAGTTGCCGACGTAGTCTTCCGTCAGTACGGCAGGCGATGGGAGAACCATCGCGGCCTCGCCGTAACGTGCGAACGGAACCGCGGAGGCCATCGCGGTGCGCCAGTGCCGGGCGACCGCGAGGACGCCGATGATCTCGGCGGCCGGCGCGGGTGCGGTCGCGGCCAGCTCTGGCCATGTCCAGGTGTCGACGGTGGCGCGATCGACGACGGGACCCATGCCCATCGCGATGCGCTCCGCGTGCACGTCGGTACGGAGCCGGGCGACCACGCAGATCTTGCGGCCGAGCACGGTGGTCTCCGGCAAGACGATGCCGTTCCAGCCGAGCAGGGCCGCCGCCTTGCGCGAAAGCTCCCCGACGCTCGCGGGCAGTTCGATCGGCGGCACCACCCGGCTCGGCAGTGACCGGCTGCGCTTCGCGCCACCGGCGACCGTCGAGCTCTCCATGTTCGGTGTAGCCGCCACGTTCCGCCTCCTTCGAACCTGGTTTCCCTAGGGCTCGTCATCCCCGTGCCACCTCGGTGGAAGCGGCACATGACCTGTCTAACAGGGCGGAGAGGCGGCGGCGCCGGACAACGGGAGTGGCTGCGATCGGCGGCACTTTGTCATCGGTGACCGGTCGGTAGGCGGTCATTCGACTTCAGTCCGACCGTGCCGCCAACCGAGTGAGCAGGGAGGTAAGTGGTGTTACCCGGTGTCTCCGAACGGTCACGGGGAACGAAACGAGACATTAGGCCATTCGGCCCAATGAATACTCATTCCACTTTGGACTTTCGCAGGTCGGTCAGGAGATCGTCGCGGTACGAAGGAGTTCTTCGACGCCCGGCGTCCGCCACTCGTCCATCACCACGATTTGCCTGTCCGCAAGGAACCAGATCCGCTGGGTCACGCTCGTCTCGCCGCTTCCGCCCGTCTGTCCACGAGGAACACACTGGATCGTCCACTCCTCGTAGGTCGCCGTCGCCCCGCCGACCGGTGCGGTGGCGGAAGCCGTCCGCGTGGCGTCACCCTCTTGGCGGAGGTCCTTCCGCCCGGCCGCGTTGCAGGCCCGTCCGCCCGCGCTGCGCCGGTAGAACTCCCCCGGCCGGTACGGCGGCTGCTCGGCGGACCGCTGGGTGTTGTCGGTGACAAGGACGTACTTGCAGTTGAAGTACTTCTTGGGATCCGGGCAGCCCGGCGCGACGAGTACCTTCTCCAGCCCCTGCGAGACCACGGACCAGTCCTGCGGCAGATGCAGGGTGAGCGCTCCGGCCGAGACGTCGGTGACGCCCTGCGCGGGCGGCGCGGACGACGTGCCTTTGACCACCTTTCCGCTGGTCACGCCGTCGACAAGGGCGGGGTTCAGCAGTCCGCGCACTTTGTCGTAGGGCAGTGTGTGGTCTTGGACGCTGCAGGCAGTGGTGAAGCCCAGGTCGGTCATGTTGGCCGTGACCTCGAGGGCGGTCGGCGCGAACGCGAGCCACACCTTCGGGTCTCCGGTGAGGTCGGCCGCCCGGAGCGGCCGGTACGGGAAAATGGTGCTCGGAGGGCCGCACTGCTCCTTGTCGGGCCAGAGGATCTCGGTCAATTCCCGGAGGCCCTCGTCGGTGAACTTCCCGGGGGCGAACAGTTCGGCGGGCGTGAGCGCCTTGCCCTCCTTCAGGTCGATGGTCACCGCGGCGCGCCCGTTTCCCCAGGTCGAGTGGGGTTTGTTGGTGAGGTCGTGGGTGTAGCGCACCGAGAGGTACCGCTCGTTCTCCGTGCGGATGTCGGCCTTCGTGGTCAGCGCGTACGGGCCGCGTTCCGGCTCCAGCTTGGCGGCGCCGGGGCCGGTTTTGCGGTTCCAGGCGTCGATCGGCGCGGTCAGCGCGTCGTTGACCCGCTTGAGCCAGGCTTGATCGGACGAACCGGTCACTTCCGGACGTTGGCCGGTGTAGGCGAGGGTCGTGCCGGGCACCGTCCCCGACTCGGTCTTCATCGCGACCTTGAGCGCGACGGCCTGTTGTGTGGTCGGCGGCGAAGGCGGTGGAGTGCTCGCGTCGGAGAAGACGACCACCGAGCCGACAACGGCGGCCGTCGCCGCGATGACGCCGGCGGTGATCTTCAGCCCGACCGCGATCCCGCCGGTCGACGCGGCCGCCGCACCCGGCCCGGCGGCGGCGACGCCGGGAGCGGCCGCGGTACCGGCGCTGAGCAGGACCAACGGCGTCGCCGCGGCGAGCACACCCGCCGCCTTCGCCAGCCGCGACCAGCCCTTGCGTTCCCATTCGTCGCCGTACCCCGCGCGGGCGACGCGTTCCAGTTCGCTGACGAACGCGAGCGCGTCGACCGGTCGTTTCGACGGGTCCTTCGCCATCCCGAGGGCGACGATCTCGTGCACCGGCTGGGGGACTTCGCCGAACGGGATGGGTGCGTGTTCGTGCAGCGTGCGCAGCACTTCGGTCTCTTCGGCCTCATACGGCCGGTGGCCGGCGACGCATTGGAAGAACACGCAGGTCGCGGCGTAGACGTCGGTCGCGGGAGTGGCCTGCCCGCCGGACCACTGCTCGGGCGCCATGTACGCGGGCGTGCCGACGGACGGGCCGCGTTCACCCGCCAGGACGGCCGTGCCGAAGTCGACCAGCTTGCTCTCGCCCGTGTCTGCGACGAGGACGTTGGCCGGTTTGTAGTCCCGGTGGACGACGTTGGCGGAGTGCGCCGCGGCCAGCCCGAGCAGCGATCCCTTCAGGACGGCGAGGGCGGCTTCGGGTTCGAGAGCGCCTTCGGCCTGGAGCACGGAACGCAGAGAGACGCCGTTGATCGCCTCCATGACGATCGCCGCGCCCTGCGGCGTCTCGAAGAACTCGTACAGCTTCACGACGTGCGGGCTCGTCACGCGGTGCAGCGCCAGGGCTTCTTGGCGGAACGCGTCGAGATAGGCGGGCTCGGCGGCGAAGCGGGAGAAGAGGTATTTGATCGCGACGACGTGGCCGGTGTTGTCCTGGCGCGCGAGCACCACGCGGCCGAAGGTGCCGGTGCCCAGCTGCTCCAGCTCCGTGAAGCCGGGCAGTCTCCACTCGTCGCTTAGTTCCACTTCGCCTCTTCCAGGATCTTGTCGAGGCCTGGAGTGTTCCACTCGTCCACGATCACGAGCTGCGTTTTCGGCAGGAACCAGACCCGCTGAGTGACGCTACCGCCGCCAGAACACGTGAGCCGCCACTCTTCGTAGGCCGCCTTCTTCGTCCCGATCGAACGAAGTTCCTTCGTCTGGAGGACGGGCGACCCCTGTGTCTCCCCTGGTGCCCCGAGCGAGTGACATGGACGCGGGCCGGTGGATCGGTTGTACGGCTTGCCCGGTTCATAGGGCGGGGTGGCCGGATCGACCCGCGAGTTGTCGCTGAAGACGACGCCCGCGCAATGGAACGGCTGCGTGCACTGGTCGGCGGTCACCAGGTAGCGCTCGATGGGTTCGCCGGAAAGCAGGCGCCAGCTTTCCGGTGTGGTGATGGTGAAAGCGCCGACGTTGTCCTCTTTGGTCCGTTCGCCCTGCGTGCCGCCGAGCAGATGCGCGACCGCGGGACTCAGCAGGCCGCGCAGCCGTTCATAGGGCACGGTGACGGTCGTCGGATTGCAGACCATCGGGTACCCGAGCGCGTAGGCCGCGACGCGGAACTCCATCCCGTTCGCCGCGGGCGCCGCCTGCACGATCGCCCCGTCCTGGGTGTACCGATCCGACATCGCTCCCGCGGGAAGGTGTTCCGGTTCCGACGGCGGCGTGGCGAGGCACTCGCCCGGTTTGGCCGAGGCGTACAGCCGGTCTTCCACCATCCGCATCCGCTCGGCGTTGCCGTCGACGTTGTCGAACAGGCCCGCGGTCGGGATCACGTCGCCGTCGGACAGGTCGATCACGAGGGCCCGGACGGCGTAGGCGCCACGGTTCCCGAGCTGGACCGTCTCGACCGAACGTTCGTAGACGACGGAGATCAGCTTGTCGTCCTGGCGCAGGACCTCGGCGGTGGTGGACATATGCGGGATGTCGCCGTCGGGCTCCTTTTCCGGCGGGCTCCCCGGCGGCCAGACGCTGGTGAGCCAGTCGTCGATCGGCGCCATCAGCGCCTTGTTGACCCGCTCCTCGACCGCCTTGTCCTTCAGCCCGCTGATCCGGACGTACTTCCCGTTGAAGTCGAAGCCGTCGAGCTTCTCGGTGCGGGTGAGGAGGTCGACCTTCATCGCGGCGACGGTCGCCGTCCGTGGCGGTGCTTCGTCTTCGCTGTTCGTGCCGACCACCACGACCGTCCCGGCGGCGACCGCGGTGGCGGCGGCGACCGCGGCGGTGATCTTGAGGCCGAGCGCGATCCCGCCGCCGGCGGTGGCCGCGACCCCGCCGCCCGCGAGGACCGGCGCGGCGGCGGTCCCGGCGCCGAGCAGGGCCAGCGGGGACAAGGCGACCAGGACGCCGGCGCCCTTGGCGAGCCAGTGCCAGCCGTTGCGCTCCCAGTCGTCGCCGTACGCCTTCCTGGCGCACGCCTCCAGCTCCGCGACGAACTCGGCCGCGCCCGACGGCCGGTGGGCGACGTCCTTCGCCATGCCGCGCGCGATGAGGTCGCGGACCGGTTCGGGCACCTCGCCGAACGGGATCGGCGCGTATTCGTGCAGCGTGCGGAGCACTTCGGTCTGCTCGGCCTCGTACGGCCGGTGGCCGGCGACGCACTGGAAGAACACGCAGGTCGCGGCGTAGACGTCGGTCGCGGGGGTGGCGACGCCGCCTGCCCACTGTTCGGGCGCCATGTACGCGGGAGTGCCCGCGGCGACCCCGGTCTGCCCGGCGAGCACGGCGATGCCGAAGTCGACGAGCTTGCTCTGCCCCTCACGGGTGACCAGGACGTTGGCCGGTTTGTAGTCGCGGTGGACGGTGCCCGCGGCGTGCGCGCCGGCGAGACCGAGCAGCGAGCCCTTGAGGATGGCCAGCGCGGCTTCGGGTTCGAGCTTCTCCTGGCGGCCGAGGATCTCTTTCAGGGAGATTCCGTGAACGGCTTCCATGATGATCGCGGCCCCTTGCGGGGTCTCCACGAACTGGTGCAGCCGGGCGATGTGCGGCCCCGAAACGCGGCTCAGGATCTGCGCCTCATGGCGGAACTCGGCCAGGCGCCGCGGGTCGGCGGCGAACCTCGCATACAGGTATTTGATGGCCACGACCTGCGCGGATTCGTCGTGCCGGGCCAGCACGACCCGCCCGAACCCACCCTCGCCCAGCGACCCCAGCTCGGTGAAACCCGGCAAGGCCCAGTCGTCCACAGATTCCTCCGCGATTCCCGATCGTGCCCCCTTGGAGGTGAGCTGCGCCGCAGCGGTTCCCCGCCTTCCGGGTTTAGGGTTACCCGTCGGTCACTTAGCCCGTAGCGATGGAGGAACGATGCGTTCGCCGAAGGATTTCTTCGCCCCGCTCGCGGTGGGGGCGCCGGAACCGCTCCGCCAGATCCCCGTGCCTCCTTCGCGGATGATCCATTTCTTCGATCCCAGCAACGAGAAGATGGCCGCCAAGGTCCCGGACATCGCCAAGAAGGTCGACGTCCTGCTCGGCAACCTCGAGGACGCCGTGCGCGCCGACCGCAAGGAGGCCGCGCGGAACGGGCTCGTCTCCATCGCGAAGTCGACCGACTTCGGCAAGACGCAGCTGTGGACGCGCGTCAACAGCCTCGACTCGCCTTGGGTGCTCGACGACCTGATCACGCTGGTCACCGAGATCGGCGACAAGCTCGACGTGATCATGGTGCCGAAGGTCGAAGGCGCGCAGGACATCCATTACGTCGACAGGCTGCTCGCGCAGCTCGAAGCGCGGGCCGGGCTGACGAAGCCGCTGCTGGTGCACGCGATCCTGGAGACCGCCAGCGGCGTCGCGAACGTCGAGGAGATCGCCGGCGCGAGCCCCCGGATGCAGGGCATCTCGCTCGGCCCGGCCGACCTCGCCGCGAGCCGGCGGATGAAGACCACCCGGGTGGGTGGCGGGCACCCCGGTTACCTCGTGCGCACGGACCCGACGGGCGAGGACCTGAACGAGGGACGCACGACGTATCAGCAGGATCTGTGGCACTACACCGTCGCGCGGATGGTCGACGCCTGCGCGGCGAACGGGATCCTGCCGTACTACGGGCCGTTCGGCGACATCCGCGACGTCGTGGCCTGCGAGGACCAGTTCCGCAACGCGTTCCTGCTCGGCTGTGTGGGCGCCTGGAGCCTGCATCCGGTGCAGATCGACATCGCCAAGAAGGTGTTCTCGCCCTCGCCCGAGGACGTCGCCTGGGCACGGCGCGTGATCGCCGAGATGGGTGATGGCACCGGTGCGGTGATGATCGACGGCAAGATGCAGGACGACGCCTCGGTCAAGCAGTGCCGGGTGGTCGCCGAACTCGCGGACGCGCTCGCCGCCGACGATCCTGAACTCGCCGCCGCGTACGACGCGGCCACGAAGGAGGCTTCCTGATGAACCCCCGGCGTTCCGTCCTCTACATGCCCGGCGCGAACGAGAGAGCGCTGGAAAAGGCCAAGACGCTGGACGCGGACGGTCTCATCCTCGACCTCGAAGACGCCGTCGCGCCCGACGCGAAGGAAGCCGCACGTGAACGCGTTTGCGCCGCCGCTTCGTCGAAGGAGTACGGCTCGCGCGAGGTGACCATCCGCGTCAACGGCCTCGACACCGAATGGCACGACGCCGACCTCCGCGCCGCCGCGCAGGCGGGCCCGGCCGCGATCGTGGTGCCGAAGGTGAACTCGGCCGCCGAAGTGCACAACATCGAGCGCGCGCTGGAACTCGGCGGCGCGCCGGACCACACGAAGATCTGGGCGATGGTCGAAACCCCGGTCGCGATGCTGCACGCCGAGGAGATCGCCGCGGCGTCCGAGCGGCTGACCGTGCTGGTCATGGGCACGAACGACCTGGCGAAGGAACTGCACGCCGAGTTCGTCCCGGGCCGCGCGCCGCTGCTGGGCGGGCTTTCCCTCGCGCTGCTGGCCGCGCGCGCCACCGGCAAGGCCATCCTCGACGGCGTCTACAACGACGTGAAGGACCTCGAAGGCTTCGAGGCGGAATGCGTGCAGGGGCGTCAGTTCGGCTTCGACGGCAAGACGCTGATCCACCCGGCGCAGCTGGAGCCGTGCAACCGGATCTTCGCGCCTTCCGCGGAGGAGATCACGCGGTCGCGCAAGATCATCGCGGCGTTCGAGGAGGCGCAGGCGGCCGGGCAGGGTGTCGTGACCGTGGACGGGCGGATGATCGAAAACCTGCACGTGGAGAACGCGCGGCGGATCCTGGCGCTGGCCGAGGCGATCGGCGGCTGAAGGGCGCCATACCCGCATGAGATGCGGCGAAGGGCCCTTTAGCCGCGTCGTATGCGGGGAAAGCGTCCTTCAGCCCGCGCTAAGCTGGTCGACGATAGCCCCGGATGGCCCCTGACCTGCTGGTCATGTCACCGGGGCTCTGATCTTTCTGCGGCCGAACGACACGCGTTTCGTCCTCTGAATGCGGTAGTTGGCGACGCGAACGACCGCATTTAGAGGACGAAATGCGTCAGGGCCAGGGGCGCGGAGTGGGGCGAAGGGTTTCGTAGGCGGCAGCGGCGCGAAGGACGTCGAGGTCGGCGAAGCGGCGTCCGCTGATCTGCAGGCCGATGGGCTGGTCGTCGCTCGTGTAGCCGCAGTTGATCGAGACCGCGGGCTGGCCGGACATGTTGTACGGCACGGTGAACGCGATGTGCTCGAACGGGCGGCGCGGGTCGTTGGTCGGCGAGGGCCAGTCGGCGGGCGGGGCCGAGACCGGGCAGGTCGGGGACAGGACGACGTCGAAACGCTCGGTCGCGCGGAGGGTCGCGACGGCGATGGCGTCGATCTGTGCGAAGCCGCGGTAGGCGTCGACACCGGTGACGTCGGCACCGCCGGCGGCCCAGTCGGCGATGTACGGCAGCACCTTCGCGCGGCGGTCTTCGGGCAGGGCCGACATGTCCGACCAGGCACGGACGCGCCAGAAGGTATCGAGTCCGTCGAGCATTTCCCGGCGCAGGAACGGCGAAACCGGCTCGACGACGGCACCGGCCGCCTCGAAGACACGCGCGGCTTCGGTGACGGCGGCGATCGTCTCCGGCAGCACGGGAAGCCCGACGCCGGGATCGAGATGCAGCCCGATCCGCAGGCCCTCGATCTCGCAAGACAGCGCCGCCCAGTCCACAGAGGACGCAGGCAGCGAAAGGTGATCGCGACCGTCCACACCGGACAGAACGCTCATCAGCAGCGCGGTGTCGGCCACGGTCCGCGTCATCGGCCCGGCGACGCGGCCGAGGAACGGCGGATCCACCGGCACCCGGCCGAAGCTCGGCTTCAGCCCGACCAGGCCGCACCAACCGGCGGGCAGCCGGATCGAGCCGCCGATGTCGGTGCCGACGTGCAGCGGGCCGTAGCCCGCCGCGGCCGCCGAACCGGCACCGGCGCTGGAACCACCGGGCGTGCGCGTGGTGTCCCACGGATTCCGTGACGCGGTGTGGAAACTCGACAGCCCGGACGTCAGCATCCCGTAGTCCGGCATGGTCGTCTTGCCCAGCAGGACCCCGCCGGACTCGCGCACGCGAGCGGCGGCGGGCGCGTCGGCCGAAGCCGGTTCCAGCGAAGAAGCAGCTGTGCCGAGCGGGACCGGCGTGCCCCGGGTCGCGATGTTCTCCTTCAGCGTCAACGGAACACCGTCGATCGGGCCGAGCGGCTCCCCGGCGTGCCATCGGCTTTCGGACGCCTTCGCGTCTTCGCGCGCGCTGCTCGGGTCGTACGCGTAGAGCGCGTGCAGTTCGGGCTCGCGCGCCTCGACGCGGGCGAGGACGGCTTCGGTGACCTCGACCGGCGACAGCGTCCCGGCGCGGTACTGGGCGACCAGCTCGACGGCGGTCAGATCGGGCAACTCCGGCACGGCAACACTCCTTTACGTCGCGGGCGGTTCGAAGCGGCCGTCGACCGCGGTCCAGCCGCCGTCCACCGCCAGCACGGAGCCGGTGACGAACGACGACGCGTCCGACGCCAGGTACACGACGGCGCCCGCGAGCTCGTCCGGGCGCGCCCATCGGCCGAGCGCGCCCTTGGTCGCGTACGCGTCGTACCAGGCCGGATTCGCCTTGATCTGCGCCGTCAGCGGGGTTTCGACGACGCCGGGCGCGATCGCGTTGACCCGCACCCCCGCCGGGCCGAACTCCGCCGCGGCTGTGCGGAACAGCTGCACGAGCCCGGCTTTCGTCGCCGCGTACGGGCCTTGGCCGGGCTCGACGGTGGTGCCGCGGATCGACGAGAACCCGACGATGCTCCCCCGTCCGCGCTCGACCATCCCGGCGCCGAACGCGCGGACGACCTCGAAGGTCGCGCCGAGGTTCAGCGCGAGCACCCGGTCGAATTCCTCGCGCGTGTACTCCAGCAGCCGTTTGCGCACGTTGGTGGCGGCGGTCAGCACGACGACGTCGATCTCGCCGAGTTCCGCGGCCGCCCGCGCGGCCGCACCGTCGGAGAGCAGGTCGACCTCGTACGCCTCGCCAACACCGGTTTCCTTGGCGGCGGCGACATCACGGTCCGCGACGATCACCTCGGCGCCGTGCGCGGCCAGCGCCTTGGCGGCTTCGCGGCCGATCCCGCTGCCACCGCCGAGGACGACGGCTCGCTTCCCGTCGAGCCGGAACAGGTTTTCATACGTCACGGGCGCAGCACCGCCATTCTCGTCACGGTCAGTTCTTCGACCGCGAACCGCGGCCCTTCCCGCCCGATCCCGGAATCCTTCACACCGCCGTACGGCATGGTGTCGGACCGGAACCCGGGCACCTCGTTGACCACCACACCGCCGACTTCGAGCTCGTCGAGCGCGCGGAACGCCGTCTTCAGCGACGTGCTGAACACCGAGGCGTGCAGCCCGTAGCGCGACGCGTTGACCGCATCGAACGCTTCATCCACAGAGGACACGGTGCGGATACAGACCACGGGGCCGAAGATCTCCTCGTCCCAGCATTCGAGGCCGTCGGGCACGTCGAGCAGCACGGTCGGCCGGATCACCGTGCCCTCGACACCGCCTCCGACCAGCCGCGCACCGGCCGAAGTCGCTTTGTCGACCCACTCCTGGACGCGCCTCGTGGACCCCGGATCGATCAGTGCCGAAACCCGCGTCTTCTCATCGCGGGGATCACCGGTGACGACCTCGCCGAGCCGCGCGAGCACCCGCTCGGTGAACTCCTCGGCGACGGCGTCCACGACCAGCACCCGCTGCACCGAAATGCAGGCCTGCCCGGACGCGTAGAACCCGCCGCGCAGCACGGCGTCCGCGGCCGCGTCGAGATCCGCGTCCTCCGCGACCACCAGTGCCGCGTTGGAACCCAGCTCCAGCAACGTCTTCGTGGGTGCGGCGTCGCGCGCGATCCGGTGCCCGACCAGCGCGGATCCGGTGAACGACACCGCGCCGACGCGCCGATCCGTGACCAGCGCCGAGCCGACGGCCGCGTCCCCGGTGACCAGCTGGACCATCGCGGGCAGGTCGGTCAGCGAGCGCACCAGATGCACCAGCCACAACGTCGCCAGCGGCGTCTGCGGCGCGGGTTTCACCACCACCGGGCAGCCGGCGGCGATGGCGGGCGCGATCTTGTGCGACGCCAGGAGCAGCGGGTAGTTGAATCCGGCGATGCCGACCACCACCCCGATCGGCTTGCGTTTCCAGAAGCCGACCAGCCCGTCACCGGACGGCAGCAGGTCGAGCGGGACGGTCTCGCCGTGCAGCCGCGAGACCTCCTCGGCGGCGGCCTGCCAGGTGACGATCGTGCGCGCGACCTCGACGCGGCAATCGACCAGCGGCTTTCCGGTCTCCAGCACCAGAAGCTGCTCGAAGTCGGAGCGCCGCGCTTCCAGAGCCGCGGCGACGTCGTTCAGGAGCGACCGCCGGGTCCGCGACGGCAGGGCCGCGACCTGCTTGAACACCGCGACCGCCTCGTCGATCGCCCGCGTGGCCAGCTCCGGCGTCCCGACCGGCGCCCGGCCGATCTCGCTCCCGTCGTAAGGGAAGTTCACCGGCAAGTCGTCCATAGTGGACACCCAGCCGTCACCGATCGGCAGTCCCTCCGGGTATTCAGCCATCGTCCCCTCCCCGAAGCCGCGCCAGCTCGGCCCGCAGATTCGGCGCGGCCGCCAGCAGTTCCCTGGTGTACTCGTGTTCCGGCGCGTCGTAGACCTGGTCGACGTCGCCCATCTCGACGATCTCCCCGCGCCGCATCACCGCGACCCGGTCGCAGACGTGCCGCACCACGCCGAGATCGTGCGAGACGAAGATCAGCGTCAGCGAATACAGCTCGACCAGCGACGCGAGCAGGTCGAGGATCTGCTTCCGCACCGAGACGTCGAGCGCGCTCACCGGCTCGTCCGCGATGAGGACGCGCGGATTCGGCGCGAGTGCCCGGGCGATCGAGATGCGCTGCCGTTGCCCGCCGGAGAACTGGTGGGGATAGCGGCCGGCGGCGTCCTCGGGCAGACCGACGGCCTTCAGCAGCTCCGAAACCCGCGCGGGATCCCGGCGGCCCAACGGTTCGGAGATGATGTCGCGCACCCGCATCCGAGGGTCGAGCGAGCCCATCGGATCCTGGAAGACGATCTGCAGTTCCGACCGCAGGAAGCCGAGTTTGCGCTCCGGCAACGTGTCGACGCGTTTGCCCTGGAACGAGACGCTGCCCGCCGTCGGCTTGTCGAGCGCGGCCAGCAATCTGACCAAAGTGGACTTTCCCGAGCCCGATTCGCCGACGATGCCGAACCGTTGACCTGCTTCGACATCGAAGGAGACACCACGCAACGCATGCACATCGCGACGCGTGTAGCGGCGTTCGAGGTCCCGCACCGAGATCATCATCGGCTCGCCTCCAGATCCGAAGCGGCCAACAGCTTCTTCGTGTACTCGTGCTGCGGCGCGGTGAGGACGTCGCGGGTGGTGCCGGCTTCGACGATCTCGCCGTCCAGCATCACCAGCACCCGCTCGCACACCGACGCCACGACGGCGAGATCGTGCGTGATGAACAGCAGCGCGCACTCCCGTTCGCGGACGCCGTCGAGGATCAGCTCCAGGATCTGCGCCTGCACGGTGACGTCCAAAGCCGTCGTCGGCTCGTCGCAGATCAGCAGCTTCGGGTCGTTGGCCAGCGCGATCGCGAGGACGACCCGTTGCCGCTGCCCGCCGGACAGTTGATGCGGATACGCGCGAGCGACGCCGGGCAAGCCGACGGAAGCCAGCAAGGCCTCGGGGTCCTTCCCGCCCTTGCGATGGATCCGCATCGGCTCGGCGACCTGCGCGCCGACCCGCATCGCCGGGTTCAACGCGGTCATCGGTTCCTGGAACACCATCGAGAGTTCGTTGCCGCGCAACCGCGACAGCTCCTTCTCCGACGCGCCCAGCAGCTCGCGGCCGTCGAGTTTCACCGAGCCGGAGGCGGCGAGCTCTTCGGGCAGCAGCCCCATGATCGACAACGCCGTCAACGACTTCCCGGAACCCGACTCGCCGATCAGCCCGACCCGCTCACCGCGCGCGATGCCGAACGAGACGTCGCGAACCAGGCCGCCGATGCCGAGACCGTCTACCTGCAGTGTCATAGCGGTCATAGCCGCGCCGCCAATCGGGGGTCGAGGCGATCGCGGAGGCCGTCGCCGAGCAGGTTGAACCCGAGGACGGCGATGGCGATCGCGACCCCGGGCACGAGCGCGAGCCGAGGGTGCAGGGTCAGGAACACCTGGGATTCCTGCAGCATCCGGCCCCACGACGGGGTCGGCGGCCGCGTGCCGAAGCCGAGGAACGACAACGCCGCTTCCGCGAGCACGGCGATCGCGAACGACACCGACGCCTGCACGATCAGCAGCCCGGAGATGTTCGGCAGCACATGCCGCGCCGCGATGTTCAGCCGTGACCGGCCCGCCGACCGCGCGGCCAGCACGAACTCGCTGCTCATCACCTGCAACGTGCCCGAACGCGCGATCCGCGCGAACGACGGGATGGTCGCGATGCCGATCGCCACCATCGCGGTCAGCGTGTCCGCCCCGAACACCGCGCCGAACATGATCGCCAGCAGCAACGCGGGGAACGCGAGCACGAGATCGTTGACCCGCATGACGAATTCGCCGAGCCACCGCGACGACATCCCGGCGAGGATCCCGAGCGGCGTCCCGATCAGCGCGGCGATCCCGACCGCGACCACGCCGACGTACAGCGTCGTCCGCGCGCCGACCATGATCTGGCTGAGCACGTCGCGGCCGAAGCTGTCGGTGCCGAGCGGGTTCGAGCCGCTGAAATCGTGCAGCCGGCTGGCCGCGTCGACCTTCACCGGGTCGAACGGCGTCCACACGAACGAAAGCAGCGCGGCGAGCACGATCAACGCGACCAGGACACCGCCGACGAGGAGACTGCGGTTACGCATCAGGAACCCCGCAATCTCGGGTCGAGCACCGTGTACAGGACGTCGACTACGAAGTTCACCAGCAGCACGCCGACCACCAGGACCAGCACGATCCCCTGCACGGACAACAGGTCCCGCGATGCCACCGAGTCGAGCAGCATGCTGCCCAGCCCCGGCAGGACGAACACGCGCTCGACGACGACGGCGCCGATCAGCAGCGTCGAAAGTTGCAGCCCGAGCACCGTCACCACCGGCACGGCGGCGTTGCGCAGCCCGTGGCGGAACAAGGCTTGGAACGGCCGCAGCCCCTTGGAACGCGCCGTGCGCAGGTAATCCTGTCCGAGCGTGTCGAGCACGGCCGACCGGACATAGCGCGTGAGCACCGCGCCCTGCACGAGCCCCAGCGACAGCGCGGGGAGGACCAGACCGCGGAGGAATTCGCCCGGATCCTGCACCGGCGGTGTCCAGCCGCCGGAGGGCAGCCAGCGCAACTGCACCGCGAAGATCTGCACCAGGATGATGCCGGCGAGGAACGCGGGGATCGCGACGCCGATCTGCGACAGCCCGGAGAGCGCGGTGCCGTCGGCCTTCCGGTGCCGCACCGCGGCGAACGTCCCGGCCGGGACGGCGATCAGCAACGCCACCAGCATCCCGGCCCCGACCAGCCACAACGTGACGCCGAGGCGGTCGGTCAGCGCCGGGCCGATCTCCTCGCGGGTGACGTACGAGCGGCCGAAGTCGCCTTGCAGGACACCGCCGATCCAGTCGAAGTACTGCGTCACGAGCGGCCTGTCGATGCCGAATTCGGCGCGCGTCTTCGCGATCAGTTCCGGCGTCGCGTTGACGCCGAGCGCGACCTGCGCCGGATCGCCCGGCAGCACGGCCATGAACAGGAACACCACGATGGACGCGACCAGCACACTGGCCACCAGGATCGCCACGCGGCGCACGATCTTGACCGTCATCGCGGCGCCAATCCCGTGAGATCGAAGGACTCGCTGACCTGGTTGCGGACGAACCCGGTCACCTTGTTCTTCGCCACGATCACGTTGGGGAACAGGAAGAGCCAGTCCGCGGCGGCGTCCTCGGACAGCCGCCGCGCGACCTGGCGCATCGCGTCGATCTGCTCCTGGGGCGTTCCGGCGTCGGCCTTCGCCAGGTTCTGCTGGACGGGCTTGCCGTCGTAACCCCAGTAGTACTTCGGCCTGCCGAAGGTGACGATGTCGCGCGCCTCGACGTGCTGGATGATCGACAGGTCGTAGTCGTGGTCGGTGAAGACCTGCTTGAGCCACACCGCCGGAAAGTCCAGCGGCTCGATCGTCACCGTGACCCCGACGTCGGCCAGTTGCGAGGACACCACCTGCGCGGCCGAAACCGCGTACGGCAGGTTCGGGATCCGCAGCCGCAGTGACGGATTCGGTTGGCCCGCTTCGGCGAGCAGCGCTTTGGCCTTCGCGGGATCGAACGGATACGCGTTCGACAGGTCTTCGTACCAGGGGTCCGTCGGCGGGACCATGCTGCCGATGAGCGTGCCTCGGCCGGCCCAGGCCGTGTCCAGCAACGCTTTCCGGTCGATCGCGTACGACAGCGCTCGCCGCACCCGGACGTCGTTCAGCGGCGGGCGCGCGTTGTTGAACGCGAGCGTGACCTCGCTGTTGGTGGTGCCTTCGACGACGGTGAACCGGTCGTCGCTCTGGAACTGCGGGATCGAATCCGGCACGGTGATCGCGGAGATGACGTCGATCCCGTTGCTCAGCAAGGCGTTGTTGAGCGCCGTCGGATCCTTGATGTACTTGAGGACCACCGTGGAGTAGGCCGGTTTCGCACCCCAGTACGCGGGATTCTGCTTGAGCACGATGGAGTCGCCACGGCGTCGCGAAGACACCGTGTACGGCCCGGTGCCGACCGGTTTGTTCGCCAGATCCGCGACCCCCGTCGGGCTGAACATCGCGCCGAGGCGGCTGGTGAGGCTGAACAGCCAGCCGTTGCTGGGTTTCGTGAGCACGACCCGCGCGTGGTCCGGCGCCACCACGTCGACCCGGTCGACAACGTCCATTGTGGACTTGATCGACACGGTCCAGTCGGTCTTCACGCGCATCAGCGAGAACTTGACGTCCTCGGCGGTGAACGGCGCCCCGTTGCTGAACTTCGCGTTCTTCCGGAGCTTGAAATCGTAGGTCTTGCGGTCTTCCGACACCGTCCACGATTCAGCCAGCAGCGGCACGATCTTCGCGTTCGCGTCGAGCTTCACCAGCCCCTCGTAGACGTTGTAGAGCAAGGCCTGCGGGATGGCGGCGCCGTCCGTCCGGGTGAAGTCGAAGTTCGCGGGTTCGGCGGTGTAACCGATGGCGAGCGTGCCGGGATCCTTGGCCACCGTGGCACTCGAGCCGGCGGAGCAGCCGGACGCCACCAGCAGCAACGCAACCACTGCCGCGTGAATCCGGGCTTTCATCCTGCCCCCTGACCGGTAGACTGGTCGGACCAGTAAACCAGACGAGACGGCAGGGTCAAGATGGAATTCGAGCCGGTCGCCCCTGTCCGCGCGTACCAACGTGTCGTCGAACAGATCGAGGAAGCCGTGTTCAGCGGCCGCATCAAACCGGGTGACCGGCTGCCGAGCGAACGCGAGCTGATGGTCCAGTTCGACGTCGGCCGCTCGACCGTGCGCGAGGCGCTGCGTGTGCTGCAAGCAGCGGAAATGATCCGCTCGCGGCCCGGAGATCCACGCGGTCCCGAGGTGCTGGCCGCCTCCCCCGCCGCGTTGCACCGGTCGATGCACCGGCTCGCGCGGGCCGACCATCTCGGGTTGTCCGAACTCCTGCAATTCCGCATGGTGCTCGACGGTTCCGCACATCTGCTCGCCGCGCAGCTCAGGACGGAGGAGCATCTCGCCGAACTGGACACCGCGCTGGAGGCGATGCGCGAGGGCGTCTCGAAGGGATTCGCGGAGTTCTCGCACGCGGACGTCGCGTTCCACGAGGCCATCGCCCGCGCGACCGGGAATCCGCTGCTGGTGATCAGCGGCGAGGTCGTCCGCGGCGTCGTACTGGAACTCATCGAGGACAAACTGGAGCACGCCGACGACCGGACGGCGTTGATGCGCAGCTGGCTGACGCATCACGAAGAGGTGCTGGGCGCGATCCGCGACTCCGACGGCGAGCGCGCTTCGCGGCTGGCGAAGCAGGCGCTGTACGACAACTACGCCGAGTACGTCCCCGAAGAGCAACGACGTCTTTTGCAGCCGCTGCTCACTTGACCCACCCCTACACTCACTCAGGTGGGGGATACCAACAAAGCTTCGGCCACCCGGCAAGGTGTCGGTCTCGCGCTTTCCGGCGGCGGCTACCGCGCGATGTTGTTTCACACCGGAGCCCTGTGGCGGCTCAACGAACTCGGCTGGCTGTCGAAGATCTCGACGTTCTCCAGCGTTTCGGGCGGCTCGATCGCGGCCGGCGTGCTCGCACACGCCTGGGCGGAGC
Source organism: Amycolatopsis sp. WAC 04169 (assembly GCF_003947535.1). Classification (NCBI taxonomy): domain Bacteria; kingdom Bacillati; phylum Actinomycetota; class Actinomycetes; order Pseudonocardiales; family Pseudonocardiaceae; genus Amycolatopsis; species Amycolatopsis sp. WAC 04169. Next base: position 481,676 of record NZ_QHJI01000001.1, on the reverse strand, counting down.
TGAAGTTCGAAAACGGTGTCGCGGACAACTTCTCCGACAAGGTGGTCGCGCCGATCCGGGACCTGGCCCGCAAACGGCTCGACATCCCGGTCACCCTGCTGGCCATGGCCGTTCCGTGGCGGAGTGCCGGCGAAGAGCTCGCGCGGGTGTACGCGAAACACCTGTTCGGTGACTGCTGCTTGAAGGACATCGACCCGACGGGGCCGCAGTTCGTCTTCACCGCGACGAACCTCCAAGACGGTGCGCTGTGGTGGTTCTTCCGGCAGAACGGCCCGCACGGGAACATCCCGCTCGCGACCGCGGTGGCCGCGTCTTCGGCGTTCCCGCCGATGCTTTCGCCCGTGGTGATCCAGGATCCGCATTCCGCCGAGCGGAAACGCAAGATCGTGCTGAGCGACGCCGGCGTCTACGACAACCTCGGCCTGGACCCGGTCGAAGGGCACGCGACCGTGCTGGTGAGCGACGCGGGCAAGCGGATGAAGGTCACGCGCAATGTCAAACGCGACTGGGGACGGCAGTTGCTGCGCGTCCTCGACGTGATCGACAACCAGGTACGCGAGCTGCGCCGTGGCGCGCTGCTGAAGTCCTACGTGGAGAAGGATTTCGCCGGCGCCTACTGGGGGTCTTACGTCGATCTCGCGAACTTCCAGCTCGAAGACTCGCTGGCGGCGCCCGCCGAGCGCACGCACGTGCTGGCGGAAACCCCGACGCGCCTGACGAAACTGCCGGAAGTGCTGCAGGAGCGGTTGATCAACTGGGGTTACGCGGCCTGTGACGCGGGGATGCGGAAGTGGGTCGACACCGAGGCGGCCGCTCCTGACGGGTTCCCGTTCCCGGGCGCCGGGGTGGGTTGAGCGCTTCCCCGAATGCAATGAACGGTCCGTTCCTTGCGAAATTTGCAAGGAACGGACCGTTCATGGCGCTCGTCAGGAGACGAGGTTCGCGTAGACGATGACGTTGTCCTTGTAGCTGTGCTCTTCCTTGTCGAAGACACCGCCACAGGTGATCAGCCGCAGCTGCGGCTTGTCCGTGTTGCCGTAGACCGCTTCCTCGGGGAACTGGTCCTTGGGCACCTGGTCCTTCTTCTCGACCACGAACTTCAGGCTCTTCCCGTCACTGCGGTCGACGAGCACCTCGTCACCCGGGTTGACGTCCTTGAGCTTGTAGAAGATGCCCGGCTGCTTGTTGCCGTCGACGTGGCCGAGCAGGATCGCCGGACCGACGTCGCCGGGCACCGGCGAAAGCTGGTACCACGCGGCCTGCATCGGCTTCTTCGCCGAAGGGACGGCCATCTTGCCGTCCTTGTTGATCGCGACCGCGATCAGATTCGACTCCGCGCCGATCTTGGGGATCTTGACGTTCGTCGGCCGGACGCCGTCGAACGGCTTCGTGACCGGGACGGTCGATTCCGCCGGGGCCTGCTGTGCCGCGGGCGCCGGTTCCCCGGAACCGCAGCCGGTCAAGGCGAGGGCAAGAACGAGGGTGGCCGCGACCGCGCGGCCACCCCGCCTCAGGAACTTCGTCGACATCGATCAGGCCGCGGTGGCGCCGAAACCGGTCTCGATGCCGCCCTTGGGGGCGTACTTGACCTGCTTCTCCGGCTTGCCCGGGGTGGCCGCGCCGCCGCCGATGGGCGCCTCGAACTCGATGTCGGCCTTGCCCGGCTTGCCGTCACAGGTCCAGGTGAAGGTGCTGGAGTTGCCCTTGAAGGACTTCTTGACCTTCACGATGTAGACCCAGTAGCGGCCGTCGTCCTCGGCCTGGTTGCTGTACAGGATGTCGAAGTCCGGCGCCGAAACGTTCGACGGCTCGCCCGGCTCGCAGGCGATGACCAGCGCACCGACCCCGTTGTCGCCGATGTAGCCCGCGCCGATGTTGTCGACGTAGGGCTCCTCCGGCGGGGTGGTGGGCTTCTCCGAGGTGGAGGTCGGCGACGGCTTGCCGGAAGTCGGCTTGCCGCTGCTGGTCTGCGTCGGCTGCTGCGAGGACGACGAGGCCGGGGCGCTCGACTCCGGCGGAGCCGACGTCACCTTGCCGCCGGTCCACGAAGGCGAAGGCGCCGTGGTGGGCGTTTCGCTCGTCGGCGCGGGGGGCGTGGTCGTCGTTTCGTCCTGCGCCAGCGCGGCCGGGGTCACGGCCAGCGAGATGACGGCGCCGGCCAGCATCGCGCCCGCGAAGCGGCCCAACGTCTTCTTCAAAATGATCTCCCAGTGAAAAGCATCGCAACACACGGTGACTCCCACCGTGCGACCACCCTGGGGATTCCCACGATCGGGTGACAGCGTGATACTGCCCGAAAAGCATCGTCCGACGTAGTGAAAAGAGGGTGACAAGAGCCACTGGGAAAACCGGTAACACCACCGGGATCAGGGCCGATACAAGGCCCCGAAAGTCGCTCCACGGTGGGGAAACTTGCGGCGACGAAGGAATGTTAACACCCGGAGGGCCGGAACGACGGCCTTGCGGAAGTATTTTTTCCGCTTCCGCGACCCGGCGGGAAAAGGCCCGTTTTCCTGGGCGACTTCATTCCGCACAGTGATTACTCGGACCGTTGTCACCGGTCGAACCACACCTTCGGAGTATCCGTTCGTGAACTATTGCCCATCCGGACGTGAATGCCGGTGCCGGGCAACCTGAAGGTCACGATCAGAACACCAGGAACAGGGCCACGGCGAACGACAGCACGCCGACGAGGCCCCCGGCGAACAGCCAGGGCTTCGGCGACGTCCGCTTCCGCACCGCACGGACGCCGCCCACCCCCGCGAGCAGGAGGCCGAGGCCGAACCCGATCCCGGGGATGAAGGTGGCGAGGGTCCGGTTCTCCGCGTCGCAGGCCCAGACCCCGTCACTCGGGCAGGACGTCGCCGCGAGTTCGGCCAGCAGGCCCGCCGCGATGATCGCGGCGAAGCCCAGCACCAGGAGCCAGAACAGGCCCCACAGCCATTGCCCGAGCCGCCGAGGCGGTTTCGTCTCGTCCACGTGCCCAAGCTAGCCGAGTGCGGAGGCCAGATCGGTCCAGAGATCTTCCGGATCTTCGAGACCGACGCTGAACCGGACGAGCCCCGCGGGCACGTGGGCGTCGCCCGCCATCCAGGCCCGTCGCTCGACCAGGCTCTCCACCCCGCCGAGGCTGGTGGCGGCGCGGATCAGCCGCAACGACCCGATGACCTTGTCCGCGGTCTCGGCGTCCGGGAGTTCGAACGCGATCATCGTGCCGGAGCCGGGATAGCGCACCCGGGTGATCGCGGGGTGGTCGAGCAGCCGCGTCGCCAGCAGCTTCGCCGTGCGGGTCTGCTCGGCCAGCCGCACCGGCAGGGTCCGCAGCCCGCGCAGGGCCAGCCACGCTTCGAGTGCTCCCGGTGTCGACCCCAGCCTGGTGCGCGCGTCGCGCAAGGCTTTCGCGACGCCTTCGTCGGCCGCGATGGTGAGGCCGAGCAGAAGGTCGCTGTGGCCGCCGATGAGTTTCGTCGCGCTGTGCACGACGATGTCGGCGCCGAGCTCCAGCGGCCGCTGACCGAGCGGGGTGGCGAACGTGTTGTCCACCGCGACCAGGCCGTTCGCCGCGGCGGCGATCGTCTCGATGTCGATGACGTCGAGCGTCGGGTTGGTCGGCGATTCGAGCCAGAGCAGGTCGGCGTCCGCGGCGGCGACCCAGGCGGCCGTGTCCTCCGGCTCGATCTCGGTCACCACCAGGCGGCCGGTGCCGTGCGCGTGCGCGAGCAGTCCGCGAGACCCGGCGTAGGAGAACGTCGGGACACAGACCTTCGCCCCGACCGGCAGGGTGTCGACGACCGCGCTGAGCGTCGCGATCCCCGACGCGAACGCCGTGGCGTGCCCGCCTTCGAGCGCGCCGATCGCGGCTTCGAGGGCCTCCCAGGTCGGGGTGCCGTCCTGCCGCGAGTACGCGCGGTCGGCGCCGGCGTCGAAGGTGCTCGCCGCGACGATCGGCACGTTCAGCGGCTCGCCGGGCCCTTCCGGGCGTCCGGCGGCGACGGCGAGGGTGCGGGGTGACCAGTCGTTCGTGTCCACCCCGCCACCGTAAACCGTGCCCTCGTCAGTGGGCGTACACCTCGAACTCGTAAAGGGAGTAGCCGTATTTCGTCCCGCGCTGGACACCGGCCATCCGGACATAGCGCCCGTCCACCGCCTCGAAGGCGACGTTGTCCGTTCCGCCGTTTCCGTCCACTATGGACGCCGCGTCCCGCCAGTTCGTGCCGTCGGACGAGACCTGCACCTTGTACGCCTTCCCGTACGCGGATTCCCATTGCAGGACCACGCGGGAGACGCGCTGCACCGAACCGAGATCGACGGTGATCGACTGGTTGTCACTCCAGTCGCTGGCCCAGCGGGTCGACAGGTCGACGTCGATCGCGTTGGACGGCGGCGAGTTGTACCAGCCGGTCTCGTGGCTGCTCGCGCTCACCGAACGGCCGGTGGCGACGTTGGCGATGTTGTCGCCGCGTTTCGCCGGGAATTCCACGACCTGCTGGAAGGTGGGCCGGTTCTGGGTGCTCATCTTGTCCTGCGTGATGCCGCCGAGCGCGCGGTGGATGATCGTGTCGGCGCACCACTGGTCGCCCGCGGCGCAGTCGCCGTCGCCGGGGTACACGGTGTTCGCGGGCTGCGCGGCCGCCTGTGTCAGCGAGTCGAGCAGCACCTGACGGCAGGCGGTGACGTCGCCGCCACCGCAGTACTTCACGGCGAGCGGGCCGGCCACGTTCTGCCCGAGGACCGAACGGATGTCCTTGTGCACGTAGCCCCACCAGCCGGACTGGTACGACGAACCGGCGTGCCCCTGGCCGACGTGCTTGCCGGGAACCTCGTTCTGCCAGCCCGAAGGTGACTCGTTGATCTTCAGCACGCCGACCATGGCGCCGTAGGCGGCGTCACCCATACCGGGTTTGAACTGGGCGTTGACCAGCAGCGGCCACCAGGCGTCCATGATGCGGATCGCGTCGGCGTTGGCGTAGGCCTTGCTGCCCGGCGCGGTCTCCGAGCGCAGACCGCCCGCGGCGAGCCAGGTCTTGAGCTTCGCCACCGCGTCCGCGGCGGGGCCGGTCACCGGCGCCTTGTCGATCACCTTGAACAGTTCCGGCAGCACCTTCTCCGCGCGGAGGTCGGCCAGCGCCGCCTCCTCCATGGCCTGCGTGAGGTTCACCCGCGTCACCTTGGTGCCACTGGAGACCATCTTCTTGACCCGCGCGTCGATCAGATCGCCGCGGTGCACGGAACTCTTGTCCGCGCCGCTGGCCGCGTAACCGCTGGCCTGCGCGTTGTTCCAGCTGATGTAGTAGTCCTGGTTGATCGACTGCGGATGCTGCGAAGACGGCGTGTAGTTCGCGAGGTTGCCGTCGGGATTCCAGCCCTGCCAGTCGAATCCGGCGTCGGCCTTCACCGGCATGGCCGGGTCGACGTTCGGATTGCGGACAGGATTCGAGCCGGAGTTGAAGTACGCGACGTCACGCGAATCGGCGTAGAACCAGTTGTAGGTCTGGTTGACGTCGGCCGCCGCGGCCTGGAAGTCCTGCGCGGACTTGATCGCGTCCGGGTCGTTGAACTTCTGGAAGCCGATGATGGTGTCGATCTCGTGCTGGAACGTCGACCGCAGCGACGCGTACGCCACCGGCTTCCCATTGACCAGCGCCCGGCTCGTCACCGGCCCGTACTTGGTGCGGAAGCTGCGCAACGTGTACGAACCTTCGGCCGTCCCGTCGGCGACCGTGGGCTTCCACGCGTTCTTGCGTTCGACGATCTCGAAAGGCAGGCACTGGCCGCGGAAGCGGTAGAAGTTGGAGTTCTTCGTCGGGGCGGAGCCGTTCTGCTCGCACAGTTCGACGGCGTAGGTGTCGATGATGTCCTGCGACGCCGAAGTCGCGCTCCACGAGTAATCCTTGCCGCGGCCGAGGAGCACGTACATGCTGATCCCCGCGAACGAGGCGCCGCGAGCGCTGATACCCGGGCCCTGGATCTCCTGCAGCATCAGCAGTTGTGGCGCGAAGTAGCCGGCCTGCGGGCCGAAGACGGCGACCGGGTGACCGCTCGCGGTCTTGGCGCCGGACACCACCAGCGCGTTGGACATGCCGTGCTTCTCCGACAGCAGGTTCCCCGGCAGGACACCGTCGTCGAAGATGCCGCGGACGGCCTTCTGGTCCTCGGGCGCCGGAACGTCCACCTTGGCGGGCGTCGCCGTGCCGGCGGAACCGGTCGGGTCGAAGACCAGCTGCTGCCCGGTGACCGAACCCTTGTCCGGCATCGCCGCGCCCTGCGGGTTCGACGGCGCCTTGCCGTAGTCGAACGTCTGTCCATTGTGGAGGGTCTTGACGGTCTCGGGATCATCCTCGGACCGCAGGCTCCGCCAGACCTTGTCGCCTTGTTCGAGGCCGTACTTCTCCTGCATCGCCATCTTCGCGATGGCGTTCTGCACCTCGCCGCCACCGCCGGCACCGAACTGCGCCCCGACGACGGCGGCGAGCACGACGAGATCGGTGAGCTTGAACGGCTCGATGGTCCCGGCGTTCGTGATCGCGTCGACGTGCCCGGTGAGCACGTACTCGCCGGGGAAGTAGCGGCCGCCGTGCGCGTCGGAGATGTACTTGTTGACGCCTTGCACGTAGGCCTCGGCGTCGGCCTTGCCCTGCGCGCCGCGCGGACCACTGGCCGCGGCGTTGTCGATCTGCTTCTGGAGTTCCTGCTCGGTGTACGGCGCCGAGGAGAAGAAGCTCTGTTCGAGTTCGCGGTTGCCCTGCGCGCCACCGGCGAACGAGGTCAGCTGGCCGCGGCCGACGCGGCGCATGATGTCCATCAGCCACAGGCGGTCCTGCGCGGCGGCGTATCCGGCGCCGTACATCGTGCCCGGCCGGGTGGTGCCGACGATCCGGGGCACACCGGTCGCCTTGTCGCGGGTGATCGTCACGTCCGAGCGCGGTTTGATCGTGCTCTCGACCTGCCCGGACGGAACCCCGAACGAGGCGTCGTTGAAGAACTGGTTGATCTTGTCGGTGGTCAGTGTCTTGTAGCCGTCGGCGAGCGAGGCGTATTTGCCGAGCTGATCGGCCGAATGCGCTGGCCGGGTGCCGAACGCCTTGTGCGCCAGGATCTCGGCGAGCGTGGCGTTCCCCTTGGTGCCGGGCGGGAGGATGTCACCGCACTGGCCGCCGCAGTAGTCGTCGAGCGCGGCCGCCACCACCGAGTTCCGTGGCACTTCCGCGGCGTTCGCCTGCAGTGCCGGAACGGTGCCCGCCACCAGCGTCAGCCCCGCCAGCGTCGTCAAGACCCGTATGCCTCGTCGCATGAAAGACCTCCGTCGTCGGAGAGTGACGAGGCGCACACTACCCACGGGTATCCAAATTTGTGAAGACTATTCGCGTTCTTGCCACCGTTCGGCGGAACACTCGCCCTGCGGACCCGCTACCTGCGCAGGTAGCTTATGGACATGTCTTTGCAGAAGCCCCAGATCGACCGCCCGGAGGGCCCCGCGCCGTCCGACCTGGAGAAGTCCGACATCACCGTCGGCGATGGCCAGGAGGCGAAGGCCGGCGACACCGTCTCGGTGCACTACGTCGGCGTCTCGCACTCGACCGGCGACCAGTTCGACGCCTCGTGGGACCGCGGCGAACCGCTGCGCTTCGGCCTCGGCAAGGGGCAGGTCATCCCCGGCTGGGACCAGGGCGTGGCCGGGATGAAGGTCGGCGGCCGCCGCAAGCTGGTCATCCCGCCGCATCTGGCCTACGGCGAACGTGGCGCCGGCGGCGTCATCAAGCCGAACGAGACCCTGATCTTCGTCGTCGACCTCATCGGCGTCAGCTGATTCACCCGGCCCGGCGGAGCTTCTCCGCCGGGCCTTTTTCCGGTCTACGGTGCTGTGATGAGCGTCGACGTGCGCACCGAGATCGTCATCGACGCGCCTCGTGACGAAGTCGCGGCCTACGCGGCCGATCCGTCGAAGGCGCCGAGCTGGTACGCGAACATCAAGTCGGTGGAGTGGCGAACGCCACCACCGCTCGCCGTGGGTTCGAAGATCGCCTTCGTGGCCGAGTTCCTGGGCCGCCGCCTCGCCTACACCTACGAGGTCACCGACCACGTGCCCGGCGAACGCCTCACCATGCGCACCGCCCAAGGCCCGTTCCCGATGGAGACCACCTACACCTGGGCCACCGTCGAGGGCGGCCGAACCCGCATGACCCTCCGCAACCGAGGCACCCCCACCGGCTTCACCAAACTGGCCGCGCCCCTCCTGACCACCAAGATGCGCAAAGCCAACACCACCGACCTACAGACCCTGAAAGCCCTGCTAGAGCGCCCCTAGAGCGGCCTAGACCCATCCACCCCACCAACCGCCACCGACCGCACCGCGGGGGTCCGGGGGGCTCGGCCCCCCGGGAACCGACGAGCGACGACCACATGAAAGAAGGCCCCGTCGCGCTAGCGAAGGGGCCTTCAACCAAGAGTGGGCGAGGAGGGAGTTGAACCCTCACGTCCTTTCGGACACACGGACCTGAACCGTGCGCGTCTGCCATTCCGCCACTCGCCCGAGTGCTTCGTTCTCTGACAGCTCGCAAAGCGTAGCAGGCCGTTTTCACGGGTTTCACCGGGGGCCGTGTCCGACTGGCCGTACCCGGATAGGATCGACGGGGAAGCACACGTGTGAGGAGGGTTGCCCGGTGGGCCGCGTCGAACGGTTTGACAGACGGCTCGAGAACCTCGTGGGCAATACCTTCGCGCGCATGTTCGGTGGCAACGTCGTCACGCAGGAAGTGGCGGTGGCGCTCGAGCGCGAGAGCGAGGAGAACGTTCGTGAGCTGGCCGGTGGTCGACAGCTCGCTCCCAACCACTACATCGTGTCGTTGGGGCAGGCTGATCACGAGCGGATGGCCGGAGACGAACGGCGGGTCACCTCGGTGTTGGCGGAGGCGGTCAAGGAACACCTCGCCGAGCACGGATGGGACACCTATGGTGACGTCGTAGTTTCGCTCGAGCGCAACGAGGCGCTGCATACTGGACAGTTCAAGACCCGTTCGTCCGTCGATCCCGACGTCAAGCCCCACGGCGCCGAAGGTTCGTCACGGTCGGCACGACCCAGCAACGCAGGAGACCCAGCAATGAGCCAGCCCCCCGGCTACGGCCAATACGACCAGGGTGACCCGTACGGCCAGCAGGGCCAGTACGGCTACGGACAGCAGGCTGGCCAGCAGCAGCCCGGGTACGACCAGGGTTATGGCGGCCAGCAGCAGGGCGGCTACGACCAGGGTTACGGCGGCGGCGCACAGCAGCCCGGCTACGACCAGTACGGCGGCCAGCAGCAAGGCGGCTACGACCAGGGCTATGGCGGTCAGCAGCCCGGGTACGACCAGTACGGCGGCGGCCAGCAACAGCCCGGCTACGACCAGGGCTATGGCGGCGGCGCACAGCAGCCCGGCTATGACCAGTACGGCGGCCAGCAGCAGGGCGGCTACGACCAGGGTTACGGCGGCGGCGCACAGCAGCCGGGGTACGACCAGTACGGCGGCCAGCAGCAGGGTGGTGGCTACGACCAGTACGGCGGCGGCCAGCAGCAGCAGTACGGCCAGCCCGCCGCGGACCCGTACGCGCAGGGCGGCGGCTACGGCGGCCAGCCGGCGGCGGGCCGTCAGCTCACCGCGAGCCTCCAGCTGGACGACGGGTCGAACCGCTCGTACTCGCTCAAGCAGGGCGGGAACGTCGTGGGCCGCGGCCAGGACGCCGACTTCCGGCTCCCGGACACCGGCGTCTCGCGCCGTCACCTGGAGATCACCTGGGACGGCCAGAGCGCGACGCTCGCGGACATCGGTTCGACGAACGGCACGACCGTCAACGGCACGCCGGTGCAGACCTGGCAGCTGGCCGACGGCGACGTGATCCGCGTCGGCCACTCGTCTCTCGTGTTCCGTACGCAGGGCTGACCGGCGGCGTCCGGAGGGGGTATCGCAGAATTGCGGTGCGGGACCTGTGGTGGATCGGCACCGGGGGTCGTACGCGGAGAGCAAGGCCGTTCGGAGCCGACCATCCCGGACGGCACGGGCTCTCCGCGGCGTACAGGAGAAACGGGAGCGGACACAACAAGTGCCAGAGCTGGTCGTTCAACTCACCAGGGTGGGCTTTCTCGTGCTGCTCTGGCTCTTCGTGTTCGCCGCGTTGCGTGTCGTCCGTTCGGATCTGTACGCGGCCTCCGGGCTGCGAGTGGCCGTCCCGACGTTCGGCCGCAAGAAGAAGGAAAACAAGAAGCCGCGCGGCGGGAAGTCGCCGCAGCAGCTGCTCGTGACCCATGGTGCGCTGGCGGGAACCAGGATCGCCTTGGACGGCAGGCCGATCCTGATCGGCCGCGCCGACGACTCGACTCTGGTGCTGGACGACGACTACGCGTCGACCCGGCACGCCCGGATCGCCCTGCGCGGGGAGGATTGGTACGTGGAAGATCTGGGTTCGACGAACGGGACGTACCTCGACCGGGCTAAGGTCACGGCACCCCTCCGGGTCCCGCTCGGAGTCCCCATCCGGATCGGCAAAACGGTGATCGAGCTTCGCCCATGACTCTCGTCCTCCGCTACGCGGCTCGCAGCGACCGGGGCCTGGTGCGTTCCAGCAACCAGGACTCCGTGTACGCAGGTCCCCGCCTGCTCGCCCTCGCCGACGGCATGGGTGGGCACGCCGCGGGTGAGGTGGCCAGCAAGGTCGTCATCGCCTCACTCGCGCCCCTCGACGACGACGATCCCAGCGACGATCTCCTCGCTCAGCTGAGAGAGGCCGTCCAGAACGGCAACGCCGCCATCGCCGAGCTCGTCCAGCAGGACCCGGACCTCGACGGGATGGGCACCACCCTGACCGCCGTGCTGTTCGCCGGTTCGCGGATGGGTGTCGTGCACGTCGGCGACTCGCGGGCGTATCTGATGCGCGGCGGTCAGTTCTCGCAGATCACGCGGGACGACAGCTTCGTCAACGAACTTCTCGAACAGGGCCGGATCACGCCGGAAGAGGCCGCGGTGCACCCGCAGCGGTCGCTGCTGCTGAAGGCGCTGACCGGGCACGAGGTCGAGCCGAGCCTGACCGTGCGCGAGGCCCGCGCCGGTGACCGGTACCTGATCTGCTCGGACGGCCTGTCCGGCATGGTCAGCGACGAGACGCTGTCCGAGGCGATCCAGATCCCGGATCCGCAGGCCTGTGCGGACCGGATGATCGAGCTGGCGCTCAAGGGCGGCGGCACGGACAACGTCACGGTGATCATCGCCGACGTCGTCGACGTCGACTTCGGCGAGGACGCGCCCATCGTGGGCGGCGCCGCCGGGGACGGCAGCGACGAATTCCACCAGGGCGACTCCCCCGCCGCCCGCGCCCGTGCGCTGACCCAGCCCGCGCCGCAGCCGCGGCCGGAGGTCCAGCCCCAGCAGGAGGACCCCAAGGTCAAGCGCCGGAGGCGATTTCGCTGGCTGGCGGGAGCGGTGGTCGTCCTGATCGTGCTGGCCGCGGCGGCGATCGCCACGCGGTATTTCGTGCTGAGCCAGTACTACGTCGGCGAGGGGCCCGGCGAGGAGGTCGTGATCTACCGCGGCGTCCCCGGCAGCATCCTCGGCATCGACCTGCACGCCTACGAGCAGGGCTCGTGCCCGCCGGGCGGGCTGTGCACCGACAAACTGCTGGTGCCCGCGTTGCAGGAGGACGCGCGGATCGCGGTGAAGAACGGCGTCAAGAAGGACAACCTCGACGACGCCCGCAAGTACATCGACGACTTCCTGCGGCCGCACAAGCAGCTGGCCGACTGCAAGCCCAACACCAGCTCGACTTCCACGCCGCCTTCCGCTTCGTCACCGCCTCCGGTGTCGTCGTCGGCGGCAGCCCCTTCTACCCCCGCCTCGCCGAGTTCGGCGAACCAGCCAGCGGGGAGGGACTGCTCGACGCCGGCCACGGCAGCACCAGGGGGCGGTAACTGATGAGCACGCCGCTCGCCGATCCGGCTTCGGCCCAGTTCGCCACGAACCCTCCGCGCGAGCTGCCCAAGCGGCGCGGGACCGAACTCGTCCTCCTGGCGTTCGCGACGTTCATCGTCACCGTCGCACTCGTGCTGGTGGAGGCGAACCAGGAGCAGGAGCTCACCAGCTCGATCATCTGGCTGGGGCTGTCGTACCTCGGGGTGCTGACGGCGGCGCATCTGGCGGTCCGCCGCTGGGCGCCGTACGCGGACCCGGTGATCCTGCCGTGCGTCGCGCTCCTGAACGGGCTCGGCCTGGTGATGATCCACCGGATCGACCTGGCGCTCGCGGAACGCGCGGTGCAGCAGGGCAAGGAGTACACGCCGGACGTCACCAAGCAGGTGCTGTTCACGGCGATCTCGCTGGTGTTGTTCGTGGTGGTGCTGGTCGTGATCAGCGACCACCGCACGCTGACCCGCTACGGCTACACCTGCGGTCTGGTCGGCATCGTGGCGCTCGCGCTGCCCGCGGTGCTGCCGTCGAGCCTTTCCGAGGTCAACGGCGCGAAGGTCTGGATCAAGCTGCCGTTCTTCTCGATCCAGCCCGGCGAGTTCGCGAAGATCCTGCTGATGATCTTCTTCGCTTCGTTCCTGGTGACGAAACGGGACCTGTTCATGGTCGCGGGCAAGAAGATCGTCGGCGTCGAGCTGCCGCGCGCCCGTGACCTCGGCCCGATCCTGATCGCGGCGGCCGCCTGCCTCGGCGTGCTGGTGTTCGAGAAGGACCTCGGGACGTCGCTGCTGTTCTTCGGCGTGACGCTGATGATGTTGTACGTCGCGACCGAGCGGATCATCTGGGTGGTGCTGGGCGTCGGCTTCTTCGCCGCCGGCGCGATCATCGCCTACAACCTGTTCACGCACGTCCAGCAGCGCGTCCGCAACTGGATCGACCCGCTCGCCACCTACGACGACGCGGGCGGCGGCTACCAGGTCGCGCAGGGGCTGTTCGGGCTCGGCACCGGCGGGGTCGGCGGCACCGGGCTCGGCGCCGGACGGCCGGACATGGTCCCCGAGGCCAAGACGGACTTCATCACCACCGCGATCGGCGAGGAGCTCGGCTTCATCGGCCTCGCCGCGATGTTGATGCTGTACCTGATCCTGGCGACACGCGGGATGCGCAGCGCCCTCGCGGTCCGCGACACCTTCGGCAAACTCCTCGGCGGCGGCCTCTCGTTCGCCATGGTCATGCAGATCTTCGTCGTCGTCGGCGGCGTCACGAACCTGATCCCGAACACCGGGATCACCGCCCCGTTCCTCTCGCGCGGCGGCTCTTCCCTGCTCGCGAACTACATCCTGGTGGCCCTCCTGCTCCGAATCTCCGACGCCGCCCGCAAACCCGCGGTGCGGCCGAAGCCGCAGCAGCCCCAGGCACCGCTCGCCGAAGCCCACACGGTGATGGTGCAGCGGCCGCCCGCGAACGGTGAGGGGAGCGCCTCGTGAACACCCCGCTCCGCAAGGTCGGCATCGCCATGCTCGTCATGGTGGTGCTCCTGCTCGCCAACGCCACCTACATCCAGGTGGTCAAGGCCGACGACTACCGCACGGACTCGCGCAACCTGCGGGTGCTCTACGACGAGTACTCCCGCCAGCGCGGCCTGATCGTGACGCCGGACGGCACGGCGCTCGCGAAGGTCGAACCCTCGAACGACAAGTACAAGTTCATCCGGACCTACGCCGACGGCCCGATGTACGCGCCGGTCACCGGCTACTACTCGATCAACTACGGCTCGGGCGGCCTGGAGCGGTCCGAGGACGACGTGCTCAACGGCTCGGATCCGCGGCTGTTCGTGCGGCGCCTGTCTGACATGGTCACCGGCCGCGACCCGCGCGGCGGGAACGTGCGGCTGACGATCAACCCGGCCGTGCAGAAGGCCGCGTACGACCTGATGACGCAGAAGGGTTACACCGGCTCGGTGGTCGCGATCGAGCCGAAGACCGGGCGCATCCTGGCGATGGTCTCGACGCCGTCGTACGACCCGAACAAACTCGCCTCGCATGTCGGCAAGGAGCAGATCGCGGCCTGGGGCCAGTGGCGCGACGACCCGAAGAAGCCGATGCTGAACCGCGCGATCTCGGAGACCTACCCGCCGGGTTCGACGGCCAAGCTGCTGGTGACCGCGGCCGCGCTGGAGAACGGCAAGACGGCGGACATGCCGGTCAACACCGCGCCCAACGTCAAGCTCCCCGGCACGCAGACGACGCTGGAGAACTACGGCGGCGCGGCCTGCAAGGGCAGCACGCTGAAGGAAGCGCTGCGGTACTCCTGCAACGTGCCGTTCGCCGAGCTCGCCGGCGAACTCGGCAAGGACAAGCTGAACGCGACGGCGAAGAACTTCGGTGTCGGCGAGGATTTGACCGTGCCGATGCGCGTCGCCGCCTCCTCCCTCGGGCCCCTCGAGTCGAAGGCGGCGCTGTTCCAGAGCGCCATCGGGCAGCGCGACGTGCGGCTGACCCCGATCCAGGACGCGCTGCTTTCGGCGACCATCGCCAACAACGGGATGGCGATGAAACCGCAGCTGGTGCAGGCGCTGCTGGCGCCGAACCTGTCGACCATCGAGGACTACAAGCCGGCCGAGCTGACCGGTGACGCCGCGATGTCCAGCGCGAACGCCGCGATCCTGCGCGACATGATGCTGGCGTCGGAGGAGAACACGAAGGGCGCGGGCAAACGAGGCGACATCCAGATCGCCTCCAAGACCGGCACCGCCGAGCACGGCAACGACCCGAAGAACACCCCGCCGCACGCCTGGTACACCGGGTTCGCGCCGGCGATGGACCCGAAGATCGCCGTCTCGGTGATCGTCGAGTCCGGGGGTAACCGCGGGCTCGAAGCGACCGGTGGCACCGTGGCCGCGGAGATCGGCCGCGCCGCCGTCAACGCCATGCTCGGGGGTGGATAGCGGATGCTGTCCTCGGGTCAGCTGCTGGCCGACCGGTACAAGCTGACGAACCGGATCGCCGTCGGCGGGATGGGCGAGGTCTGGCAGGCCAGTGACACGCGGCTGGACCGGACGGTCGCGATCAAGATCCTCAAGGCGGAGCTGTCCGGCGACGCCGAGTTCCTGCACCGGTTCCGGACCGAGGCGCGGATGACCGCGTCGCTGAACCACCCCGGCATCGCCGCGGTGCACGACTACGGCGAGACGGTCGCGGACGAGCTGTCGATCGCGTATCTGGTGATGGAGCTGGTCGAAGGCGATCCGCTGGCCGCGATCATCACCCGCGAAGGACGGCTGAACGCCGAGCGCACCCTGGACATCCTGGAGCAGGCCGGTAACGCGCTGCAGGCCGCGCACGAAACGGGTCTTGTGCACCGCGACGTCAAACCGGGCAACATCATGGTGACCCCGGCGGGACAGGTGAAGATCACCGACTTCGGGGTCGCGAAGGCCGCCGACGCCGCCCCGGTGACCAGGTCCGGCATGGTGATGGGCACCGCCCACTACATCGCCCCCGAGCAGGCGCTCGGGCACAACGCCGAACCGGCGAGCGACGTCTACTCGCTGGCCGTGTGCGGCTACGAATGCCTCACCGGGCACCGGCCGTTCCTTTCGGAGAACGCGGTGACGGTCGCGATGATGCACATCCGCGACCTCCCGCCGCCGCTGCCGCCGGACGTGCCGCCGGGCGCCCGCGCGGTGATCGAAGCGACCCTGGTCAAGGATCCGAGACAGCGGTACAACAGCGGCGGCGAGTTCGCCGCCGCCGTCGCCGCGGTCCGTGCCGGTCTGCCCCTGCCGACGCCGTCCGGGCTGGTGAACGTGGCCTACTCGGCCGGCCAGCCCGTGCTGCCGCAGCAGGTGCCGCCCGGCCCGCACTCCCCGCCGAACCCGATGGTGGCCGTAGGACCGGCGTCGCATCCGGCGATGCACCCGGTCACCGGTCCGCCGCCGATGGCGGTCCGCCGTCTGCCCGGCAGACGGCCACAATGGGGCTGGTGGCTGCTGCTCGCGGTGATCCTGATCGCAGTACTGGTGGCAGGAGCCTTCCTCATCGTGAGACTGGTCGGTTCGGGCAACGGACCGCAGTCGGGCGGCGTGGAAACGAGTGAACACGCGCCGGCTCCGGGTAAGAAGTCCGAAGGTCCTCCGCCGACGTCCGCATACCCCGCGGCACCGACGGAGGGCGGCACCGAGGAGCCGGCCGGACAGGCGAATCCAGGAATGATGAGCAGCAAACCTTGGACGGAATGGAACGGCACGCAGAGATGAGCACACCAAGACTGCTCAGCAACCGCTACGAGCTGGGCGAGACGCTCGGCTACGGAGGCATGTCCGAGGTCCACCACGGCCACGACGTGCGCCTGGGCCGGGAGGTGGCGATCAAGATCCTGCGTGCCGACCTGGCGCGGGATCCCCAGTTCCAAGAACGTTTCCGTCGCGAGGCACAGAACGCGGCGGCACTGAACCACCCGGCGATCGTCGCCGTCTACGACACCGGCGAGACGAACACCGAGTTCGGCCCGCTGCCCTACATCGTGATGGAGTACGTCGAAGGACGGACTCTTCGCGACATCGTGAAGACCGAAGGCCCGATGTCGCAGAAGCGGGCCATGGAGGTCATGGCCGACGTCTGCGCGGCACTGGACTTCTCGCACCGGCACGGCATCGTGCACCGCGACGTCAAGCCGGCGAACGTGATGATCACGAAGAACGGCGCCGTCAAGGTGATGGACTTCGGCATCGCGCGCGCCATGCACGACGGGCAGTCCGCGATGACGCAGACCGCCGCGGTGATCGGCACGGCGCAGTACCTGTCGCCGGAGCAGGCCCGCGGTGAGTCCGTCGACGCGCGTTCCGACGTCTACGCCGCCGGCTGCGTGCTGTACGAACTCATCACCGGCGAGCCGCCCTTCACCGGCGACTCGCCCGTGGCGGTGGCGTACCAGCACGTCCGGGAAGACCCGAACCCGCCGTCGTCGGTGAACCCGGCCGTGGCGCCCGAGCTCGACGCCGTCGTGCTCAAGGCGCTCGCGAAGGGCCCGGCGAACCGGTACCAGTCGTCCGCGGAGATGCGTTCCGACCTGGTCCGGACGCTGTCCGGTCAGCGGCCCGCCGCGCCGATGGTGATGTCGGAGGACGAGCGCACCCAGGTCATGGACTCCGACCGCCGGGTGCCGCCGCGCTACGACCAGTACGAGGAAGACGAAGAGGACCCGGCCGCGAAGAAGAAGCGCCGGGCGTGGCTCATCGCCGGTCTCGTGGTCTCGCTGGCCGCCATCGTGCTGCTGATCATGTGGCTGATGGGCGCGTTCCAGGGTGCCGGTGCGGAGAGCAAGACGATTCCGAAGGTGGTCGGGCAGTCCGAGGTTTCGGCGAAGGACACGCTGCGCGGCGCCGGCTTCACCTCACTCGAGACCAAGAAGATCACTTGCACCGGCGAGTCCGTGAACGGCCAGCCCTCGTGTGACGAGAACCAGATCGACAAGGTCATCAGCATCAACCCCGCCGAGGGTCAGGTGGTACCGACCTCGGACAAGATCACGCTGACCGTCGGCTCGAAGCCGGGCAAGGTCAAGACGCCGGACCTCAAGGGCAAGAGCGTCTCCGAGGCCACCACGGCGCTGACCGAAGCCGGTCTGAAGCTCGGTGCGACCACCGAGGAAGAGACCGAGGACACGAACCAAGCGGGCAAGGTCATGTCGCAGAACCCGAGCGCGCAGGCCGAGGTCGATCAGGGTTCGAAGGTCGACATCACGGTCGGCAAGTCCAAGGAACTGAAGACGGTCCCGAACTACAAGGGCAAGACCCAGGCCGAGGCCGAAGCCGGGTTGAAGGCGGCCGGGTTCACCCCGCAGGTCACCAATGTGGACTCCGACCAGCCCAAGGGCACCGTGATCGACCAGACCCCGAACGGCGGCAAGCTGGCCGTCGGCAGTGTGGTCAAGCTGTCGGTGTCGAACGGCAACCAGGAGACCTTCGAGATGCCGATCCTGAAGGGCATGACCGAGGAGCAGGCGACGCGGCAGCTGCAGCAGCTGGGCTGGAACGGAACCCTGGACACGCAGGCCGACAAGAACGGTGACAAGGATCTGGCGGGCAAGGTCAGCAAGACCAACCCGCAGGCCGGTTCGAAGATCGCGAAGAACGCGCCGATCACGCTGTTCATCGTCGAAAGCGACGAGACGCCGACGTCGTCGAGCTCGCGGCTCTTCCCGCCTCCGTGATCCAGAGCTGAGTGAGGAGGGCCCCGCACGGTTTCGTGCGGGGCCCTTTTCATGTCCTGCCCCTTCGGGAAATGGTGACCGATTCACCCGGTTTCACGAGGGTCGTGAGTGAAAAGAGGGTTATTGAGGGGCAAGTCAAAAGTGGCGTGCCACTAGACGTTCTTCGCCAGCTTCAGACGGGATTGAAAGCCCATGCGACGTGAGTCCGGACTGGCGATGCAGACAGACCTGATCCCGAGTGTCCACAAGGGACATATCGCGTCGAACCGGCATCCATTTGATACCTTTATGTCCGTTTCTGGACGGGGTCGTGAGTGATAATGAGGGTTAGAACCACCCAAATCACTCACGACCCTCGCGCAAAGTGGCCAAATCGGGCATTTTCGCTCGAACAGCGTCCCTTGTGGACAGTCAAGGGCGCGCGCCAGGCCTTTATGGCGAGCATGCTCCCACCACCAACTCCACACGCCATATTTGACTTACCTCTCAATAGAACCGTCCTCGCCACTCACGACCCCCTGGATAGGCATCGATCAGAGCGTCAAGCTGTCGAGCAGTCCCTGGTAAGCCTGCTGAATCCGCCCGGCGCTGGTCCGCACCACGACCGCTTTCGGCCGCGTCGCGATGAGCGCCACGAGCCGGTCGTACATCTCCGCCAGCCGTTCGGGCCCGCCCAGCATCTCGTGCGCCTCGACGTGTTCGGGCTCCGCCGCCGCGCGCGTGCGCTCGGCGAACCGCCGGAGCACGTTGTCCTTGGTGTCGAGGAGGACGATCTCGTGGAATTCCGCGGCCGTTTCGACGGCGAGCGTTTCGAGGCGTTCGAGGAGATCGGCGCGGCCGAGGAACTGCGGGACGATCACGTCGTGGCCCGCGAGCAGCTGGGTGCGAGCGGCGCTCACGGCGAGGTCGCGGGCGAGCGTCCCGGCTTTCGCGGCGTTCTCGCGCCAGGCGCCGAGCAGGCCGCGGAGCCGGTCGATGTCGAGGTTCAGCGTCAGCGGATGGTCTTCGGCGTACAACCGGGCGAGGGTCGACTTCCCGCAGGCGGGCGGGCCGTTGAGCACGATGAGCCGCGGCATCAGGCGTTGCGCCGGAGCAGATACCCGACGGCCGTCGCGCTCAGCAGCAAGGCGGAGACCGACGCCACGACGGCCACGATGAACGGGCCGGTCAGTGGTTGTTGCGACGCCAAGGCGCGCAGCAGCGGATTGGCCAGCGGCAGCCACTTCACCAGGAGCACCGCCGCGAGGGCGAAGATCGCGGCCAGGACGGACCAGCCGACCCGCGGCACCAGCAGCCGCGAACAGGGCAGGCCGATCGCGATCCCGAACAGCGCGCACAGCGTGTGCGCCGAGGCTCCCAGCGCGAAGGTGCCGATCGTGAAGCCGCCGGTCCGGAGCCCCGACCACAGCACCGTCACGAGGATCAGCACGACCGCGCAGCCGAAGACGGCCAGCGTGGCGCCGCCGAGGACCGACCGCCAGCGTCGTGCGTGGCTGAAGGTCACCAGCCGCTGGACCGGGTCTTCGACGTCGAGCATCGCGATGGTCAGCCAGCACGACACGACGAGGAGCGAGCCCGCGCTGATTCCGTACTGCGGCAGCAGCGGCGACTTCGGATCCGTGTAGAGCACGGTGTTCACCGCGATATAGGCGAGGATCGCGGGCAGGTAGCGCTGGGAATGGCCGAGCAGCGCGAGGTAGTAGCGGGTCATGGCGAGCACGGCGCCACCTCCCGGACCGAAAAGCCGCGGTTGAGCGCGCGGAGCAGGACCGCGTCGGCGTGCCCGGCTTCGACCGTCAGGACGACCTTCCCGTCCTCGGCCACGACGTGGCTCACGCCGGGTTCCGACGACCAATCGCCGCCGAGTCCGTGAAGCACGATCCTTGTCGCGTTTTCGACTCTTGTTTCGACACGGGTCAGGACGCCGTCGTCGATCCGGTAGACGTCGTCGGCGTGGGCGTGCACGACAGAGGCCCGGTGGTCGGTGAAGACCACGCTCGCGCCCCGCTCCTTGGTCTCGGCGACGAGTTCTCCGAGCACGGTGTGGGCTTCGACGTCGAGACCGGACCAGGGCTCGTCGAGGATCAGCAGGTCCGGCTCGGCGAGGACCGCCTGGGCGAGGCCGACCTTCTGGGCGTTGCCCTTCGACAGGGTCCGCAGGGGCGCGTCCGGGCCGCCGACCAGCGCCAGCCGGTCCAGCAGGGGATCGATCACCGACAAGTCGACATGGCCGTCGATGCGGGCCATATGCCGCAGGTACGCCCTGGCACTCATCCGCTGTCCCGCCGGAAAGCGGTCCGGGAGGTAGCCGACGCGCGGATCGCCCACGACGGTTCCCGAAGTCTCACGGGAAAGTGCCGCGAGGATCCTGAGCAGCGTCGACTTCCCCGAGCCGTTCGAGCCGAGGACGCCGATCACTCGGCCCGCCTGGACGTCGAGGTCGACGTCGGCGAGCACGGGTTCACCGCGGCCGTAGCGCTTACCGACTCCTTCGAGCCGGATCAGCGAGGTCACGCAGCAGCGGCCTTCTGCAGCGCACGGGTCGCCTGTTCGAGTTCGTTGACCGTGGCGTCGGGCACCGGGTGTCCGGCGGACGCCATCCAGTTCGCCAGCATCCGGTGACCGCCCTGGGTGAGCACGGATTCGGGGTGGAACTGGACGCCTTCGAGCGGCAGCTCACGGTGCCGCATGCCCATCACGACACCGGACTCGGTGCGGCCTGTGATTTCGAACACGGTCTCGTCGATGGTTTCCGGCAAAACGGTCAGCGAGTGATACCGCGTGGCGGTGAATTCCGCAGGGAGCCCGGCGAGCACTCCGTCGCCCGAATGGTGGACTTGACTGGTCTTGCCGTGCAGCAGTTCCGGGGCGCGGTCGACGGTGGCGCCGAAGACCACGCCGAGCGCCTGGTGGCCGAGGCAGACACCGAGCATCGGGATGCGTTCCTCGGCGCATTTGCGGATGACGTCCATGCTCTGACCAGCGCGTTCCGGGGTTCCGGGGCCGGGAGAGACGAGGACCGCGTCGAACTCGCCGAGCTTGTCGATGTCCACGACGTCGTTGCGCCAGACGGTGCAGTCGGCGCCGAGCTGGGCCAGGTACTGGACCAGGTTGTAGACAAAACTGTCGTAGTTGTCGACGACGAGCACGCGCATGAAGCCAGCTTAGCGGCTCCCACCAGGTGGACCGTACGCCAGATCACAATGATTGTTAGGGCTACCTAACTTACCGTGGTAGGAGTGAGCCGTTCTCTTCGTGTAGCCATCGTGGGTGCCGGTCCGGCCGGCATCTACGCCGCCGACATCCTCGACAAGTCCGACGCCGACGTGACGATCGACCTGTTCGAGCGCATGCCGGCGCCGTTCGGGCTGATCCGGTACGGCGTCGCGCCCGACCACCCCCGGATCAAGGGCATCGTCACCGCCCTGCACAAGGTCCTCGACAAGCCGAACATCCGGCTGCTGGGCAACGTCGACTACGGGACCGACCTGAAGCTCGACGACCTGCGCCAGTTCTACGACGCGGTGATTTTCTCGACCGGCGCCATGGCCGACCGCGCGCTCGACATCCCCGGGATCGACCTCGACGGCAGCTACGGCGCCGCCGACTTCGTCTCCTGGTACGACGGGCACCCGGACGTGCCGCGCACCTGGCCGCTGAACGCGACCTCGGTCGCGGTCCTCGGCGTCGGGAACGTGGCGCTCGACGTGGCGCGAATCCTCGCGAAGACCGCCGACGAGCTGCTCAGCACCGACATCCCGGACAACGTCTACCAGGGCCTGAAGGCCAGCCCGGTCACCGACGTGCACGTGTTCGGCCGCCGCGGCCCGGCTCAGGCGAAGTTCACGCCGCTGGAGCTGCGCGAGCTGGACCACTCGCCGAACGTCGAGGTCATCGTCTACCCCGAAGACATCGAGTTCGACGAAGGCAGCATCGCCGCGCTGCGGGCGTCGAAGCAGATCGACATGGTCGTGAAGACGCTGCAGGAGTGGGCGATCCGCGACCAGGGCGACCGGCCGAAGCGGCTGCACCTGCACTTCCTGCACTCGCCGTGCGAGATCGTCGGCGAAGACGGCAAGGTGACCGGCCTGCGGACCGAGCGCACCGAACTGACCGGTGACGGCAACGTGCGCGGCACCGGCGAGTTCCACGACTGGGACGTCCAGGCCGTCTACCGCGCGGTGGGCTACCTGTCGTCGCATCTGCCGGAGATCCCGTTCGACCACACCACCGGGACCGTGCCGAACCAGGCGGGCCGGGTGCTGGACATCGACGAGGAGCAGGTGCCGGGCGTCTACGTGACCGGCTGGATCAAGCGCGGGCCGGTCGGCCTCATCGGCCACACCAAGGGCGACGCGGCCGAAACCATCGCGAGCCTGCTGGCCGACGCCGGCAACCTCACGGCCCCGGCCGTCGAGGACCCCGACGCGATCCTCGGCTTCCTGACCGAACGCGGCGTTCCCTTCACCACCTGGGAAGGCTGGGGCAAGCTCGACGCCCACGAGAAGTCGCTGGGCGTCCCGCACGGCCGGGAGCGCGTCAAGGTCGTGGAGCGCGACGAAATGACCCGCATCTCGCGAGGCTGAACCATCTGCGCGTGAAGGCCCCCTTCCCTCGGCTCAGTCGAGGGAAGGGGGCCTTCACGCGGAGCCGAGGTAAGTCAGGACCGCGAGAACGCGGCGGTTCGTGTCGTCCGAGGCGACGATGCCGAGCTTCGCGAAGATGTTCGCGGTGTGCTTCCCCACCGCCCCTTCGCTGAAGTGCAGCCGCGAAGCGATGGCGGCGTTGGAACAGCCTTCGGCCATCAGTCCGAGCACCTCGCGTTCGCGCGGGGTCAGCGCGGACAGGGGGTCGGAAGCGTTGCCCGCAACCAGTTTCGCGATCACCTCGGGGTCCATCGCGGTGCCGCCGCCCGCCACTCGCCGCACCGCGTCGATGAACTGGTCCGCGTTGAAGACCCGGTCCTTCAACAGGTATCCGATCGCGCCTGCCCCGTCGGCGAGGAGTTCCCGCGCGTAGAGCTGCTCGACATGTTGCGACAGAACGAGAATCGGCAGCCCGGGGATGTCGCGCCGGACGGCCAGCGAGACCTGGAGTCCTTCGTCGGTGAGCGTCGGCGGCATCCGGACGTCGACGACCGAAACGTCGGGCCGGTGCGTGCGCAGCGCCCGCTCCAGTTCCGGCCCGGTGCCCACCGCCTCGACGACGTCGAAACCGTGCGCGGTCAGCAAATGCGTCAGGCCGTCTCGGAGGAGGTATTGGTCTTCGGCGACGACGCATCGGGGTCGAGCTGGCACGGGATCTCCATGATCGCCTTCGTCGGCCCGCCGAGCGGGCTGGTCAGAGCAAAAGTACCGTCGAAGGCGCCGAGTCTGCGTTCGATCCCGCGAATCCCGCTCCCCCGGGCCGCGTTCGCACCGCCCTTCCCGTCGTCGGTCACCTCGATCCGCAGCAGACCGTCGTCGTAGCCCAGTTCGATCGACACTCGCCGCGCCTCGCCGTGTTTGGCGGCGTTGCCCAGCAACTCGCTGACCGCGAAATACGCACACGCCTCCGCTGGCGGCTCCAGCCGGGGCAGGGTGCCGTTCACCGAAGCCCGCAGCGGGCTGTCGAGCGCCATCGCGCGCACGGCGTCGCCGAGCCCGCGCTCAGACAACACCGGCGGGTGAATCCCGCGCACCAGCAGCCGCAACTCGGTCAGCGTCTCGGACGACGTCTGCCGCAGCTCGGCGGCCAGCCGTTTCGCCGCGGCCGGGTCGCTGTCGATCAGCGCTTCGACCGCGCCCAGCTTCATCCCCATCGCGACCAGCCGCGACTGGACCCCGTCGTGCAGATCCCGCTCGATACGCCGCAGCTCGGCGGCTTGCGCGACCGACGCGTCGGTCCGCGTCTGCTTCAGCCGTTCGACACGCTGCCCGAGCCGCGAAGCCTCTGTCGGACCGAGAAGCACCTTCGCGAAGCGCGCTCCCAGACGGGCAAGCCACGGCGTCGCGGCCAGTCCGGCGACGACCGCCGCCACGGCGACGGGAGTCAGCGCGAGCGCTTGCCCGAACGGCCGCCAGATCCACAGCGCCACCACACCCCAAAGGCCGAGGGACACCAACGCCACCGTCGGCACGGCCAGCACCAGCAGCACCGCGGAGTTGACCACCGCGGCTGCCAGATCGCGCCAAGTCGCACGGTCGACCATCGCCCAGCGCAAACGCGCCAGCCTCGCCGGCCACCACGGGGTGTCGTACAACTGCCGTCCGTGCCGGTACATCCCGTCCGCCCGCGGCACGGGGAACGGCGGCTCCGGCAGATACGGCCGGTCGATCCGCACACCGGTCCAGTTCTTGGCCTCGCGGCGCAGGGTGTCGGTCACCGAACGCCCGGCGACGACCATCGCCGGGAACAGCGGCGCCGGCCAGATCAGGGCGAGCAACGTCGGGATCGCCATCCCGAGCTGTGCGGCCGAAAGCGCGAGCAGGCCCAGCTGGAAGCCCAGCGCCTTCAGCCTGGTCTTGAGCCAGCCGTCCCCCGTGCGGCCCGGGCGGGGGCCGAGCCACCAGCGCGTCCACTTCCCGTACAGGCGGAGGGCGCGCGGCCCGGCCAGCAGGACCGCGGGGATCAGCAGCAGGCCCGCGAGCGGATTCCACAGCTGCCAGCCGAGGTCGCGTCCGGTCGCCGGATCGTCGGAGATCCATTCGAACCGTTTGGTCCACTTGATGAACCACGACCGCTTGAACAGGCTGTTCCCGTCGCGGTACCAGCCGTCGCGCTCGCGTTCCGGCTCGGGCGGCGCCGGCCGGTAGGGCGGCTCGACGTCGACACCGCACCAGCGTCCGGCCAGCCGCCGGGTGAGCGCGGCACGCGGACGCGTCCCTTCGAGCGCGAGCGTGTAGGCGAAGACCAGGCCGAGACAGAGCAGGCAGAAACCCACCAGTTCGAGCAGCAGGTCCAGCCAGCTCACCAGCGCCAAGGCCGCGAGCACGAAGCCCCGGCGCACGGAGGTGAGGTAGGTGCGGAACATGCGACGAAGTCTTCCCCACCGCCCCGGCCCGGCACAGTGACCACAGGCCCCCGATCAGGGTGGGTCCAGCCCCACCCCACCTGTGGGTTCAGCGCCATTCTGGCCAAGTCCGTTGCGCCATAACGTTTTTCGCATGCCACTCATCGAAGTCACCAACCTCCGCAAGACGTACGGGGAGCACGTCGCGGTCGACGACGTTTCGTTCCACGTGGAACAGGGCGAGATCTTCGGGATCCTCGGGACCAACGGCGCCGGCAAGACCACCACGGTCGAATGCCTCCAGGGACTGCGCACGCCGGACTCCGGCACCATGTCGGTCCTCGGCCTCGACCCCGGCAAGGACCACGCCGCCCTGCGGCAGCGCCTCGGCTCGCAGCTCCAGGAGAGCCGCCTGCCGGACAAGATCAAGGTCCACGAGGCGCTCGACCTCTACGCCTCCTTCTACGCGAACCCCGCCGACACCGGTGACCTGCTCGCGAAGCTCGGTCTCACCGAACAACGGGACAAGTACTTCGGCAAGCTCTCCGGCGGGCAGCAGCAGCGCGTCTCGATCGCGCTCGCGCTGGTCGGCCGCCCCGAGGTCGCCGTCCTCGACGAGCTGACCACCGGACTGGACCCGCACGCCCGCCGCGACACCTGGAAGCTCGTCGAGGCCGTGCGCGACACCGGGGTCACCGTCCTGCTCGTCACGCATTTCATGGACGAGGCCGAACGCCTTTGCGACCGTCTCGCGATCTTCGACGCCGGGCGCGTGGTCGCCACCGGCACCCCCGGCGAGCTCCGCGACCGCGCCGGTAAATCCACTTTGGACGAAGCCTTCGTGACCCTGACCGGCCGCGACTGAGCCAGGAGACCAACAATGAACACACTCGCCAAGATCACCGTCACCGAAACGAAACTCGCCCTCCGCACGCCCGGCTTCGTCATCGGCGGGCTCGTCCTGCCGACGGTCATCACGGCCGTGCTCGGGGTGATCCCCGGGATTCGCGCGGAGAGCGAAACGGCGTCGGGTATGCGTTTCCTCGACGCCTGGGTGCCGTCGATGGTCGTGCTCACCATCGCCATGATGGGCCTGCAATCGATCCCCGGGATCATCGCGACGTACCGCGAACAAGGCATCCTTCGCCGCTTCGCCACCACTCCGGTGCACCCCGCCCAGCTCCTGGTGGCGCAGCTGATCATCAACGTCATCGTGACGATCGGCGGGGTCGGCCTCCTTCTCGTGACCGCGGGCGTCGTCTTCGACGTCCCCACCCCGCGGCATCCGCTCGGCTTCCTGCTGACGTTCGTCCTCGGCACGACCGCGATCTTCGGGCTCGGCCTGATCGCCGCCTCGGTCGCCAAGACCAGCCGCGCGGCGAACGGGCTCGCGCTGATCGCCTACCTCCCGATCATGTTCCTCGGCGGCGTCTACCTGCCGCGCCCGTTGCTGCCGGAGGCCATCCGCGACATCGGCGCGTACATCCCGCCGGGCGTCAAAGCCCTCGAAGACGCCTGGACCGGCACCGGCGCCCAGCCGCTGCAACTCGCCGTGTTGGCGGCTTTCGCGGTGGGCAGTTGTGTCGTGGCGGCGAAGCTCTTTCGCTGGGAGTGACGACGGCTTCCGCCAAAGTGGTGATGATGATCGTTTTCTCTTGTGGCTTGAGCCGCGGGTGGGTAGTCAGGAAGACGGCCCACGTTCACCGTGTCTCTCTCGGAGGTTCGATGTCTCTGGATGTATCGCCCGCGCTGCTGGAGAAGGCCGAGCGCGGGGAGGTCTCCGACGCCGAATTCGTCGCCTGCGTCCGGGAGTCCCTGCCCTACGCCTGGACCGTGATCACCGGTGTCATCGCGGAGGCCGAGGGCGCGGCCGACGGATTCGCCGACAACGAGACGCCGCCGCCGAGCGAGGCCGAACGCGGCCAGCTGCTGCGGGCGCTGGCCTCGGACGCCATCCGCGGCGGCCTGGAACGGCACTTCGGCGTGAAGCTGGCGTTCCAGAACTGCCACCGCGTCGCCGTGTTCAAGAAGTCCCAAGTGGACAGTGACCGCTACCGCGCGTTCGTCTCAGTCCGCGGCCAGCTGCTGAACCAAAGCCCGGAACTGCGCGACTGCTGAGACCTAGCGCAGCGCGGGTAGCACTTCTTCCCCGATCCGCGCAATGTTCTCGAGCGTTCCCTCCGGCGTACCGGACGCTTCCACCATCATGATCACGTGGGAGACCCCGGTACGCCGGATGCTCGTTCCCAGCCTGTCGACGCAGTACTCCACTCCGCCGATCGGGTGCATCTCGCACAGTTTGTCGGTGTAGGACACCGGATCCTTGTCCAGGCCCCGTTTGCCGTCGAGGTACACGTGCCCGGCGAATCCCTCTTTCAGGGAACCCGGCAACGCCGACCGGACGACGTCCAGCGCGTCGTCCCCGACCTGGCACATCACCGTCGACACGTGCTCGGCGGCGGATTCCCCGTACGCGGCAAGGGTTTCGATCTTGCCGTCGTCGTCGGTGTGCAGGCCGAGCAGCATCGGCAGCCCACGATCGGCGGCGAGCCGCACCGCCCGCGAACGGGCATCGCCGCAGGCCACGACTGGCCGCGGGGCGCGTTCCGGCCGCGGCACCATCGGCACCTCGCGGAACTTGAAGTGATCGCCGTCGGCCGAGACCGTCTCCGACGTCATCGCCGCGAGCATCAGGTCGAGACTCTCCTCGAACCCCGTTTCGTAGCGGGAAGCGCCGGTGCCGAACACCTCGAGGTCCTGCCACGGCCCACCGCGGCCGACGCCGATCCGCAGCCGTCCGCCGGAAACGGCGTCGAGCAGCGACCACTGTTCGGCGAGCGCCACCGGATGCGCGACGGACAGCACGCTCACCGCGGTGCCGACGGCGATCCGCTCGGTGCGGCCGAGCACATGCGCGGCGAGGGTGATCGCGGACGGGCAGACGCCGTACGGCATGAAGTGGTGCTCGGCGAACCACACGTCGTCGAACCCGGCCCGCTCGGCCGCGATGGCGGCGTCGACCGACCGGCGCAGCACATCGGCGTCCTCCTGCCCGGGAAACCGTCCCGAGACGAGGAAGACGCCGAACCGCGCGACTATTGGACGCTCACTTCGTTGAACCACAACCGCGGTTCGAGCCACGGGAAGACGACGAACATCAGCAGCGCCACGATCCCGAGCGCCAGCACGACCGCCGTCGCCAGCTTCACCGCGAAGGGGCCCGGCAGCTTGCGCCAGATCCAGCCGTACATCAGCGCGCCTCCGAGATCTTGGGCAGGAGTTCGGCGTAGGAGCCGACCTGGTTCTTCGGCACCTGCTGGGCCAGCACCGCGTGGATGATGAGCCGTTCCTTCGCCGAGAACTTCGGGTGACAGGTCGTCAGCGTGAGCAGCGAGACCTGATCGGCCTTCGGCAGGATCTCCGGGTCCTTGTACGGCACCGGGTTCACCGTGTCGCCCTTGGTCGGGAACACGATACGGCGGCCGTTGGTCTCACCGTAGGGGCCGCCGTCGGCGGCGTTCGGGTTGCGCAGCGTCCCGACGTTCTTGCACTTCGGCTGCGCGCCCTTGCCCGCCGCCCAGCCTTCGACCTCGTCCTTATACGGCAGCACCTTGTAGATGTAGAAGTCGGTCTGCGTCTCGATGATGATCTGGTCGCACGAGCTGAGGTTGTCCAGATCGTTGAACGGCGCGCCCTTGCCGACCCGGTGTCCGGCGATGGCGAAGTTCCCGGGCTCGCCCGGCAGCGCGGTGCCCTTGTAGTGACCGGGGCCCACTTCGAGCGCGGCCTCGGTGGTGCCTTCCTGGATGGTGAAGTTGAAGTCGGCGCCGAACACCGGGATGTGGATCCTGGCGAACGCCTTCCCGTCGACCAGGTCCGGATGCAACTGCCGGTCCTTGCCCCATTCGCCGTCCAGCTCGGAACTGGCCTCGGACTGTTTGCCCGCGGAGAAGAGGTCGGTCACGTAGACCTCGTAGACCATGAACAGCAGCACCACCAGGCCGGCGGTGATGAGGAGCTCGCCCACGGTCCGGATGGCGACGCCGCCCTTGCCCAGTTCGCGCGGCGGCGGACGTTCCTCGGTCGCGGTACCACCGCCGACCGGTTCGAAGACGACGGTCTCTTCGGTCGACCCGGGCGGCGGCATGGGACGCCGGCGCGGCGGCGGCGCGTCGCTCCGTCGGCGCGGCGGCGGACCTTCGTAGGACCTGCCGTCCGGCGGCCTCCGGCGGGGTGTGGGCGCCTCTCCCGGGCCGCGCCGCGGCGGGATTGCGTCGTCCGGTCTACGCCGGGGGGCCGGACGGCCTCCGCCGGGTGGTCGTTCGGAGTACCGCCGACGGTCCCCGCCCGGCTCTTCCCGCTCAGCCACGCAAAGCTCCTCAGTCTCGAACCAAACCGCTGCCGAACCGTCTGTGACACCATTGTCACAGTGCGGGAAATCGACCGGTCCCGGACGGTGCCCAGCGGCGCTCGTTTACGTTAACGTGTGCACGTGGCGCTGGTTGCGCACCCGAAAGCGGGTCATCGCCACCAGGGAAGCCGAACAGTACGCGAGGAACACGATGCCGAAGTCCAAGGTCCGCAAGAAGACGGCGTACACCCCGCCGACCGATCGCCGCACGCCGGTGAAGGTCAAGGCCGCGGGCCCGTCGAACCTGTTCTACAAGATCGTGATGTTCGGCCTCATGCTGATCGGCCTGATGTGGCTGGTCGTCAACTACATCGCGGGCGACAAGATCCCCTTCATGGCGGATCTGGGCAACACGAACTTCGCCATCGGTTTCGTGCTGATGATCGCCGGGCTGCTCATGACGATGCGGTGGCGGTGAGCATTACCCCGGATGGCGGCTTGACGCCGAATTACACCGGTGTGACTCATCCCCAGTGTGGATAACCCCTGTGGATAACTACCCCACCTCGTGGGCGCCGCAGCGGAACGTTGTGGTAGTGGCCTGGGTGCTCACCCTGTTGCTGCTGGCAGGCGTGCTGTGGCTGGCCATCGGCGGCGACGTCGGCGGCACCGTCCTGACCGGGGTCGCGATGCTGTCCGTGGGCGCGCTCGCGCTGCACGGCACCCTGCTCCGTCCCCGGCTGGCGGCGGGCCCCGGCGGATTACTGGCCAGGACCGTGGGCGGTGCGCACCGCTACTCCTGGAGCGAAGCCCGGCTCCGGCTGCGCACCACGCGCCGGCTCGGCCGGGACAGCCTGACCCTCGAGGTCGAATCCGGCGACCACCTGCTGGTGTTCGGCCGGATCGACCTCGGTGAGGACCCCCGCGACGTGCTGGAGGTCCTCACCACCCTCAAGGGTCAGGCGTTGTCGTAGTAGTGCACGTCGCCGTTCGGGCCGTGTGACCAGCCCGGGACGGCCGGGCCGACCGCGGGCGGCGCGTATTCCCCGAAGATCTCGTACGGCGAGGCCGGCGAGCAGATCGGGTTGATCTTGACGACGCAGTTCCGCAGGGACCCGCTGAACTTCGCCTTGACGTGCCGGGGCCGCTGGTCTTCCACCACCGCCGGGCCCGCCGTGATCTCCCAGCCGGTGGCCGCGCCCGGCCCCGTCGTGCCGACGGTCTGCGTGGCCGTCGAGGACGTGACACCGGGATCTCCGAAGCAGATTTTCAACGCCGAATCCACGTAAGCGACACGGAGCGTGATGGTGCTGCCCGAGCCGAGGAAATAGCGTTTCGTGTAGGTCTGACAGGTCTCGGCGGCTTGCCCGGCCTGTGCGGCCGACGGTGCCAGAGCCGTTGCCAGCGCGGCGACGGCGGCGAGAGCTGCTGCTTTCCGGATCTTCATCTCAACCCCCAAGTTGACGATGCACATGATCAACTCGAAGGTACCCAGCCCGGCTGCGTCTCCACCGGGTTTTCGGGTGACCCACTCGGGGGAAGCTCGGCTACTCCGGGTAGCAGGCGTAGGAGGGCACGCCCCGGCTGGTGGCGAGCTCGCAGGACGCGGAAATCGTCTGCGAGTCCTTCCAGACGACGAGCCCGATCATCGCCACCACGACGATCGCGATCCCGCCGAGCTGCCATGTCAGCCGGTTCTTGTCCGGCGCGTACAGCAGCGCGAAGGTGGTCAGGAGCCCCGCGACGAACCCGCCGGCGTGCCCGAGGATGGAGATGCCGGGCACCTGGAAGGTGATGAAGACGTTCAGGCCGAGGATCACCAGCAACCACGTCGGATTGAGCCGCAGCTTGATGACGATGACCGTGTACGCGCCGATGAGCCCGAAGATGGCGCCGGACGCGCCGACCACCGGGACGGCGTCGAGGTCGCTGAAGACCAGGTTCGCGACCGAGCCGCCGAGCAGCGAGACGAAGTAGAGCGCCGTGAACGGGACGCGGCCGAGCGCGGTCTCCAGCGGGCGGCCGACGAACCACAGCGAGAACGCGTTGCTCGCGATGTGCAGCAGGCCGTACTGCAGGAAGCCCGAGGTGAGGATCCGCCACCATTCGTCGCCCGCCAGCGTCGCGGGATTCCACAGCTGGCCGTACTGGAACAGCTCGGAGAAGTTGTTGTTCGCGAGGCTGCCGGACTGGGCGACCGTGATGAAGAAGATGAGGACGTTGAGCGCCAGGAGGACCGGCGTCACGACAGCCGTACGGGCGGGCTGAGCGCCCGCGAGGGTGCGTGAGCCGTAGCCGGCGTCGCGATACTGCTTCTGCTGGACGCGATCCTGCTGACGGCCTGCCTGGACGCAATCCGTGCACTGGAAGCCGACGGCGGCTTCGCGCAGGCAATCCGGGCAGGCCGGACGCTCGCAGCGTGAACAGCTCAGCCCGGTCGGCCGGTTCGGGTGCCACCAGCAACCGGGCATGGCGGCCTGCTGGTACTGGGGATTCGGTGGTTGGCTCACGATGCCACCAACCTACCGAAATCCCCAGTGACCGGCTGTGCGATCAGCGGCTGATGCTGACCTTCTCGATGACGATGTCCTGCAGCGGACGGTCGGCCGG
Organism: Amycolatopsis sp. WAC 04169; assembly: GCF_003947535.1. Taxonomy (NCBI): domain Bacteria; kingdom Bacillati; phylum Actinomycetota; class Actinomycetes; order Pseudonocardiales; family Pseudonocardiaceae; genus Amycolatopsis; species Amycolatopsis sp. WAC 04169. The sequence goes on along the minus strand of NZ_QHJI01000001.1, from coordinate 449,581 downwards.
ACCGGTCGCCGTGCGGCCGATCGCGTCGACGACGTCGCGGGAAGCCTGGTCCGCGACCTCGCCGAAGATGGTGTGCTTGAAGTTCAGGTGCGTCGTCGGCGCGACGGTGATGAAGAACTGCGAGCCGTTGGTGCCGGGTCCGGCGTTGGCCATGGCCAGCAGGTACGGCTTGGAGAACTGGAGCTCCGGGTGGAACTCGTCGCCGAACTTGTAGCCGGGGCCGCCGCGGCCGGTGCCGGTCGGGTCGCCGCCCTGCAGCATGAAGCCGTCGATGACGCGGTGGAAGATCGACCCGTCGTAGAACGGGCCCGAGTTCGCGCCCTGCGCGTTGGGCTGGGTGTACTCCTTGGTGCCCTCGGCGAGCCCGACGAAGTTCGCGACCGTCTTCGGCGCGTGGTCGGGGAACAGGTTCAGGTTGATGTCACCCTGGTTGGTGTGCAGAGTGGCCTTCAGCGCGCCACCAACGGGGGATCCCTTGCTTTCAGTCACGAGCTTCATCGTGCCATCTGCGGCAAGATCTGGGGAAAAGGGGCACGATAGGTTACAAGCAACGAAGCAGAATCAAAACGATTGATGAGGTGAAGGCCATGACCCGGGCCGCAGATTCGGTGAGCGAGTCGGCGAAGGCCGGCGCGCTCGGCCTGCGCAAACGTGCTGTCGAGGCGGGTAAGGAAGCCACCGCCCACGCCGTCGAGGTAGCCGAGCAGAAGCTCTCCGAGAGCGCCGGTGAGATCGCTAAGACCAGCCGTCGCGCGCGCAAGAAGCTCGCGAAGAAGACGGAACTGACCCGTAAGGAGCTCAAGCGGAGCTCGAAGGCGGCTCGTAAGGAGGCGCTGGCCAGGCTTTCCGAGATGCGGAAGCCGGGCCGCAAGGCACGCAAGGCCGCCATCCTGGCCGCGAAGTCCGCCGGTGAGTCCAAGCGCCGGGGCAAGAAGGATTTCAAGGCGGCGAAGAAGGACTTCAAGGCCGCGCTCATCGAGGCGAAGACCGCCGCGAAGGGGACGCGCAAGCGTCGTCGCTGGCCGTGGGTGATCGGTATCGCGGTCGTCGGCGCCGGTGCCGCCTACGCGCTGCGTTCCAAGCAGGAGCCGCCGGTCGCGCCCGCGCCGCCGAAGGCCCCGCCCGCTCCTCCCGCCAAGCCCGCCGCTCCGGCCGCGGCCGCGCCGAAACCGGCACAGCCGGCTCAGCCCGCCGCTCCGGCGAAGCCCGCCTCCGGCAATTCGGGTGCGGCCAAGCCGACGGCCCCGAAGAACGGGCACCAGGCTTCGAACGCGGGTTCCGCCGACAAGAAGAACTGACGCCTCACCCTCTTCTGCTTGTCGCGAAGGGCCGCCCAGGACCACTTTTCGGTCCCGGGCGGCCCTTTCACGTCTCGGTGACGGGAAGGGTGCGGGTGAGCGTGTGCCCGCGGCGCATCCGGCCGTCGGGGGTGAACTCGCCGAAGAAGTACACCTCCATCGTGAGATCCCTCTTGCGGTTCGTCACGTACAAGGTGCTCCGGGCGGCGATCCGGTCTCCGGCCGCCACCGCTTCGTGCACCTCCCAGCGCGCGGTGGGCCGGTTCTTGCGGACCGGGCGGGTGTGCGCGATGAGGTTGTCCCGGTCCATCCGGTGGCCGTCGGCGATCTGCACGATGTCCGGCGTGTGATAGCGGTCGACGATCACGCCCGCGTCTTCGTCGCTGTTCAGCAGGTCGTCGTGGAAGGACAGGTGGAAATCCGCGATGAACTTCTTCGGGTCCGTGCCGTGGAAGGGCGCCATGGTTACTCCCAGCCTCACGAAATATCTCTTACAAGCTGTAAGATATCCATGGCCCATTAATTCTGACAAGGTGTAAGAGATGCCTCGATCCTCGGCGCGGAACCAGCGCTCCGACGCACAGCGCAGCCGGGCCTCGATCCTGGACGCGGCGCTCCGGACCCTCGGCGCCGATCCCGACGCCGGGGTCGAAGCCATCGCCACCGCCGCGGGCGTGACCCGTCAGACGGTCTACGCCCATTTCCCGTCACGCGGGGAACTCCTGGCCGCGGTACTCGACCGCATCACCGAGGAGGCCGTCGCCGCGATGGACGCCGCGGACCTCGACGACGGCCCGGCCGCCGAGGCGCTGGTGCGGCTGATCGAAGCCGGACGCCGCACGTCCGGGCGGTACCCCGCTCTGCTCCGGAAGATCACTTCCCTGCCCGCGAGCCCGGACGCCGATGAGCGACGCCATTCACCGGTCGCCGAGCGGCTCGAACGCGTCATCCGGCGGGGCAAGGCGTCGGGCGAGTTCGACGACCGGCTGCCGACGGGCTGGCTGGTGGCGGTCACGGTGAAACTCGGGCACGCGTCCGGCGAGGAGGCCGACGCCGGCCGGATGTCCGCCGACGAGGCGGCGGACGCCTTGCACACGAGTCTGCTCCGGGTATTCGGCGCGACACCGTGAACATGACGAAGGGGCGCCCTCCGCTCTCAACGGAAACGTTGAAAGCGAACGACGCCCCTTGGCGCGTTTACGTCAAGCGCGATCAGGCAGACGCAGCGTGCTTGTCGATCAGCTGGCCGAGGCGGGGCAGGGCCTCCTCGACGTTCTTCTTGCCGTTCGGGCGAAGCTTCGAGTACACCTTCTTGATGCTGTCGCGGCTGCTCTTCTCGGCGCGCGAGTCGGTGACCGACAGGAGCGCGTCCGAGGCCTCGTCGCTGCGGCCGACCAGGTAGGCACCGAAGTCGTTGCCGCCCTTGGCCTTGTAGTCACCGTAGAACGGCTCGAGGGCGACGGTGAAGTCGTCGAGCAGGGTGTCGACGGCGGCGGGGATGATGCCCGGCTTGATCTTCTTGACGGCGGCGAAGCCGGTCTTCACGACGGCACCCGAAACGCCGCCCTTGTCCGAGACCTCGGCGTCGACGAGGCCTTCGAAGTCGCTCACGACCGCCGGGCGACGGCTGGAGTCGAGCAAGATTTCCTTGAGGGTGTCAGCCACGAAACCTGTCCTTTTGTCTTATGGGGAGAAATGATCTTTTGTGCCGCCGAGCCACACCGCAAGGCGGCCTCCGCCGGATCTGGCGTCGCGCTGGTCCCGCGAAACCTCGCGCGTGCGGCACAGGGTAGTACAAGATCAACTTCACTCTGACGTGTGGATACCACTACCTAGAGCTTCAGCTCACCGATAGCCTCCTTCGCCACCGTACGTGCCTTGATGCTCTGCTTCTGGTTGGTGGTCACGACTACCGCGTTTCCACCCTTCGCGACGGCGTAAACGGCGCCTTCGCCGGAAGGCTGGTAGCCGCCCTTCCAGCCCGCCGGTTCGTCGGCCGGGTTGGAGGTGTCGATGGGCGCCGCCTGATCCACCAGCGCCTTGGCCACGGCGGGTTCCCCGACGTACACGCGCACGGTGAGCTGCAGTTTCCCGCTGAGCGCGTAGAAGAAACAGGTCGGATGCGGTTGATCGGCCGACGTCTTGACCTTGGAGACCTTCTGCCCGTTGGCGTCCGAGACGAACTCGTTGCCCAGGTACGGGCACGGGCCCTTGCCGGTGGGCTCCGGAGCGGGCGGGATGCTGGGCGCCGCGGTACTCGACGGCGCGGGCGAACTCGCCGCGGGCGGCGGCTGTTCCGTCGGCCCGCAGGCCGCCAGCAGCGGCACGACGAGCGGCAAGATCAGAAGACGTCGCATAGTGGCGTCCAGTGAAGCAGATCGCCGTTTTCGTGCGACGATGGCGCTGCGCGAGGAGTCTTCGGGAGGGTCAGTGCTCAGCAAGGAGCAGTACCTGGGTGCGGTGGCAGAGCGCATCCAGCGCAGCGGAGGCAGGCTGAACACGGTCCAGATCGGCCCGAGCGCCGCTGTCGTGGGCCTGTTCACCGAGTCCGTGATGATGTCGACGATGAACTACTGCGTCGTCGCCGCGGCCATCCCGGAGGTGACGGCGCCCGCGTTGTACGACTTCACCGGGCTGGCGACGCAGCACGCGCGAGCGAACGTGATGGGCACGGTCGGTTGGACGGCCGCTTCGGTGGTGATCGCCGGGCTGATCGGTGACCGGGTGTACCCGGACGCCGCACAGGCCGCGTCGGCGAAATCCGGCAACCAGTTCGGCGGCGAGACACGCATGGTGGCCGTCGACGTTTCGGCGGCGCAGATGTACGCGTTCGTCGGCGGGAAGCTGTGGGGCGCGGCGGTACAGGGTTCGGTCAACGCGAAGCTGACGTTCTGTTTCCCGCAGCCCGCCGAGGTCTATCAGCAGGTGCAGTGGGCGCAGTCGCAGGGACAGCAGCCGCCGATGCCGCCGGGACCGCCCGGCCCGCCGCCCGGCCAGCAGCCACCGCCCGGCTGGCAACCGCAGCAGCCACCGCCGCCGCAGTATCCGGTCGGGCCGCCGCCCGCGCAGGGTCCGCCGCCGGGTCAGCATCCGCCGCACTATCCGCCGCCCGCGCCCGGTTATCCGCCGCAGCGCCCGCCGGGATACTGATGGACCGCACGTTGCGCGGCTGGCCTTCGTTCCCCGAAGAACTCCCGGAGTTCGACACCGAGGCCACCCCCGCGACCCCGCGCGAGCTCTTCCTGGAATGGCTCGACGAGGCGGGGGAACACGTCCTGGCGCCGCACGCCGTCACTCTGTCCACAGTGGACGCTGATGGGGTGCCGGACGCGCGCGTCGTGATCCTCAAGGACGTCGACGGGGACACCTGGGCGGTCGCGACGAGCTCCGAAAGCCCGAAAGGTGTGCAGCTGGCGAAGAATCCGTTCGCCGCGCTGACGTTCTTCTGGCCGGGACGAGGCCGTCAGGTCCGGCTGCGCGGCCCGGTCTCGGTCGCCGATCCCGAGGTGTCCGCGGCCGATTTCACCGCCAGGCCGCCGGCGTCCCGGGTGGAGGCGTTCATCGGCAGGCAGTCCCAGGTGCTCGACGATCCGGCCGATCTCGACCGCGCGGCCGCGGAAGCGGAGCGGTGGGTCGAGGAGAATCCCGGTGTGGCACCGGAAACCTGGACCCGCTACCTGGTGACGCCGTCCGAAGTGGAGTTCTGGCAGGCGAGCCACGACCGGCGGCACCGGCGGCTCCGCTACCGGCGCGCGGACGAAAGCTGGCGCAAAGAACGCCTCTGGCCGTAAACGGTAACTGGGAACGACGATCGTCGGGTTGTCGTGGATGATTCACTTCGGCGACGGTGAACGCCACCTTGTCCCCAGATCGTTCGGAGGCGAAATGTCCACACGCCGTCGCATCGGGGGCGCCTTGGCCGCCACAGGGCTCGCCCTGCTGGCCGTCACGACGCCCGTCGCGAGCGCCCAGACCGGCGACCCGGCGAGAGGGCTGTATTCGGTGGAGGGCGCGTCCACCCCCGACAAGCGCACCGAGGTCGCCCGCACCGGTGTCGACGTCGCGGGCTCGCGCGGCGGCGCGCTGACCGTCGTCGCCACGCCGGGGCAGGCCGCGGCCCTGCGCGCGAACGGCTTCGGCCTGAAGCCGCTCGGCGACTTCGACGGCATGCTGAAACAGCGGAGCGATCGGGCGGGGACCGCGGCCGTCGCGGGTGACTTCCCGCCGGGCGACGAGGCGTATCACACCTACGCCGAAACGACCACGGAGCTGCAGAAGGCCGCGAAGGACCACAGCGACATCGCGACGCTGTCGAGCGTCGGCAAGTCCTACGAAGGCCGCGAGCTGAACCTGCTGAAGATCAGTGACAACGCGGGCACGGACGAGAACGAGCCCGAGGTCCTGTTCACCTGCAACCAGCACGCGCGTGAACACCTCACCACCGAGATGTGCCTGCGGATCGTGCAGCGGTTCACCAGCGGCTACGCGAGCGACCCGGCCATCAAGAAGATGGTCGACGAGCACGAGATCTACGTGATCCCGAACGTCAATCCGGACGGCTCCGAGTACGACATCACCGGCGGCGAGTACCAGGGCTGGCGCAAGACGCGGAAACCCGTGCCGGGCAGCAGCGCGGTCGGCACCGACCCGAACCGCAACTGGGACTACAAGTGGAACTGCTGCGGCGGGTCGAGCAACAGCCCGTCCGCCGAGGACTACCACGGTCCGTCGGCGTTCTCCGAGCCCGAGACCAAGGCGGTCGCGGACTTCGTCGACTCCCGTGTGGTCGGCGGCGCGCAGCAGATCAAGACGCACATCGACTTCCACACCTTCTCGGAACTGGTGCTCTGGCCGTACGGCTACACGAAGGCGGACACCGACACCGGTCTGAGCGACGCGGAAGCGAAGCGCTTCGCCGACGTCGGCAAGCAGATGGCCGCCACCAACGGCTACACGCCGGAGCAGTCCAGCGATCTGTACGTCACCGACGGCGACGTCAACGACTGGGCGTGGGGCAAGCACAAGATCCTCAGCTACACCTTCGAGATGTACCCGAAGGACGGCGGGATCGACGGCTTCTACCCGCCCGCTTCGGTGATCCCGGAGCAGACCGCCCGCAACGACAAGGCCGTCGACATCATCATCAACGAGGCGAAAGCCTGAGATCGGCCACTCGCGACGCCCGGCTCTTCGGCGAATCCAAGCTGAAGCTCCGGGCGTCGCCCAGTTGGTCACGGACGAATTCCTCGGTCCTGGCGATCGTCTCGCGCAACGCGGCGTCCTCGTCGCCGAAGAACCTGTGGACGATCTTCCCGGCCTCGGTGTCGAACTCCCACAAGCCGGCGATGCGGCCCCTGTCGACGATCACGTGGCTCGGCGGATCGGCCTGCCCGCCCAGCGTCTCCCCCGCCCGGCCGCCGGGCACCGGGCGTTCGACGTCGGCGTCGGCGAGCAGCCGCGACATCTCGCGGTGCAGAAGATGGATGCCGTCGATCCCGGCGAGCAGCGCGTACGACGGCTCCGACGGCACGGTGAACGCGGCGAACTCGTCCACGAGTTCCTTGGGCAGCAAGAGATCGGTGCCGTCGAGCGGCACCAGTTCCAGCTCTTCCGCGATCTTCTTCGCGCTCGCGGCGGTGAACCCGGAGAACCAGCGGAAGTGCCTGAGCGACGCCGGGGCCGCCCACGAGAAGTACCGCCGGGCGAGTTCGGTCCGCGCGGTGTCCATATCGGACAGTCCGCCGCGCGGGGACGGCGTCCAGCGGACGTAGCCGTAGCGCTGCCGGTCCAGCCGTCCGTCGACCGGGACCCGGCGGATGTCGCCGCGTGCCTGGAGCAGGCCGAGCGCGAGCGGCAACGTCGTGGTGGTGCCGCGTTTGCGGCCCGCCTCCCCCAGGTTCCGCACCGCGGCCCCGGCGGCGTCCTTGATCGCGGGCGGGCCGAGCGGCTCGTCCGACGCGTCGAGCAGGTCGGCGACGGTGACGCACAGCTGCTCGATCTCGGCCTGCGTGACGCCGAGGTACTTCTCCGCGGCCGCGAGTTCACCGGCGGGCGCGGCGGCCCCGACGGTCAGGCCGAGTTCGAAATCCGCCGACGGCAGGACGTAAGTGCAGCCGCGCGCCGAAGGCAGCTCATGGATGGCCAGCCGGGCGACGTCCGCGTCCACCGTCTCGCGGTCGAGGCCCGCCCTGGCGAACAGCCCGAGATAGGGCGCCGACCCGCCGACCGAGCGCATCCAGCCGGTCCGTTCCAGCACCTCGGCCGCCGACGCCCCGTGCGACGATCCGTCGAGTCCCTGCCGATGTGCCCACCACGCGCGCAGCTTGCCGGTCGCCATGTTTCCACCGTATTGGCACCCGGTGACCCCTCGCAGCCTGGCAGGATCGGCAGGTGCGCAAGCGGTTCTCGGAAGGCTCCCCGATCGCGTCGACGGTGGTCACCGGCGACGACTTCGACGAACTCGAGCACACCTTCCAGGCGTTCCTCGCCCCGGACACGGTCAAGCTGCACACCCCGGCGCCCACCGGGTTCTTCGACATCTCCCAGCTCAGCGGCCTCCGCGTGACCGGAATCGACCCGAACGGCCTGTCGGTCTACGAGCTGACGCTGGACTCCGACGTCGTCCTCCAGGGCGAAGAGACCCTGGACGCGTACACCGTCGTCGTGACCCTCAACGGCCAGAGCCAGGTCAAGATCGACGGCGAGATCGTGCCGGCGCGGCACGTCGTGACCGGTCCGGGCACCCGGTTCCAGACCAGGTACGACCATCCCGACATCCTCCTGCTCCGCTTGGGCAGGCAGCTGGTGACGGACACGATGCACGAGCGGCTCGGCGAGGCGCCGACGTCGACCCTGCGGTTCGATCCGGTGATCGCGCCGGACATGGACCAATGGCTCACCCTGCTCCACACCTTCAGCGAGACCGCCGCGTCGGGGATGTTCGACCGGTCGCCGCTGGCCGCCGCGCATTTCGAGAAGCTGCTGCTGCACGGGCTGCTCGACAGTCAGCCGCATTCGCTGTCCGGCGATCTCGCCGCGGAACGGCATCGGCCGAGGTCGACGGCGGTGCGCCGGGCGATGACCTACTGCGAGGAGCACGCCGCCGAACCGGTGTCGATCGGCGAACTCGCGATGGCCGCGCGGGTCAGCGTGCGCGCGCTGCAGCAGGCGTTCCGCACGGATCTGGGCCTGACGCCGATGGAGTACCTGCGCCGGGTGCGGCTCGACCACGTGCACCAGGACCTGCTCGCGATCGCGCAAGGGCGCGCCGAAGGCACCGTCACCGACGCCGCGCTGCGGTGGGGCTTCACGCATCTCGGCCGGTTTTCCGGTTTCTACCGCGACACCTACGGCAAACTTCCCTCGGAAACGGCACGCTTCACCGCCTGAAGGAGTCCGGATGCTGGTCGAGCTGGCCATCGGCGACGCGTACGGAGGCGCCTTCGAGCACGCGTACCCGAGCTTCGTCGCGGAACACAACAACCTGACCGGCTACGTGCCGCATCACGGTCAGCCCGGTGCCCCGGCCGGCCGCTACACCGACGACACGCAGATGACGATCGCGATCGCCGAAGTGCTCGTCTCGGGACTGCGGTGGACGCCGCTGCTGCTCGCCGAACAGTTCGTGCGGGCGTATCACCGCGACCCGCACGACGGCTACGCGCCGCGGTTCCATCAGCTGCTCAGCGAAGTCCGCGACGGCGAAGAGCTGCTGCGGCGGCTCCGGCCGCAGAGCGACAAGAGCGGCGCCGCCATGCGCGCCGGGCCGATCGGGATCCTGCCGACCGTCGACGACGTGCTCTATCACGCGAAACTGCAGGCCAGGATCACCCACGACACCCCGGCCGGGATCGCCGCGGCGCAGGCGGCCGCGCTGGCCGTGCACTACTGCCACCATCGGCTCGGCCCGCTTTCCGAGATCGCGAGGTGGATCGACGGCATCCTTCCCGAGGACGTCGGGCACGGCGGCTGGGCGCTGCCGTGGTCGGGCAAGGTCGGGCCGCAGGGCTGGATGAGCGTGCGCGCCGCGCTGACCGTGTTGACCGGCGGCGGAGGACTCGCCCGGATGCTCCACTCCGCCGTCGCGCTCACCGGCGACGTCGACACCGTCGCGACGATCGCGCTGGCCGCCGCCTCACGCTCGCCCGAGGTGGCGCAGGATCTGCCGCCGGTGCTGTGGCGCGATCTGGAGAACGGCGAGTTCGGCCGCGACCATCTGGCGGCGCTCGACGATCGGCTGCTGCACATCTGACGTAGGCGGACTCCACGCAACGCGGACGCGTAGGGCGGCCGACTTCGGCAGACTGAGCCGGTGAGGTGGCTGATCAGAGGTGGTGCCGTCGCCGCTTGGCTCGCGGTGAGCGCGTTGCTCGTGGTCGGCACGGCGAACCTGGAGCCCGAACACGGGGAACGTCCGGTCGGCGCCTTCGGGTTCGCGATCGTCGCGCTCGCTTGTCTCGCCCTGACCGCCGTCTGGCGGATGCCGGTGACGGCAGCGGGGACGGAAGCGTTTGCGCTCCTGCTCTACCTGGGGTTCGGCTATCCCGACGGTCCGGTGCTGTTCGCCGGTCTCGTGCCGTTGTTCGCGCTCGGACTCCTGCGCCCGCGACGGCTCGCGTACGCCGTCGCGGCCGGTATGGCGGCGACGGTCGTCGGCACGAACGTGGCCACCGGCGGGGCAGGCGTCCTCGATCTGGTCTTCGTCGGCTGGGCCGGCGTCGCGGTCTTCGCGGCCGACGCGCTTCGAGGACGTCGTGAGCGGACCGCGGCCGCCGAACGGGCGGAACGCGATCGCGTCCTCGGCGAACGGCTGCGCATCGCCCAGGATCTGCACGACAGCGTCGGCCACGCGATGGCGGTGATCAACGTCCAGTCCGGGATGGCCCGGCACGTCATCGACGATCATCCGGAAGTGGCGAAGGAAGCGCTCGAAGTCGTCCGCACGGTCAGCGGCACGATCCTGGACGAACTGAACGCCATGGTGCGGCTGTTGCGTGACGACTCCGCCCCGTTGCGGCCGTCGCCGGGTGTCGCGGACATTCCGGAGCTGGTCGCTTCGATGGATCGTGCCGAGCTGGCCGTCACGCTGGACCTCGACGCTCCCGGGATCGGTCAGCCGGTCGGCGGCGCGGTGTACCGGATCGTCCAGGAATCGCTCACGAACGCCGCGAAGCACGGCGCTTCCCCCGTCGGGGTGACCGTGCGGGTGGACGAGAACGGCCTGCGGCTCGACGTGGTCAACGACGTCCGCACGCCTGGTCCGGACGTTCCCGGTGCCGGGATCAGGGGAATGGGTGAACGGGCCAGGGCGACCGGCGGCACACTGACCGCGGAACGCGAGGACGGGAGGTTCCGGGTGAGCGCGCGATGGCCGTGATCAGGGTGGTACTCGCCGACGATCAGCTACTGGTGCGGTCCGGTTTCGCGGCGTTACTCCGGGCGGAAGCCGGGATCACTGTGGTGGGTGAGGCGGACGACGGCGAGGCGGCGGTGGCCGTCGTCGCGGAGACCGTGCCCGACGTGGTGCTGATGGACGTCCGGATGCCCGGCCTCGACGGCATCGAGGCCACCCGCCGCATCGTGGCGGACGAGCGGCTTTCCGAGGTTCGTGTCGTCATGCTGACCACCTTCGACCTGGACGAATACGTCTTCGACGCCTTACGCGCGGGTGCCAGCGGGTTCCTGCTCAAGCACACCGCGCCCGCGGATCTCCTCCAAGCCGTCAGCGTGGTCGCCGCGGGTGACGCGCTCCTCTCCCCGAGCGTCACCCGGCGCCTGATCGCGGAATTCACCGCACGGCCGTCGGCTTCGCTGCCCCGTTCGGACGGTTCGGCGTTCACCGAACGGGAGCACGAAGTCGTGCAACGGGTCGCGCAGGGGATGTCGAACGAAGAGATCGCGCGGGAGTTCTTCATCAGCGCGGCCACGGTGCGGACGCATGTCAGCCGCGCGATGAGCAAGGTGCACGCCCGCGATCGCGCTCAGCTGGTGGTGTTCGCCTACCGGAGCGGGTTGGTGCGCGCCTGACGTAGCCGTCGATCTCCACGGCGGCACGACGACGCGACCCCGTCCGCCGAGCGACGCTTCCGCCATGAAATTCACCGTGAAAGCCGCTCTGCTCACCGCGCTCCTCACCTTGCCCGGAGTCACGACCGCCGTCGCCGCGGAACGCCCGTCCCGCTGCGCCGAACAACGCTTTTCGGTGCAGGTGAACGGCGAACACCAGACCATCGCAGGAGAACTCTGTTCCAGGGGCCGGCTCACCGCCCGCACCCCGGTGCAGATCCTGCTGCACGGCGGGACCTACGACCGCTCGTACTGGGACTGGCCGTACCAGCCGCGTCGATACTCCTATGTGGACAGTGCGACCCGCGCGGGCTACGCGACGCTCAACCTCGACAGGCTCGGCTACGGCCGCAGCAGCCGCCCGGATCCGGAGACCCTCGACTTCGAGGCCGGCGGCGAGGCCGTGCATCAGGTCGTCCGGCAGCTGCGCCCGCGGTTCCGCACCATCGTCCTCAATGGACATTCGATGGGTGGTCTCGTCGCGGAAAGAGCCGCCGAGCGAGGCGGCGTCGACGCCGTCATCATCAGCGGCATCCCGCGTGACCGGCCCGGCGCCCGAGCCGCGGCCGCGTCGCCGTTCCATCCCGCCGAACTGGACCCGAAGTTCGCCGGGAAGCCTTGGGCCCGCGGCTATTTGACGACCCGGCCCGGCACTCGTGCCCAGACCTTCCATCACCCCGGCACCTACGACCCGGCGATCATCACCGTCGAAGAGGCACTCAAGGACACGTTGGCGTCGGCGGAACTCCGTTCGGTGGGTCCCGGCGCGGCGAAACGATCGGCACCGAAGGTCCCGACGGCGTACGTCCTGGGCGAGCACGACACCCTGGTCTGCGGAAGCGGCGACTGCGGTGCCGACGAGATCGTGCGGGGCAGCGGCCATTCGATCAACACCAGCCTCGCCGCGCGGAGCTTCTACCGGTGGACCTTCGCCTGGCTGGCTCGAAAGTTAGGGTAACCTAACCTAGACTGGCCGCATGGATTCCTTGACGCCGGTTCGCGAGGCCGCCGACCATTTCGGGCTGGCGATCTCGACCCTGCACTACTGGGAGCGCCGCGGGCTGATCACCGCCCGCCGCCGCTCGGGGCAGCGGTACTACGACGACGATCAGCTGTACCGCATCGCGCTGATCAAGCACTGGCGGCAGGTCGGCGGGCTCGGCCTGGCCAGGATCACCGAACTGCTCGCCGAACAGCACCGCTGGCGGGAAGTGGTGACCGGGCGGCTCGCCGAGATCGAGCAGGAGCGTGCGCGGCTCGACACCGCGCACGACTACCTGGTCGAACTGCTCACCTGCCGCCGCGAGGGGAACCTTGAGGACTGCCCGTGGTTCCGCGACCGGGTCGACCTGCCCGCCCACGCCGCGGCGAGCTGAGCCCCGGCATCGCCAGCGCCGCGACCACCGCGGCGGCCGCGAGGCAGGCGGCGGAGGCGAGGAACGCGGCGGTGTAGCCGTGCACCAGCGCCTCCCCTTTCGGCAGGCCGGACGGCGAACCCGCGGTCACCGCCGCCGCGAGCGCGGTCAACACGGCGAGCCCGAGCGCGCCGCTGGTCTGCCGGACCGTGTTCAGCAGGCCGGCGGCCAGGCCGTTCTGCCGTTCCGGCACCCCGCTGGTGGCGGCCACGGTGATCGGCGTGAAGGCCGCCGCCGTCCCGAATCCGAACACCATTCCCGGCACCAGCACGGAAACGACGTAGGAAGCGTGCGCACCGGCCAGCACCGCGATCCCGGCGAAACCCACCGCGCCGATCGCGCAGTACAACGCCGCCGCACGCCGGGGCCCGATCCGCACCGACAGCCCGCCCGCGGTCCGTGCGCCGGCGAACATCGCCACCCCCACCGGCAGGTAGGCCAGCCCGGCCCGCATCGGCGAGTAGCCGTGGACATCCTGCAGGTACAGCGAAAGCAGGATCGGGCTGGCGAGAAAACCCAGGCCCAGCAAGAAGATCACCACGTTCCCGCTGCTGACCGAGCGCAGCCGGAAGATCCCGAGCGCGACCAGTGGTTCGCCGGCCCACCTGTGCTGGTGCACCAGGAAAACGGCGAGCAGGACGAGCCCGCCGGACAACGGAAGCAGCACGGCCGCGCTGCCCCAGCCGTCGGCGGACGAACGCATCACCGCGTAGACCACACCGACGAGTCCCGTCGCCGACAGCACCGCGCCGAGCACGTCCAGCCTGCCGCGAGGACGGCTTGGGTCTCGCAGTGGCAGCACCACTCCGGCGGCGACGACGGCCACCACACCGATCGGAACGCTGACGAAGAACACCCAGCGCCAGCCCGCCCACTGGGTCAGCAGGCCACCGATCACCGGCCCCGCCGCAGCACCGGCCGCACCCACCGCACTCCAGGTGCCCAAGGCCCGCGCACGGCGGGCGGGTTCGGTGAACGTCGTGGTCAGCAAGGAAAGCGTCACCGGCATCAGCAGCGCGCCGCCGAACCCTTGCACCGTGCGGGCGACGAGCAGCGTTTCCGGGGAATCGGCCAGCCCGGCGGCGAGCCGCGCGACGGTGAACAGGCTCATCCCGAGCACGAAGATCCGCCGGACGCCGAATTCGTCGCACAACCGGCCGCCCAGCAACAGGAAACCGGCGAAGGCGAGGGTGTACGCGTTCACCACCCAGGCCAGCGCGCCCGCCGAAAACCCGAGACCGAACCGGATCGACGGCAGGGCGACGGAAACGATCGTCGCGTCGAGGATCACCACGAAGGATCCTGCACAGGCCAACGCGAGCACGACGCCTTCACGTTTCATATCGTCACCCTCCGCCTCCGGCGGCGGATGATCTTCCGCCGCCGGGCCAGCGTGCCCGCTGAAGCACGCTTGAGGGCAAGCCCGGGCGGTTCCTCCGAAAGGTCTTTGAGCACCACGTTCTCGGTGACGAACGTCACCGATCAGACGCAGACCCAGCAGTAGAGACGATCGCCCCGGGTCTTGGCGCCACGGGCTAGTTCCGCGAGGTCGGTCAGCAGGGTGGCCAGGTCAGCGGGACGATCAGACGCGCGCCGCGTCGGCCACGGCGACCGGGGCGAGGTCGCGGGCGATGACGGTGTCGTAGTCGACACCGGTGAGCAGGGACTCCGCCGTGCCCAGCTGCACGAACGGATCGACACCCTTGAGCTGGACGGTCGGCAAGGAGGCCTCGGACGGGCCTCCGACGAGGTCGATCGTGGCGGCCGCGGTGTCGTTGTCCGGCGCGGCGAAGTAGTCGAAGAGGACACCCATGCGCGCATTCTGACGGAAAACGAGAAGGCCACCCGCGGTACGGGTGGCCTTGTCGTTGTCCGGAGTGGAGCTGAGGGGAATCGAACCCCTGACCCCTGCCTTGCAAAGGCAGTGCTCTACCAATTGAGCTACAGCCCCGGGTCGCAGGCGATCATGATAACCGCCCGCGCCGAAATCAGTTGTTGCGGGACGCGTCCGCGGCCTTCGCCGGGGCGCTTCCGTTGGTGGAAGCGGATCCCAGCGGACGCTCGGTGGGAGCGGTGGCCTCACGCCAGAGGTCGGCCTCGGCCTTGGCGGCCTTGTTGCGCTTGATCACGAACAGCACGCCGCCCGCGATGACCGCGAGTGCCAACAGCTTCTTCATCAGAAGCCCCCTCTTTCCGCCGAGTTGCTCCACTTCCCCACCGATGCTACTGCACGCCGTTCGCCGGACGCCCCCAACCCAACGTTCCACGTGGAACCGAAGACCACCGGAACCCACAACGACCACGCGCCCCAACGCTTGGGGGGTCCAGGGGGGCGAAGCCCTCCCTGGCGGGGGCTTGGGGGTTCGACCCCCAAAACGAAAAACACCCGGTTGCATCTGCGCATTTTGCAGATACAACCGGGCCAACCGGGTGGGCCCACCAGGACTTGAACCTGGGACCTCTTCGTTATCAGCGAAGCGCTCTAACCGCCTGAGCTATGGGCCCGAACGAGGAGAAGATTACAGGACGCCTTTCGGCGCCCTGCAACCGGGTCACTCTCGTTCGGAAAGGGTCACTTCCAGGCCTCCGGCGAGGTCGGCGGAGACGTTGTAGATGAAGGCGCTGACGGTGGCCAGCGCCGAGATCAGCACGATGTTGATGGCGCCGAGGATGGCCGCGATCCCGAAGACGCGGCCGGCGCTGATCAACGGGTCGGCCGGCGCGTCGGCCCCTTCGCCGCCGACGAGCGACGAGTAGGTCCCGTTGAGTTTGTCCCAGACGCCCATGCCGTCGAGGACGGTGTAGAGGACGCCGACGGCGACGAGCCACACGAAGAACAGCGCGACGCCGAGGACGAGGGACAGTTTCAGCACCGACCAGGGGTCGAAGCGTTTGATCTGCAGGCTGGCGCGACGCGGTCCGCGGCCGGGGCGGCGGAGCGCGGTGGGGGCGGCACGGGTGCGGGAGGCCGACGGGATGGCGGAGGGGGCGGGGTCGCCCTCTCCGCTGTCGCCGAAGAGCCTCTTCGCGGCTGTGCCGCTGACCCCGTGATAGTCGGTCACGGTGGTCGTGTCCCGCTTCGGGTCCGAGTGGGCCACGTCTTCGGTGGCGACCGAAGACACCGAGACCGTCTGCTCGCTGGAGCCTTCGGGTTCCTCGGCGCCGCTGTCACGCTGCCAGGGCGGGCTCGAAGAACCCGCCTGCGCGCCGCCTGCTTCGGGCTTCTCGGATGGTGTCACGAGGTGTCAGTCCTTACCCAGTACGTGGGGCGTCGTCTACTCCTGCTCCGACGCCGGGGTTTCTTCTCCTTCAGTACTACCTGCAGTGGCGACGTCTGAGGGCTCGTCCGCGTTGCGTGCGACCGCGAGAAGAGTGGTTCCTTCGTCGAGATTCATCAGCCGCACTCCCTTCGTCTGCCTGCCCGCCTTGCGCACCTGCCCGGCCGAAGTCCGGATCACCCCGCCGCTGGAGGTGATCGCGTAAAGCTCGTCTTCGGCGTCGACGATGACCGCGCCCACCAGCCTGCCACGTTTCTGGTCGTACTGAATGGTGAGCACACCCTTGCCGCCGCGGCCCTGGACCGGGTAGTCCTCGGTCGGGGTCCGCTTGGCGTAGCCGCCGCCGGTGGCGACGAGGAGGAACTTGTCCGGCTGGACGACGTTGATGCCGAGCAGTTCGTCGCCGTCGTTGAACCGCATGCCGAGCACACCGGACGTCGCGCGGCCCATCGGGCGCAGGGCTTCGTCGGTGGCGTGGAAGCGGATCGACTGGCCTTCCGCGGACACCAGCAGCAGGTCGTCCTCGGCGGCCGCGAGGACCGCGCCGACCAGCTCGTCACCTTCGCGCAGGTTGACGGCGATGAGGCCGCCGGCGCGGTTGGAGTCGAAGTCGGTGAGCTTGGTCTTCTTCACCAGGCCGCGGCGGGTCGCGAGCACGAGGTACGGGGCGACCTCGTAGTTCGGGATCTCGATGACCTGGGCGATCTGCTCGTCGGGCTGGAACGCGAGCAGGTTCGCGACGTGCTGGCCGCGCGCGTTGCGGTTGGCCTCGGGCAGGTCGTACGCCTTCGCCCGGTACACGCGGCCCTTGTTCGTGAAGAACAGGATCCAGTCGTGCGTCGAGCAGACGAAGAAGTGCTGGACGATGTCGTCCTGTTTGAGGGTCGCGCCCTGGACGCCCTTGCCGCCGCGTTTCTGCGAGCGGTACAGATCGGTTTTCGTTCGCTTGGCGTAACCCGTGCGGGTGATCGTGACGACCACGTCCTCGACCGCGATGAGGTCTTCGACCGAGACCTCGCCGTCGAACGGGATGATCTTGGTGCGCCGGTCGTCGCCGTACTTGTCGACGATCTCCTGGAGCTCCTCGGCGATGATCGCGCGCTGCCGCTCGGGCTTCTCGAGGATGTCCTTGAGGTCGGCGATCTCGAGTTCGATCTCGGCCAGGGTGTCGATGATCCGCTGCCGCTCCAGTGCCGCGAGGCGGCGGAGCTGCATGTCGAGGATCGCGGTCGCCTGGATCTCGTCGACGTCGAGCAGGCTCATCAGCGCGGGCCGGGCCTCTTCGGCCGAGGGCGAGCGCCGGATGAGGGCGATGACCTCGTCGAGCATGTCCAGCGCCTTGACCAGACCGCGCAGGATGTGGGCGCGTTCCTCGGCCTTGCGCAGCCGGAACCGGGTCCGGCGGACGATGACGTCGATCTGGTGCTTCACGTAGTGCCGGATCATCTGGTCCAGGCGCAGCGTGCGGGGCACGCCGTCGACCAGGGCCAGCATGTTGACACCGAAGTTCTGCTGCAGCTGGGTGTGCTTGTACAGGTTGTTCAGCACGACCTTGGCGACCGCGTCACGTTTGATCGTGACGACGATCCGCATGCCGCTGCGGCTGTTGGACTCGTCGGCGATGTCGGAGATGCCGGTGAGCTTGCCGTCGCGGACCAGGTTCGCGATGTTCTCCACCAGGTTGTCCGGGTTGACCTGGTACGGCAGCTCGGACACGACCAGGATCGTGCGGCCCTTGGCGTCCTCTTCGACCTCGACCACCGCGCGCATGCGCACGGAGCCGCGGCCGGTGCGGTACGCGTCCTCGATGCCGGAGTTGCCGAGGATCATCGCCTTGGTCGGGAAGTCCGGCCCCTTGATCCGGACCAGCAGCGCGGCGAGCAGCTCGTCGTCGCTGGCCTCGTAGTTCTCCAGCGCCCATTTGACGCCGTCGGCGACCTCGCGCAGGTTGTGCGGCGGGATGTTGGTCGCCATCCCGACCGCGATCCCGGAACCACCGTTGACCAGCAGGTTCGGGAACCGCGACGGCAGGACGTCGGGTTCCTGGGTGCGGCCGTCGTAGTTGTCGGAGAAGTCGACGGTCTCTTCTTCGATGTCCTGCAGCATGTGCATCGCGAGAGGCGCCAGCCGGGACTCGGTGTACCGCATGGCGGCGGCGGGGTCGTTGCCCGACGAACCGAAGTTGCCCTGGCCGTCGATCAGCGGGTACCGCAGCGACCACGGCTGCGCGAGCCGCACCAGCGCGTCGTAGATCGCGGAGTCACCGTGCGGGTGGTAGTTGCCCATCACGTCGCCGACGACGCGGGAGCACTTGTTGTACCCGCGGTCGGGGCGGAAGCCGGAGTCGAACATCGAGTACAGCACGCGGCGGTGCACCGGCTTGAGGCCGTCCCGCACGTCCGGCAGCGCCCGCGACACGATGACGCTCATCGCGTAGTCGATGTAGGAGCGCTGCATCTCCTGCTGGATGTCGACCGGTTCGATCCGGTCGTGGTCCGGAGCCGGCGGCAAGGTTTCCGTCATGAGGTCCTTCTCGTGGGAGCAGTCCTAAAGGGACAAAGAGGAACGGGGACGTCTACACGTCCAGGAAGCGCACGTCCTTGGCGTTACGCGTGATGAAGGAACGGCGCGCCTCGACGTCCTCGCCCATCAGGACCGAGAACAGGTCGTCGGCCTGCGCGGCGTCGTCCAGGGTGACCTGGCCGAGCAGCCGGTTCGCCGGGTCCATCGTGGTCTCCCACAGCTCTTCCGCGTTCATCTCGCCGAGACCCTTGTAGCGCTGGATCGCGTCGTCCTTCGGCAGCTTCCGGCCGGCCTCGACACCCGCCTGGATGACGGCGTCGCGTTCCCTGTCGGAGTACGCGTATTCCGGGTCCTGCCGCGGCCACTTGATCTTGTACAGCGGCGGGCGCGAGAGGAACACGTGCCCGTGCTCGATCAGCGGGGGCATGAACCGGAACAGGAAGGTGAGCAGCAGCGTGGTGATGTGCTGGCCGTCGACGTCGGCGTCGGCCATCAGCACGATCTTGTGGTAGCGCAGCTTCTCGATGTCGAACTCTTCGTGGATACCGGTGCCGAGCGCGGTGATCAGCGACTGGACCTCGGTGTTCTTGAGGACGCGGTCGATCCGGGCCTTCTCGACGTTGATGATCTTGCCCCGGATCGGCAGGATCGCCTGGTACATCGAGTCGCGGCCTTCCTTGGCCGAACCGCCCGCCGAGTCACCCTCGACGATGTAGAGCTCGCATTCCGACGGGTTGGTCGAGCGGCAGTCCTTGAGCTTGCCGGGCAGCCCGCCGATCTCCAGCGCGCCCTTGCGGCGGACCAGGTCGCGCGCCTTGCGGGCGGCCATCCGCGCCTGCGCCGAGGAGATCGACTTGTTGATGATCGTCTTCGCCTCGGTCGGGTTGCGCTCGAACCAGTCGGCCAGCCATTCGTTCGAGGTCTGCTGCACGAACGTCTTGGCCTCGCTGTTGCCCAGCTTGGTCTTGGTCTGGCCTTCGAACTGCGGCTCGGAGAGCTTGATCGAGACGATCGCGGCGAGACCCTCACGCACGTCGTCACCGGAGAGGTTGGCGTCCTTCTCCTTGAGCAGCTTCTTCTCGCGCGCGTACGCGTTGACGACACGGGTGAGCGCGGCGCGGAAGCCTTCTTCGTGCGTACCGCCCTCGTGCGTGTTGATCGTGTTGGCGAAGGTGTACACCGACGGCGTGAAGCCGTTGTTCCACTGCATGGCGACCTCGACCTCGAGGCCGGTTCCCTTGGCCTCGAAGGAGATCACGGACTGGTGGATCGGGTCCTTGCTGCCGTTGATGTGCTTGACGAAGTCTTCGAGACCGCCCGGGTAGCAGTAGGTCTTCTCCTTGACCCGCGCCGCCTGGCCGGAAGCGTCCGCTTCGGTCTCTTCGTCGGCGACGCGCTCGTCGCGCAGCGAAAGGGTCAGGCCCTTGTTGAGGAAGGCCATCTCCTGAAGACGCCGGGAGATCGTCTCGAAGTTGTACGTCGTGGTCTCGAAGATGTCGCCGTCGGCCCAGAAGGTGATCGTGGTGCCGGTGTCCTCGGCCGGGCCGAGGTCTTCCAGCTCGCCGGGGATCTGGTCGGTGTACACCTGCCGCCAGCTGTGCCCGCCGCGTTTGACCTCGGCGATCAGCTTGGTCGAGAGCGCGTTCACCACGGAAACGCCGACGCCGTGCAGACCACCGGAGACCGCGTAGGAGTCGCTGTCGAACTTGCCGCCCGCGTGGAGCACGGTGAGCACGACCTCCAGGGTCGGCTTCTGCTCCTTGGGGTGGATGTCGACCGGGATGCCGCGGCCGTCGTCGACGACGCGCACCCCGCCGTCGGCCAGCAAGGTAACCTCGACCTTGGTCGCGTAGCCGGCCATCGCCTCGTCGACGGAGTTGTCGACCACCTCCTGGACGAGGTGGTGGAGGCCGCGTTCACCGGTGGAACCGATGTACATACCGGGACGCTTGCGGACGGCTTCGAGGCCTTCGAGCACCGTGATCGACGACGCGTTGTACTCGCTCTTGTTCTCGGTCACAGGCGTTGATTCTCCTCGTCTCGCCCGAGCGGACGCTCGCTCATCTCCAGTGTACTTGGCCGCGTTCGCAGACATGCGGCAAGGACACCCCTGATTTGCTCACAGGCGAGCTAATTCGTTCGAAGAAGAGTCTTGACGTTGGCGAAGCACTCTGGGCGCGTTCTAGGCGCTTTAATGGGCACTGTCGCGGCGAAGCGCAACTCGGGTCAGCCGTACGTGTCACGCGGGCCGCGTCCCGGGACGTGCCGCGGCCCTTTCCGCCAACTCGGCGCCGTCGGCCCCTGGATCCGCATCTTCTTCACCACGCCGTTCCCGACGCCTTTGGCGATCTTCGCCAGCAGCTGCCCCTGAAGCAGGCGAAGCTGCGTCGCCCACGCCGTCGAACTCGCGCGGACGGTCAGCTCGCCGTCCTTCAAGGCCACCGGCTGAGCGTGTTCGGCGACCTCTTCACCCACCAGGCGCGTCCAGCTTCCGAAGACCTGACCGTTGGCCAGCCGCGTGTTCCAGCCGCGGTCGACCGCGATCCTGGAGGCGAGCCTGCCGAGCGGTTGCGGGTCGCGGGCGTCGGCGCCCGGCCCTGACCAGCGACGACGTCGCGGGCTTTGGCCGACCGAAGCGGCTCCCCCTCCGGTGATACGGCCGCGGCGCACACCCGGTTCAACCCCGCGGGCCTTCGCTTTGGCCTTCGCGGCGTCCAGAGCCGCACGAGCGAGATCACGACCCGTAGTCGGCTCTTTGCTTTCGGTATCGGTTGAGCCGTTCGATACCGAGGGGCGATCACTCCGCGTATCGAACAAGGCTCCCTCACTCGGGTTACCACCCGGGTGAGGGGTGTCAAGCCGCTTATCAGGCCCCTTGGTCACGCGGGGCGATAACGCGTTCACGGTGTTATCCACACTGTCCACAGGTTTGTCCCCAGATCGGTGGGCAACTGCTGTGGCGCCGATCACCCGGGGTGTCCGCCGCGCGGACTCACCCTCGGTTGATCTCACCATCGGCCACGAGGAAGCGGTGTCCAGCCAGTTCGGCGGGCACGTCCTCGTCCACGGCGGCGGTCACCAGCACCTGCTCGGCGCCTGCCGCCACCTCCGCCAGCCGGGCCCGGCGACGCCGGTCCAGCTCGGCGAACACATCATCCAGCAGAAGCACCGGTTCCCCGGCCTCGCCACGCAGGAGCTCGTAGCTTCCCAGACGCAACGCGAGGGCGAACGACCAGGACTCCCCATGGCTCGCGTAGCCCTTCGCAGGCGCTTCGCCGAGGATGAGATCGAGCTCGTCCCGATGCGGGCCGACCATGCTCACCCCGCGTTCGAGCTCCAGGTTCCGCGACCGTTTCAGGGCCTCGACCAGCACTTCCTTGAGGACCGCTTGGTCGGCGCGAGGTCCGTCCGGAGTGCCGTAGCCCTCTGGCATCGCTTCGCCCAGGCTCGACTTGTACGCGATCTTCGCCGGTCTCGAGTCCGGCGCGACCCCCATGTACGCGGAGGCCGCGTACGGCGCGAGGTCGGCGATCAGGTTGAGCCTGGCCGCCAGCAACGCGGCCCCCGCCACCGACAAGTGGTCGTCCCAGACGTCGAGCGTCGACAACGCGTACGGGTCTTCGCGCCCCGTGCGCCGCTTACCCGCCGTCTTGAGCAGGGCGTTCCGCTGCTTCAGCACCTTCTCGTAATCGGCGCGGACCCCGGCGTACCGGGGAGCGCGCAGCACGAGGAGCTCGTCCATGAAGCGGCGGCGCTCCCCGGGATCCCCGCGCACGAGTGCCAGGTCCTCCGGGGAGAACAGCACCGTGCGCAGGATCCCGAGCACGTCGCGGGGCTTGCCGACCGCGCCGCGGTTGACCCGCGCGCGGTTCGCCTTGCCGGGCGTGATCTCCAGCTCGACCGTCAGCTCGCGGTCCTCGTTGACCACCGCGACCCTGATCAGCGCGCGTTCGCACCCGTGCCGCACCAACGGCGCGTCGGTCGCGACGCGGTGCGAGCCCAGGGTCGCGATGTAGCCGATCGCCTCCAGGAGGTTCGTCTTGCCGCGGCCGTTCTGTCCGACGAGGACGGTCGGGCCGGGTTCGAGCGCGAGATCGGCTTGTGGCCAGGACCGGAAGTCGGTGACCTGCAGATGTCTTAAATACAACCCGCTCGCCTAGTCGCCGGCCTTCTTGACCGAGTGCCCGCCGAACTGGTTGCGCAGCGCGGCGACGGCCCGCATGGCGGCGGAGTCCTCCTGGCGCGAGGCGAACCGTGCGAACAGCGCGGCCGAGATGACCGGCGCCGGGACCGCGTTGTTGATCGCCTCTTCCAGCGTCCACCGGCCTTCGCCGGAATCCTCGACGTAGCCCTCGAGGTCGTCCAGCTCCGGGTCCTCGTCGAGCGCGCGGACGAGCAGGTCGAGCAGCCACGAGCGGACGACGGTCCCCCGCTGCCAGCCCTTGATCACCGCGGGCACGTTCTCGACGACCTTCGCGGCTTCGAGCAGCTCGAAACCTTCGGCGAAGGCCTGCATCATGCCGTACTCGATGCCGTTGTGGATCATCTTCGCGTAGTGACCGGAGCCGACGGCGCCGGCGTGCGAGAAGCCCTCGTCACGCGGGCCTTCGGGGCGAAGCGCGTCGAAGATCGGCATGGCCTTCTCGACGTCCGAAGCCGCGCCGCCGACCATCAGGCCGTAGCCGTTGTCCTTGCCCCACACGCCACCGGAAACCCCGCAGTCGAGGTAACCGATCTTCTTCGCGGCGAGCAGATCCGCGTTGATCCGGTCGTCGGTGTACTTCGAGTTGCCGCCGTCGATCACGAGGTCGCCCTCGGACAGCAGGTTGCCGAGCTCCGCGACGGTCTGACGCGTCGGCTCACCGGCGGGCACCATGATCCAGACGATCCGCGGACCGTCCAGTTTGGACACCATGTCCTCGAGTGAGGTGGAGTCGGTGACGTCGGGGTTGCGGTCGTAGCCGACCACCTCGTGACCGGCCGCGCGCAGCCGCTCACGCATGTTGAACCCCATTTTGCCGAGGCCGATGAGTCCCAGCTGAGCCATGAAGATCCCCTTTGGTGCGAACAGAAGTGGAGGCCGGTCAGCCCGGGAGGCGAACCGGCATCAGGAGGTACAGGTAGCCGGGGACGACGTTGCCCTCCTCGTCGGCGGGCTTGATCAGCGCCGGCCGGTTCGGGGTGGTGAACGTCAGTTCCGCCCGGTTCGCGTTCAGCGCGCCGAGCCCGTCGACGAGGTAACCCGGGTTGAACGCGATGGTCACCGGCTCACCCTCGTAGTCGACCTGAAGCTCTTCTTCGGCCGAACCCTCGTCGTCGCCACCGGCGGAAAGCCGCAGCGAACCGTCGTTGAACTCCAGCCGCACCTGGGTGCCACGCTCGGCGACCAGCGAAACACGCTTGATGGACTCGGCGAGCGCGGAGACCTCGATGACCGCGCGCGACGTGTGCTGCGCCGGCAGCAGCTGCCGGTACGGCGGGAACTCCGCGTCGAGGAGGCGGGTCGTGGTGTAGCGACCGGAACCGGAGAGACCGAGAAGGCCTTCACCGCTGGCGAGCGCGAGGCGGATCTTCGAGCCGCTGGCGCCGAGCGTCTTCGCGGCCTCGGCGAGCGTGCGCGCCGGGACGAGCACGGCGGCGTCGGACAGCCCCTCGGCCGGCTCCCAGGTGAACTCGCGCATGGCGAGCCGGAAGCGGTCGGTGGCGACCAGGGTCAGCGAGGAGCCGGAGATCTCCAGGCGCATACCGGTCAGCATCGGGAGGGTGTCGTCCTTGCCCGCGGCGACGACGACCTGGGTGACCGCCTGGCCGAACGCGTCACCGGTGAGCTCGCCGGCGAAGGCGGGCTGGGACGGGAGCTGCGGGTAGTCCTCGACCGGCATGGTCGGCAGGGAGAAGCGCGCGGACCCGCAGGTGATGGTCGCGCGGGCGCCGTCGACGGAGATCTCGACGGGCTGCGCGGGCAGTGACTTGGTGATGTCGGCCAGCAGACGGCCGGAGACCAGGAGGCGGCCGCCGTCGGCGATGGTGGCCGGGACGCCGACCGTGGCGGAGACCTCGTAGTCGAATCCGGAGACGGTGAGGGCGTCACTCGTCCCGTCGGATCCCGCATCGAGCAGGACACCGCCCAGAACCGGGACCGGAGGCCGCGACGGGAGGCTTCTCGCCACCCACGCGACGGCGTCGGCCAGCCCGTCACGCTCGACGCGGATCTTCATGCGCGCTTCCTTTCGACAGCCGAGCCCCTGACGGCTCGAAAGCTCAACGGGTCACCTCGGCCGGAGAGCGCGATGGCCAGGTGCCTCGCAGGTGTGTTCGGTCCGTGCGAGGACGCGAACGCACGTCGACACGCAGACCAGGTGCAGGGACCCACGTTAGGCCGTCCCCGGGGTCCGCGTCACCTCGGCCTCCCCTTGCTTTTGTCGACAAGACGACACGGCTCTGGAGCTGTCCCCAACTTCGTCCTTCGCCTGTTTTTGTTTTGTTCTCTTCTAGAGAAGAAGAAAAGACAGCAGTAGTAATAGGTGTTGTGGATTGTGTGGACAAGGCTCGTTCGCGCAGGTCCGGCCGCCTCCGACCCTGTGGACTCCGGGTGTGTACGGACGGTGGACAGCTGGGGACGTCCGTGGATGGATTCGGGCGGCGCTCGATCTGTCCACAGTCATCCACAGTTGTCCCCACGGTTATCCCCAGTCGCGGGGCGGTTTGTACCCAGGGTTGTGGGCGGCGTTCGTGACCGGAATCGCTCGGGAGAGTGATCTGTGCAGCCTGCATCACCCTTGTGCACAAGATGTGGGCAACCTGGGGACAGCGTGTGGATCTTGGTGTGGAAATGCTGTGGATTGCCTGTGAGCGCGATGTGGACGGAATCCCGGTCGCCGCAGCTCTCCGGCCCGCGGGAGTTGTGCACAAGCTGCCCACAGCATGTGGATTCCTTTGTACACAAGGAAAAATGCGAAGGGGACTGAAGCGCGCTTCGCCTCCTTCGCGGCCTTCGCCGCTTCTTCTCATGTACCCGTGCTTCGCGGCTCTACACGCGTTTCAGGCCTATGTGGACACGAAGAAGGGGCTCCCACCTGGACGGTGAGAGCCCCTGAAAGGCGTTGTGTACCAGAGGATTACTGGCGGGCGCGCTGTTTGATCCTGGAGGTCAGCTCCTGGACCTGGTCGTAGATGCGCCGTCGTTCGGCCATCTCCTTGCGGATCTTCTTGTCCGCGTGCATGACGGTGGTGTGGTCGCGGCCGCCGAAGGTCTGCCCGATCTTCGGGAGCGACATGTCGGTCAGTTCGCGGCAGAGGTACATCGCGATCTGGCGTGCGGTCGCGAGCGCCTTCGTCTTGCCGGGGCCGCAGAGATCGTCGAGGGTCACATCGAAGAACTCGGACGTGACGCCCATGATGGTCGGCGCGGTGATCTCCGGCGCGTGCGAATCCGGGATGAGGTCCCGGAGCACGATCTCGGCGAGGGCAACGTCGACCGGCTGCTGGTTCAGCGACGCGAAGGCGGTGACGCGGATGAGCGCGCCTTCGAGTTCCCGGATGTTCGCCTCGACGCGCGAAGCGATGAACTCCAGGACCTCGCCGGGAACCGCGAGCCGGTCCTGCGCCGCCTTCTTGCGAAGGATCGCGATACGCGTTTCGAGTTCCGGCGGCTGGATGTCGGTGATGAGGCCCCACTCGAACCGCGTGCGAAGCCGGTCTTCCAGTGTTTCGAGGCGCTTCGGCGGGCGGTCGGAGGAGACGACGATCTGCTTGTTCGCGTTGTGGAGGGTGTTGAAGGTGTGGAAGAACTCTTCCTGCGTACCTTCTTTGCCTTCCAGGAACTGGATGTCGTCGACGAGCAGGATGTCGATGTCGCGGTAGCGGCGCTGGAACGCGACCTTGCGGTCGTCGCGCAGCGAGTTGATGAAGTCGTTGGTGAACTCTTCGGTCGACACGTACCGCACGCGCATACCGGGGAACAGCCGCTGGGCGTAGTGCCCGACGGCGTGCAGCAGGTGGGTCTTCCCGAGCCCGGACTCTCCCCAGATGAACAACGGGTTGTACGCGCGCGCCGGTGCTTCGGCGACGGCGACCGCGGCCGCGTGCGCGAAACGGTTCGACGCACCGATGACGAAGGTGTCGAACGTGTACTTCTCGTTGAGCTTCGTCTTCGACGTCTGCGGCTGCGCCGGCGCGGTGTAGGGCTGGCCCGCGATCGGCTGACCGGAGAACGTCGGCCAGATCTCGGTCACGGCGGCGAGGGCCTCGCCCTCTTCGTCGACTTCTTCATCGCTGTCATCGCCATCGTTGAGGCTGTTGTCCACCGGCTGCTGCCGCGGCGGCCTCGGCTTCGGAGGCTCGGGCCGGGGCCTGGTCGGGGACAGCATGCCGTCACCCTCGGGCAGCGGAGGAGTACCCGACACCGGGCCGGACCCGTTTTCCACCCGGCTGGGTGACGTCGGTTCGTAGCGAGGCCCTGGCGAGGGCGGGGGCATCGAAGTGTGGGGCTCGGTGCTGTCGACCTTCACCGCGAGCGAGACCGCGCGGCCGAGCCGTCGCGAGAGGGCTTCGGTGATCGCGCCGCGCAGGGCGCGTTCGATCGCTTCCTTGGCGAAGTCACTGGGGGCGGCGAGGAGCGCGGTGCCGTCGAGCAGGCCGATCGGCCGGGTCACCCGCATCCAGGCGCGCTGCTGCGGGGAGAGGGTGCCATCGGACAGCTCGCGCACGACCTGTTCCCAGATGACGCCAAGATTGTGCTGGTGATCGGACACCTGCCTGACTCCCCTCCCCTCGTCGGTGCGCTGCGGCGAGATCACTCAGCGGCCCGAACGCCGGGTCGAGCGTCATCATGGCCCGGTCGGCTCGTGCGCACAGCAAATATCCACATAGTTGTCCACAGCTGTGCACTAATGTACGGCGGCCCGCGGTGACGCCACCTGCGGGATCGTCGTATGCCGACGGGACGCCTCCACATCCCCAAGGACACCCGGGCGCCTGCACCGTTCCACCTCGGCGAAAACCCGGGAGGGGCACGCTAACAAGCCCCGCTCGTTGCCACAAGGCGTCCTCGCGCGCAAGCATTTCACGGTGTACGGCGTGTTGCCATTCGATGCCCTCGCGTCGCCGGTGATCACTCTCCACGTACGGTCGCGGTCCGTGGTCGAGGGGGTGCCTGCCGGGCCCGGGCGGTGGGTGCGTACCCTCGTAAGGTCTCCCGTATACAGCGGGGGCGTTTCGCGTGCCCACGTTGTCGTCGCTCGACGTGACGAGGCCACACGTTGGTAGGAGACACCAGAGACTGCCGTGCGTCAGCACGACACGCCAGGAACGGGTCGAACCGTTCCCGGCGGCCGAGAAACAGGAGAAGTTAGTCGTGAGCAAGGGTAAGCGCACCTTCCAGCCGAACAACCGCCGCCGCGCCCGGGTCCACGGATTCCGGCTGCGCATGCGGACCCGCGCCGGCCGGGCCATCCTGGCGGCTCGTCGTCGCAAGGGCCGCGGCGCGCTGTCCGCCTGATCCGGCCGTCGTCGAGGGACGTCGTGCTGCCGGCCGCCGCGAGGTTGCGGCGCAGTGAGGATTTCCGTGCCGTGATGCGGCGTGGGGCCAAGGCAGGCAGGCGCCGCCTCGTCGTCCATGCGTTGACCACGGACCCGCCCGATGCCGCCGAAGCGGCGCGGGCGGGTTTTGTGGTGAGCAAGGCCGTGGGCAATTCGGTGGTCCGCCACCGGGTCACCCGCCGGTTGAGGCACCTCGTTTCCGCCAGGATCGGAACACTGCCGCCGGGCAGCTCGTTGGTGATACGGGCACTACCTCCGGCCGCGGACGCGTCCAGCGCGGAACTCGGCTCGGATCTCGACGCGTCGTTGCGGCGTCTCGGGCTGTCCCGCCAGACGCGACCCCCCGACCACGGATCAGCGGTGTAACGGCATGCGAGCCACCGAGAACGAGACCACCGAAGACGCCCGCCCAGGCCCGGTGGCATGGGTGCTGCTCCTGCCCATCAAGCTGTACCGCAAGGCGATCTCGCCTTTCCTTCCTCCGGCGTGCCGGTTCTACCCGAGCTGTAGCGCGTACGCCGTCGAGGCACTGACCCGGCACGGCGCCGGCCGCGGCACCTATCTCGCGGTCCGGCGTCTGCTGCGCTGTGGCCCGTGGACCATGCCCGGCCGCGACCCGGTACCCGAGACGTTCTCGTGGCGCCATCGCCGACCTGAAACACCGATCGAGGAGTAGCTCAGTGCTCGACTTCATCTACTACCCTGTGTCCTTCATCTTGTGGTGTTGGCACAAGGTCTTCGGGTTCGTGTTCGGCGAGGCGAACGCGTTCTCCTGGGTCCTCGCGATCATCTTCCTCACGTTCACGGTCCGCGGCATCATGTTCAAGCCGTTCGTGAACCAGGTCCGGTCGATGAAGAAGATGCAGGACTTCGCGCCGGAAATGAAGAAGATCCAGAAGAAGTACGCGAACGATCGGCAGCGCCAGGCGATGGAGATGCAGAAGCTCCAAAAGGAGCACGGCGTCAACCCGCTGGGCAGCTGCCTGCCGATGCTGCTTCAGATCCCGGTCTTCATCGGTCTGAACCACGTCCTGCGGATGTTCACCATCAACCCGTACGGCGGCGAGAAGACCGAGAACTACTTCTTCGACAAGGCGGGCGTCGAGTCGTACGTTCACGCGAAGCTGTTCGGCACCAACCTCGGTGACGCCATCTACACCGGTGTCGACATGGTCAGCGGCGGCAACGCGGCGACCGGCTTCCACTGGGGTGTCGCCCCGGTCGCGATCCCGCTGATGATCGTCGCCAGCATCGCCACGCACCTCACCGCGCGTCACTCGGTCCAGCGCCAGAACCCCGAGTCGGCCACGCCGCAGACCGCGATGATGAACAAGCTGACGATGTACATCTTCCCGCTCGGTGTCCTCATCTTCGGTGCCCTCTTCCCGATCGGTCTGCTCATCTACTGGCTCGCCAACAACGGCTGGACCCTGATGCAGCAGCGTCTCGTCTACACGAAGATCGACAAGGAAGAAGAGGCCCGCAAGGCCGCCGAGAAGGAGAAGCGCTCCAACCTCGGCCCGAAGCCCGGCCAGAAGCCGACCGCGCCGCGCCCCGGTCAGAAGCCGGTCCAGCAGAAGAAGAACAAGCCGTCCTCCGGTGGTCAGGTCAAGAAGGCGGGCTCGCCGCACGGCTTCGCCCAGACCGGATCGTCCGCCGCGGAGAAGAAGGACGCCAACGACGCAACAGCCGAGTCGTCGACGAACGGCTCGAAGGAGAACGGTGCGGACGTGCCCGGTCTCATCTCGGACTCGACTAAGAAATCGGGCCGGAAGCGTCGCTGACGCCGACCGGGCCGGAGAGGAGACCAGTAATGGCGGAGACGATCGACACGATCGACGCCGAGGAGAACAGCGCGGCCGACGTTGAGGGCGCCGCTGAAGAGACCGCTCGCAAGGGAGGTGTCGACGACGACGTCCTCGTGAAGGAGGGCGACATCGCCGGTGACTACCTCGAGCGGCTGCTCGACCTTTTGGACTATGACGGCGACATCGACCTCGATGTCGAAGCGGGCCGCGCGATCGTCAGCATCGACGGCGGCGAGGACCTGGAGAAGCTCGTCGGTCCCCGCGGCACCGTCCTCGAGGCGCTGCAGGAGCTGACCCGGCTGGCGGTGCAGCAGGAGACCGGTTCGCGGAGCCGGCTGATGCTGGACATCGCGGGCTGGCGCGCGGACCGCCGCGAGGAACTCCGTGAGCTCGGCCGCTCGACCGCGGAGACGGTCGTCTCGTCCGGCGAGCGTGTCCGGCTTCAGCCGATGAGCCCGTTCGAGCGGAAGGTCGTGCACGACGCGGTCGCCGCCGTCGACGGCGTCAAGAGCGAGAGCGAAGGAGAGGACCCGAAGCGCCGGGTCGTCATCTTCCCCGCCTGACGGTTACTCGAACGAAGCGGCCCGCCGGTCATCCGGCGGGCCGCTTCTTGTGTCCGGGGTGAATTACAGCCGTGGGGTTTCACGTGAAACGGGGGAAGCCGAGTGGAGTTGTCCACAACTTCGGACTGTCTCCCCGCTTTGCAGTCGGCGTCATGGACAATCAGTGGAGCGCGTTTCACGTGAAACGGCGTCGAGGGTTGAGGAGCGAGAGTGGGCTTGGACGGGGTCGCCGCATCGGTACGGAATGCGGCGTCGGAAGTATTCGGAGACCGCGTCGAGCAAGCCGCCGGCTACGTCGAACTCCTGGAACGGCATGGCGTCGAGCGCGGGCTCATCGGCCCCCGTGAGGTCGATCGCTTGTGGGAGCGGCACGTCCTCAACTCCGCCGTGATCGGTGAGCGGATCCCGGATGGCGCCCGCGTGGTCGACGTCGGCTCGGGTGCGGGGCTGCCGGGTGTACCGCTCGCGATCAGCCGACCGGACCTCGATATCGTTCTGCTCGAACCGATGGCTCGCCGGGTCGACTGGCTGGCCGAGGTTGCCGAGAAGCTGGAACTCCCCATCACCGTTGTCCGCGGGCGCGCGGAAGAGCGGCAGGTACGTGAGGAGCTCGGTGGCGCGGATGTCGTCACCGCCCGGGCGGTCGCTCCCTTGGCCCGGCTCGCGAACTGGTGCCTCCCGCTCGTGCGTTCCCAAGGCGCTCTGGTCGCCCTCAAAGGAGCGAGCGCTGGAGAGGAAATC
This sequence comes from Amycolatopsis sp. WAC 04169, assembly GCF_003947535.1. Classification (NCBI taxonomy): domain Bacteria; kingdom Bacillati; phylum Actinomycetota; class Actinomycetes; order Pseudonocardiales; family Pseudonocardiaceae; genus Amycolatopsis; species Amycolatopsis sp. WAC 04169. The sequence continues at coordinate 418,350 of NZ_QHJI01000001.1, read as the reverse complement.
GAACGCGATCGCGCCGACGTCCGGAAGGCCGGCGGCGGCGAACCGGAAGTCTTCGAGTGCGGCATCAAGGTGCTCGAGGTTCCGAGCACGGTCGTCGTGATCCACCGTCTGCCCCCGAAACCGTCTCGATCGCGCAGGCGTAGCTAGACCGGTTCCACGTGAAACAACGCAGAACGACTCTCACGTCCACTACAGAGGAGGCTCGAGACCGGTGACTCCCCCGCCGTCCGACCCTGCGAGCGCCGGCCAGGAACTCGGCTGGACGCCCATCGCCGAAGAAGCCGTCCGCGCCGCCAGCGTGCTGCACCCCAAGGAGGGTGCGCTCCCCCGGCCGAACCGCCGGCGAGTGCTGACGGTCGCCAACCAGAAGGGCGGCGTCGGCAAGACGACGAGCACGGTGAACCTCGCCGCCGCCCTCGCCGTCCACGGGCTCAAGACGCTCGTGATCGACCTGGACCCTCAGGGCAACGCGAGCACCGCGCTCGACATCGACCACCGATCCGGCACGCCGTCGATCTACGAGGTGCTGATCGGTGAGGTGTCGCTGGCCGAGGCGGCGGCGCAGAGCGAGCAGTCGCCCAACCTCTACTGCGTGCCCGCGACCATCGACCTCGCCGGTGCCGAGATCGAACTCGTCTCCATGGCGTCCCGCGAGATGCGGCTCAAGGAGGCGCTTTCGTCCGAGATCCTCGACGAGATCGGCGTCGACTACGTCTTCATCGACTGCCCGCCGTCGCTCGGTCTGCTGACCGTCAACGCGATGGTCGCCGCGCAGGAGGTGCTGATCCCGATCCAGTGCGAGTACTACGCGCTCGAAGGTCTGGGGCAGTTGCTGAGCAACATCGAGCTCGTTCAGGCGCACCTGAACCGCGAACTCAGCGTCTCCACGATTCTGCTCACCATGTACGACGGCCGGACGAAGCTGGCCGATCAGGTGACGAACGAGGTCCGGAACCACTTCGGGGACACTGTTCTCAAGACGGTGATCCCGCGCAGTGTGAAGGTCTCCGAAGCGCCCGGATACGGGCAGACCGTCCTCGCGTACGACCCGGGTTCGCGGGGCGCGATGAGCTACGTGGACGCGGCGAAGGAGATCGCCCAGCGCGGAGTGGAGATGAAGGAAAGGAGCGGTACGGCATGAGCGAGCGCAGAGGGGGGCTCGGGCGCGGGCTCGCCGCCCTGATCCCCACCGGTCCGCCGCCGGGTTCCGCGGCTCCGGCCGAGAACGGCTCCCCCGTCCCCGCCGCTCCCCCGAGCAAGCCCGCGGGGCCGGAGGACAAGGGCTGGTTCGCGGCCAACGGCGCGGCCGGTTCGCACGGCGGAACGGTCGCCGGCGCGGTCTACCGCGAGGTGCCGGTCAGCCAGATCAAGCCGAACCCGAAGCAGCCGCGGCAGGTCTTCGACGAGGACGCGCTCAACGAGCTGGAGCACTCGATCCGCGAGTTCGGGCTCATGCAGCCCATCGTGGTCCGCGAGCTCGGCAACGACGAGTATGAGCTCGTCATGGGCGAGCGGCGGCTGCGTGCCTCGCAGCTGGCGGAGCTGGAGGCGATCCCGGCGATCGTCCGCCAGACCGCCGACGAGGCGATGCTGCGCGACGCGCTGCTGGAGAACATCCACCGCGTTCAGCTCAACCCGCTCGAAGAGGCGGCCGCGTATCAGCAACTGCTCGACGAATTCGCGGTCACGCACGAGGAGCTGGCGAGCCGGATCGGGCGCAGCCGCCCGGTCATCACGAACACGATCCGCTTGCTCAAACTCCCTCTCGCGGTCCAGCGACGGGTCGCGGCCGGGGTGCTTTCGGCGGGCCACGCGCGAGCGCTGCTGTCTCTCGAGGACGCCGACAGTCAGGAAGAGCTCGCCGCGCGGATCGTCGCGGAGGGCATGTCGGTCCGCGCGACCGAGGAAGCCGTCACGCTCAAAAAGAGCGAAAAGCCGGCCAAGCCGAAGCCCGCTCCCCGCAAGCCGATCCAGGCGCCCGGCCTCCAGGAACTGGCGAACCGTCTTTCGGACCGGTTCGACACCCGCGTGAAGGTCGACTTGGGTCGTCGCAAGGGGCGGATCACGCTCGAATTCGGCTCTGTTGACGATCTTGAACGCATCGTGGCGCTCATGGATCAAAATCAGGCAAATCAGACACCGGAAACCGATTAGGGATCACCCCGGGTCGTTTTGTCACGGTGACGATAGCTGAGTGCTGATGGTTCGATAACGCTACGTGCTTGAACTGGGGGCAAGGGTGAAGACGCTTTTCGGCGGTCGAAATCCGCGCGCGGTCGTCTTCGACTGCGACGGATTGCTCATGGACACCGAGCCGTGTTGGTCCGTCGCCGAGACCGAACTGTTCGATCGGCGCGGGCTCCCCTTCGGCACGGACGAGAAGGCGTTGGTGATCGGCAAGTCGCTCCCGGCCGCCGCCGACGCGATGGCGGAGGCGTTCGGGGAACCGGATGCCGGCGCCGAGATCGCGGACGAGTTGCTGAGGTTGGTGACCGAGGTCGTCACCGCGAAGGCGGAGGCGATGCCCGGCGCGCGTGAGTTGGTCGTACTGACCGCCGCCGCCGTACCGGTCGCCGTCGCGAGCAACTCGCCCCGAGCTCTGCTGGACGCCGCACTCGCTCGCGGCGGCCTCGCGGAAATGTTTCCCGTGAAACTGGCCGCCGACGAGGTGACCGCGCCGAAGCCGGATCCGGTGATGTACTTGACCGCTTGCGCCCTCCTCAACGTCGAGCCTGCCGACGCACTGGCGTTCGAGGACTCCATGACCGGCCTCCGATCGGCGCGAGCGGCCGGCGTGCCCGTCATCGGGGTGCCCACGTTGAAGCACCAGGACTTCCCCGCCGATGTCGTGATCGACTCCCTGCGCGACGAAGAGCTGTTGTCGTGGGTGCGTGGATGGCCCCGGCGATGACCGGCCTCCCCTTCGTCCGCTTCTAAAGTCCGACCCGCGATGAACGAGGGAACTTCACCGGGGAGATCGTCGTCGTGGCCCGGCGATAGAAAAAGGGGACTCGCCCACGCCGGGCAAGTCCCCTTCCGCGAATCCGATTCAGCTCTTGCGGGAAATCGCCCGTCCGACGAGGTCGGCGAAGACCGAGCCGAGGGTGGAGCCGGCCGCCTCGATCGCCACCGGCACGATCGACGTCTCGGTGAGACCCGGCGAGGGGTTCACCGCGAGGAAGTGGACCGTGCCGTCTTCGGTGATCACCGCGTCGGTGCGGGAGATGTCGCGAAGCCCGAGTTGCCGGTGCACGGCGACGGCCAGCTCGCCGACCGCCTTCGCGGCGTCGTCGGGGATCCGCGCGGGGGTGAAGAAATCGGTCAGCCCGGCGGTGTAGCGGGCGGTGTAGTCGTACACGCCGCTCTCAGGCACGATTTCGACCGCCGGCAGGGCCTCAGGTCCCTCTTCGCCTTCGATGACCGTCACGGCCACCTCGACGCCGGAAACGAACTTCTCGGCGAGGACGGTGTCGCCGTAGGCGAAGCAGCCGACCATTGCGCCGGGCATTTCCGCGGCGTCCTTGACGACCTGGGCGCCCAGCGCCGATCCACCCTGGTCGGGCTTAAGGATCATGGGCAGCCCCAACGTGTCGACCATCGAGTCCAGCACGGCTTGCGCGCCGAGCTCGCGGAAGGTGCTGTGCGGCAGCACGACCCAGTCCGGCGTGGTGAAGCCCGCGTCGGCGACGAGCGCCTTGGCCGTCGGCTTGTCCCACGCGCGCCGGCAGCCCCGCGAACTGGTGCCGACGTAAGGCACGTCGAGCATCTCCAGGATCGTCTGCACCGCACCGTTCTCCCCTTCACCACCGTGAAGGGCGACGATGGCCGCGTCGGGCCGCTGTGAGCGAAGACGTTCGAGCAGACCCGCGTCGGTGTCCCATTCCTCGACGATGAGACCTTCCGCCCGCAACGCGACCGAGAGCCGGCGTCCGGAGCGGAGGGAGACGTCGCGTTCGTGGGAAAGGCCGCCTGCGAGTACGGCAACGGTGCGGTCGACCACCGGGACTCCTTTGTACTTTGGGGACGTCCGGTCGATCAGACCGTGTCCGGAGAGGGGTTCTGCGGCCCCGAAATCGAGCGTGGGCTCGCGTTACCGAAGGTACGCGCCAAGTCCATTTCGGACTCGAGCACCGCGGCGAGCCGCCGGACGCCTTCGCGGATCCGTTCGGGTGTCGGGTAGCAGTAGGAAAGACGAAGCTGTCTGCTGCCGAAACCGTCGGCGTAGAAACCGGTTCCGGAGGCGTACGCGACCCGGGCCGTGACGGCCCTTGGCAGCATCGCCTTCGTGTCCACGCCTTCGGGGACGGTCATCCAGACGTAGAAACCGCCATCGGGTTTGGTCCAGCTGCAACCGGCGGGCATGTGCTGTTCGAGTGCGGACAGGATCGCGTCCCGGCGCTCCCGGTAGTTTTCGCGGAAAGTCTTGATCTGACCCATCCAGTCGTGCGTCGAGAGGTATCGCGACACGATCAACTGGTTTAGCGTCGGCGGACAAAGCGTCGCGGACTCGGCCGCGAGCACGAGCTTCTCCCGGACGGCGTGGGGTGCGAGCACCCAGCCGACCCGCAGGCCCGAGGCGAACGTCTTCGAAAAAGAGCCCAGGTAAACGACGTTGTCGGGGTCGATCGAGCGGAGCGCCGGGTACGTCTGACCGCTGAAGCCGAGCAGACCGTACGGGTTGTCCTCGACGATGAGGATGTCGTTCTCGCGGCAGATCTCCACGATCTCCGCGCGCCGCTCGACGGCCAGCGTGACGCCGCCTGGGTTGTGGAAGTTCGGGATCGTGTAGAGGAACTTGACCCGGCGGCCCGCTTTCCGCGTCTCCGCGAGCGCGGCGCGCAGTCCCTCGGGGACCAGGCCGTGGTCGTCCATCGCGACGTGGACGACATCCGCCTGGTACGCGGCGAAGGAGCCGAGCGCGCCGACGTACGACGGGCCCTCGGCGATGATGACGTCGCCCGGATCGCAGAACAGCCGGGTGACCATGTCGAGCCCCATCTGGGAGCCGACCGTCACGACGACGTCGTCCGGGTGGGCCTTGATGCCCTCGAGGGCCATGATTTCGCAGATCTGCTCACGCAGGGCGGGGACGCCGTGCGCCGAGCCGTACTGGAGCGCGACCAGGCCGTCCTCGGCGATGAGCTCGCCGACCTGCGCGGACAGCGTGTCCAGCGGGAGGGCTGCGAGGTTCGGCATCCCGCCGGCGAGCGATACCACTTCGGGGCGGCTGGCCACCGCGAACAACGCCCTGATCTCGGAAGCAGTCATCCCGGCCGTACGCGCGGCGTAGCGGTCGAGGTGAGGGTCGAGGTTGTGGCGGCCGGGCTCCGGCCGGACAGGGCGATTCTCGGTCATCAGGCGCTTCACCCGGCTTCGAAGTGGACATAGTCGCTACCGACTGGTAGTTCCATCGAGTGTAACCACCCTCCCTCTAGGGGCCCTGGCCTTCCGGTGTTCATCACATCGGCCTATCCTCGGGTTGGACCCCTTCGGTAAGCCCTGCTCGGGACAAGGCTGCGTCGGGTGTCGTCATTCAGGGAGGTTTGTCTGTGTCGCGTCGCGTCGTGGGCGTAACCCTGGACAACCTCGAGCACCTGCCCAAGAGCTGCCGCCGCTGCGTGTACTGGGAGCTGGCGCCGCATATGAAGGCGCAGGCCGAGGAATACGGCGCGACCGAGGTCGAAAAGGAAGCCTGGGTCTCCAGCGTGCTGCTGGAGTGGGGTTCCTGCGGCCGGATCGTCTACAGCGACACCTTGCCCGTCGGTTTCGTGCTCTACGCGCCGCCGAACGCCGTGCCGCGCTCGCTGGCCTTCCCGACTTCGCCTCCCGGCCCGGACGCGGTCCTGCTGACCGCCTTCCAGGTGCTTCCCGAATTCCAGGGTGGCGGACTCGGCCGGATGCTGGTGCAGGCCGTCGCGAAGGATCTGACCAAACGCGGTGTCCGCGCGATCGAAGCGTTCGGGGATGCCAAGCCCGAAGAGACCGATCCGGACGGCGGGCACAGCTGTGTGCTGCCCGCCGCGTTCCTGCAGAGCGTCGGGTTCAAGACCGTGCGGCCGCATCCGCGGTGGCCGCGGCTGCGACTGGAACTGCGGTCGGCGATTTCGTGGAAGGAAGACGTGGAGGCGGCCCTCGAGCGGCTGCTCGGCCAGGTCTCCATCACGACGGCCGAGCCGAGCCTGGGCCGCGCCTGACCTTCTCCGTCGGCGCCATTTAGCAGAGTTTTCGAGCGCGCGCAGCAGCCATCCCCCGGCCTGGGGACAGCTGTGGGTAACCCGCCGAGTTATCCACAGATCGCTGATAGGAGCGGTGGAAAATCTGTGGATGGGTAGGCTGGACCTGGGGACGCCCCCCGGGAAGGGCGGGGGCTGCGCGCCGGGTGGATCTAGGGGTGGCGTGCTCGGCCGAGGGGGCACACAACCGGTTGTGCCGAGGGCTTCGGCAGAGGGATGTGCGCCCGCGTGCGGGTGTGGAGGACTGGCTACTCCGCTTTGGCGAGTTCGTGGGCCAGGACGTCCGCGAAGGTGAACGTGCCGGTCGGCTGGTCCCCTTCGCCGAGCAGATACAGCCGCTTCACGGCGACCAGGATGCCTTCGGCGACGACGTCGCGGAAAGACGGGTCCGCCAGTTTGCGGCTGTCTTCCGGGTTGGTCAGGTAGCCGATCTCGATCCGCACCGCCGGGCAGCGGGTGCGGGTGAAGATCTCCCAGGTCTTGTAGTGCGTGCGGCAGTCGAGCATGCCGGTGCGGGCGGCCAGCTCACGCTGGATGAAGCCCGCCAGCAGCTCGCCGACGGTCGACGTGGTGCCGTTGCCGGTGCCGAAGTGGAAGCTCGCGACCCCCTGCGCCTTGGGCGAGGGGTTCTTGTCGTTGTGCAGCGAAAGGAACAGGTCGGCGCCCGCCTCGTTCGCGAACTTCGCCCGGTCGCCCTCGCTCGGGCTCTGGTTCGGGCCGCGCGAGATCAGCGCCTCCATGCCGGTCGCCTGCATCCGGCCTTCGAGCCGCCGCGCCAGGTCCCAGGCGATGTCCGCCTCACGCAGGCCGCCGGCGACGACGCCGAGGTCCTCGCCGCCGTGGCCGGGGTCGATCACGATGCGCTTGCCGCGCAGCCGGGGGCCCGCCTGCCGCACCTGCTCCTGCTCACGCAGGAAAACGGGGCGGCCGCCGCGGGCACGCGGCGAGGAGAGCCGGTGCAGCTCACGGATGGTGGCCGGGCCGCACATACCGTCGGCGACCAGGCGCATGTCGCGCTGGAAGGTCTTGAGCGCGCGTTCGGTCTGCGGGCCGAAATGCCCGTCCGGGCGGCCGGCGTCGAAACCGAGTTCGGTCAGCCGCTCCTGGAGCGCGAAGACGTCGTCACCCTGCATGGGGGCGGAGAACATGTAGGTCAGCGGACGGCTGCCCAGATGGAAGCCCGCGCCGCGAAGCGCCTGATAGGTCGCCGGGCCCACCAGACCGTCGGTGATGAGCCCACGGCGCTGCTGGAACGCTCGAACGGCATGTTCCATCGCCGTGTCGAAGACCTCGTACTCCCCGGATTCGGTCACCGGCGGGAGCAGCTCCATCGCCGCCAGCGTGGACCTGATCTCGGCGACGTCCGGTCCGGCGTCACCGCGGCGGAGTACCCGCATGCACTCCTCGCTCTTCCCTTTGGGGCACCGATCGAGCTCGATGCACGACTATGAAAACCCTGCGGGGCGAACCCCGGTGCTCTATTGTGCCCTGTGAACTCTCGGTGAGCGCGGAGGCCCGGTCGGTGCGTCAAGTCGCCGTTCGTGGAACTCGTCCAGGCGTTCCCGTAACAGGGAGTTTTACCCATTCCGGCGAAAGCCGAAACCCGGAGCCTGGGCAGGCCCCGGGTTTCGGCAGGTGAAACGCGAGATCAGAGGACGTCGGCGAGGTCCGAGAGCAACGCGGCCTTCGGCTTGGCGCCGACGATCTGCTTCACCGGCTTGCCGCCCTGGAACAGGATCAGCGTCGGGATCGACATCACCTGGTAGTCACGCGCAGTGTTCGGGTTCGCATCGATGTCGAGCTTCGCGATGGTCAGCTTCTCGCCGTTTTCCGCCGCGATCTCCTCGAGCACCGGGGCGACCATCTTGCACGGGCCGCACCAGGTCGCCCAGAAGTCGACCAGGACGGGCTTCTCGCTCGTCAGCACGTCGTCGACGAACGTCTTGTCGGTCACCGTCACGGTGTTGGCCATGGTGTCTCCTTCTGGGGTGGTGAACGGGCTGGGAAAAGTCAGTTGGTGGTGGCGCCGTAGCCGCCGCCGACCAGCTCGGGCGTCTCCTGGGCGGCCTCGACCCCGGCGTGCTCCGCCAGCCATCGTTCTGCATCGATGGCGGCCGCGCAGCCCGAGCCCGCAGCGGTGATCGCCTGCCGGTACGTGCGGTCGACCAGGTCGCCGGCCGCGAAGACACCGGGGAGGTTCGTGTACGAGGTCCGGCCCTGGGTCAGCACGTAGCCGTCCTCGTCGAGGTCGACCTGACCGCGCACCAGTTCGCTGCGCGGGTCGTGCCCGATCGCCACGAAGAACCCGGTCACGTCGAGCTTGGACTCCTCGCCGGTCACCGTGTCCTTGAGCGTCAGGCCCTCGACCTTGCCTTCACCCTCGACCCCGGTGATCTGCTTGTTGAGCGCCCACTTGATCTTCTCGTTCTCGCGGGCGCGCTCCAGCATGATCTTGGAGGCGCGGAACTCCTCGCGGCGGTGGACGATCGTGACGGACTTGGCGAACTTCGTCAGGAAGGTCGCCTCCTCCATCGCGGAGTCGCCGCCGCCGGCGACCACGATGTCGTGGTCGCGGAAGAAGAAGCCGTCGCAGGTGGCGCAGGCCGAAACACCGCGGCCGAGCAGCTCCTGCTCGCCGGGCACGTTCAGATAGCGGGCGGCGGCGCCCATCGAGAGCACGACCGCGCGGGCCGCGTAGCGCTTGCCGTTCGCGACGACGTACTTGACGTCACCGGTCAGCTCGACGGACTCGACGTCCTCCTGGCGCAGGTCGGCGCCGAAACGCTTCGCCTGCTCACGCATCTCTTCCATGAGGTCGGGACCCTGGATGCCTTCGCGGAAGCCGGGGAAGTTCTCGACCTCCGTCGTCGTCATCAGCGCACCGCCGAACTGAGTGCCCTCGAACACCAGCGGTTCGAGCTGCGCTCGTGCCGCGTAGACAGCGGCGGTGTATCCCGCAGGACCCGATCCCACAATGATCAGGTTCCTGATCTCCTCGGCAGCCACCCGTGACCTCCGCTCGTAGTGACCTGTTCACCAGGCTCAACACGATCGTAAGGGCCGGTGTTCCCGTGGTGACCGGCGCTACTTTCTCCCGCCTTGCGCCACGGCGGAGATCCGACCTCTAGCGCCGCTAGGAAAACTAGCATGGTAGCAAAGGTCCCCCGCTCCCCCGGAAATGGGGCTGGTGGGGAGCGGGGGACCAATGAGGTTTCGGCCGGTTACTTCGCTCCGATGATTTTGTCGAAGAGGACCGACGGGTTGCCCGGGCCGCAGTCGGCACCGAAGGCGACGATGCGGAACTGGGCGAGTTTGCCTGTGGTGTAGATCACCATCACGCCGTCCTTGCCCGCCACGTTCACCGGACGGATGCCCTCCGGCCGCACGTCGGCGTCCATGCCGGCCGCGGCGACGCAGGCGTCGAGACGCTCTTCGGTCTTCAGCGAGCCGAAGTCGCGGACGCCGATCGCCTTGCCGACGAGGGCTTCGGCCCCTCCGCCGTCTCCGCCGACCGAAGGTCCGGAAGGAGCCGAAGGCGCGGGCTGGGCGATACCGCCCGAATCCGGCTCCCGGGTGGTCGGGACGACGATTGCCACGGCGGCGATGGCCGCCGCGGCCACCGTCGCTATCCCGGCGCCCCAGCCGATCCGTTTGTTCCGCCGCCGCCGTGCGGCCGCGAGGTCCACCACCGGGGCGACCTGCTCCTGCCGCCTTTCAGGTGCGCCTTGAAACGCAGGCGTCGCCCGCATTTCGGCGGCCAGTGCGGCATCGATCCGTGCCGCGTACTCGGCAGGCATCGGAGCGACCGGCTCGTTCGCGAGCTCCGCGAGGTCGGCCGTGGTCGCTTCCAGTGCTTCGATGATCGCCAGTGCCTCGGGGTCGGCGTTCACCAACGGCCAGAGTTCGGCCGCCTCACGCTCGTCCAGCACACCTGCGTGCAGGTCGGCGAGCACATCGACAGACCACGGCGGACCGACGGTCCCACCGATCCCCCTGCTCTCGTCTGTCATCGTCCCTCCCCGTCACCCGGCGTGCCCTGAGGACGCCTGGCACCCCGTTGCGGGGTAGCGCGCTCTCGTTTGCTTTCGTGAGTTGGGACGTTCGCAATAGCATCGGGGTTCCGTAGATGTCCGAGAACCTTCGCGAGCTTTCCGCGACCTCGGGCACACCGGCTCTTGACCGTGCCCTCGGCGATGCCGAGCATCTTCGCCGTCTCGGCGACGGAGTATCCCTCGACGTCGACCAACACGATCGGGGCACGTTGCTCTTCGGGGAGCTGGTCGAGGGCTTCCTTGACGACCAGGCTCGTCTCGCGCTCGGACATCGAGTCGCGCGGCGAGGCGGGCTCGTTGAACTGCCCGGTCTCGGGCAGCGGGACGGTCGGTCTGGCCTTGCCCCGCCGGATGCGGTCGAGGCACGCGTTCACGACGATACGGTGCAACCACGTCGTGACCTGCGATTCCGCTCTGAAGTTGCCCGCTGCTCGGAACGCGGAGATGAAGGCGTCCTGCAGGGCGTCCGCGGCTTCTTCCGGATCCCGCAAGGTGCGCAGGGCCACCGCCCACATGCGGTCTCGATGTCGCTGGACCAGTTCACTGAACGCGTGCGGATCTCCAGCGGCATGCGCCGCTATGAGATCCGCGTCCGTGGGAGCTGCAGCTGTCACCCGGGAGAGCCTACTGACCCGGTGTCTGACGTCACCCCGCAGGCAGGAAGGTCAGCTCTTTGAGTTCGGTGACGAACTTTCCTCCGTCATCTTCACCCAGCTGAGTGATCCAGATGATGAAGTACTGACCCTGCTGGGGCTGCTGCAAAGCGATGGTCGACTCGCCCGCCGCGAGGTCCCCGCTCCCGACGACCTTCGTCTCGTCGAGTTTCGGGTTCTTCTTGTCGGCGGAGCGGATCTCGACCTTCGAACCGGCGCTCGCCGCGTCGATCTTGACCTGGCTGAGGTTGATCGGGTCCTTGAAGGTCACGACCAGCCCGACGCCGTCCTTGAGCACGGGGAACTGCTTGTCGTACTGGTCGGTCTTCCACGAGGTGACCGAGTCGCCGTCGGTGGCGTTCCTGGCCTTGCCGGGGCTGTCGCCCTTGCTGCCCGGGTTGTAGACGGCCACGGCCGACGGCTTCACCGCGGCACCCACGGCGGGTGCCGGCGGCTTCTGCGCGGGCGGCGGCTGTTCACCCGGGGGTGGCGCGACCTGTGACGACGACGCGGCGACGTTGATCTTCGGGCCGCTGGACTTCGATTCGCCCTGGAACAGGTTGATCAGAATCATCCCGCCCCAGGCGAGGATGACCACGGTCGCGACGACCAGCACGGTCACGCCGAACGCCAGCTTCTTGCGCCGCGCGACGTCCTTGACCGGCTTCTTCGTCGTCCAGACCGTGCCGTCCGATTCGGCGACGGCCTCTTCCTCGCCGACGGCCTTGATCAGCTGGGTGCGTTCCTCGGCTTCGGCGACCTGGTCCAGCACGCGCAGGATCGCCGCGCTGGTGCGGATGCCGCCGTGGCCGCCGTCCTCGATGGTGCGGACGGCGAGCGAGGACAGCTCGACCGGCACCGTCGGGACCAGCGAACGCGGCGGGATGACACGGCCGGTGGGCGCGTGGGGCGCCGCCGGGATCGCGGCCGGACCGCCGGGAAGCGCCCAACGGCCGGTCAGCAGCAGGTACAGGACGGCGCCGAGGGCTTTGACGTCGTCGCGAAGGGTCGCTTCGGGCAACGGGCCCGGGAAGGCGAGCTTCAGCGCGCCGTCCGGGGTGAGCCGCAGACGCTGCGGGTGGTCGAGGCCGAGGACGAGGCCGTTCTGATGGGCGTGGTCGACGGCTTCCGCCAGCGCCTGCACCATCCGGGCCGCCGCGGCGGGCGCCACCGGGCGCTGCGCCACGAGGTCGACCAGGTCGCTGCCCTTGGTCCATTCCGCCACGACGACACCGAGCAGACCTTCGCTCGAGGTGACGCCGCTGCCGAGACTGAGCACGTCGAGAACGCGCGCGACCCCGCCGTGGCCGAACTTCGAGGCGTGCGCCGCACGCTCCAGCGTCCGGCGCGCGAGCCGGGCGGCTTCCGCGTCCGCGGGGTCGCCGACCAGCAGCGTCAGCGCGACATCCCGCTTCAGCTGCCCGTCGCGGGCGCGCCAAAGATGCGCGGCCGCCCGCTCGTCCACCCCGAACTGTGCGAGCAGGCGATACCGGCCGTCACCGACGACCCGGCCAGGGGCCAGCGACCCGCCTTGGGCCCGGATGCCCACCTGGCTCGCCTCCCCTGCCTGTTCGCTCCGTCTCGTATCCACCGCACTCTCCCGCGTAGCTCCCGCCCCGAGGGTACCCAGAATACGACCCGTGAACGCGCGCCATCCGTACGTGAATCGTTATCCGCGCTTGATCAACCGGGTGATCCTCGCCGTGGCGGGCTTCAATTCCTCGACCTTCAGGGCGATGAGCACGCCGAACGACACCGCGATCCCGACCACCGTCTGCAGGAGAAGTTTCACCCAGGCATGGAAAGTAGGCCCGAACGAGTCAGGCACGATCTGCCCGGCGAGCCACGCCGCGCCGACCCCGAGCACACTCGCGACGACCGTGAAGAGGATCACCCCGAGAACTCGCTTGCTCCGGAGGTTTCCGAGGGTCACCCACAGCCAGACCTGGCCGAGGATCGCGCCGACGACGAACGTGAGGCCGTTGACCATCATCACGCCGAGCACGATGTTGTCCGGTGACAGCAGTGCCGGGCACAGGTACAGCAGCGGCACCTTGACCACGGTCATCACGATCATGATCAGCACCGGTGTCCGCGCGTCCTTCATCGCGTAGAACACCCGCATCTGGAGCATGACCAGCGCGTACGGCAGCAGCGCGAACGCGGAGATGGCCAGCGCCTCGCCCATGCGCGACGCGTCCTCGACCGTGCCCTTGCCGAGGGTGAACAGGGCGATACCGACCGAACCGCCCACCACGGTCATCACCGCGGAGATCGGCACGAGCATCACCGTCGAGATCCGTGACGCGTAGGAGAGGTCGCCGATCAGCTTCTTGTGGTCGCCGTCGGCGGCCGCGCGGCTCATCCGCGGCATGATCGCGGTCAGCAGCGACACCCCGATGACGCCGTACGGCAGCTGGAAGAGCAGCCACGCGTTGCTGTACGCGGTCACACCGCCCTGCGAACCGCTGGTCAGCACCCGGGTGGTGATCGTGTAGCCGACCTGGCTGACCGCGACGTAGCCGACGGTCCACAGCGCCAGCCCGCCGAACTCCTTCATGCGCTTGTCGATGCCCCAGCGCCATTTGAACTTGAACCCGGACCGCAGCAGCGGCGGGATCAGCAGCACCGACTGCGCCACGATGCCCGAGGTCACGCCGATGCCCAGGGTCAGCAGCTTCGGGTCGGTGATCGACACCGGATCGGTGGAGATGTTCCCCGGCATGATCCACACGACGAGGATCGTGAAGATCACGACGAGGTTGTTGATCACCGGCGCCCACGCCGTCGGGCCGAAGATGTTCTTCGCGTTCAGCACCGCCGAGAGCAGGGCGAACACGCCGTAGAAGAAGATCTGCGGCAGCAACAGGTACGCGAAGGCGGTGACCAGCTCGGGATTCGCCTGGCCCTTGTCGTCGACGTAGAGCTTGGTGATCAACGGTGCCGCGAACACGGCGATCGTCGTCCCGACGACGAGCAGCGTGCCCGCCACGGTGACCAGCCGCTGGGTGTAGGCCTCGCCGCCGTCCTTGTCGTCCTGCGACCGCACGAGCAGCGGGACCACCAGGCTGGACAGCACGCCGCCCATCAGCAGCTCGAAGATGATGTTCGGCATGGTGTTGGCGACGTTGAACGAGTCGTTCTCCACCTGGGCGCCGATGGCCGCGACCAGCAGCAGCTTCCACGCGAAGCCGGTGATGCGGCTGATCAGCGAGGCGATCGCCATCCGGCCGCTCGACTTCGCGATCGACGGCGCCTTCGCCGGGGCGGCGACATCCTGTTCGCCGGTGTCCCCCGGCCGCGGTTTGACCAGCGGCGCGTCCTTGATCGCCGGCATGACCTGCGTCGCGAGCTGGTCGTACGGGCGGAGGACGTCGGGGTCCGCGACCGGCCAGCGCGAGCCCATCGGGACGCCGGGGGTGCGCGGGATGAACCGCGTCGCGTCGGCTTCGTCGCGCCGGTCGACCTGCCACGGGCGGACCGGTGGCGGCTGGCGGCGCCCGCGATGCGGCGGGGGCGGTGTCTGGTTGAGGGCCTGAGGAGCCGTCGGACGGCGCGGCGCCTGGTTCTGCGACGGCTGCGGCAGCGGCGGCCCCTGCGGGGGCGGCACCGGCTGACGACGGGTCGGCGGAGGCGGCGTCCCCTGCCCAGGGGGCATTTTCCGCGGTGGCGGCGGCGGGTTCTGGGGCGGCCTCAGCCGTCGCGTTTCGTCGTCGGGACGGCCCGCCACCCGCTGGCGGCGCCCGTCCGGCGGGGGCTGCTGGGGAGGCGGCGGCACGGCCCGCCGCGGCCGCTCACCGCGTTCGGGCGGAGGCTGCTGCGGGGGCGGCTGGCGACGCTCCGGACGGCGTGGCTGCCCTTCGGTGCGACGGGGCGGCGGCGGAGTACCTTCGCGCCGGGGACGGCCTGCACGCTCGGGCGGTACACCCGGCTCTCTTTCCAACGTGCGCCCAATCCTCGGTGCTCGACTACGTGATGCCCGGCGGCATCGTTCGACCCAGGGTAATCGGGAACGGCCGGAAACACTTAAACCTGTGCGTCCTCGGTCACACGTGGGGCGGTTTCGTTCGTCCGATCGGCCCGCGAGTCCTTGATCCTCCGGTAGATCCGCCGGGACGACAGGAGCAGCAGCGCACCCGCCGCGGTGATGGTGATGATGATGGTGATCGCGCCGTACTCCGTGGAGGTCAGCTCGAACCGCGCGTCGGAACCGAGCGGGGTGCCGTCGGGCGTGGTCAGCGCCACGTCGACGCTGAACCGGCCGGCGCGCAGCGCTTCGACCGGGAGCAGCTGGTTGATGGCGCCGTTCGCCGGGACGGTGCGCTCCGGGACCGCTTCGGTGGGGCGCAGGCCCACGTTGTTCTTGAGCACGGTGCGGACGTTGATGCCGACCGGAAGGCCGTTGGTGATGTACGCGGGCAGGGGTGACGCGCCGGAGGCCAGCGCGATGGTCTGCTTCGGCCGTTCCACGGTGACCTGGCTGCGGATCGCTTCGAGGTCGCCGCGCGCGTTACCGGTGACGATCGAGGCGTCCGCGCCGCGCCACGAGGTCGACGCGGCCCGGATGAGGGCGAGCCGGACCGGGGCGATCACGTCGGCCGGATTCACTCGTTTGGTGGCATCCATCGTCATCGCCGACGACAGGCCCAGCGTCTCGTTGTCGATCTGCGACATCTTCGCGGTGACCTCACCGCTGGTCGCGACCGTCAGATCCTGCGGGTCGTAGTTGACCGACGCCGTCCCGGACGGGCTGTCGCCGAGCAGTTCGGGCAACGGCGCCGCCTTGATCAGGCCGGCGGTGTAGAAGTCGCCCATCCGCTCCAGGAACGTGGTGAGTTCCATGCCGCTCGCGGCCCAGTGCCGCGGCGGCGCGATCAGCAGCCGCGAGCGCGCCGGTCCCTCGGTCTGCCCGCCGAGCCCCGCCCGGAAGGCGATGGCGCCGAGCCCGTCCTGCGTGGAGCCCGAGCCGTTCAGCGCGGACGAGATCAGCGCGTCGATCGGCTGCGCGCGCAGGTCCGTGCCCTCGATCGACACCCCGCCCGAAAGCGGTGAACCGGACTGGAGCTTGCCCGAATCGGTCAGCACGGTTTTGACGCCCGCTTTGCCGATCGCTTCGACGGTCTGCGAGTCGAGGGAGCCACCGGGCCAGAGCACGCCGTCCTGCGGCTGGATGCCGAGCAGGTTCTTGATCGTCCCGGCACCGCCCAGCGCGCTCGCCATGAGCGCGGTGTCGGTGGCGTCGCCCGCGCGGACTTTCGTCAGCGCGGTGAGGTCGGCGTCGGCGAACGGGAGGGTGACCACGCACCGGCCCGCGACCAGCGCCTTCAGCCTGCCGAGCCAGTTCTTCGCGGTCTCGACGCCCTTGCCGGGGGCGCCGCCCGCGACCTGGTAGCCGCGGCTCATCCCGTCGACCGTCGCGACCAGATCGGGGTCGATGGCCAGGCACAACGACGACGAGACCTTCGTGTCGGCCTCGGCCGCTCGCGCCGCCTCGACCAGCGAGTCGAGCCGTCCACCGGCGGCCAGTTCACCGGCGAGCCGCTCGTCCGCCAGGGTCAGCGGGCCGCCGAGCGGGGACGAGACGACGTGCACGGTGCTGTTCGCGATCGGCCACAGCAGGCTCGTGGACGGTGCCGACGTGGGACGTGACGCGGGAGCCTTGCCGGGGAGGCCGAGCACCGGCATCAGCAAGGTGACCGCCGCCAGCCGTTCCGGCCCGCCGAAATCCGGGGTGCCGTTGACGTTGACCAGCAGCGGATACACGCCGGGCTTCGGGAACTGCAGTTTCGACGACTGACCGAGCGGGACGGACAGGTTCAGCGCGGCGCTCTGCCCCGGCTCCAGTTCGTCCGGTTCGAGGTCGACGAACTCGGTCGCACCGAGGTCCTTGAACTTGTCACCGGCGAGGACGTCGCCGATTTGCTGTTCGTTCTGCAGCCTGGTGCCCAGTTGCAGCCGGACGCCCAGTTTGCTGATCCGCCGGTCGCCGATGTTCGTGACGCGGCCGCTCACCGTGAGCGAAGCCGAGGTCGTGGTGATCACACGGGGGTTCAGCTGGTCGAGGTCCACGCGCAGCCGGGGCTGTTCCTGTGCCTGCGCGACCGCGACGGGCGAGGCGGCCAGGGCCAGGAACAGGATCGACAGGACAGTGGCGGCAAGCCGCTTCACTCAGGTGCTCCCTCGGCGGTGTGCTGTTGCTGCGCGAAGAGTTCTTTGGCCTTCCGGACCAGCTTGCGCTCGTCGGAGTAGGCGAGTTTGGTCTCCAGGTCGGCGAGCGGCACCCAGGCGACCTCGGTCACCTCGACATCCTCGTCCGAAAGTTCGCCGCCGGTGGATTCCAGGATGAAATGGTGCACCGTCTTGTGCACGCGCCGTCGCTCGGCCACGAACCAGTAGTCGATGGTGCCGAGGGGCTGCAGGACGCGCGCCGAGATGCCGGTCTCCTCCTTCACCTCGCGCACCGCCGTCTGCGCATGCGTCTCACCGTCCTCGATGTGGCCCTTGGGCAGCGACCACAGCAGTCTGCCGTGCCGGTCGAGCCGCCCGATCAGCGCGGCGTTCGCCCGTTCGGCGTCGACGACGAGTCCGCCGGCCGAGGTTTCGTCGACCGTGGTCAGCCGCCGCCCCCGCCTGCGCCTCCGCCGGCGGCCCGGCTTCGAAGCGCCGGAGCGGCCGGCTGATCCAGACATGCTGCGATGCTAGAGCAAACGGCGGTACGGGTACGCTGGCTCACCGTGCCCGTGTTGGGCCGGGCCGTAGTAGTACATCCAAATCGTGGTGGGATTGTCGTGAACAAGGTGGTCGCCGGGCAGGCGATTGCGGGGAAGAGCACTGCGATGCAGAACGCTGTGACGGAGCTGATGCGCATCTCCCCGCTGGCGGACGAGCTCGCGAAGCTCTTCGCGAAGGCGGGGCACAGCCTGTACCTGGTCGGCGGCAGCGTCCGCGACATGATGCTCCGCAGGCTGTCGAGCGACCTCGACTTCACCACCGACGCCCGCCCGGACCAGGTGCTCAAGATCGTCAGCGCCTGGGGCGACGCGGTGTGGGACGTCGGCATCGCGTTCGGCACCGTCGGCGTGACCAAACAGGGCATGACCCTGGAGATCACCACGTTCCGCGCCGACAGCTACGACCGCGTCGGCCGCAACCCCGAGGTCACCTTCGGCGACAGCATCGAGGGCGACCTGCTCCGCCGCGACTTCACGGTCAACGCGATGGCGATCGACCTGGCGAACAAGACCTTCGTCGACCCGTACGACGGGCTCCAGGCGCTGCAGGACAAGGTGCTCGACACACCCGCGACCCCGCAGGAGTCCTTCGCCGACGATCCGCTGCGCATGCTGCGGGCCGCGCGGTTCTCCGCGCAGCTCGGGTTCACCGCGGCGCCGCGCGTGGTCGACGCGATGTCGTCGATGGCCGAGGAGATCGACCGGATCACCGCCGAGCGCGTCCAGACCGAGCTGTCGAAGCTGCTGCTCGCGGACGACCCCCGGCCCGGGATCGAGCTGCTGGTGGACACCCGGCTCGCCGATCGCGTGCTCCCCGAGGTGCCGGGGATGCGGCTGGCGATCGACGAGCACCACCAGCACAAGGACGTCTACCAGCACTCGCTGACCGTGCTCGCGCAGGCGATCGACCTGGAGAAGTCGCACGAACCGACCTCCGAGCCGGATCTGATCCTGCGGCTCGCGGCGCTCCTGCACGACATCGGCAAGCCCGCCACGCGCGAGTTTCAGCCCGGTGGCGGCGTCAGCTTCCACCACCACGAGGTCGTCGGCGCGAAGATGGCGCGCAAGCGTTTGCGGGCGCTGAAGTTCTCGAAGGAGATCGTCCAGGACGTCAGCCAGCTCGTGTTCCTGCACCTGCGGTTCCACGGCTATGGCAAGGGCGAATGGACGGATTCGGCGGTGCGGCGCTACGTCACCGACGCCGGCGACCTGCTGCCCCGGCTGCACAAGCTCGTGCGCGCCGACTGCACCACGCGCAACCGCAAGAAGGCGGCCGCGCTGCAGGCGACCTACGACGACCTCGAGCGGCGGATCGCGGCGATCCAGGCCCAGGAGGACCTCGACCGGGTCCGGCCGGACCTCAACGGCGAGGAGATCATGCGGATCCTCGACCTCAAGCCGGGGCCGGACGTCGGCAAGGCATGGAAGCACCTGAAGGAACTGCGGCTCGACCGCGGTCCGCTGGAGCACGACGAGGCGGTGGCCGAATTGAAGAAGTGGGCCGCCGAGAACGGCATAGGCTGAGATAAACCCCGTTGGTCTCTGGATCCACACGGCGTAACCGGAGATACTCCTGCCGGTGCTCCGGGCAGGGGGAAAATCCATGGCGAAGCGGCCGCCCAGTTTCCTGGTGACTTTGCTGCGCCGTGGCGCGCCCGCGCTGGCGACGGCGACGAGCGAGCTGTCGGACGAGGTCGGTGACCCGACACCGATGCGCGCGCTGCGGCGGATCCAGCACATGTCCGGCCCCATCGACACGGCTCATCGCGACAACCTGCTGCTCAGGGCCGCCCGCTACGTCGCCCTCGTCCCGCTGGTCTACCGGCTTTTCGCGGTGCCCGGCGCGTTCGGCGTCTACGTCTCCACGCACGGCATGATCGGGATCGGCCCGGTCGGGCTGGTGGCGCTCGGCTCGGTCGGGCTCTCGCTGTACGGGATCCGGTGGATGCTGCGCTCGGCGCCGTTCCGTCCGCAACACGCCGCCCGGCTGCTCGCGATCGACCTCGTGTTCACCCTGCTCGCGCCGCTGGCCGTCGGCGCGCTGGTGCCGGCTTCGGTCTTCACTGAGGCCATGGCGGTGCCCGGAAAACACCTGCTCGGCGAGGTCGCGCTGCTGGCGCTGGCGCTGGGCATGCCCGCCGCCGCGGCGCTCGCCGTCGTCAGCTTCCCGGTGCGGATGCTGGCGTCGGTGTTCGGCACCGGTCACGCCGCGCCCGGCGACGCCATGGCCACCTTCCCGGCGATCCTCGGTGTCCTCTTCACGGCGAGCGGCGCCCTCGTCCTGATCGGGCTCGGCACCCGGCTCGCCCTCGCGTACGGCATCCGCAACGGCCGGATCGCCGAACGCGCCCGCCAGCATCGGATGCTGCACGACTCCGTGCTGCAGACCCTCGAAGCGATCGCGCTGGCCAACAAGGGCGATCCGGCCGCGCGGCTCGCCGAGGTGCAGCGGCTGGCGCGGGCGCAGTCGATGGAGCTGCGGCGGACGATCGAGAACGAGGCTTCGGAGCGCTCGGAGGCCGGGTCGCGGCCGCTGGGCGAGAAGCTCGCGTCGCTGGCCGCGGAGATGGCGCGGGACGGGCTGCGTGCCCAGCTCGTGATCGCCGAGCTCGACGACGACACGCTTTCCGAGGTGCGGCAGATCGCCATCCGCGACGCCGTCCGCGAGTCGCTGCGCAACACGCTCAAGCACGCCGGGACGGACAAGGTCGTGGTGCGGGTCGAGGAGCAGGAAGGCGGCGTCGCGGTGATCACGCGTGATCACGGCGCCGGGTTCAGCCTCGACACCCGGCCCGCCGGTTTCGGGATCAGCGAGTCCATCACCGCCCGCCTGAACGAGGTCGGCGGGACCGCGCGGGTGGAGTCGGCTCCGGGCAATGGCACCAGAGTCACCCTTTGGGTGCCTTTCTGACGGTAAACAGGAGAACATGAAGAAAACGGACGTCCTGGCCGAAGCGCTCACCGCGTACCGCGACGGTGACCGGGCCAAGGCAGCGGACCTCGCCGAGCGGGCCGGATCCACGCTCGGCATCGAACTGCACCGATACCTGACCGAGGGCGGCGGTGGCGCGGTCTACGACCGGCCCGCCGCGTTCACGGCGTTCATCCGCGGGGGCGGGAACGTCAAGCTCTACCGGCAGCTCAGCGCCATGCTCGCCCGGCGCTACGGCACCGTCGGTTCGCTGCTCGACCTCGGCTGTGGAGACGGGCTCGCCGTCGTCCCGGCCCTCGAACAGGCGGACCGGCAGCCTGGCCGGATCGATCTCGTCGAACCGTCGGGCGCGCTGCTCGCGGAAACCCGCAAGCACCTCGACGGCACCCGCGGGCTGCACACCTGGGAGGCCACCGCGCAGGAGTTCCTCGACCGCGACGACGACCAGCAGTGGCAGCTGACGCAGTCCACCTTCGCGCTCCAGTCGATCCCGACCGAGGAACGCACCCGGGTCCTGCGGGCGCTCCGGCCCCGCACCTCCTGTCTGGTGCTGGCCGAGTTCGACGTGCCCGAGTACGACGAAGACTCCGCCGAGTACCTGCTTTCCCTGGTCACGCGCTACGAACGCGGGATCGCGGAGTACGGCAAGGACGCGTCGCTGGTGGCGCAGGGGTTCCTGCTGCCGGTCCTGCTCGGCCTGGTCGAACCCGGGACGGGCCGGACGAACTGGGAACAGCCCGCCACCGATTGGGCTTCGCAGCTGAAGGAAGCGGGCTTCACCGGCATCCGGATCGAGCCGCTCGCGGACTACTGGTGGTCGCCCGCGGTGCTGATCACCGCGTCCTGAGTTTGGCTACGTTGGGGGCATGGGGATCCCGCTTTCCGCGCTCGAACTCGCCATCGTCGAGGACGGCCGCGCGGCCACCGAAGTACTCGCTTCGACAGCCACCGTCACCACGAAACTGGAGGAACTGGGGTACCACCGCGTCTGGATCGCGGAGCACCACGGTTCGCCCGCCATCGCCACGGCGTCGCCGCCGGTGCTGGCCGCGCATCTGGCGGCGGTGACGTCGTCGATCCGGGTCGGCTCCGGCGGGGTGATGGCGCCGAACCACGCCCCGCTGGCGGTCGCCGAGCAGTTCGCGACGCTTTCGGCGCTGCATCCCGGCCGGATCGACCTCGGCGTCGGGCGCGGTCCCGGCACCTTCGACGAGAAGATCATCCGGGCGCTGCGGCGGGGCGCGGATCCGGCGACGGACGACGAATACCGCGCCGACGTCACCGAATTGCTGCGTCATCTGGCCGGGGAGACCGGGATCCGGGTGCTGCCCGGCGAGGTGCCGACGCCGGAGCCGTGGCTGTTGTGCTCGAGTGCGGCCGGTGCCCGTCTCGCCGCGGAGCTCGGCCTGCCGATCGCGGTCGCGCACCACATCCGGCCGCAGAACACGGCCGAGGTGTTGCAGGCGTATCGCGAGAACTTCAAGCCTTCCCGGTGGCGCGAAGAGCCGTACGTGATCCTTTGCGTCGAGACCATCTGCGCGGACACGGACGCCGAAGCGGCCTACGTCGCCGGGCCGTGCGCGGTGATCAAGTCGTACCTGCTCAACGGCGAGGGTGGCGACCTCGCCTTCCCGACCAGTGAGCAGGCCGCCGCGCACGAGTTCACGCCGGAGTCGAAGGAGCTGATCGCGCAGTTCACCGCCGCGCAGGCACACGGCGGACCGGAGAAGGTGGTGCGGTCGCTGAAGGACCTCGCCGCGGCCACCGGTGCCGACGAGCTGATGCTGACGGCACCGGTGTACGACGCGGCCGCGCGGGCCCGGTCCTACGAGCTGGTCGCGAAAGCCTTCTAGCGCCCTGCATTTCGTCCTCTGAATGCGATCAATCGCATTCAGAGGACGAAATGCGGGTGGTCAGACGCGGGAGAGCGCGCCGGTTTCGAGATGCTGGGCGATCGGCCGGGGCAGCACGTAGGCCACGGCCCCGCCCGGCGTCCCGTTCCACGGCGCGGTGATGCCGGTGACCACGCGCAGCGGCCGCAGGACGCGGTAGAGACGGCGCTCCCGTTCGCGGTCGGCGGCCAGCGACGTCTCGATGAACCGCGCCGATTCGGCGTGCACGAGGTTGCCGGTCTCGTTCCCGAACCGCTGCACCGTGGTGCCCGCCGGGAGGACGACGATCCGCTTGCGCCGGAAGAAGTTCAGCGGCGGCTCGCCCCGCAGCGGCAGGATCGGCCAGTCGGCCGGGTTGTCGGCCTCCTCGCTCGCGCCCGCCGCGGCCCGTGCCGGATACAGCAGCAGGGTGCCGAGGAAGAACCGCGCCGCCTCTTCGAGTTTGGCGAACGCCACCGGCTCGTCGGTCGGCGGACGGGACACCTCCCAGCCGCTTTCGGTGCGGCGCAAGGTCCAGAGCCCCGGCTCCGGTACCGCGTTCGCGCCGATCCGGTACGACGTCGGCGCCACGCCGTGCTCGGCCAGCCGCTGGTACAGGACGTCCAGCACCTCGACGGCCCGGATGTCGCGGGACGGTTCGCCGTCGCGTTCGACCCGGGTGCGGGCGCTTTCGTCCGGCAGGTCCGCGGCGGTCTGCGGCGGCCGGGGCTTGCCGACGATCTCCGCTTCGGCGGTCGCCCGCACCAGCTCGCCGATCAGCGGCGGCCGGAAACCGGCGGCCCGGATGTGCTCGACCAGCTCGGGCTCCGGCGGCACCCCGTACTTCCGCAGGTAGTGCGGGACGGCCGCGGGCCAGATCCAGACGCCGTCGGTGTGGAAGGCGTTCGGCACGTCCGGCGGGCCGTTCGGGGTGAAGATGTCGGGCTGCGGGCCCGGCCGGGTCAGCGCCACCGGCGAGCGGAAGAGGTAGTCGAGGACGCCGCGCATCATGTCCGGCGGCACCGGCGGCCGGTTGACCACCGGTCGTTCGCCCTCGTTGTGCGCGTCGACGACCTGCGCGTGCCGGAACACGATGTCGAGCGGCAGGCCCGCCTTGGCCGAAAGCCAGGCCGGGACGTGCTTCTGGTCGCGCGGGAAGATCGCGAGCTCGGTCGCGTACGCGCGCGGAGACGGCTTCCCGCCTTCGTTCGGCGCGAGCCGCCACGTCGGTTCCTGGTCGGCGTCGAAGTCGAAGTCGAAGTGCGACTCCGAGTCGAGCGTGAACGTGCCCTGGAACCAGGTGCCGGTCTCGGGCTGGTGCATCGCCGCGCGCAGCCGCGCGAACAGCGAGCCGAGCTCCGGCGGTGCCGCGATCGACACCGACACCGGGCCGTTGCCCTCGTCGCCGACCGAGCGGACCTCGAGTTCGGAGTAGTCGCCGACCTGCCGGAACTGGGCGCCGACCCGCTGCCAGCCCGGCGGCAGCACCCGCAGCAGCGTCCGGCCGATGGCGCGCAGCAGCGCACCCTGATCGCCCGTACCCGGCTGAAGCCGGGCTTCCGGCGTCTCGACGAAGTCGTGCCTGGTCTGCCACAAGGCCGTCAGCCGCGTCGGCGCGGCCGTGGTCGAGAAGTCCGTCAGGCCCAGTTCGGCCGCGCGGGCCGCGTCCTCGCCGGCCCAGCGCAACGTCAGGTCGCCGCCGCCGGTGCTCGGCGCGATCTGGAAGTGCTCGTCGTCGAACCGGCCGTACGACTGGAGGCTGAAGGTCGCTCCCGCCTCGCCGTTCAGCACGACCCTGGCCGGACGGCCGTTCCAGTCGCGGTCGAAGCCCTCGGGCGCCGCTTCCCCCGGCGGCGCGATGAGCAGCAGCGTGCCGTCTTCGGTCGACCGCTGGGCCGCGAAGACGGTGTCCCCCCAGACGGCGTACAGGCCATCCGGCCGCTCCGCCGCTTGAACCCGGTAACGCACTATGTGTCCCCTCCCCAAGTACCCCAAACCGGAGGTAAATCTAGTGGGCCGGATAGCGGGCGTACCACCGGTCGTCACCCGGTGCGCTCCCGCCGAACTCCGCGAGCGCGTCGTCCGCCAGCCCGCCGATGACCTCGGCCAGTTCCAGCTTCGCGAGCCAGTCGGTGTTGAGCGCTTCCTCGCCGTACATCGCGCCAACGAGGTTTCCGCAGATCGACCCGGTCGAGTCGCTGTCGCCGCTGTGGTTCACCGACGCGAGCAGCGCGGCGTTCGCGTCCGTGGTGGTCAGCGCGACGTAGACGGACATCGAAAGCGCGGTTTCGCCGATGTTCCCCTGGCCGAGGGTTTCGAGCTTCTCCGGCGTCGGGGCGCCTTCCCGCGACAGGGCGAGTGCCTGGTCGAGTGCGACGCTCTGCTCCTCGTGACCCTGGTACTTCTCCAACTCGGCACGGGCGGTCGCGACGGCGTCGAGCAGCGGTTTCCCGAGCAGCAGCTCGCGCACGATCACCGCGAAGGCACCTGACGAGAGATACCCGCTCGGGTGACCGTGGGTCAGCGCCGCGCTCTCGGCGCCGAGCCGGAACACCTCGGCGAGGTCGTCCGACCACAGCGCGACCGGTGCCGCGCGCATGATCCCGCCGCAGCCCTTCGAGTTGTTCACCGGTTTGTCCATGCCGGCGCGCACACCCGTCCTGCCGTACGCCTCCAGCTCGCTGAAGCAGGTGAGCCCGGGCGCGCGACGGCTGAACAGCTCGCGGTTCGTGATCAGCCAGCCGTCCGGTTCCGCGCTCGTGTCCTGCGGGCCGCGGGCCCGCTCCCACGAGACGCCCTGGGTGTGCAGCCAGCGCTGGTAGGCCAGCTGGAGCGACTGCTCGACCGGCACGGTCCCGTGGTGGGCCCGGATCAGGCCTTCGAGGGTGAAGAGCGTCATCTGGGTGTCGTCGGTGATCCGCCCGACGCCGCCGTACGCGGGGATGAGGTCGGTGATCCCGGCGGGGCCGGCGATCTCGCGGATGCGGTCGATCGAGTCGAACTCGGTCTTCGCGCCGAGCTCGTCGGCGATCGCCCCGGCGAACAGGCTGCCGCGCAGCCGCGACCTGGTCGCCGGATGTTGAAGCCACTCGCGCATTGCTCTACTGATCTCCTCGTGGATACCGCTTCGCTTCCCAGCGCCGCTGCTCTTCGGGCTCGCGGGGCAGGCCGAAGCGGTTGAAGTAGTAATAGGCGTCGCCCGCCAGATTGTCGATGACGCCGAGGCCGGGGTACGCGGCGAGCCAGGCCTCCGGCAGGCCGGGCACGGTGAGCCTCGCGCCCACCATCGCGCCGGTCAGCGCGGCCGTCACCGAGCCGCCGCGAGCGGCCAGCGCCAGCGCCGCTTCGGGGTCGTAACCGCGCTTGGCGGCGGCGAACAGGGCCCGGCCGAGCACCGAAAGCGGCGTCCGGCCGTCGCCGATGCTGTCGAACTGCTCGATGTCGTCTCCGCCGATGTCGTTGCGGAGGTCGAGCACGGTCTTGACCAGCTCGCCGACCTCGCCGCTGTACTCGTCGAAGCCTTCGAGGAAGTTCGCGACCGCCGGTTCGCCGTTCTGGGCCGCGAGCTGGGCACGGAACACGTTCACCAGCAGTTCGGCGCCGTGGACGACCTCGTGACCGGCCGCGGAACCGACCAGTTCGCGGACCACCTTCATCGCGTAGAAGGTGCTGTCGGCGGGCCCCTGCACGCCACCGGTCACCGTCGCGGCGAGCGCGGTCGCCAGCATGGCCGAGAACTCGGCGGGTGCCGGTCCGGCGGCCGCGGTGGCCTTGGCGACCCAGCCGTCCGGCCGTCCGCCCGCGGGCAGCGAAGCCGGGATCTCGGGCTTGTCCGGCGTTGGGTCCAGGCCGCGGATCACCGATTCGGTGTGGAACAGCAGCTGCCGGGTCAGGCCGCCGAGCGGCAGGCCGTCGGCAGGATCCGCGCCCGAGCCGAGTGCGTCTCCGAGCGCGAAGCCGACGTACGCGCCGAGAAGCCGCGGGTACGCGAAGCTGCCGACAGGGAGCGTCGGGTCGTAGAACTTCCCGAACGTCCAGGCGCTCGGACGCGGCTCGCCGTCGTCGTAAAAGTGCGTGACCAGCCCGTTCGCGAACAGGTCTTCGGGCAGTTCGGGCAGCGGACGGCCGTCGTACTTCGCTCGCGAGCGCTCGAACGACAGCGTCGAGGCCTGCGTGAAGAGGGTGAGCTCTTCGCTGCTCAGCGGGTAGCCGTTGTCCCGCGCCTGGTCGACGAGGCTCCGCAGGTTCGCGACGGCCGGAGTGTCGTACTCCCCGCTGAAGTAGGCGGGACGCCCGACGGACTCGGGCCGCTCGGTACCGGCCGGGAGTTCGAGGTCGGCGACCTGCCGCAGCGTCTCCGGGTAGACGTTGAACGTCTCCGGGCGCCCGGGGTTGACCAGCAGACCGACGCCGGGGTTGTCCTTGCCCCGGCGCAGGAGCACGCGGGGCTGGATCCGCTGCCACACCGTGTATTCGGACGGGACCTGGGCCTCGGAGGTGTACACGACGAAGCGCACGCCCGCGTCACCGAAGTCGCGGACCTGAAGGTGGCCGTCCTTCGCCGGGGCCAGCACTTCGAGGTCGAGCATCCAGTGGACGAACTCCTCCGGCGTGATCCACTCGACGCGGAGGTAGCCGAGAAGCGTCTCGACGGGGCTTTCCGGTGCCGGGCGGCCGGCGAACCGCGGCCCGGGCCGGTGGTCGGGGTTCGCGCGGACCGCGCCGGTCGGCTCCCCGAGGAGCGTGTGCTGCTCCCAGCGCAGGATCGCCGCCTTCGGCACGGGCAGGCCGGGGACCGCGGCCGGATCGAACTCGGGATCGACGACCTCCGCCCATCGGGTGAACGCGTCCGGATCGTCGCCCGCCGCCGAAACGGCCATCAGCTCCAGGTCGAGGCGGATCTCGCCGCCGTCGTCCGGGACGAAGGCGACCGGGCTGGGGAACAGGCCCGCGCCGGGGTCGGTGCCGTCGAGCCAGCCGACGGTGTTGTACGTGACGTTCCAGCCGTCGGTCGCGCGCACGACGTAATCGCGGCGGACCCGCAACGCGCCGGTGCCCTCCCCGCCTCGGTCCGTCAGCCACTCCTCGACGCGGCTGACGGCTTCCTCTTCGTTCATCGTCCCCATTCCAGTTTCACCAGCGGGGATACCGCTGGGACCAGCCGTCGACCTCGTGCAGCGCCGAATGGC
Source organism: Amycolatopsis sp. WAC 04169 (assembly GCF_003947535.1). Taxonomy (NCBI): domain Bacteria; kingdom Bacillati; phylum Actinomycetota; class Actinomycetes; order Pseudonocardiales; family Pseudonocardiaceae; genus Amycolatopsis; species Amycolatopsis sp. WAC 04169. The sequence continues at coordinate 390,689 of NZ_QHJI01000001.1, read as the reverse complement.
GGTCGAAGTGCCAGAACGCGTCCGTGGCGATGTTCTCCAGCAGGTAACGCAGTTCCAGCTGCTCGACCCACTTCTGCGGCAACCCGGGGATACCGGTGCGGGCGCCGAGCAGCGCGCCGGCGATGGCGCCGGTGATCGCGCTGCGGCCCGAGTGGTTGACCGCCCGCAGCAGCGCCTGCTCCGGGTAGTTCTCGAAGCCGGACAGCGCCGCGAACGCGCGGCCCAGCACCGAAAGCGTGCTCTTGCCGTCGCCGATCAGCTCCGGGACCCGCAGGTCGGGCAGGCCGTGCTTGCCGAAGAACGGCACCGATTCCGCGACCATCGCCTTGAGATCCGCCCAGACCGGGCCGCGCTGGTGCGGGTTCTGGTCGCTGAAGATCTCGCGGGAGGTGTTCCAGATCGGGTAGCTGAACGCCTCCGAGGTCAGCGCGGGTTCGAACAGCCAGGTCAGGTAGGTCGCCGCTTCGACGTCGACCTCGCCGGGATGCGTGACCGCGACTAGGTCGCGCACCGCCTGCCGGACGCCGCCGCTCATCGCGCTCCCCGGCCCGGCCGCGGTCATCGCCGCCGGCAGCGCCGCGACCAGCGCGTCCGGCCCGCTCATCGGCATCGCCGTCGGCGAGACGGTCGCCAGCGCGTGGTAGGCGTTCAGCTCGGCGTCGTCGGGGGTGCGGCGGACACGGAGTTCCGGCACCTTCACGAGCCAGCCGTCCGCGTTGTCCAGCGGCGCGCCCTGCGTGTGCAGCCAGCGCATCAGCGAGTTGCGGGCGACCGTGCCGAGCGCCTTCTCGGCGTCGCGGTTCTCCGGCTGCTCGCGATGCGGGCTGCGGATCACGGCCTCGGTGTAGAACAGCAGCCGCTGGGTGAGCGGCCCGACGCGACCGGGCAGGTCGAAGGCGACCGTCAGGTCGGAGACGCCCTCGGGGCCGTAGGTGTTGTGGATTTCGTCGAGCCGCATGCGGTCGACAGCCGCCCCGAGCGCCTCACCGAGCGCGAAGCCCACGTACGCGCCCGTGACGCGCTGCCAGCCGTAGCGCGAGCTGGAGCGGTCTCGGTCGAAGTACTTGCCGAAGGTGTCCAGACGCGGCTGGATCTGGCCTTCGTTGTCGTAGCCCGGCGCCAGCCCGTTCGCACGAAGGTCGTTCGGCCGGGCGCGGGGTGGTTCCGGCTGTTTGAGCCGGGCAAGCCAGGACTGGCCGAGGACGGTCTTCTGGCATTCCTCGGCACTCAGCTCGAACCCACGGCGGCGTGCCCGCTCGGCCGCGGCCAGTGGCGGCTTCACCGGCTCGGACAGACCCATCTTCGCGGCGGTTTCGGCCGCGAGGGTCTCCAGCTCCGGTTCCGCTTCCGGGCAGCGTTCGTTGACGTCGACCCCCGGGCCCCGGCGGGGGAACCGCTGCGCGGTCTCGGCGAGCTCGGCGCCGCTGACGTCCTCGAACGTCGCGGGACCGCCGTTGATCACGAGGTTCGGCGGGCTCTCGTACCCGGCGAGCGTGGCGATGTCGACCTTCCAGTACCCGTGTTCGCGGGACGGGAGGTTCCTGGTGGAGCTGAACACGCGCAGCTCGGCGCGTTCCTCGTTGAAGTAGAACCGCTCCGTCTTGCCCGACGCCAGGTCGAGCGGGACGTAGACCTCGCAGCGCAGCAGGCCGATGAGCAGCTGTTCCCTGGTCAGCCAGCCGACACTGGCGAACGACAGCAGCGTTTCGAGCTTGTTCTCCGGCTTCGGGTAGCCGCGGCGGACCGGACCGGCCTTGTACTCGGGGTTCTCCCGTTCCTCCCCGGTCTGCACGCCTTCCGCGTTGACCTTGACCCAGCCCGCGACCACCGCAGGCGGGACGCCGAGGTCACCGAGACCGGACTTCGCGTACTCGGGGTCGACGACCTCGCGCCAGGCCTCCTGGCCGGGGAACGCGACCGGGACGCTGAGCCCGCCGGGCTGCGGATGCGCCTGGCGCAGCTCGCCGTCGGGCTCGCGCACGATCACCGACGGCGGCGGGAAGATCTCCTTCTCGGCATGACCCTCGTCGAGGAAGGCGATCGTGTTGTAGGGGACAGACCAGCCCTCAGGGATGCGCAGGACCTTCTCGTGGTTCACGCGCAGGCCGGCGCCGCCCGGTTCGGACACGTCCGGACCGTGGACCGCGCGCAGCCACTCTTCGACCTTGGCTACCGCTTCCGCCGATTCCACCTACTCGATCCTCTCCAGGCTGCCGTCGGACACGTGCTCGGCGATGGTCCTCGGGAGCACGTAGGCCACCGCCCCACCGGGCATGTTCGCCCAAGGGACGGTGACACCGATGATCACGTGGAGCGGGCGTCGCAGCCGGTAGGTCCCACCGACACGCTCCCGTTCCAGCGGCAGGGACGTCGTGGCGAACCGTACCCCTCCGTGGTGAACCAGATTGCCGGTTTCCTCGCCGAACCGCAGTACGACCGTACCGGCGACCATCCGGCTGACGCGCTTGTTGCGGAGCAAGGTGAGGGGAGGCTCACCCGGCGCCGCCTGCACCGGCCAGTCGGCGAGTTCCTTCGCCGTCTCCAGTGGCGTCTCGTGTCCGGCGGTCATCCGCGCCGGATGCAGCAGAACCGCGCCGAGTAGCTGATGCGATGCGTCTTCGAGCTTGTCGAAATACTTCGGTGAAACCGCGGCGCCATCCGAGTAGGCCGCGACCTCCCAGCCCTTCTCGGTGAAGTTGAGGCACCAGGCGCCGTCCGCGCGGTCGCCGATGCGGTAGGCCTCCGGCCAGACGGCGTGTTCGCCGAGCCTGCTGACCAGCACGACCAGGAGTTCTTCGTCGGTCAGTTCCGGATTGGGCGACGTCTCCCGCTCCGCGGCGATGTCGCCCTCGGTCTTCTTGACGTCCGAGCGGCCCGGTCTCGGCCTCGGCTTGCCGAGCAGATCCGCTTCCGCGGTCCGCCGCACCAGATGCTCGACGTACGGTGGCTGGAACCGCTGGCCGCGGATGTGCTCGACCAGCTCCGGCTCCGGCGGGATCCCGTATTTCCGCAGGTAGTGCGGCACGGACGCGTGCCAGATCCAGGTGCCGTCGGTGTGGTAGCTCTCCGGGACGTCGCCGTCGGCCTCCGGATCGAAGATGTCCTTGCCGAGGCCGCTGCCGGACAGGATCGCCGGTTCACGTTCGAGGTACTGCGCGACCAGCGGCGCCTCGGACTCGTCGAGCTCCGGTCTGTCCACCACCGGCGGCTCGCCCTCGGTGTACGAGTCGACGATCCGGGCGTGCCGGAACTCGACGCGCAACGGCAGCTGCGCGCGCAGCCGCCACCAGTCCGGGACGTGCTCGTCCTCGCGCGGGAACGCGGCGAGTTCGTCCGGGTACGCCGAAGACGGCGGTGTCTCGGTCCACGACGGCTCGTCGTCGAGGGTGAAGTCGAAGTCGAAGGTGCCGTCGGGTTTCAGCGTGAACCGCGACTGGAGCCACGTCCCCCGGCCGGTGGCGTACATCCCGGTCCGGAGCCTGCCGAAGAGCTCGTTCAGCTCGGGCGCGGGCGCGAGGTTGTGGCCCTCGAGTTCGGTGTGCTCCCCGGCCTGCCGGAAATCGGCGACCGCGGCATGGGCGGGGTCGGTGATCCCCGCCAGGATGAGCCTGCCGATCTGGACCAGCAGCCCGCGCTGTTGTTCCGGAGTGAGTTGTTCCACGTGAATCATCGCGCCCGGTTCGGGAAACGCGGCTCCGCGCGGAACGACGGCGGCTCACCGGCGGCGCGCCGGGCCAGCTCGTCCTCCCACATCTTGAAGGTGCGCTTGCGCAGCGCCTTGATCAACGCCGATTCCTGCGGTTCCACGCGCCGGTTCTCGCTCTTGGCCTGCTGGTAGAGGCCGTCGATGGTCTCGTACAGCGCGAAGATCGGACCGTCGCCCTTGAGTTCGTACGCGCGGGCTCGTTCGGTCTCCTGGACGAACTTCTCCTCGGGCACCTTGCTGATGTCCGAACTCGCCATCGCCCGCAGGACCTCGCGCACGTGCTCCGGCTTTTCGTCGAACTCGCCGGAGCTCAGGTTGAGGAGGTAACCCGTCAGGCCACCGTCGGGAGTCGACTCGACGCGGTACGTCTTCCCGAAGTACGTGTAGAAGGACGGTGTCTGGATCACGTGTTCTCCTCCGGCGGCAGGCCCTTGCGGAGACCGGCCATGAACTTCTCCCGGACCCGGTCCATCAGCGCCGCTTCCAGCAGGGCCTGCTCCGGGGACAACCGCTTCTTGTTGTCCGCGTCCAGTGTCCGGTTGTACGTCGGGAAGTCGCGACGGACCTCGTACAAGGCGTGTTCGTAGGCCGAGACGGTGTCGATATGCCGCAGATGCAGCCGCAGTTCGGCGACGTGCCCGTTCGGCAGCCGGACGTTCATCTGCAGATCGCGGTACCCGCTGTCCTGCGGATTCGCGAACCGGTCATCGAAGCTGACGATCCGGAGGTCCGGATCGGCCATCACCGCGTTCAGCGCGTTGTAGACGTCGGCCAGCGTGTCGAACTGGATCTTCACGCCCACCAGGTCGGTGAGTTTCGACGCGTCGCCGTCGTAGCCCGCGATCTTCGCCTTCGCGCGGTCGTCGTCCTTCGGACCGGGCCTGCCCGACGCGTCGCCGTTGTTCTCCTCCGCGATCCGTTCGGCGATCCGGTTGAGATCGCCCTGGTTCCGCGGCCACGCCGCCCGCTCGGCGTCGAGGAATTCCTGGATCTTCGCGGTATCGCCCTTGTCCGCGCGATCGAAGCCGGCGTGGTACTGATCGCCCGGCTCCACGTCGGCGGCGATATCCGCCGCCGCGTTCGCGAGGTCCCGCTGCTCCTGCGTCAGCGGGGTGTCGCCCGGACCGTCCTCACGGACCTCGTCGATCATCTGGTAGCCGCGTTCCTCGACGTCACGCAGGGCGTCTTCGAGGATCGGGATGGCTTCCGGGTGCAGCAGCAGGCTGCCGATCGTCATCGGGTTGTTCAGCAGCGAAGCCCGCAGGTACGCGTTGTCCGGGTGCTCCATCAGCCGGACGAGTTCCAGATGCGCGGGCAGGTGTTCGCGGATGAAGTCCCGCATCGGCCCGACGTCGTGCTTGACCCCGTTTTCGTCCTCGTGGACAGCCCGCTTCTTGTCCGGGTCGAGTCCGTCCACCGCGGCCGCGACCTCGGGATCGTTCAGGAACCGTTCGGCGTCGGCCCGGGGTTGCTCGTCGGACGCCATGCCGTAGCCCGCGTCGCGCGGCGGCGTCACGATCGGACGGCCGTCCGGCCCGATCCGCGACGGCTGCACGTCGGGCGCGTCGTCCCTGGCGAACGCGATCCGCGGGTCCACCGCCGGCTGATCCGGCCGCGCGAACGCGATCCGCGGGTCGACGGGCCGCGTCGACGAGGTCTCCGTCTGCGTGGTGTGGCCGTCGGTGTGCTGCGCGGCCGGGCCCTCCGGGACACCGACGTGCATCAGCTTCATGCTCAGCGGCGGATGCGGCAGGTTCATCAGCGCACCCGACTGCGGGTCGATGAACGCGACGCCGTCACGCGTGTTCGCCACCATCGCGACGTGGCCGCGCTCGACGCCGTTCTCGTCGAGGTACTTCACCGCGACGACCGCGTGGTGATCGGTCGGCATGCCGCGCATCTCGCGGATCACGGTGTCGTAGTCGGCGCGGTCGGAGAACTGCCCGCCGAACCGCTCTTCGACGTGCTCCAGCGTGCCGCGGCTGTCCATCTCGTGCACGAGCAGCGGGTCGGCGGTCGAGTCGATGCCGTTCAGCCGGTCCATGTACGCACCCGGCGTGCGGGTGCAGTTGGAGCGGTAGCCGTTCGCGAGCGCGTCGGGATCGTTGAAGTGCGGGTTGACCTCGCCGAGCCGCGGGTGCCGGTCGGCGATGTACGCGGCCTGCTGTTCGGGGCTCGCCGAACCGGCGTGGATCGCCGGTTCGCTCGGCGGGTTGGTCGCGACCGCCATCGACGAGTAGTCCCGCTCCGGGACCGGCAGCTCGGCCGTGTCGTCGGTGGCGGAATGGTCCTGAGCGGGCTGTTCGCCGTACTCGGGTCCCTTGTCGGCGTCCGCGACGCTGTGCTGCGCCGGGTTCTCCGTGGTGACGTGCGGAGTCTGCGGCTCGTCGAAGCCGCCGCGGCGCGCCATCGACTGCGCCTGGGCGAGACGCGCGAGTTCCGGCGCCTCCGCGGCGTGCCGGGCCCGCCGCTCGTCCATCTTCTGCTTGGCGGTCTCGGGGTCGAGGTAGCGCGGGTCGCCGGGAGTGACCTCTTCGGCGTGGATGACCCACTTCGGCCGGTCGACCAGCGGCGGAGTCTTGAACTCCTTGCTGTGCACGTAAAGCTGCGTGGCCGGCTTGTTGATGGCCTCGTTCTCGCCGGGGTTCTCGGCGAGCGACGAGACGTCCTTGCCCGTCTTCGAGACGATGTGGATCTCGACGTCCTGGCCGAACTTCGACTTCGTGTCCGGCGACGTCTTGATCGTGGAGCTGGTCATCGTCGGCTCGGGGACGGTCTGCCCCGGCTCGTAGTGCGCCGCCATGATCGCGGCGGCCTGCATGTCGCCCTTGGTGTCGATGCCGCGGATGGCCTCGCCGTGGAAGTCCGGCAGCTCGTTGAGCGCGCCGACGATCGCCCGGGTGCTGCGCTGGGCGTTTTCGAAATCAGGGTGCGACTCGCCGCGACGGTTCGCCTCGTTGATCGCGTACGCGTGTTCGCGCGAGTACGAGTAGATCGCTTCGGCGGCTTCGGGCGAGACGCGGTCCTTCAGCGGGCTGGCTTCAAGACGCTTCAGCGCCTTTTCGCGGGCCTGCTCGGCGAGTTCGGCGCTGTCGTAGCGGTCACGGAGGCTCTTGTGATCCTCAGGCGTGCCACGGAAGTTCTCGTCGCCCAGATAGCTCTCGTCGAGTCGCTTCGGCGTTTCTTCCGGGCCCTTGAGCCGCTCGGCGATGTCGAGTTCGGTCTTGGGCGCCTGCTCCTGGACCGGGGTTTCGGCTTCGGTGTGCCTCGTTTCCGGTGCTTCCGGCGAGTGGACGTGCGGAGCGTCGCCGCCGCCCATCGGCATCGCCTTGATCGAGGTCGGATCGTCGGGCAGCGTCGCGAGCCGACCGGTCATCGGGTCGGCGAAGACCACGCCGTGCGGCGTGTTCACCGCGGCGACGATGCGCGTCTCGATCCGGTCCTTCGACCGCGGCGAGCCCTCCGGCGCGTTCGGATCGGCGGGGGCGTGATGCTCGAACGCCACCGCGGTCCGCGCGCCGACCGGACGTTCGCCCACCTCACGGGCGATGTCGGCGAAACCGTTCCGATCCGACCACTGCCCGCCGAGCCGGTCGCTGACGTGCTGCAGCGGCGAACCGGCCGTCGACGGCCCGGCGACGGCGTCGCCACCGTTCATCCGGTTCTCGAACGCGACCAGTGCCTCGGCCGAGTTCGTCTGGTAGCCGTCCTTCCACGATTCGGGCGCGTAGTAGTTGCGGGTGTTGGCCTCGCCGATCGCGGGAAGCTCGTCCATGACCAGCCGGACCTGCTGGTGCGGCGTCTCGGTCGAACCGGCGTGGATGACCGGCGTCCCACCCTCTTCGAGCGGCTTCGCCAGCTCGGACCAGCCACCGTCGGGAGCGTGCTCCCTCGGCGGCTTCGGGGTCTCCCGGGCCGGGGCGTCGGTGGCGTCGACCCAGCCACCCTTGCCGTCGGCCAGTTTGGTTTCGAGCCCGGCGAGACCCTGGCCCTGGAAGAGCTCCGGGTGGTCGCGGCGCAGCTGGGCTTCCTGGTCGGCGGCCTCCTGCGCCAGCCGCTCCTGCACGGCGTTGTTGTACTCACGCCGTTCCGCGACCTTCTGCTCCACCTGCTCCGCGGTCAGGTGGCCGTCGTCGCCCTTGACGACCTCTTCGCATTCGACGATCCACTTCGGCAGGTCGTTCGGCGAACCGTCGTCCAGCCGCTTCTTGTACGCCGGGTGGTCGGGATGCCCAGGGCCCATCTTGACGTCGGTGACGCGCAGCTGCGTCGCCGACTTCATCAGCACTTCGCGTTCGTCCTTTTTGGACGCGAGATCTTCGATGTGGCGTCCGGTCTTCGACTGGATGCGCATCTCGACTTCGCCGGGGAAGTTGCTGTGCGGATGCTCGGGCGTGACCCGCGACGTGCTCAGCATCTGCGGGTCGACGATGACCTTGCCCTCGGTGTGCGCTTCGAGGAAGGCCCGGATCGCGCTTTCGTTGCCGTTGAAGTTCACCCGCCGCGAGACGAGGCCCTCGTAGGCGGGCATCTCGTTGAGGCCCGAGGTGATCGCCTCGATATGCGGCCGGAGCGCGTCCAGCTCCGGGCCGCCGTGGCGCTGGGCGTGCGTGATCCGCTCGGCCATGTCGGTGCGCGTGTAGCTGTGCACCGCGTACGCGCCCTGATCCGACATCTGCCTGACGGCCGGGTCTTCGTGGGCGTCGCGTTTGGCAAGCCCTTCGCGGCGGACCTGTTCGCTCCGCGCTTCCCCGGTGTCCTTATCGAAACCGCGCTTGTCGATCTGCGTCTCGGCGAGCGCGCGGTAAGCGGCGGGATCGTCCGTGTGGAAGTCCGGGTCGGTCAGGTACGGCTCGTCGATGGTCGGCGTGACGTCCTGGGGCGCGTCGGTGTCCTTCGGTGCCTCGACGTCCTTCGGCGTCTCGGTGTCCTTGGGGACTTCCGTGTCCTTGGGGGCCTCGACGTCCTTCGGCGCCTGGGTGTCCTTCGGGAGCTCGGTGTCCTTGGGCGCGTTCGCGCCGTGGTCCTGAGGCACCTGCCGTGGCGCGTGCTCCACCGGCCGCACCGGCGGCTGCTGCTGCGGCGGACGCTGCGGCTGCTGGGGTCCCGCGTTCGGGTCGTGGCCAGGACGCGGTGCCGGCACCTGCGGCGGACGCTGCGGACCACCGAAACGCGGCGGCTCGGCACCGGGCGGCATCGGCCTGCCGGGCTGCTGTCCCGGATGCCCCGGACGGCCGGGGTGATGCCCGGACTGGTGACCGGGTGGCGGCGGCACGGGGCCGCGGTTGCCGGGGAACGGACCGTTGCCCGGATGCTGGGGCCGCGGCGGGGGCGGCGGATGACCCGCCGGACCGCGGTTGCCCGGAGGCGGACCGGGCGGAGGTGTCTGCGGGCGCGGCGGAACCCCGCCGTTCGGGCCCGGACCAGGTCCGGGCCTGCCCTGGTAACCCTGAGGCGGCCGCGGCGGACCAGGGGGCTGCGGCGGTTGCTGAGGACGCTGGCGCGGCCCGCGGTCCTGCGGATATCCACCCTGACCGGGATGCTGCTGCGGCGGACGGGGGCCCATCGGCCCTGGCTGTCCCTGCGGTCCTCGCGGTGGCATGGGGCCACCACCGGGAGGAGGCGGCGGAGGCGGCGCGAAGCCACCCGGAGGCGGCGGCTGCATCGGCTGCTGGCCCTGGAAAGGCATCGGCGCGGGCGGCTGGTCGAACCGCGGCTGCTGCGGTCCGCCGTTGCTCGCGAAACCCGCGGCCTGGACGCCGTCGTTCGGCCGGGGAGGCCGGGACGGATCGTGTCCGCCGGGCGGGAAACCACCTGGCGTGGGCCCATTGCCCGGCGGGTTGCCGCCGGGCGCCATGCCGTAGCCACCCGACGGAGCGGACGAGCCGGACGCCATGCCGTAACCGCCGGAACTCGACGGCGCGCCCGAGGAAGCGGCGGGCGGCATCGCGCTGGATTGCGAAGGACTCGGCGCGGGACCCGAAGCCGGCGCCTGGGACTGGGCGGCGGGTGCCTGCTGCTGATTACCCGCCGCGGCTTGCTGCTGCTGACCGGATCCGTTGTCGGCGGCGGCCGCCGGAGCGTTCTGATGGGGCTGCGCCGCACGCTGACCGTCCCCGGTGTTCGCCGGGGCGTCGGCCGGGCGTTCCGGAGCCTGCATCGACGACTGGCTGACCCGGTCGCTGTCCGCCGTCCGCTGCGGGCCGCTTTCGGAACGCGGCTGCGGGTCGGCGGAGCCGTCCGAACCGCGGCTCGAAGCCGCCTGACCGTCCGTAGTGGACCGTGGCGCCGGATCCGGCGAAGAGTCCGACCGCGAAGAGGAACCGGAATCCGAAGAAGAACGCGGTTCCGACGAAGTGCCCGAATCCGAGGAGGAGCGCGAGTCCGAGGAGGAGCGCGAGTCCGAGGAAGAGCCGGAGTCTGACGAAGAGCCGGAGTCCGAAGAAGAGCCAGAGTCCGAAGAAGAACCTGAATCCGACGAAGAGCCAGAGTCCGAGGAGGAGCGCGAGTCCGAGGAAGAACCCGAGTCCGAGGAGGAGCGCGAGTCCGAAGAACCCGGAGTACGCGAACCCGTCCCCGCATCCCCGGTATCCACATCCGGCGTGGAAGGACCCGAGTCGCCGGGCGTGTTCGCGGCCTTGATGTCGCCGATCTGGCTCTTCGCCCCGTCGACACCGCCGCCGACCGCCCCGCCGGACGCGCCCATCAGCACGTCCTTGGCCGAAAGCTTGTCCAGGTCACCGGTGACGGCGGCCTGCCCGACCGTGCTGGCGACACCCTCGGCCGCGCCGCGCACGGCACCCCGCGCCGCGCTGTCGACGATCTGGCCGCCGACGCTGTCGGAAAGTCCCTTGGTGGCGCCCTTGCCGATACTGCTGCTACCCGCGCCCACCACACCGTCGACGGCGCCGCTGATCGCGGAATCCTTGGTCTTGCTGAAATCCCAGCTGTCGCGGTCGCCCTTGGCCATCTGCAGGCCCTGGATCCCCGCGTCCATGGCGAGGTTCATCGCCGTGTTCTGCAGGACTTCCTTGCCGATCTTCTTCAGGCCCTCCTTGAGAAGTTTCTCCAGGAGTTCCTTCGCGACCTTCTTGAAGCCTTCCTGCGCGAGCTTCTGCATCAGCTGGCGGAAGATCATCTGGACGGTCATGCGGGTGGCGATCTGCGCCGGCGCGATCCCGGCCGTCGAACCACCGAACGTCACCGCCGCGGCCGCGATCATCGCGACGATCTGCGCGGCGAGGATCACCAGCGAGATGATGATCATGTACTTCGTGTACTCGACGTCCAGCGCGGTCGCGTTGCACGAGTCGCCCAGCGCCTTCGAGGAATCGGCGAGCGACTTGAAGTACGCCTCGTCGCCCTCGACGAACTTCTTCCAGGCCTCGGCGAACTTTTCCGCGCCCTGACCGCTCCAGCCGCCGAGGACCTCGGTGGCGCCCTTGGTCGCGGTGTCGGCGATCGGCTGGATCGCCTTCGAGGCGTTGTGCCAGGCGTCGCGCAGTTCGCGGAGCTTGTCCTCGTCGCCTTCGGGCCAGCTTTCCCCGACGACGATCGGCAAGAGCCACTTGACCGCGTCGGGCATCTCCATACCCACGGCGCTAGACCTTCTTGTCCAGCGTCGACTTGATCTCTTCCTCGGCGTTCGTGAACGCGGTCATCGACCGTTCGACGTTGTGCTGCATCCCCCGCAGCGCCTCGACGACGTTCGCGAATCCCTCGGACGAGCCCTGCGCGCCCGGCTCGTAGTCCTTCGCGAACTCCTTGCCCGCGTCGTCGTTGCCCCAGCACGCGCCGAGCGAATTCATCGCGGCCAGCAGTTCCTTGCCGGCCTCGTCCAGCTGGTCCGCGGCGATTCCCAGTTTGGCCGCGGCCGACTTCACCGCGTCCGGGTCCGCGGTGAACCCGGCGCCACCCCCACCGTTCGGCATCAGACTCCCCTGGTCAGCCAGCTCGAGGGCGGCTCTTCCTCATCGTCGTCCTGCTGTCGCACCCGTTTCGGAACCGGTTTCGGTGTCGGCGGGGCAGGCGGCGGAGGCGGCGGTGCGTCCTCCTTGATCATCAGCGGGGCGTCGAAGTCTTCGTCGGACTTCGCCGGTGCCTCTTCCTCTTCGGCCGCGAGGAAATCCGGGATCGCCGGCATCAGCCCTTGCAGTGAAGGCGCGCCTTCGATGAGGTCCGAGAGGTCCGGCAGCCCTTCGGTGATCGGGGCCATCAGCTCGGCGACCTGCTGCTTGACCTGCAGTGATCCCTGGCGGACCAGCGTCAGCACGGTGTTGGCCAGCTGCGCGGGGTTGGTGCGCTCGAAGGCGTTCGGCTGGATCTCGAGTTTGGCCAGGGTGCCGGTCGCGTCGATGGTGGCGCGGACGAGGCCGTCCTGCGAGACCACCGTCGCCGACGTCTGCGAAGCGGCTTCCTGCGCGTCCCGGAGCTGGGCCGTCTGGCGCTCGAACTGTTCGAGCAGCGTGTCGACCTGGTCCTTCATGGCGGCATTGCGCGCCTCGAGGCGTGCGCTGTCGTCGCCGGCCGTCGTCACTTGAGCCCCCGCTGGTGCTGGATCCCGGGCATACGCCACCCGGTGTCGGTAAGCGTCACCCTAATGCCAACGCCCGCGTCATATCACCGGATCTGGTGTTTTCGCACGGCGAGCAGATGGCAGGCCGCTCCCGCCAGGTAGAGGACGGTCGCCGTGACGAGCAACCCCGGCGAGCGGCCGTCGGCCGGGATCACCGTCGCGGCCAGCGAGACCGCGACGACCTGCGTGATGTTGAAAAGCGTGTCGTAGAGCGCGAAGACCCGTCCCCTCGTTTCGTCGGCGACGTCGAGCTGCACCGAGGAATCGACGGACAGTTTCAGCACCTGCCCGGCACCGGTCACCAGGAACGCCGCGAGCAACGCGGTGGGGATCGCCATCGGCAGGCCGAGCGCGGACTGCGCGACCGCCGCCAGCACCAGCGCCCCCACCACGACGCGGACCCTGCCGAACCGCTTGATCAGCCGGGCGGTCAGCAATCCGGCGACGAGGATCCCGGCACCGGCGAACGCCGCCATCTGGCCCAGCCCCGTCATCCCGGCGGCGAAGTGGTTGCGCATCAGCAGCACGGTCACCAGCAGCGAGATGCCGTACGACGCGCGATGGGCGAACAGCGCGACGAACCCGGCCGTGACGCTGGGCGTGCGCCAGGCCGCCTTCGCGCCGTCGGCGAGGCCGCGGGCGACGGCGAGGGCCGGGTTCGACGGCTCGTCGACCGTCGACGGCCCGAGCAGTCCGCGCGCGAATCCGGCGGCGAGGACGGCTGCGCCGAGCCCTCCCAGCGCGGCGACGGCGGTGACCCACGCGGAACCGGCGTCGTCCGCGCCGGTCAGCGCCCGGAGGCCGATCGCGCAGCCTCCGCCGACGACGGCGAGCACCGAACCCCAAGTGGCCGCGAAGGCGTTCGCGGCCACCACGGACTTCTCTTCCACGACATGCGGAAGCGACGCGGACAGACCCGAGCCGATGAACCGCGAGATGCCTTCGGAAGCCAAGGCGAGGGAGAACAGCCCGATCCCGGCCACGCCCGTGCCCACGGCGACGGCCGTCGCGAGGATGGTGGCCGACCGCAGCAGGCTCGCGAAGATCAAGACCTTCCGGCGATCCCAGCGGTCGAGCAGCGCGCCCGCGAACGGGCCGACGATCGAATACGGCAGCAGCAGCGCCGCGAACCCGCCCGCCATGGCGAGCGCGTCGGCGGCGCGTTCGGGGTTGAAGAGGACGGCACCGGCCAGCCCGGCCTGGTACATGCCGTTGCCCCAGTGCGCGGAGAACCGCGTGAACAGCAGTCGGAGGAAGTCACGGTCGCGGACGAACGCCCTGGTGGGCGCCGTGGCGGTGGTCGTCACGGCACCAGCCTATTGAAGGTGGCCGATGCGCTTTGAGGTCGCCTCTCGGCGGCTATGCGCAGTGTGGCTCCAGCCGGACGGTATTCCACAAAGGCGGTTCTTCAGTGAGCCCGGGGGACACGGAAAGCGCACCGACCGTTGTGTCCAACGGTGCTCGTGATGCTGTTGTTCCCAGAGCCGGACGATTTGTCCCCGCTCGAAGTGGGATCATGGCGGACGTGCCAGCGGACGCCGAGGTCGAACCGGGAACGCTCCTGGTCGCCGCCCCCACGATGTTCGATCCCAACTTCCGGCGAACCGTCGTGTTCGTCATCGATCACCGGGACGAGGGAACGCTCGGCGTCGTGCTCAACCGGCCGAGTGACGTGCCGGTGTACGACGTGCTCCCGAACTGGGGCGGGCACGTCGCCGAGCCGCAGTCGGTGTTCGTCGGCGGCCCGGTCGAGAAGAAGACGGCGTTGTGCCTGGCCGCGCTGCGGACCGGCGAGACGGCCTCGAGCGTGCCCGGCGTGATCGCCGTCCGCGGCCCGGTCGCGCTGGCCGACCTCGACACCGATCCCGAGATCCTGGTGCCGAAGGTCCGCGGCGTGCGGGTGTTCGCCGGCTACGCGGGCTGGGATTCCGGGCAGCTGGCGAACGAGATCGAACGCGACGACTGGGTGATCGTCCCGGCGCTGCCCAGCGACGTCCTCGCCTCGCCGCACCACGACCTGTGGGGCCAGGTGCTGCGGCGCCAGGGCATCCCGCTGGCGCTGCTGGCCACCCATCCGGGAGACCTCCAGCGCAACTAGGCGGGATGAGAAGGGCTCAACGCACTGCGATTCCGCGAGCCTTGAGCGTGTCCTCTGCGCCGGGGACGGCCATGATGGCCCCAGCGATGTCGTGGATCACGCGGAGATTGGGTAGCAGGGCGAGGTCGTCCAGTGAGGTGAGGTCGAAGAGGTCGTCCTCGCCGTCCCAGAACGGCGAGCACTGGTGGTAGATGTCCAAGCCGCCGTCAGTGACCAGTTCGTCCACGGTGGCCAGTTGGTCAGGAGTGAGCTCCAAGTCGGTGAAGTACTGGCGGGCTTCATCGAGGACGGTGTTCAGCAGGTCCTGCTCGCACAGGTACTCCCACAGATCGCCGGTGGCGCCCTTGGCGTGGAGGACGTCGGCGATCTGGAAACGGGGCTCGATGAGCTTGTCCTGGTACATGAGCTTGTCGATGACCAGCAGCTTGAAGTTGAAGTCGCGGAACATGGCCATGATCTACCAGACCGCTCCGACAATCCGAGCGGTCAGTCACACCTTCTGATCGGCGAATTGCGCCTAGGCGGTGGCGGTGTCGGCCTTCTTGAAGACACCGCAGGTGCCACAGGCGCAGCCACTGCAGCCGGCGGGCCGCTCCGGTTCGGGCTCCGGCACCGTCGCGGCGGCGCGGTTGCCGAGCACTCCCCCGGCCGCGACCAGGGCGACCAGCCCGACCACACCCACGAACGAGGCCAGCAGCAGCCCGAAGGTCGTCGGCATGACCAGCGCGGCGATCCCCGCGAGCACGGCGATCACGCCGCCTGCCAGCGTCGGGACCCCGGCGACCTTGTTGCCGAGCCGGAAGGCGTCTTCGCTGCGCATCGTGGCGGCGGTGCGCACGCCGGCGCCGCGGTCACGCGGCAGCTTCTCACGCAGGCCGAGGAACCCACCCCAGCCGACGAGGACACCCAGCACGATCGGGACCAGCGCTATGACGAACACTCCACGAGGATAAGCGTGACGTCCCGGCAACCTGCCGGATACCCTGATCGACTGTGCTACAGGCCATGTCACGCCGAGCTCTCTCCGCAGCCCTGATCGGGGCCGTCCCCCTCACCCTGATGGCCGCACCGGCCGCCGAAGCGGGTCACCGTCCGCTTCGCCTGATCGGGGAACAGATCGTCCCGAACGCCCTGCCCTACGAGGGCACCGTCGTCGGCGGCCTGTCCAGCATCGACTACGACCCCCGCACCGGCGAGTACGCGCTGATCTGCGACGACCGCTCCGCCCTCAACCCGGCGCGCTTCTACACGGCGAAGTTCTCCGTCGACGCCAAGGGCCTCGGCCCGGTGACCTTCACCGGCACCAAGCCGCTCCTGCGTCCCGACGGCACGCCGTATCCGCCGCTCGCGAAGAACGACCCCGCGCTGCCGCCGAACATGCAGACCATCGACCCCGAAGAGCTGCGCGTCGACCCCTGGACCGGCCGGTACGTCTGGTCGCAGGAGGGCGAGCGGTCGGCCGCGGCGCGGATCGACCCGTCGATCCGCGAGGCGGAGCGCGACGGCTCCTATGTCCGTGACCTGCCGATTCCCGCCAACGAGAAGATGGCCGAGACGGCGGGGCCGCGGCAGAACCTCGCCCTCGAAGGCCTCACCTTCGCGGGCTTCGGATCGCTGGTCGCCAGCTCGGTCGAGGGTCCGCTGCTCCAGGACGGCCCGGAGGCGAACACCACGTCGGGTGCCCTTTCGCGCATCACCGTCCAGTCGCGGTTCGGGCCGGTCCTCGCGCAGTACGCGTACCCGCAGGAGAAGGTCTTCGCGTCGCCGAACCCGCCCGGCGCGTTCGCGACCACCGGCGTCTCGGCGCTGCTGGCCGTCGACCAGGCCGATCCGACGCGCTACCTGGTGATGGAGCGGTCGTTCGTCACCGGTGTCGGCAACAAGATCCGCATCTACGAAATCGACACCAAGGGCGCCACCGACATCCTGAACACGCCCTCCCTCGCCGACGCGAAGAAGGTCAAGCCGGTCAAGAAGCGCCTTCTCGCCGACCTCGCGGACTTCAAGCTGTCCACGGTGGACAACGTCGAGGGCATGACCTGGGGCCCGCGCCTCCCGAACGGGGAGCGCAGCCTGGTCCTGGTCAGCGACAACAACTTCTCCGCGACCCAGGTGACCCAGTTCATCGCTCTGGCGGTCCCCTCGGAACGCCTTTGACCTGGGCGTTAAACTGGACCCATGAACACGGCTCGGCTGCTCCTTAGCCTGCCGCGCTGAACTCGGTCGAACGGCCGGGACCAGCGCGGCGACCCCTCATGCCCTCCGGGCTGAGGGGTCGAGTTGTTTCTGGAGTGGCTTGACGTGGATGAGCACGGAGGATTTCGGCGATGAACCAGGCGAGCGAAGGCGCCGACGCGGCCCCTCAGCACCGCTACACCGCGGAGCTGGCGGGCCAGATCGAGCAGCGTTGGCAGGACTACTGGTCCGACCACGGCACTTACCACGCACCGAACCCGGTGGGCCCGCTCGCGGACGAGGACGGTGAGGTCCCGTCGGACAAGCTGTTCGTCCAGGACATGTTCCCGTACCCGTCGGGCTCCGGCCTGCACGTCGGGCACCCGCTGGGCTTCATCGCGACCGACGTCTTCGCGCGGTACCACCGCATGATCGGCCGCAACGTGCTGCACACGATGGGCTTCGACGCCTTCGGGCTGCCCGCCGAGCAGTACGCGGTGCAGACCGGGCAGCACCCGCGCAAGACGACCGAAGAGAACATGGAGACCTACCTGCGCCAGATCCGGCGCCTGGGCCTGGGTCACGACGAGCGTCGCCGGATTTCGACGATCGATCCGGAGTACTACAAGTGGACCCAGTGGATCTTCCTGCAGATCTTCAACTCCTGGTACGACGAGAAGGCGGGCAAGGCCCGGCCGATCGTCGAGCTGGAGACCGAGTACGCGCAGGACAAGCGCCGGACGCCTGACGGCCGCAACTGGTGTGAGCTGACCCGCGCCGAGCAGCTGGAGATCATCGACACGCACCGGCTGGTCTACTTCTCCGAGGCGCCGGTGAACTGGTGCCCCGGGCTGGGCACGGTGCTGTCGAACGAAGAGGTCACCGCCGACGGCCGCAGTGAACGCGGCAACTTCCCGGTGTTCCGGCGCAATCTGCGTCAGTGGATGATGCGCATCACCGCGTACGCCGATCGTCTGGTCGACGACCTGGACCTGCTGGACTGGCCCGAGAAGGTCAAGTCCATGCAGCGCAACTGGATCGGCCGTTCGCACGGTGCGCGGGTGTCGTTCGAGTCCGGAGACAAGAAGATCGAGGTCTTCACGACCCGTCCGGACACCCTGTTCGGCGCCACGTACCTGGTGGTCGCGCCCGAGCATCCGCTGGTCGACGAGCTGACCGCCGCCACGTGGCCGGAAGGCGTCGACGCGAGCTGGACCGGTGGCGCCGCCACCCCGGCCGAAGCGATCGCCGAGTACCGCGCCGCCGCTTCGCGGAAGTCCGAATTGGACCGTCAGGAGAACAAGGAGAAGACCGGCGTCTTCACCGGCTCCTACGCGGTGAATCCGGCCGACGGCAAGGAGATCCCGGTCTTCGTCGCCGACTACGTGCTGATGGGCTACGGCACCGGCGCGATCATGGCCGTCCCCGGCCAGGACACGCGCGACTGGGAGTTCGCCGAGAAGTTCGGCCTGGAGATCATCCGCACGGTCCAGCCGACGGAAGGCTTCGACGGCAAGGCGTTCACCGGAGACGGGCCCGCGATCAACTCGGGCTTCCTGGATGGCATGGGCGTCGACGAGGCCAAGAAGACGATGATCGGCTGGCTGGAGGAGAACGAGCACGGCCGCGGCACCGTCCAGTACAAGCTGCGCGACTGGCTGTTCTCGCGTCAGCGCTACTGGGGCGAGCCGTTCCCGGTGGTCTACGACGAGGACGGCCACGTCCACGCGCTGCCGGAAAGCATGCTGCCGGTCGAGCTGCCCGAGGTCGCCGACTACTCGCCCGTGACGTTCGACCCGGAGGACAAGGACAGCACGCCGTCCTCGCCGCTGGCGCGCGCCACCGACTGGGTCGAGGTCGAACTGGACCTGGGCGAGGGCAAGAAGACCTACCGCCGTGACATCAACACCATGCCGAACTGGGCGGGTTCCTGCTGGTACCAGCTGCGGTACCTGGACCCGACCAACCAGGACGTGTTCGTCGCGCCGGAGAACGAGGCGTACTGGGTCGGGCCCCGGCCCGCCGAGCACGGCGTCGACGACCCCGGCGGCACGGACCTGTACGTCGGCGGTGTCGAGCACGCGGTGCTGCACCTGCTGTACTCGCGGTTCTGGCACAAGGTGCTGTTCGACCTGGGCCACGTGTCGTCCAAGGAGCCGTACCGGAAGCTGTTCAACCAGGGCTACGTGCAGGCGTACGCGTACACTGATGCCCGAGGTGTGCACGTCCAGGCCGACCAGGTCGTGGAGCGGGACGGCAAGTTCTTCTTCGGCGACGAAGAGGTCAACCAGGAATACGGCAAGATGGGCAAGAGCCTGAAGAATGTCGTGACTCCTGACCAGATGGCCGCCGACTACGGTGCCGACACCTTCCGCTTCTACGAGATGTCGATGGGCCCGCTGGACGTCTCGCGGCCGTGGGCGACCAAGGACGTCGTCGGCGCGCAGCGCTTCCTGCAGCGCCTGTGGCGCTTGGTCGTCAACGAAGAGACCGGCGAGCTGCGTGTGTCCACAGTGGACGCCACGGACGCCGACCGCAAGCAGTTGCACAAGGCGATCGCCGGGGTCCGCGAGGACTACGCGGAGCTGCGGTTCAACACGGCCGGCGCGAAGCTGATCGAGCTGAACAACCACGTCACCAAGGTCTACGGCGGTGCCGAGGCGACTCCGCGCGAGCTGGTGGAGCCGCTGGTGCTGATGCTGGCGCCGCTGGCCCCGCACCTGGCCGAGGAGCTGTGGAAGCGCCTGGGCCACGCGGATTCCCTGGTGCACGGGCCGTTCCCGGTCGTCGACGAGAAGTACCTGGTCGAGGATTCGGTGGAGTACCCGATCCAGGTCAACGGCAAGGTGCGCTCCCGCGTCACCGTGCCCGCGGACGCGGGCAAGGACGCGGTGCAGGCGGCCGCGCTGGCCGACGAGAAGGTCGCCGCGCTGGTCGGCGACGGCACCCCGCGCAAGGTGATCGTCGTGCCAGGGCGATTGGTCAACATCGTGCTGTAACGCCGTGGCCGATTCGCGCCAGCGTCGAGGGTCATGAGGCGATTCGATGGAGTTGTTCAAGGACAACGAAATCGAACGGAGAACACCGCATGACCCTCGACGGCAAGGTGGCTTTGGTGACCGGCGGCAGCCGCGGGATCGGTGCCGCCACGGCGATCCGGCTCGCCGAGGACGGCGCCGACGTCGCGCTCACCTACCAGAACAACGCCGAACTCGCGGCCGGTGTCATGGACAAGATCAAGGCGCTCGGCCGCCGCGCGCTGGCCATCCAGGCCGACAGCGCCGACGCCGCGGCCGTGGTCTCCGCGGTCGACACCGCGGTCGCCGAATTCGGCAGGCTCGACGTGCTGGTCAACAACGGGGGCGTCGGCTTCGTCGGCCCGCTCGACCAGACGAGCCTGGAGGACATCGACCGCGTGCTCGCGGTCAACGTCCGCGGTGTCTACGTGGCCACCCAGGCCGCGGCCCGGCACCTCGGCGAAGGCGGTCGCGTGATCAGCATCGGCAGCTGCGTCTCGGACCGGGTGCCCGGCCCCGGGATGTCGCTGTACGCGGTGAGCAAGACCGCGCTGCTGGGTATGACCAAGGGCCTGGCCAGGGAACTGGGGCCGCGCGGCATCACGGTGAACATCGTCCACCCCGGCCCGACCGACACCGACATGAACCCGGCCGACGGCCCCTACGCCGCCGACCAGCGGAGCCTGACGGCGTTCGACCGCTACGGCTCGCCGTCGGAGGTCGCCGCCACCGTGTCGTTCCTGGCACGGCCGGAAAGCAAGTACGTGACCGGCTCGACCGTCTCGGTCGACGGCGGGCACGCGGCGTAGCTACTCGGTGGACAGGCCGATCTCGCGCGCGAGATCGGCCAGCATCGCGTCGAAGAGGACGTCCGGTTTCGAGAACGGGATCGGATAGTTGCCGAAGACCTCGAGCGTGACGTGCCCGTAGAGCCGGGCCCAGAACTGGATCATCAGGTACGTCACGCCGAGGTCGAGCTTTTCGAGCGGGAACGTCGCCCCGGACTCCTTCAGCACGGCGAGCAGTTCTTCTTGGAACGACGTGAGATCGTCGCGCAGCTCGGCCGGGACCACGTCGTTCGACGGCGTCACCAGATCGTGCATCGCGAGCACCCGCCCCGCCGCCGCCAGGAAGATCCGCCCGAACGGCTCGCCCAGCCTGCTCAACGTGTCGTCGCCCGCCGGCGACGCGAAGACCAGCGTGAACTCCTTGGTGTGCGCGAGCGCCCAGCGCCGGAATCCCTTGCAGATGGCGAAAAGCTGCAGCGCCCCCTCGTCCGGCAGCTGCGCGATGTCCTCGGCGAGCCCGGCCGCCAGATCCGCCACGACGTCCGCGCGCAGATGCTCGACCAGATCGTCGCGGGACCCGTAGTAGCGGTACAACGCCGGCGCCGTGATGCCGAGCTCGCGCGCGATCGCCCGCAGGGTCACGGCCTCCGGCCCCTGCTCGACCAGGAGCGCCCGCGCCGTCCGGCGGATGTCCTGATCGGTCGCGGCCCGCTCGCGACCCCTGCGGCCGGTGTTCGTCATCCGGGCATTCTAGGTGGTCAGTGCGCCCTTGCCGGGGAAGAACCCAGAAGGCGGGCCTGGAGCCTGGTGAGCGGACGGAGGGCCAGGAAGATCGGCACGGCCATCCCGGCCGCGATGAGGAAGTGCACGATCCACGCCCCCGCCAGCGTCGGCCCGCCCCACGTGCCCTCAGGGTCGCTCCCGGTCCAGAAGAGCCCGTAGGTCGCGATGCGCCCGACGAGATAGAACAGAAGTAAAGCGAGCAGGAACGCGACCGCGCTCGGACCGAAGGCCGCCACGTACCGCGGCCGCGCCCCACTCTCGTGCCCTCCGAGCCAGCGCCGCGTCAGTCCACGCTGGACCTTCGCACCACCGAAATACCCCGGAAGCGCGAGAAGCGCGTAAACCGCGCGTTTCCAGTCCGAAATCGTCATATCCGGCACGCTACGGGCCGCTGACCTGCGGGAACATGGGGTAAGCCGTCGGATCCGGTAGGGAAAACCGGAAGTCGCCTGTGGTGATCCACACGACCGGAGTGCGGATGTCCGCCAAACGTTCCCCGATGTCAGACGCGTATGCCACACTCGGTCGCCGAACGGCTACGACGTGAACAGGGGAGGTTCGCGTGTCGAACCCTGAGCAGCTCTTCGCTGATTTCGAGGCCAAGCTGGCCGACGCCCAGCGGAAGGCGAATCAGATGCGCACCGAGATCGAAAGCGTTTCGGTGTCCGAACGCAGCAAAGACGGCCAGATCTCGGTCAAGGTCAACCACGCGGGGAACCTGGTGGGCCTGGAAATCGGCCCGTCCGTGCGGGACAACCCGGCGCTCGCGCAGGAGATCCTCCGCGTCGTCCAGAGCGCGCAGAGCAAACTCGCGGGCGCGATGCAGACCGGCGTGCCGTCCATCGCGGGCACCGAAACGATGAACGAGCTGGTCAATCAGCTGCACAACGAGTACCCGGAACCCGAACCGACGGGCTACGTCGAGGGCGGTCACCAGGAGGCGGACGAGGACGACCGCTTCGTCGCCGAAGACGAACTCGACGCGCCTCCGCCCCCTCCCGCCCCGAAGCCGCCTGCACCCCCGTCCCCGCCCGCGCCGCCGCGAGCCGCGCGCCGGCAGCAGACGGACCACGAGGACGACTACTTCACCGGCGGCGACTTCCTGCGCTGAGCGGGTTCTTGAGGGAGGGAAAACACGATGACCGGTTCGACCGGGCCAGGATTCGACGTCGATCCGTCCGCGCTGGAGACGCATCGGGGGAAACTCGACGCGCTCACGGGGCGGATCAATACGGCCTTGAACGCCGCCGAGCAGACGATGCACCCCGAGGCGTTCGGAATCATCGGTATGTCGCTCGCCATTTCCTTTTCAATGGCGCAATCCGTCGCGGAGGACGCCGTCAGAACGGCCGCGACGAGCGCTGACGACCACGCCGACCGGGTCAGGGTGTGGCAGCAGCGGAAGGAAATCACCGAGGACGAGTACAAGAAACTCTTCAAGGTATAGGGCCGGCCATGACTGAGAATCCTGTTGCCACGAACCCCGCCCCGAAGGCGCCGAATCGGCTGGTCGCCACGGACGGCGCGGCGAAGGAAAGCCCGCTTGAGGGCGCCGGCCTGGTGCAAGATTTCGGCGACGCCCTGCTCAAGTTCTCTTCTGGGGACTGGGGTGAGGGGCTGGCCAATCTGGCGATCGGTGGCGTCTCCTTTGCCTCCGATATGTCCGACCCGCTCGGTGCTCTGGCCAAAGCGGGTATCGGATGGGTCATCGAGCATGTCAGCTTCCTGCGGGAGCCACTGGACTGGCTGACAGGTGACCAGGTCGCGCTGGAGAACCTGGGTGGTACCTGGGGGAACATCGGCGACGAGCTTTCGAAAGTCGCTGATGAACTGCGTCAAGACGTCGCCAGGGACTCGGCCACCTGGACCGGGACCGCCGCGGACGCCTACCGGGCGTTCGCGAACGATCGCGCGGACCTCTACGAATCGGTCGCCACCGGGGCCCAGGGCATCTCGGTCATGATCGCGATGTGCAAGTCGATTCTCGCTGTGGTCCGCAGCCTGGTACGTGACCTGATCTCCGAGTGTGTCTGGAAGCTGATCTGGATCGTCTGCCGCTACCCAGGTCCCGCGATGCCGGCCGGGCTGGCCGCCGAGGGAGTTCCCATGGCGATCCGTTGGGCGACCAAGATCATGGACAAGGTCAAGCAATTGACCAAGGCCTTCGGAAACGCATCAGGGCTCATCAAGAAGCTGGGTGCGATGTTCGGAGAGGCGAAGCGGCTTCTCCAGGGCGTGAACGTCAAGGACATCGCCAAAAACTTCGGGAACGATGTCTCTGGTCTGGCCAAGACGTTGGGTGACGACATCGCGAACCTGGGCGCATACGCCAAAGTCGGCGCGAAGGACATCGCCGACGATTTCGGCAAGGAGGTGTCGGACGCCGTCAAGAAGGTTCCCGACGCCGTCACCAAGGAAGTCCTGAAGGAGGCCGGTAAGAAAGCCGGCGAACTGGGCCAAAAGCTGGTTTCAGGAGACGACGACAAGAAGGATGGCGTAGTCGGCGACCGGCCCGCCGAGTCGACGGTACAGCCGGTTTTCGATCACGCGGGAGGCCAGCGGATTTCAGGTTCGCTCGAAGGCTGACCTCAGAGTTCTGTCGTCGAAGGACAGTCATGAAGACGGTTGTGAAAGCCGCGGCCATCAGTGTCGCCGCGTGGACTCTGCTGGCCTTGTTCGTCATCGGCATGCTGACGTTGTTCCGGATCGCCGGCGTTCCGGCTTCCGTTTCCGGCTCCGACCTGACGGGAGCCGAAGGCACCGCGAGTGTCATCGATTGTGCCGAACACGGTCCGCTGTCGCTTCGAGGAGCGGGCTACTACTGGAAATGCGTCGCCGAGGTGCGGACGAGCCCGAACAGGCCGGTGGTGCGGGTCGAGTTCGGTCCTGACGAGCTGACGCCGGCCGACCTGGGAAGACCGGTGTTCGTCGACTATGCCAGTCACGACTGGCAGCGGAACGTGCCACATCCCTACAACTTCCTTGCCGCGGTAGGCCCGATCGCAGCGGGGGCGCTGGGATTCATCGGGTACGCCGTAGGCCCGAGGATTTTCCTCCGGTGGCTGGTTCCCTCGTTGAGGCGTCGCGACAGTACGACACGAGCTCCGGACGAGCCGGACTCACTCGATCTCCCAATCGATTTGAAGCTGCCGGTGCCCGATGGAGGAGATCGAACCGGGGTAGTCGCCGCCTTCGCCTTCTTTGCCGCGACAGGGATCGGATTCCTGGTTGTGACGGCGACCATGATCGTGGCGACAGCGCGGCTGAGGCCCGATGACATAGCCACCTACCTGGTCGCGCTTCCGTTCGTGGTGCCGGGTGTCGGGTTGCTCGTGGTGATCCCCTCGGCGCGGCGCCGGCTTCGTGTCGCGTCAGGAGCGCCGCTGATTCCGGCACGGTTGACTCAGCGAGGGTTCGAACAGACCGCACGTGACGGGACACCGCGTCGAATCCACTGGTCGAAGATCAAGCGCTTCATCTTCGTGGAACGTCCTGGCGACCTGGTCGAGGTTCATCTCGTCCTCACGGACGAAAAGGCGGAAGAAGGGCTGGCCGAACCTTTCCGCACGCGGTCCGACCACGGGTACCGCCTCACGCCGTTGCTGTCGCTTCGGGAAGCCGAGCGTCTGTCAGCCGTGGTCGAGAACTTCAAACCGGGTTTGACGCGTTGGCCGACGAGAGAGGTGAGCCGGGGCGGGCTCGGCCTGCTCAGGCCGAGCAAGAGCACGGTCGTCAGGCTGAAGAACGCCACTTCGGGAGTTTCGGCGGAGCGGCGAATCTCGGCGAGCCGCCCCTCGTTCATCCGGCTGATGGCGTTGCTGCTGGGAATGGCTCTGCTGACCTGGTCATTGGTGACGGCCGCGTCCGGCCAGGTGGCGATGGACCGGTTCGTCATCACGGCCGTCGTGCTCGTCTATCTCGCTGCTTCCCTGTATCGCGGTGACCGCGGGACCTTCGTGCTTCGAAAAGACTCCTTGAGCTGGCAGCACAGGGATCAACCCAAAGTGGAAGTCCTCTATGCGGACATCGACAACATCGTGGTGAAGCCTGATCCCCCTGGAAACGGCCGTTGGTATTACAGCGTTCACGTCGTGCCGAGCGAGGGCGACGAGTATGTGCTCGCGGAGCGGGTGGGCGCAGCCGCCGCGAAACGCCTCGTTGATCTTGTCCAGCCACGACCGGTGGAGACGGCGGCGTCGGGGAACCGTTCGTGAGGCGGTTCGAGGTCGAAGAGAACTTCCGCCGTACGATCGGAATGGCCGGGTCGATCCAGTGAGCAACGGGCTTCTGCTGACCGGGTACGAAGCGGTTCCCACAGTCACGCGCAAATCCCCTTGGAAGGTGGCCGGTGTCGCAGTCGGTGTGTTCCTCTATGCGCTGATCTGCTGGACTCTGCTCGGCCGCGGGATCGTGTCCCACGGCGAGGAGGGAACGAGCGAGTTCGTCGACGTGGCGACGGCGAAGTCTTGCGAGGAGATAGGCCCGCTGAGCATCGCCGGGATCGGCTACTACTGGGTTTGCGACATCGAGGTTCGCCCCTATTCGGCGGGTTCCAGGCAAGAAGTCGTGACCGCGCGCTCGTACCCGGACGAGTTGACCCCGGCCGACATAGGGCAACCCGTCCGAGTCAAAGAGCTCGGCAAGTACTACGCACGGGACTTCAAAAGCGATGTTCCGTGGTGGAGCATCGCACCTGGCGTCGGTGGGTTCGTGGGATTGGCTCTGTTCGCCTATTGGCGACGGAACAAGCGTTTCCGCAAACCTGACACTGAACCACCCGTGACGAACTCGTTTTCTCTCTCGTCAGTTCGTCCGCTGGGTGGGGTGGCGGCCCCTACCGGACTTCCCGCGACGGCGTCGAGGACGGTCACGCCCAACGACTGGTCGTCAGCGAAGTTCTGGCGCATTTGCGGGGTGATCCTCGTCGTCGCCGTCATCTCCGGGATCGTGGGTTTCAGCGCGGGCCGCGGAACGGAGCTCCGTGAAGCGACCCTGACGATCGCGGCAATCGGGCTCTTCTCTCCTGGATGGCTTTGGTTCTGCACCCCCGCGCGATGGAAAAAGGCAACCTGGTGCACCACGTTCACTGTTTCGGGCGAAGGAATCCGCTGGTTCCGTCGCGACAAGGCGACCTTCGAGGTGAGCTGGGACGAGCTCCGCGAGCTGCGGCTGACCACCGTCACCGATGGCAAACACGTCTTGCGGATGATCGACTTCTTCCCCTTCGAGGAAGACTTCGCGAAACGCCATCGAATGCTGAAAGGACTTTGGGAGATCGGGGCGAACCTCGACGGCCGCCCACTTCCGCCGGTCGTGAACGGCTACCGGATTCCGGAGGCGTTCAGCGACGCCGCGTTCGCCGAGATCCGGACCGCGATGACGATGATCCGGCCGGACAGGCTGAGCGAGTATCGGGGAATCCCGCAGAACACGGTCTCGTCCTAAGTGCGGCGGCCCGTGAAGCCGGGGCGCCGCCGGCGCCGATCACTCGGGGGGCTACGTGATCGACGCCGGCGACCCGATGCCCTCTTCCCGACGGAAGCCGGGATCGGGGCAACGTCACCGCTTGGACGCGGCAACGCATCTCAAGAGCGGGCGTGATCGCCGAAGTGACGTCCGGGGGAAGGTTATCCCCCGAAAGAGTGACGGCGTTCCGCTGCTCGCCTGATTGTCGCACTACGCGCCGAGAAAGTTACAAAGTTCTTCACATCTTCGCCTGGAGAAGGGTCTCGACCGGACAACTGCTGGTCATGGCATGGTCTCTTCCATGACTTCTCAGGTGCTGGTCATCGGGTCCGCCAATGCCGATCTCGTCGTCCCGGTCGATCGGCGACCTGGTGGTGGCGAAACCGTACTCGGTGGCGACACGATCTTGTCGCCGGGTGGCAAGGGCGCCAACACCGCGGTCGCCGCGGCCCGGCTCGGGGCGGACGTCGCGTTGCTCGGCGCGGTCGGCGACGACCCGTACGGCGAGTTGCTCAAGCGGTCGCTCACCGAGTCCGGGGTGGACACGGGTTCGCTGCGCACGAGCGAGCGCCCGACGGGGATCGCGTACATCACGGTCACGCCGGACGGCGAGAACTCGATCCTCGTCTCGCCCGGCGCCAATTCCGCCTTGCGGCCCGAGGACGTCGACCTCGACGGCGCCGAGATCGTGGTGCTGTCGCTGGAGATCCCGCTCGAAACCGTCGAGCACGCCGTCGCGAAGGCCGTCGAAACAGGCGTGAAGACGTTGCTGAACCTGTCCCCGGCCGCCGAGCTTTCGGCGAAAACCTTGCAGGGGCTCGACGTCCTTCTGGTAAACGAGCACGAGGCCGCGTTCCTGCTCGGTGGCGAGGCGGAGTTCCCCAAGCTGCTCGATCTCGGTCCGAAGGCCGCTGTCGTGACGCTCGGCGCGAAGGGGGCGGCGGTGGTGACGGCCGACGGGGTGACGGAGGTGCCGTCGCCGAAGGTCGAGGCCGTCGACACGACGGGCGCCGGTGACGCTTTCGCGGGGGCGCTCGCCACTGCGCTCGCGAAGGGCGAGGAGCTCGCCGATGCGGCGCGCAAGGCGGTGAAGGTGGCGGCGATCACGGTGACCCGCCAAGGTGCGCAGCCTTCGTATCCGACGGCGTCCGAACTGGAATGATGTCTTCTTCTGTGTTCTGCTGATGACTATGAGCCAGCTCACGCCGCCTATGAGATATGGTCTAGACCATGCCGTCTGAGTCACTGTCCGGGGTCGCCGTCAGTCCCGGCCGCGCGAGCGGTCCTGTCGTCCGGGTCGCCGAGCCGCTCGGTGAACCCGCGAGCACGCCGGCACCGGCCGATCCCGCCGCCGAGGCCGCGCGGATCGCCCCGGCCGCGCAGATCGTGGCGGGCAGGCTCGAGAAGCTCGCCGAGACGGCGACCGGTGAGGCCGCGACGATCCTCATCACCACCGCGGCGATGGCGGCCGACCCGGCGCTCGTCTCCTCGGCGGAGCAGCTGGTCAAGGAGCAGAACCTGCCCGCGCCGCGCGCGGTGCACCAGGCGGCGGGGAAGTTCGCCGACGCGCTCGCGGCCGCCGGCGGCTACATGGCCGAGCGGGCCCGCGACGTCCTCGACGTGCGCGACAGGCTCATCGCCGAACTGCTCGGCATCGCGCCTCCTGGCGTTCCCGACCTCGACTCACCGAGCGTGCTCGTCGCCCGCGACCTCGCGCCCGCCGACACCGCGGGCCTCGACCCGGACAAGGTGCTCGCGCTCGTCACCGAAGAGGGCGGCCCCACCAGCCACACCGCGATCCTCGCCCGCGCGCTCGGCATTCCCGCCGTCGTCGCGGTCCGCGGGCTCCTCGCGCTCGACGCGCAAGCGCTTGCGGTGGACGGTGACACCGGCGTCGTCGAGGTCGCGGACCCGGACGCCGAGGTCGTCACGGCCGCCAAGACCGGCGCGATCGAGTGGGACGGCACCGGCGCGACCTCCGATGGCCACCGCGTGAAGGTGCTCGGCAACGTCGGTTCCGCCACCGACGCCCAGGCCGCCGCGGAGGCGGGCGCGGAGGGCGTCGGCCTCTTCCGCACCGAGTTCTGCTACCTCGACGCCTCTTCCGAGCCGAGCGTCGAAGAGCAGCGCAAGGCCTACACCGCCGTGCTCACGCCGTTCCGCGGCAAGCCGGTCATCGTCCGCACCCTCGACGCGGGCGCGGACAAACCCCTTGCCTTCCTGGAGCCCGAGGACGAGCCCAACCCGGCCTTGGGCGTACGCGGCCTTCGCGTCGCTTTCGACCGTCCCGAGATCCTCGACCGCCAGCTCGAGGCCATCGCGGGTGCCGCGCAGGACTCCGGCGCCGAGGTCTCGGTGATGGCCCCGATGGTCGCCACCGCCGCCGAGGCCGCCTGGTTCGCCGAGCGCGTCCGCGCCGCCGGAATCGCCCGCGCGGGTGTGATGATCGAGATCCCGGCCGCCGCGCTGACCGCCCGCGAGATCCTCGACGCGGTCGACTTCGTCTCCGTCGGCACCAACGACCTCGCGCAGTACACCTTCGCCGCGGATCGCCAGCTCGGGGCGGTCGCCAAGCTCAACGATCCGTGGCAGCCCGGTCTGCTGCGCCTGCTCAAGGTCATCGGCCAGGCCGCGAAGGACACCGGCAAGCCCGCCGGAGTCTGCGGCGAGGCCGCCGCCGACCCGCGGCTCGCGCTGGTGCTGGCCGGGCTCGGCCTGACCAGCCTCTCGATGAACGCGCCCGCCGTGCGCGCGGTCGGCGCGAGCCTGGCGGCCACGACGCTGGCCGAATGCGAGGCACTGGCCGACGCGGTTCTGGCCACGTCGGATCCGGTCGCGGCGAGGCAGGCCGCCGCCAAGCGGTAGCAAAGGTCCCCCGCTCCCCGAACAAAGATCCGGGGGCATGTCGAAATCCGGTCCACCACTTCGACGCCTAGGTGAAGACACCGAAGCGACGAAAGGACCGGACCATGACGACCACCATGACCCCGACGCGGGCCGGACGCCGGGAATGGGTCGGGCTGGCCGTGCTGGCCCTGCCCACCTTCCTGGTCTCCCTCGACGTCTTCGTGCTGATCCTCGCGCTGCCGAAGCTCAGCCAGAGCCTCGGCGCCGACGGCACCCAGCAGCTGTGGATCATGGACGTCTACGGCTTCATGATCGCCGGGTTCATGGTCACCATGGGCACCCTCGGCGACCGCATCGGCCGCCGGAAACTGCTGCTCATCGGCGCCACGGCGTTCGGGCTGGCCTCCGTGCTGGCCGCGTTCTCGACCAGCGCGCTGATGCTCATCGCCGCCCGAGCGCTCCTCGGGATCGCCGGTGCGACGCTGGCGCCGTCGACGCTCGCCCTGATCAGCAACCTGTTCTCCGACAGCCGTCAGCGTTCGCTCGCGATCGGCATCTGGGCGGGCTGCTTCACCGTCGGCGCGATCGTGGGGCCGATGGTCGGCGGCGTGCTGCTGGAGCACTTCTGGTGGGGTTCGGTGTTCCTGCTCGGCGTCCCCGCGATGGTCCTGCTGCTCGTCGTCGGCCCGAAGCTCCTGCCCGAGTACCGCAACGAGAACGCCGGCCGTCTCGACCTCGTGAGCGTCGCGCTTTCACTGGTCACGATCCTTCCCGCGGTCTACGGCATCAAGGAACTCGCCCGCGAGGGTGTGCACGTGGTCCCGGTGGCCGCGCTCCTGATCGGTCTCGGCTTCGGCGTGGTGTTCGTGCGGCGCCAGCGGACCCTTCAGGACCCGCTGATCGACCTGACGCTGTTCCGCGGCCGGGCGTTCTCGACGGCGTTGGGCGGGATGTGCGCGTTCTCCATGCTGGGCGGCACGACCATGCTCTTCGTCGCGCAGTTCTTCCAGATCGTGCTGGAGCTTTCCCCCGTCGGTGCCGCGCTGGCGCTGCTTCCCGGCATGCTGGCCTCGACCGTCAGCTTCCTGGCCGCCCCGATCCTCGCCCGTCGCGTCCGCCCCGCGACCTTGATCGCCACCGGGCTGGCCGGTGCGATCGCGGGGTTCCTGCTGCTGACGCAGGTCGAGCCCGGAGCCGGTCCGGTGATCCCGTCGATCGCCTTCGCCATCACCTGCCTGTGCGGCGGCCCGCTGATCACCCTGGGCACGGATCTGGTCGTCGGCTCCGTGCCGCCGGAGAAGGCCGGTTCGGCGGCCTCGCTTTCCCAGACCGGCAACGAATTCGGCTACGCGCTGGGTATCGCGACCGTCGGGACGCTGGGCAACGCGGTCACCCGGTCCCGGCTCGCCGACGCCGTTCCGGCGCACGACGCGTTCGCCAGCGGGATGCACGCGGTGTCCGGGCTGGCCGCGCTGGTGCTGGCCGCGGTCGCGTACTTCGTGCTCCGCCACCTGCGCCACGTGCGCCCGGTCGGCGCCTAACCGAAGAAGCCCCGCCGCGGGTACTTGATGATCAGCGACCCCCCGTGCACGCGCCCGGTGATGACGAACCGGGGCGTGCCGGGGCGGCCGTTCGAGCGCGTCCGGTCGTCGAGGTTGCCGAACTTGATGTCGGTGATCGAGTTCGTGTCGACGGCGCCGTCCTCGGGGATGGTGATCTCCACCGGCCCCCATTTGGCCTGCAACTCGATGTGCACCACGGGATACCGGATCTCGGCCTGGGAGAAGTCCAGTTTCGTGGCGCCGTACTTGTTCCGGATCACCATCGACTCGGGGACGAGCCAGTTCCCGTTGCGCTGCAACGCCGAGTACTTGCCGTTGAGCTCCATGACACCGGACGTCGAGGCGTAGGCGGGCTGCTGCTGAGGCGGCGCCCACGGGTTCTGCTGCTGCCGCACCATCCCGGCTTCGGGATGCACCAGGCCGGGCAGATCGGTGAGCACCGCGTTCAGCTCACCGCGGGTCTTCGAGGCGAGGGCGCGGTCGGTCCGTTCGGTGAACTCGTCGAGGTTCAGCATCCCGAGGCCGATCGCCTTCTGCAGGACCTCGACGACGTGCTCGCGCTCCGCGTCGGAGACTCGGATGTCCCGTCCGGTCAACGGCTTGGTTTCGGTCGCCGGCTGCTCTTCCTCGCCCATGCCAGGAATGGTAGAACCGATTCTCACGCGCGAGATCGGGGAAATACCCTGAACAGACCCGCATTTCTCCCCTGTGCCGCCCTGGTGGCGGCTGTCCTGCTGCTGACCGGATGCACTGTCGAAGCGAACCCGCCGGAAGCCGCCCCGGTGCCGACGGCCCCGCCGGCGTCGAAGCTCGAAGGCGTCCCGGTGGACTACAGCGGGTTCCGGCTCGTCATGGCGACCTCGCCGCCGTCGATACTCGATCCCGCCACCGGCGCCACCACCCCGCTGCCCGGCGCCCCTGCCGGTGACCGCGTCAACGACGTCATCCGGGTCGGCAAGTTCCCGGTCGTGCTGTCGGCAGGCCGCTGCGGGCCGTCGTGCCTGGAGCCGTCCGAGGTGCTCGTCTACGGCGATTCCAAGAACCAGCCGTGGAAACTCGGCAAGGCCCGCAGTGTCGCCCCGGCCGCCGACGAGAGCGGTGTCTGGCTGATCCGCGACGACGGCGACGACCTCTGCCGCCTCCAATACGTCTCCTTGCTCGGCGTCGAGCGCGGGCGCGGCCGTCCGGCGAGCTGCACGATGGCGGTGCGCCAGGAGGTGCCGCAGGGCCTGCTGATCACGGTGAACACCGGGACGGCGACCGCCGAGGACGTGCTGATCGACCCCGCCACCGGCCGCGCCGTGCACCAGTTCCCCCGGGTGCTGGCGATCACCAAGGATCGGATGCTGCTGGCCGAGCTGACCGAGTTCTCCGTGCTCGACCTGCGGAACAACCAGCGCACGCCGGTCAAGCGGCCGGTGGCCAACGGCAAACCGGGACCCGTCGTGCCGAGCCGCGACGGCTACAAGGTCGCCGTGCTGTTCGGCGACCCGGCCTGGGCCGGGACGGCCACGCAGACCGCCGACGTCTGGGTGCTCGCCCTCGACACGCTGACCTGGACACACGCGCCCTCGACCCCGATCGCCACCGAACTCAAGCGGGCCGCGGTCGAGTGGACGGAGGACGACAGCCTGGTGCTCGCCACGGACGTCGTCGCGAGCTGGCGGCTCGACCGGCCACAGTGGACGGTCGTCAAAACGGCGTTGCCCGCCGAGCGGAACCGCTCGGTCGTGACGATCGGCCAGGGGTGAGCTATTCCTCGTCCAACCCGTGCTCGATGGCGTAGCGGGCGAGTTCGACGCGGTTGTGCAGCTGGAGTTTCCGCAGCGTCGACTGGACGTGGTTCTCCACCGTCCGATGCGAGAGCACGAGCTTCTCGGCGATCTGCCGCGCAGTCATCCCCTTTGCGACCAGCCGCAGGACGTCGGTCTCGCGTTCGGTCAGCCGCGGCGGCGCGGGCCCGTCGTCCGGCGCGTCGGCCATGCGGCGGTATTCGCCGAGGACGAGCCCGGCCAGTCCGGCGGTGAACACCGGGTCGCCGGCCGCGGTGCGCTTGACCGCGTCCACCAGTTCGCTCGCCGATGCCGATTTCACCAGGTACCCCGACGCTCCGGCCTTGACCGCCTCGAGGACGTCGCTGTGCTCGCCGCTCGCGGACAGCACGAGCACCTTCGTCGACGGCAGTTCCGCGGTGATCTCGCGGGTGGCGTCGACCCCCGACGTCTCGCCGAGGTTGAGGTCCATCAGCACGACGTCCGGCCGGACCGTCCGCGCGATCCGCACCGCGGCGGGCGCGTCCGGCGCGGTGGCCTTCACGTCGAACCCGTGCTCGGCCAGGTCGCGCGCGACGCCGTCCCGCCACATCGGATGGTCGTCGACCACCATCACCGAGACCTGAGGCGCTTCGGTCATCGCTTCCCCCTCGCCGCCACTGGAACCTTGACTTCCCATTCCGTGCCCTGGCCGGGCGCGGTGTCCAGGGCGACGCTCCCGCCCAGATCCCGCACCCGTCCCTTGATGGACTCCGCGATACCTAGATGTCCCTCGGCCGCCGCGCGTTCCAGGACACCGGGCGCGATTCCCGGACCGTCGTCACGGACGCTGACCACGACCTCGGTGCCCAGGTCCTCCAGCAGCACCCAGGCATGCGCGTCCTCACCCGCGTGCTTCTCGACGTTCGACAACGCCTCGCGCGCCACGGCCACCAGCTCCGCGGTCACGTGCTCAGGCAGCTGAACTTCGCCCGCGGGCGTCGAGACCTGCACGGACGGCGTCGCGAGCAGCTGCAACGCGGACCGGAGGTCGGTGGTGCCATTCTCGCTCGGATGCGTCGGCTCGGTGGTGACCAGCGCGCGCAGCGCGATCTCCTGCTCACCGGCCAGTTTCGCCAGTTCGGCGGCCTCCCCGCCGAATTCGGCGCCGCGTTTGCGCACGCGCGCGAGCACCTGGAGGACGCTGTCGTGGATCGAGCGGGCGAGCCGCTCCCGTTCGGCCGTCGCGGCCTCCATGCGCAACGCCCTGGTCAGCGCGTCGGCCGACCGGCGGGCCATGGTCGCGGCGAGCCCGATCACGAACCCGCTCGCGGTGAGCAGGAAACCGTCCCTCGCGACGTCGACGTCGAACCGCCAGCGCACCAGCCCGGTGACCACCGAGACGACCAGCCCGGCCAGCACCCCGCCGAGCGCGCCGAACCGCGTCCCGGCGGCCGCGGGCGGGACCGCCGCCCACACCGTCGTGATGAGCGGGGTGTTGGCGTCGAACTGCGCGGTGGTCAGGATCCACGCCGAGGTGAACATGAGGGCGACGGTCAGCGCGAGATCGACGCCGACCAGCCACGGCCAGCGGCTCGACGGCCGCGCGTAGAACACGCTGCTCAGCACCGTCCACAGCGTCATCACGCCGAACGACGTCCACGCGAGCCACTTATTCGCGTAGCCGTCGTAATGGACGATGAACGAGCCGAGTGCGAAGAGCAGCGTCGTCACGCGAAGCACGATCACCCCGCGCCACAGCGGGGTGGCCGGGTCCCGCGTGCCGAGCGCCGAGACGGCGCGCCAGAGCGGGGGCTCGGTCATGACTTGGCTTCGGACTCTTCCCCGGGATCGTTCGGCTGTGCCGCCTGATCCCGCAGGACGTCGATCTCGGCCGGATCGGGATCGCGTTCGTGCAGCAGCGACCGGATACCGGCGTTGAGCACCGCGAGCAGCGGCACCGACAGCAGCGCGCCGGCGATCCCGGCGGCGACGAGACCGGCGGTGATCGCGAGCACCACGGCGAGCGGGTGCAGCTTCACCGCGCGGCCGAGCAGGATCGGCTGCAGCACGTGGCTCTCCAGCTGCATGACGCCGATGACGATGGCCAGCACGATCAGCGCGCCGACGACGCCCTTCGTCACCAGCGCGATCAGCACCGCGACCGCGCCCGCGATCACCGCGCCGATGATCGGGATGAAGGCGCCGAGGAACACCAGCGTCGCCAGCGGGATCACCAGCGGCACGCCGACGATCGCCAGGCCGATGCCGATACCGACCGCGTCGACCACGGCCACCGCCGCGGTCGCGCGCACGTAGCTGACCAGCGACGCGAAGCCACGCCGCCCGGCGACGTCGACGCGGTTCCGCACGCGGCCCGGCACACCGCGGACCAGGAACTTCCAGATCTGGTCGCCGCCGGAGAGGAAGAAGATGAGGATGAACAGCGTCAGGATGAAACCGGTGACGATCTCGCCGACCGTGCCCGCGGTGGTGAGCGCGGTGGTGGTGATCGACGCCTGGTTGTTCTGCAGGAAGCTGATCGCCTGGTTGATGAACTCCTGGATCTGCTCCTGGCGCAGGTGCAGCGGCCCGTCGATGAGCCAGACCTTGATCTGGTTGAGGCTCTCCGTCAGCTGCTTCTGCAGCTCGGGCAGGCCGGAGGAGAACTGCGCGACGACGAACGTCAGCAGCCCGCCGAGCACGGCGAGGCCCGCGATCAGCACTATCCCGGCCGCCAGCCCGCGCGGGAATCTCAGCGCCGTCAGCTTGGAGACCGCCGGCGCGAGCAGCGCGGCGAGCAGCAGCGCGATCGACAACGGGATCACGACCACCGACAGATAGCCGATGAGGAACACGATGACGTAGAGCGCGGCGATCACCACGATGAAGCGCCACGACAACGCCGCGCCGATCCGCAGGCCGCGGGGCACGAGGTTGGTGACGTCTTCGGTGGACTCCGAGAGGAACGGGTTCGCCGGGTCGAATTCCGGCTGTTTGCGCTGGGGCTCGCTCACGCGGACACCGTATCGGTCCGAGGCGACGTTTCTTGAACATTCAGGGCAACGCGCGAGAGGCGAATTCGCCCGATGCGACGCTTGACACATCGCCCGTCGATCGACTCCGGAGTAACCGGGCTCCGCCAGGCTTGATCACCGATCGTGATTTCGGGCTACACCGTGTGTTCTTCACACGATCGTGCCATCAAGGCCTTTCAAACTCGCGCAAGCCTTCCGCACTTTGCTTACCTCGGTCCCGCAACCACGAACCGAAGCGACAGGAGACCGAGTGACGAACGCGGCGAAGAACGAGAGGCGGGGCGCTGTGCGCTTCGGCCGTCTCGCTTCGCGTGCGCTGTTCGTGCTCGGTGGTGCCGTCGCCGGTTCCGCCGCGGCGTGGGCCGTTTCCGGGGCTTCCGCCTCCGCGGACATCGCCCCGGTGGTCTCCGCTCCCGAAACCAGCGTCACCCCGGTCACCGACGCCACCGCGGCCGGTCTGACCGATGTTTCCGGTGGCGCCTCGAAGTTCGCCGGCGACGTCGCCGGAGCGATGTGCGGCGAAGCCCACCAGGACGCCACCACGTGGTCGATGCCGGGCGAGAACGCGTCCGCTCCCGCGAAGCGCCACTGCGGCGACCTCCGCGCCGACCGGCACGAGGTCTCCACCCGCGTCAGCGACGCGGTCACCGACTTCGCCGACAACTCGGTGGTCACCCCGGTCAAGCGGACCCTCGGCGCCGTCGAGCACATCGTCCGCAAGCCGCAGGACACCCGTCAGGTGCTGGACGAGACCTTCGCCCCGTCGCCCGACTTCGGCCGCGACGTCTGGGACCTCCTGGACCCGAACGGACACGGCACCCTCGTCCCGGAACTCCCGGTCGGCGACTCCCCGGTGAACCCCGGCTCCCCGCTGGACACCGCCGGTGCCGGCGAGCAGGTCACCGACTTCGCGCAGCTGGCGACGACGCAGTTCCCGGCTTCCGCCGAGACCGTCCTCCCGATGCCGGCCTTCGTGCAGTCGCACGATGCCTTCGACCAGGTCGAGGACGTCCCGTCGCGTGACGGTCACCGTGGTGACCTCCCGCGTCCGATCACCCCGGCGCCGCTTCCCGCCGCGCCTTCCTTCCCGACTGTCCCCGGCGGCTCCGCCCCCGGTGGTCACCTCGACGGCCTGACCCACGGCGTTCCCGCCTGGGTCGCCGCCGCCGTCGAGCGTTCCCTGACCGGCTACGCGCTGGCAGGCACGCGGTACATGCCGCTCACCCCGGGCTCGCAGCCCGGCGTCACTCCCGACTGAACACCTCCCTCCGCGGGGTAGCCGACGCGCCTCACGCCTCCCGATTCCGGGCTTGGCTTCGCGTCCGCTCCTGATCCCCCGCGAAACGGCGGTGCGCTTTGTCGCGCCCGCACTCGCTCCACCCCCCTCTGGTGCCTGTTCGAAGGCACCTCCTCAGACCCGAAAGGGAACCCGAAATGAAGGAGAACAACCCCATGCAATCCTGGGCAAAGCGCGGACTCCAGACCGCGTTGGTCACGGGTGGGCTGTTGATGCTGGGTACCGGCATCGCTTCGGCTGACGAACAGGTCAACCCCGACACCCCGGCCTCCCCGCTCGACGCGAACGTCACCGTTCCGGTCGAGATCGACAACAACGCCGTTGGCACGCCCCTCGGCCAGGCCGACCTCCCCGGCTACAAGGGTGAGATCAGCACCAAGGCCGTCACCAAGCCCGTCTCGGACGCGCTGGACTCGGCTTCGTCGCCCGGCGGCAGCACCGACGGCATTGCCGGAGGCCTCTCCGGCAAGAACACCGCGGTCCCGGCCCCGCTGGCCGCGAAGGACTCGGCCCGCCAGATCACCGGCGGCCCGACCGGCGGTGGGTTCACCACCACGGACGACATCCTCAAGGGCAACAAGGTCGTCGGTGACGTCGTCGTCCCGATCCAGATCGTCGACAACGCCATCGGCGTGATCGGCGACGCCGAGGTCGAGGGTGGCACGCACGACCAGACCTGGGCGCACAACCAGGACATCGAGACCACCGGTGAGGACTCCAGCCTCGCCGGGAACGTCGTGTCCCTCGACTGGGCGCTGCCCGTGCAGATCGCCGGCAACGGCGGCGGGCTCGCCGGCGGCACCGGCCGCGTGGTCGGCGGTTCCGCCAGCCAGAGCACCACCGAGACCGGCAACATCACCACCGACGGCGAGGGCTCCGCCCTGTCCGGCAACGTGGTGGCCGGCCAGTTCGCCACCCCGGTCCAGGTCACCGGCAACGCCGCCTCCTGGATCATCGGCAACGCCAACAGCTCCGGCTACGAGGCCGAGACCGAAGCCACCTCCGGCGGCTGGATCGAGACCGACGGTGACGACTCCGCCCTCGGCGGCAACGTCGGCGCGGTGCCGATCGCCCTCCCGGTGAAGGTGAACGACAACGCGGCCGCCGCGTGGGGCTCGCTCGCGAACTCCAACAGCAGCTCCTCCGCGGACGCCACCGCCGGTGACACCACCCCCGGCTGGAGCAACGTCCCCAGCTACGTGCAGACCTCCGGCGAGGACTCGGCCGTCGCGGGTAACGCGATCGTGCCGCAGACCGCGGACGTCGCGAACGTCGGCGGCGTGGCCGCCAGCTGGATCGGCCTCGCGAACACCGGCACGGAAGGCGGGACCAGCCAGTCCAGCACCGTCGACGCCGGTGGGTTCATCAGCAGCGAGGGCGAAGGCTCCGCGGGTGGCGGCAACATCGTCGACCCGGCCGTGGCCGCTCCCGTCGAGGTGACCTGCATCGCGGGCACCTACATCGGCAGCGCCAACGTCGCTTCGTGCGAGAACACCGTCGACGCGAACGCCGGGAACGGCACCCACACCACGGGTGACGACTCCACCCTGGCGGGCAACGTCGTCAACACCCAGGCCGCGCTGGCCCCCGAGGTGTTCGGCGTCGCCGGCTCGCACATCGGACAGGCGACCGCCGAGGCGTCCGAGACGAAGACCGTGACCGCGGGTGCGTACGACGGCACCACGGGCAACGACTCGTCCGGCTCGGGCAACATCGTCCAGGTCCCGGCCGCCGTTCCGGCCGAGGTCTTCGGCGTCGGTGGCTCGTTCATCGGGCAGAGCACCGCCTCGGCCGAGGAGACCAAGGTCGTCTCCGGTGGCGGCGGCGGGAACACCGCCGACGACAACGGCTTCCTCAGCTCCAACCTGGGCACCGTGCCGGTTTCGCTGCCGGTGCAGGCGTTCGGGATCGGTGGCGCGTTCATCGGCCAGGGCCACGGCGGCGCCGACGGTGACACCACCTCCAACGCGGGTGGCGACGTCCACGCGACCGGTGACGGTGGCGCGGGCTCGGGCAACCTGGTCTACGGCCCGGTCTCCCTGCCGGTCCAGGCGCACAACTTCGCCGCGGTGCTCGGCGGGATCGCCTCGGGCACGGGCACCAACCTCACCGACTCGAACGCGGGCGGCGACGCCACCGCGAACGGTGAAGAAGGCGCGCTGGCGGGCAACATCGTCCAGACGCCGATCGGTGGCGCGGTCCCGGTGACCGGGCACGGCATCGCCGGCGCGGGCATCGCCGAGGGCGACAGCGTCAGCGACGTCCTTTCGGAGGCGGGCGGCGACGCCACCACCACCGGTGACGAGGGCGCGGTTTCGGGCAACATCATCGGCGCGCAGGCGCTGCCGATCGTGCCGGTCACCCACGACGCGGTCGCGGCGGCCGGCCTGGCCGACGCCGAGGGTGCCAACACCGTCGACGCCCTTTCGGGTGGCGACGTGGAGACCTCCGGTCTCGACGGATCGCTCTCGGGCAACATCCTCGACATCCCGGCCGCGGTCGACCCCGAGGTGTTCGGCAACGCCATCGCGGTGGCGGGTGCCGTGTCCGAGACCGAAGCCGACAGCATGATCACCGGCCAGGCCGGTGGCGACAGCATCACCGACGGCAGCGGATCGGCCCTCTCGGGCTTCAACTTCCACCACCCGCTGGTCTTCGTGATCCCGCTGAACGAGCTCGAGATCCCGATCCTGGCGATCGCGGACGAGAACTCGACCGACTCCACCGTGATCAACGAGGAGGAGTTCACCCGCGCCTTCACCGACTCGGTCGGTTCGGAGATGCCGATCGACGCGCTGCCCGCGCTGCCGTTCGGTGCCCCCGCGGTGCCGTCGCTGAACGGTGCCGGCGCCCTGCCGACCACCCCGGCGATCGGTGGCGCCCGCGCCGACGGTCCCCAGGTGGCGACCCTCCCGGTGCAGGTGGCCGGCCTGACCGCGCTGAAGCAGCTGCAGACCATCCCGGCCCAGCTGCCGAAGTCGGACCTGCCCGAGCTGCCCGGCACCCCGGCCCTGCCCGGTGTCCCGGCCCTGCCGAAGACCCCGGGTCTGCCCGGTGACGCCGCTCGTGCGGACGCCCCCAAGGTCGCGCAGCTGCCGACCCTCCCGGCGCTGACCAGCGGCCTGCCCACCACGGGCAAGCTGCCGGTGCAGCTCCCGGCCGCGGGCAACCTGCCCACCGCGGGTGCGCTGCCCACCGCCGGTGCGCTGCCGGTGCAGCTGCCCACCACGGGCACCCTGCCCGCGGTGAACAGCACCCCGGCGATGCCGACCGCGCAGGTCCCGGCTCTGGCGGGCGTCGACTCGTCGCCGCTGAGCATGTTCCAGCGCTTCATCGGCACCCTGACCGGCAAGAAGTTCCACACCATGTGAACCTGCCAGTCGGCTAGCGCCACTGAATGAACCGAAGCGGGCCCGGGAGACACTCCCGGGCCCGCTTTGCGTGTTCAGCCCCTCGGGGTGAAAAGCGCGTCCTGCGCGGCGCCCATCGCGGTCAGCACCGCGCCTTCGAGCACCGCGCCCCCGCCGACGGTCCCCGCCCGCACCTCGGTCCGCAGCGGTGAGATCTCCGAGAGCCGCCGGCTCACCCGTGCCGCCAGCGCGTCGCCGCCGGCCCGCCCGATCTCCCCGCCGAGGACGAGACAGCCCGGGTCCAGTACCGCGGTGACCGCGGCGGCGCCGATCGCGATCCGCTCCGCGACGATCTCCAGGAAGTCCTCGGCGTTCGAGTCGATCGCGTACCCGATGGCCGCTTCGGCCGCGGCCGCGGCGTCCGCCGGCGACGCCGGGATGCCGTGCGCGCGGGCCAGTTCGCAGAGCGCGGCGCTGCCCGCCAGCGTGTGGAAGCCGCCGTCGCAGTCGGTCGCGGTCGGGAGCCGACCGGGGCCCAGCATCGGCAGGAACCCGATCTCGCCCGCGCCGCCCGACGCGCCCCGCCGCAGCGAACCATCGAGGACGACGGCCGCGCCGACCCCGAAGCCCAGCCACAGCAGGACGAAGGTGTCCCGGTCGCGGGCGGCGCCGAGGCGCTGTTCGGCGGCGGCCGCGAGGTTGACCTCGTTCTCCAGCAACACCGGGACACCCAGCCGCCGCCGGAGTTCGTCGACGAGTTTCCCGTGCCACGCGGGCAATCCCCCGGCGTGCCGCAGCCCGCCGGTCGCCGGGTCGACCAGGCCGGGCGCGCCGACGGCGATCGTGTGCAACGCGGACGCGCCCGCTTCGGCGGTGGTGGTCTTCAGCAGGGCGATCGCCCGCTCCACGGCCTCGTCGGTGTCGACGTCCAGGTCGAACGGCAGCGACGCCTCCGCGCGGGTCCGGCCCAGCAGGTCGGCGACCGAAACGGCGATGCCGTGGGTGCGGACGTCGAGCCCGGCGAGGTACGCGCGTTCGGCGACGATGCCGTACAGCTTCGCGTTCGGGCCCCGGCGGTCCGCGCCCGCCTCGCCGACGATTTCGATCAGGCCCGCGTCCTGCAGGCGCTCGACGAGGTCCGCGACCGTCGGCCGGGAAAGCCCGGTCAACGTCTTGAGCTGGGCGGCCGTCAGCGAGCCCTCGCGGTGGAGCAGGTCGAGGGCGAGGCGGTCGTTGATGGCGCGCGCCGTGCTCGGGGAGGCGGACGGCGTCCGGATGACACTCACCGGCAGATCCTCCCAGAATTAATTATCAGGTTCCCTTCCTGATAGTTTACGCTGACGCCGTCGAGTCGTCTCATGGACCTTGGGGGCCCAGTGACCAACACAATGGAAACCGTCGGCGGGCCGACGCGGCGGGTACGGCAGGCGCGGGTCGCCATCGCCGCCGTCTTCGCCGTGCACGGCGCGGTGACCGGCAGTTTCGCCACCCGGATCCCCTGGATCCAGGAACACGCGGGGATCAGCGCGGGCCAGCTCGGCCTCGCGCTCGCCTTCCCCGCCATCGGTGCCTCGCTCACCATGCCGCTCGCCGCGCGGATCGGGCACCGGCTCGGCGGCAGGCTTGGGCTCCGGCTGCTGCTCGCTTACTGGACGCTGGCGCTGATCCTCCCGTCCCTGGCGGGAAACCTCGTCACCCTGTGTCTCGCGCTGTTCGTCATGGGCACCGCGGCGGGCACGTCGGACGTGCTGATGAACGCCCTCGGCGTCGACGTCGAGGAGAAGATGGGCAAGTCGGTCATGTCGGGGCTGCACGGCATGTGGACCACGGGCGCGCTCGTCGGCTCCGCCGCGGGCACGCTCGCCGCGCACGCCGGATTGGACGCCCGGATCCACTTCGTGATCGCGTCGGCCGTGCTCACCGTCGCCGGCGTGCTCATCTGTCAGGGCGTTTTCGACGTCCGGAGCGCGCCGGACGAGAACCCGCCGCCGAGGTTCGCGTTGCCGCCGAAATCGGCCGTCATCATCGGTGCCGTCGCGTTCTGCGCCGTCTTCGCCGAGGGGGCGAGCCTCGACTGGTCCGCCGTCTACCTGCGTGACGTGCTCGGCACCTCGCCGGGGATCGCGGCCGCGTCGACCACCGCGTTCACCTGCACGATGGCGGTCGCGCGCCTCTCGGGTGACGCGCTGGTGCGGCGGTTCGGCTCGGTCAACACCGTCCGCGCGGGCGGGGTGTTCGCGACCGCGGGTGGTCTCCTGGTCGTCTTCGCCGTCCATCCGGTGATGGCGATGGCCGGTTTCGCCCTGATCGGGCTCGGCGTCTCCGTCGTCGTCCCGCTCGCCTTCGCGGCGGCAGGACGCAGCGGGCCGACGCCGAGCCAGTCGATCGCGGGCGTCGCGACCATCACCTATTCGTCGGGTCTCGTCGCGCCGTCGCTCATCGGCGGGATCGCCGATCTGACGTCGCTGACGATCTCCTTCGCGGTGGTCACGCTGCTGGCGCTCGGTTTGGTGGCGGGCGCCGGCGTCCTGCGCTCCCGCTAGCCGAACTGGAGGGAACGCTTGGCGAGGCCGTGCCAGTAACCGTCGATCACGGTCTCGCCTTTTCCTTCCGAAGAGCTCGCGCCGAGCGAGACGAACAGCGGCGCGAAGTGTTCGATCCTGGGGTGCGCGATGGCCGCGGCGGGGGCCTTGTGCTGGAAGTCCAGCAACGCGTCGAGGTCGCCCTCGCGCAGGGTTTCCGCACCCCAGTGGTCGAATTCGCTCGACCACGACGGCGGGGCGCCGTCGGTGCCGTCGGTCTCGCGCAGCGCGCTCAGGTTGTGGGTGAAGAAGCCGCTGCCGATGATCAGCACGCCTTCGTCGCGCAACGGCGCGAGCTTCCGGCCGAGGTCGAACAGCTCCCGCGGGTCCAGCGACGGCATCGACACCTGCAGCACCGGGATGTCGGCGTCGGGGTACATCTCCACGAGCGGGACGTACGCGCCGTGATCGAGGCCGCGGTCGGGCGCGTCGTGGACCGGAGTCTGGGACGAGCGCAGGAGTTTGCGCACCTTGTCCGCCAGTGCGGGAGCGCCGGGCGCGGCGTATTCCACCTGGTAGTAGCGATCCGGGAAGCCCCAGAAGTCGTAGACCAGCGGCACCGTGGTGGTGGCGCCGAGGGTCAGCGGCGCCTCTTCCCAGTGCGCCGAGACGACGAGGATCGCCTTCGGCTTCTCGAGGTCCGCCGACCAGCCGGCGAGCTGGCTGGTCCAGGTGGCGTCGTCGGCGAGCGGCGGCGCGCCGTGGCTGAGATAGAGCACCGGCGTCATGTCAGCTCCAGGTGTTTGAACTTTCAACTACCAGGATAGACGACGCCAACGGCCTCCGCCTTATTCCCGGGCGAGGTTCGCCGCCATGCGTACCTCGTCGAGCGACCCTCCCGTGTTCAGGA
Source organism: Amycolatopsis sp. WAC 04169 (assembly GCF_003947535.1). NCBI lineage: Bacteria > Bacillati > Actinomycetota > Actinomycetes > Pseudonocardiales > Pseudonocardiaceae > Amycolatopsis > Amycolatopsis sp. WAC 04169. The sequence continues at coordinate 346,804 of NZ_QHJI01000001.1, read as the reverse complement.
CCTGCCAGTGGCGCCGGGTCAGTGACTCGGCGGCGAGGACGCGGTCCAGTGAAGATTCGAGGGCCTGGTGAAGGTGGGCGAACCAGAATCCGATGGGCTTCATGGATACTCCTCAGGCAGACGACAACTACATGTAAAAATGCATGCACTTGGTGAGGACGGGCAATGACGGACGCCGTGGCCGACGTGGAACGCGCGATGATCGCCATCCGGCGAAGCCAGGCGAGGCGATCGCTGTCGAAACTCGCCCGCGACCGCGCCGAAACGATGCCGGACCAGGCGATACAGGGGCTCCTCGATGCCGTCGAAGCGGCCGAAGAGAGCGGCGAACCGGGCACCGTCACCAGCCTCGCGGCGGCGTTGACCATCGACCAGCCGCGGGCGAGCCGCCTGGTCGCCCGCGCGGTCGAGGGTGGTTTCCTCCGGCGCGAAGCCGGTCAGCGCGGCGGCCGCCGCGCCGTGCTCGTGCTCACCGAAACGGGGCGCGCCGAAGTGACGCGGATGCACGAATTCCGCCGCTCGGTGTTCGCCGAGGCGATGGCGGACTGGCCGGACGACGACCGTCGCGACTTCGCGCGGCTGCTGACGGCGTTCGTCCGGAACTACGAGGCGTTCGGCGTGAAGTAGTTGACCAGGTTGCCGTCGGGGTCGCGGAACAGCAGCGACCGGTTGCCCCACGGCATCGTGGTCGGCTCCTGCACGATCTCGGCCAGATCCGCCAGTCGTTCGTACTCGCGGTCGACGTCCTCGACGCGGAATTCGAGGATCGCGGTCCGGTTCGCTTCGGGCACGGCGGCGCCCGCGCCGAACAACCGCATCGTCTCGGCGCTGCCGATCGCCAAGGTGCACGACGGGCCGACGAGTTCGGCGAACTGCTCGGAGCGCCACCGCGCGTCGAGGCCGGTCGCCTGCTCGTAGAAACCGGCGAGGCGGGCGACGTCGTGGGTGATCACACGGACGGAAACGAACTGCACGATGGATCCTTTCGGGTGCCGGAAAGCGGGACACCGGCCACGCTAGGAGCAATACCGGGCAGAATCCGCCCGGTATTCTCCGGCCTGTGACCAGGCCCATCGCCCGTGTGCTCGCCCTGCTGGAGATCCTGCAGAGCGGCGGCACCCGCACCGTCGCGGAGCTCGCCGAGCGGCTGGATGTGGACGAGCGCACCGTCCGCCGCTACGCCGAACACCTCGTCGACCTGGACATCCCGGTCCGCTCGGTGCGCGGCCGGTACGGCGGCTACCGGCTGGCCCCCGGCTACCGGATGCCGCCGCTGACGCTCACCGACGAGGAGGCGCTGGCCGTCCTGCTCGGCCTGGTCGCGGGACGGCGGGCGGGACTGATCACCACGTCGGCCGCGGCCGTCGAGAGCGCGGTCGCGAAGGTCCGGCGGGTGCTTCCCGAAGCGCTGGGCCGCCGGTTGGCCGCGCTGCTGGAGACCGCCGACTTCACCGCTCCGGCCCGGAAAGCCCTGTCGGCCGAGGCCGAAGTCCTGCTCACCGTCGCGGAGGCGGCGCGGGACCGGCGGCCGGTCGGGCTCGCGTATCTCGCCGGTCACGGCGGTGCGAGCGAACGCGTCGTCCATCCCTACGGCGTCGTGGCGCACTCCGGGCGGTGGTATCTGACCGGCTTCGACTCGGCCAGCGGCGAGGCGCGCACCTTCCGTGTCGACCGGATCCGGTCGGCCGAGACGCGGGCCGGGACCTTCGAGGCGCCGGACGGTTTCGATCCGGCCGAGCGGGTGCTGACCGCGCTGGCCGAGACGCCGTACCGGCACGACGTCTCCGTGCGGATCCAGGCGACGCCTGAGGAGATCCGCGCCGTCTTCCCGCCGTCGGTGGCCACCCTCGAAACCGACGGCGACCGGGTGCGTGCCCGCATCCGGTCGCAGCGGCTGGACTGGATCCCGCCGCTGCTCGCCGCGCTCGACCGGCCGTTCGACATCGAACGGCCGGCCGAGCTCCGCGGTCTGGTCGGCGCGCTGGCGGCCCGGCTGGCCGAGCGGGCGCGCTGACCGCTCACTTGCCGCAGAACACCGTCCGGACGAGCTTGTCCAGCGCCGCCGGATACGACGGCAGCGGGTCCTTCGCGGAGTCCCCGCCGGTGATCGACGCGGTCAGCGTCTTGCTGCCGTCGGGCGAGCTGTACATCAGCGAGCCGTAGCCGTTGACGCCGCCGTTGTGGTTGAGGACGGTGCCGCAGCCCGGACCCAAGTCCTGGGTGAACTGCCCGAGACCGTAGAAACCGTAAAGGCTTTCGCTGCCGGGGTGCGTCTCGCGCATCTCGGCCAGCAGCCGGGGCGGGAGGAGCTTTCCGCTCTGCAGGGCGGAGAAGTACGTCTGGAGATCCTTGGTCGTCGAGATCATGTCGCCCGCGCTGGAGATCCACGACGGGTTCTGGTGGGTGACGTCGATCGTCTTCCACTGGCCGGCGTCTTCGTAGCGGTAGTAGGCGTGGGCGTACGGCTTGGGCATCCCGGCCCACGCCCCCGGCGAAACGGTGTCACGCAGCTTGAGCGGCCGCAGGATCCGCCGGTCCAGCTCGTCGGCGAAGGGACGGCCGGTGAGCTTCTCGACCAGCAGCCTGGCCACCACGTAGTTGGTGTTGGAGTAGCTCCAGCCCGCTCCCGGTGCGAACACCGCGGGCTTGGACACGGCCAGCCGCACCAGCTCCTCCGGCTGGTAGGTGTGGAAACGCTTGTCCACCCATTCCTGTCCGGCCCACGGGATCCCCGGCGTGACCGTGCCGTCCGGGTGGTACTGGCCGGTGTGGTTGAACAGCCCGCTGGTGTGCTGCAGCAGCATCCGCACGGTGATCCGCGGGTCGAGCCCGAACCGCGGGAGGAGACCGGCGACCGGGGTGTCGAGGCCGATCCGGCCCTCGGCCACCAGTTGCAGCACCAGCGTCGCGGTGAAGTTCTTCGTCGTGCTGCCGACGCGGAAGTGGCCGTTGGCCGGCGGCTTCGCGGTCCCGCCCAGCTCGCGCACCCCGGCGCTGCCGGTCCACTCGCCCCGCTCGTCACGGACGCGCAGCTGCATCCCGCCGAAGCCCGCGTCGACGAATTCCTGGGCTGCCTGCCGCAGTTCCGGGCGGTCCTGGCCGGCGGAGGCGACGGGCGCGGTGACGCCCGCCAGCAGCGCGGCGGCCAACGCGGTGAGACCGATGCGGCGGAAGGTCTTCAGTGTCTTGGTCATGGCGACCACGTTCGCGGGCCGCGCTGACACGGGACGGTCACGGCGCTGACATGGGAGTCTCGATCATGGACGAATTCAGGTTCGAGCAGGACTTGGTGCGCGCCCTGCTGCGGGAACAGCATCCGGATCTCGCGGAGCTCGAACTCCGCGACGTCGAAGGCGGCTGGGACAACCAGCAGTGGCGGCTCGGACCGGAGCTGGCCGTGCGCCTGCCACGCACCGACCGCGCGCCGGAGTTGTTGCGCGGCGAGCAGAAATGGCTTCCCGTGCTGGCCGGGCGCCTGCCGCTGCCCACTCCCGTACCGGTCCGGATCGGCGAGCCTTCGGCCCTGTTCGAGCACACCTGGACGGTCACGCGCTGGGTCGAGGGCGAGCCTTCGGATCGTGCGCCGATCACCCGTCCGGATGCCGCCGGGACACTCGCGGGCTTTCTCGCGGCACTGCATCAGGAGGCACCCGCGGATGCCCCGGTCAGCCCGACGCGCGGCATCCCGCTCGCCGAACTGCGCGACGGTTTCGACCAGGGGCTGGAGTTCATCGAGGGTGACGCGAACACCGACTCCGCACGGGAGATCTGGGACAAGGCCCTCGCGGCGCCCGCGTGGGACGGGTCGCCGATCTGGCTGCACGGCGACCTTCATGCCGCGAACGTGATCGTGCGGGACGGAACACTCGCCGGGGTGATCGATTTCGGCGACCTGTGCGCGGGCGATCCCGCGACCGACCTGTCGGCTGCTTGGCTCCTGCTGCCCGAAGGCACGGCGAGCCGGTTCTTCGACGCCTACGCGGTCGCGGACGAGGCCACCATCGCGCGGGCCCGTGGCTGGGCGGTCCTGCGCGCGCTGCACCTGATCGGCATCGGTCGCAACGGCAGGCTCGGTCGCCCCGGCGGAAAGCCGACCTGGGAGCCGGCAGCCAGGGCCGCCCTCGAACGCGCGTCAGCCTGAGACGCGGGCCTCGATGCCGTCGAGGAGGAAATCGAGGCCCATCCGGAAGGTCTCGTCGGCGTCGAGGTGGACGGCGTCGCGGACGACCGTGGCCAGCGCGGGGAGATTGCCGCCGGCGAACGCGCGCGTCAGATAGGGCCCGAGCGTGGCCTGCCACCGCTGCTCGTCCAGCCCGGTGGCCCGTTCCGCGCGTCGTTCGGCGATCTCCCGGCGGACCGCGCCGATCGTGTACGCGTTGACCGCCGAGACCACCGGCATCGCGGAATCCACGCCGACGTCGCCCAGCGCCGCCATCACGGCCTCGGCGGTGGCCAGCGCGTGCGGGCCCAGCTGGGGCCTGCCGCCCAGGAGGTCGGCGAGCCATTCGTGCCGGTGGACGGCGCGGCGCATCGCGTCGGCGAGCGACCGCAGCACCTCCCGCCAGCCGGCCCCGGTAGGTCGGATCTCGGCGTGGGCGGCGTCGACCATCAGGTCGAGCAGCTCCTCCTTGTTCTCGATGTAGCCGTACAGCCGCATCGGGCCGACGTCCAGTGCGGTCGCGATCTTGCGCAGGGACACCGCGTCCAGGCCGTCCGCGTCGGCGAGCCGGATCGCCGCCCCCACGATCAGCTCCCGGCTCAACGGGGCCAGAGCGGGCCGTTCCGGCGGCTCCGGCCGCTCCCACACCACCATGGCGGTGACAATACAACGCATCGATCGATACAGTGTATTGACCAATACACTGTATCGAGAGGTGTGAACCATGCCCATCGCCATCGTCGGAGCGGGCCTCGGCGGCCTGGCCCTCGCCCGCGTCCTGCACGTCCACGGCGTCGAGGCCGTCGTGTACGAGCGGGAGTCGTCACGCGACGCCCGCGGCCAGGGCGGCATGCTCGACATCCATGCCGACACCGGGCAGCGGGCGCTGCGCGAAGCGGGCCTGAGCGACCGGTTCTCCGCCATCGCCCGCGGCGAAGGCCAGGACATGCGGCTTCTGGAACCGGACGGCACCCTGCTGCTGCAGGAGGACACGCCGGACGACGCGCCTTTCGAGCGCCCCGAGGTCGACCGGGCCGATCTGCGTGACCTGCTGCTGGATTCGCTCCCCGAGCACACGGTGCGTTGGGGGCACGCGTTCGAATCCGCCGGTGACGGCGTCTTGCGCTTCGCGAATGGGCGCAGCGCGACGTACGACCTCCTGGTCGGTGCCGATGGCGCCAACTCGCGCGTGCGTGCCTTGCTCACCGACGCCCGTCCGGCGCATCTCGGCCACAACCTGGTGGAACTCCGCATCCCCGACATCGACCGCACCCATCCCGGCCTCGCGGCGATGGTCGGGCGCGGCACCTACTGGGTGCTCGGCGACGGGAAATCCCTCGCGGCGCAGCGCAACGGCGACGGCACCGTTCGCGTCGGCCTCAGCTTCTACAACACCGCCGAGGACTGGTTCGCCACCAGCGGGATGCCGCTCGACGATCCGGCCGCCGCCCGGAAGTGGCTGATCGGGCGGCTCGACGGCTGGGACGCGCGGTTCATTTCACTGATCGAGGCCTGCGACGACGTGGTCGTGCCGCGGTCGGTCGCCGCCCTCCCGGTGGGCCTGACCTGGCCATCGGCGCCGGACGTCACCTTGATCGGCGATGCCGCGCATCTGATGCCGGCGGTGGGCGAAGGCGCCAACATGGCCCTACTCGACGGCGCCCTGCTCGGGCTCGCGCTGGCCGGGCGGCCGGACGACTTCCCCGCCGCCGTCAAGGAGTACGAACGCGAGATGTTCGACCGCACGAGCGCCGCCGCCCGGATGTCCGAGCGGGTCCACGAACTCCTGACGGCACCGGACGCTTCCCGGAAAATGCTCGCGTTCTTCCAGCAAGATCGAGACCAAGGTGCTAAGAACGAAAACTGATTTCGTTCATAGCCCGCAGGAGCCGAGATGCCGAGCCCGTTCGCCACGCAGGGCCTGCGGAGAACCCGCTCTACCACCGGCTGAGCACCCATCCCGAGGAGATGGCCAGCGCCGAGCAGCGCTACCCGCCGTACTCGACCGGCTCATCGACATCGTCGCGGCGGGACTGATCAAGGAGTGACCATGCGCGAAGGTGTACTGGCCGGGGGCGCCCCGTACTTCGAGTTCGGCACGGGAAGCCCGCTCGTGGTTTTCCGGACGGTGCTGCCCGACTCGGCCAACCCCACCGGCGTCGCCCGCTGGGCGGAGGTGCGGTCCCTCAAACCGCTGGCCGCGCGGTTCACCGTGCTGACGGTCGGCAGGAGGCCGGGCCTCGAACCCGGCGTCACCATGGCCGATCTCGCCGCCCACCACGCCGAAGAGCTGCGGGAACGGTTCGACCGCCCGGTCGACGTGCTCGGCGTGTCCACGGCCGGTTGCCTGGCGCTGCAGTTCGCCGCCGACCACCCCGGCCTGGTGCGACGGCTGGTGGTCGGGGCCGCGGGCACCCGGCTCGGCTCGACCGGCCGCCGCGTCCAGCGCGCATACGCGGACCTCCTGGCCGCCGGACGGCACCGGGCGGCGGCCATGGCGCTGGCGCCCACGGTCGCGGAAACCCGGCCAGGGCGGGCTCTGCTGGCCGGGCTGCTGGCACTGACCTCCGGCCGCCCGGCGGACCCGAACGGCATGGTGGCCATGCTGCGGGCGGAAGACGCCTTCGACATCGAAGACCGGCTCGGCGAGATCACCGCGCCCACCTTGATGATCGCCGGCTCACTGGACGCCCTCTACCCGCTCGAACTCGCCGAGCGGGTGGCCGACAAGACGCGCCGCGGCGATCTCAAGGTCTACCCGGGACGGCGGCACCACACCGTGATGAGCGATCGGCGCTTCACCAAGGACGTCTTCGAGTTCTTGCTTTAGCCCCTTTCCGCACGTGTGGCCAATTCCGGGCTGATCAACCCGAGCCACGCGTCCTGCCGGTCGGCGAGCGGGCCGTGCAGGGGCAGCGGCTGGAACCTGCACTCGAAAACCAGGCCCGCGTCGCTCCCGTCGCCGCCGACGCGGTGGCACCAGCTGTCCGGGCCGGTCGCCGGCGCGCGCAGCTGGAAGTAGGTGGTGCGTCGCGGTCGGCCGTCATGCGGGTGTGCCTTGCCCTCGGTGGTCAGCGAGCCGACGACGACCGTTTCGGTCAGTCCGGTTTCCTCGAGGACTTCTCGCCGGGCAGCCTGGCCGAGGGGCTCACCCGGGCGAACCCCGCCGGCAGGGACCTGCGTGCCGGCTTCGGGCATGCCTTGGTGCTCGAAGACCAGGAGTTGCAGGCCTGCCTTGTAGCGGAGGACGTAGGCGGCTACCCGGATCCTTGGTGGCTCGTTGTGCACCCGAGGATTGTCCGGGTCCCTGTAGGGTCCCACCGCGCCTGACATGTTGATCTTCTGCGACCTGCGGTTTTGCTGGTTGTCTCACGGCGGCTTCATCAAGATCAGTCTCAGTGTCGTGGCATTTCTTCGGGGTGGCAGTGCAGGATCGCGTTGATCCCCAGTTGGCTGAGTCGATATCGCTGGTCGACCCGACAGCTGCAGGCTGTTCCGGCCGCCAGGCTGATATCACAGCGGGTCTGGCAAGACAGTGTCTACTGATGGATTGTCCACGCCGAGCTCCGCGCGAACTTCCTGCAGGAACGTGTCCTTAGCCCGCTCGGCCTTGCGCATGGCCATTGACCGAGAGGGTCTGTCAACCCCGTCGGTGCTGATGCTGATGTGCGCGCCGAGCGTCGCCCTCATCAGGTCATCGGTGACTGCCCGGATTCGGGGCGATGCCAGGATGTCGACGGACGCCCTGCACGACGCGGCAGCTTGGCGACGCTGGCTCATATATGCCTCGAACTCGTCGGTCGGTTCCTTGCGCTCCAATGCCTCCACATACTTCAGCAAGGTGCCCAGGTACTCGTCGGACTCTTTGAGCAGGCCGGTGTAGGTGTCCTTCCGCTCCTGCGACCAATGCAGCGCGATCGCGTGGGCGCGGTCGGCGGCCACGCGATCGCGCTCCCGCTGATGCCGCAGCTCCTCCCTGGCCGCTTCCCGCTGCCACCGCCGGTCTTCCCGACGACTGTTGATCAACTGGCCGGCGACGACGCCGACCAGGCCAATAATTCCAACGACAATCGGTACCCAGACCGAGACCTGACCAGAGGGCATAGTTGGCAATCTATCCAGCGCTACCGCCGTATGTCCCGGACTTCTTTGTGGGGGAACGTGCACAGTTGGCTAGACGTCTGCGGTCAACTTGGTATTTGCCAAGTCGCACGTTCGACAGGCTCAAGCGATGGATCAGATCGAATCGTCTTGGCTGGCTTCGGCTTCTCGCTGGCATGGTCCAGGCTCGGATTGGCTGGATGACCGCCGGTGGCTCGCGCCGCCGCGGGGCCGGAGGGGAATGTTGTGGGTCTTGGCCCAACGGTTCATGCTGGCGGTGCTCATCCCGGTCTCCCTCGCGAGTTCCGGAAGTGTACGTCGCTGGTTGACGTACTGCTCATGGAGCCATTCGTGGCCGATCGCTTTCGATGGCCTCCGCTGTGGTGCGCGCTCGATATCGTATTCGTCGAGCAGTCTGGTGATGGTCTGGCGACTGACGCCGACACGCTCACCGATGGCACGCAGAGTGCGATGCTCTTCTACGTAGAGTTGAGTGAGCAGTTCTTTCGGCAGCGCGGTGCGGGCTGCGTACCGTTGCTGACCAGTTGCGCGGCCTCGTGCCTCAGTTAATCTGCCGGTGGGGGCTGGATGGTTGTCCAGTAGGTGCCGGACCATGTCGAGGGTGGTTCCGAGACGATCGGCGGTGTCACTCAAGGAGCCGTGTCGACGCCGGACAAGGTCATGCAGGGCTGGAATGTCGATCAGGTCTGGATCGTGCCCGGGGAGGGCGAGACCGTCGAAGAGGTCGGCCGGCGGCTGCCAGTCCACGGGCTCGCCCTTGATGCGATGGCGGGCAAGGAAGTCTTGCGCGGCTTCGGCCAGGTGCTGCGCGACCTCCAGAGTGATATGGCTTCCAAAGTTCAGCAGTCGATCACGCGCATAGGACGTGCTGACAGCAAATGAGGCTGGCGCACGGTTCACTGGCAGCGTACTGATCTTCTCGAACAGAAGGCATCGCGCGAGCTGGACGCGACTCCGCCCGGGTGGGAATCCGGTGTTCCGGCAGATGTCATGCCATCGGCTGTCGGGGAGCAGGTCGCTGTAGTTAAGTCTCCGCCGGCGGTGGTAGTCGATCGGGCTGCCTTCGGAATCCAAATGATCGGCGAGCCGGGTCAAGGCGCTGAGGATGTCTCGCCAGCAGGGATGTGAGCGAAGCCTTTGGAGGATCCGTGAGGCGTCATGAGCATCGGGTACATCGCGGAGGAGTTCCGAGGCGTCGTGCAGGCTGTATCGAGTGCCGGGGAGGAGGAGCGCAGCAGACAACGCTGGCCGTAGTGCGCGAAGGGACAGGCGAAGATCTGGTCGTAGCCGTAGGGCGTACGCGGTCCAGAACATCGCCGGAACGCGGCTTCGCCGAGAACGCGAGCGTGGATCAGCGAATCCGCGAACCGGGTTCTTGGCGGCGACCCAGTACCGCAATTGGTCGCTCGGCTTGAGCAGCGGATCAATCGCAGAAATCTGCACCGCTCTCAGGGTTGTGCTGGTGCCACGCCCCCAACTGGCCATACTAGTCGGCGTCGCCGTGAGCCTGTCGTCGCGCAACCGTTCGACCAGCCAGCGTAACGATTCGCCTGCGGCGGGCACGGTGTCGCAGGCTAGGATCATCACCGAGGCGGTGGCTCCGACGGCTGCGGTTGCGGCGCCTGCCGGTGCCATGAAGCCACGGCGAGACGCGGTCCCAGGTGGGTAGGGGTTCTCCCGGTAATAGGCAGCCATCAGGTCTTCGGGAAACCTCTTAAGATCTGTGTATCTGGCATAGCTGAGGACGCGGCCGCCGATGGCGCGCAGATCGGCCAGCGCCGTCGATGCGGAGATCGGGTTGCTGGCGTACACGCCGAATGTGCCCTCGCTCTGCTCGATGAGATCGAGGATGACCTGTTGAGCTTGAATCACGGGGTGATCCGCGCGGAACTGCACTGAGCGTGCAGTCGATAGGTCAGCGCCGCAACGGGCTGGGTCACGGCCGGTCGCATCCGGTTCAGCTGGTTCGACGCAGTGGCCCGGCTGCGGCTGAGCCCACAAGGGATGGCGGCGTAGGACTCTGCGGCAGTCTGGGCATACATCGACCAGAAGCCGACGGTGGAGGATGCAGGCGAAAGACCAACCGAGCCGCCAGGAGAGTTGCCAGCGTCCGCCGGCGTGCGCGAGGCATTCCGGGCAGAACCGCGATCCTCTCTGGCGTCCCCACAGAAGCCAATGGTTCACTTTCCTTTGAGCGGTGTCGATGACGACCGCGCCGCCAAAGCGGTGCAACGTCATTGCCTCGATCTTGTTCTCTGATTCGCCCGTTGCGGCGGACACCGCAGCGAGTTCCGCTGGGAAAAGGAGCGTCGTCCAGTCCTTCTGCAGGTCTTGGGCGCTCACTTGCATTTCTGGAGAGCGATGCCCGAGGCCCAATTGAGGCAGCAAGCCTCCTAGCGGAGTGTGTAGGCGGTGCGCGATGGCAGTGAACCAGGAATCCAGGGCCTCCCCGGGCAGGGGGGCGACGCGGATCGGCAGCGTGCGTGGCCTGTTCATCCGGCGCGGCCGGGGGTAGCCCGAGCGGGGACGGTGGTGATCCGACGGGCGTCTATGGCGGTCTCCAGCTCGCGACGAGCGGCTTCCGCGGCAGCATCGGTCTTTACCTCGTTGAGCAGGTCCTGACTGAGGCGTTCGGTCTTGGTTCGGACAGCGCGCTGACAACCACGGTTGATCAAAGTCATCAACGAGCCGATATGTCCAGTGCTACGAGAGAACAGGTAGTCCGACAGATCATCGGACAACATCCCCGGTGACTTTGCGGCCAGCACTAGGCGTTGTTCTAAGGCAAGGAGCAGTTGGCGCCACTGCCGACGACCAGTCTCGGTATCGACCGCGAACGGCTGTACGTCCAATCGCGTGGTCCGCCGGCCGGTCTGCGCCAGTACAGCATCGGCATACGAATCGCCTTCGGCGAACAAGCCACGCGCCTCCAAACCAACGCCGATAAACAACATCGTCACTGGGAACTCATTGGCGATGTACTTGAAATGGTTGGAGACCTCCACCCCGTTCTTGGTTCGCCACTTCAGGAAGTGCAGGTCATCGACGATCAGCAAACGGACTTCGCACGAGACCATGCAGTCAAGAGCTCGACGAGCGAAGTCCGCAGTGGTGCCGGACGCGGTACCAGGGTGGGCGAAGAACCCCAGCATGGCGCGATTGAAGTCCTTCATCCCGGTGTTGCCGGTCAACCCGACCCGGCAGACTGGCCACCGCTCATGGCCTGCGGCGGTGTACTCGCCTTCGTCGGCGACCTCTCGACGGTGGAACTTTTTGGCGAACGCCAACACGGCGGTCGTCTTGCCCAACCCGGGAAACGCGTCGATCGCAATCGCGCCTTTGGCCTTGTCTCCGTCCTGGGCGTTGCTGTCGACGATGTCCCACAAGTCCTCGTGCAACTCAGCCAATTGAGGGGTCTTGATCGGCCCCAGGTTGGCGTGCCAGATACGCCGCTGCTTGTTGTAGTCGGCCAACGCAGCCGTGCTGAGCTGCCGCAGGTTCGTGCTGGTCAACGGCTCAGGCTGGGGGCGGGTCGGTGTGGTGACGAAGCTGCGCCAGCCTTCCTTACGTGCCAGAGTTAGGTTGTCCAGCCGCGCGTGGCCGTCCGCAGCCTTGTCTTCGCCCGACGCGGGTAGTTGACGGGTCGTCATTACACGTCCTCCAGCGCGTCGGCGTAGAAGTCGTCCTCGGTATCTAGCGCTTCGAGGTCGTCGGCGTCGTCATCGCCCATTTCCGCCACCGGTTCATCAACGGTGTCCGGCGCCGCGTCGCCTGCGGTCGGGGTGGCCGCGAGCACGCGGGCCACCGACGGCAACGTCGACACGGTCTGTTCGGGTATGTCCTCGGGGAGGTCGATCGTGGCCCGCTCGCGGGACAGCCGCAGCGCCATCCGCCGTTCTGGCAGCGTCTGGCCCAGCCCGACGTTCCACCGCTCGAACAGGTCAGCGACCGCGATCTTGTCGTCGGGGTAGGTGTATTTGGCCGCAGCCAGCTTGCGCGCGAATTGCAGAGCGTCCCCGCTCAGCGGCATCTCCAGTGACGGGGCATGCTCCCACCTCAGCGTGTGCCATTTGTGGGTCTCGTGGTCCCGGAAGTAGACACGGGTGATGTCATCGGGATTGACCTGAATCGGCCAGCGTCCTCTGGCCTTCCCGGTGTAGGGGCTGGTCTGGTTGTCCTTGCCCTTGAGGATCGAGCCGTTGTAGCGGCGGCCGTCGATCTCGACCCCGTAGTGCTGGATCGTGCGCCACTCGGTCTTGAGGAACTCGTAGCCCAGGTCCGGGTCGCGGGGGACTTCGATGTAACCGGCTCGGGCGATGCCGTGTTCGAACATCGTGGCCGGGGACATGCGCAGCTTCGGCAGGTGCGGATCAACGAGGCTGGTGTGCGGCTTGTGGTGATAGACCGTCGAAACCCATTCGCGAATGATCGCTTCCAACTCGTCGAGAAAGAAGAACGCGTCGCCCTCGGGGCTCAGGCCGCGCGAGTGGACATCCGGTCCCTTGTAACCAGGCAGAGCCTGCAACAGAGCCTCGCGCAGGGTGCGGAAAAATCGCTCCACAGGGCCTTTGTCGCGACCCGTCCGCAATCGCGCTGGCTGGATCGAGATCCCCATCCGGCAGCACACGCTGGTCAAATGCTCGGACACGTAGATCTTGCCGTGGTCGACCACGATCGTCTCCGGCACCACAGCAGGCGATGAGACACCAGGCCGCTCGATCGCGGTGGTGTCCAACAGCACCGACCGGGGGATGCCGTGTTCTGGCCAGACCGCGTGAGCGGGCCAGTCCCGCCCGGTCGGAGGCGGCCGAAACGCCTGATAGAGCACCGAGGCCGCGTCCACCGACTTGGTCGACACGGGTGTGAGCCGCAGTCCCACGATGCACCGGTCGTACCAGTCCATCGCGACGGTCAGTTCGGAGTTGATCCATCGCAACGTGACCGGGTCCAACGCGAACACGTCCAACCGGGTGGTGTCCATCAGCACGTATTCACCGGGCCGGGTCGGCCGCAGCTTGCCATACGCCTCATCCGAGCGGTCGGCGATATCCCGGTTCCGCTTCGTGCTCAGCCGGAAGGTCGGATGCCGCCGTTCCAACTCCTCCAACACCCGAAACGCCGTCGCCCGGCTCGGCAGTTTCACCACATCGGGCCCGAACCGCACGACGACCCGGGCGTTGGTCCGGTCGATCACCATCGTCCGGGACGGCTTCGATTCGGCGGTGTGCTCGACCATCACCTCCAATGCGATGTCCACCCACCGCTGGTCAACGCGGCCCGCTGCGCTGTTTCTCGTGAGATCCTTCTTGGGGAGCAGGCCGGCCTCGCCGTTGCCGTGAAAGTCGGACACCCACTGCTGGACGGTTCGCATGGTGACGTTCAGTTCTGCTGCCTTGGCCCGGTATCGGGTCGTCAACGGCAGGCTTGGCTCGAACTCCGGGCGGGGTTCGCCCTCTGCGGCAAGCTCGGCCATGCCCAAGCGGTACCCGGTTAAGACCTCACGGACGTGTGCGGCCCGTTCCCGTAGTTGCTGTCGCTCGGTATCGGTCAGCTCGGCCAGCAGCACGCTCGCCAACTCCTGCGGGTCGTCGGCGGAAGGCCCGGGGCCTGCCGGGATGATCCGAGCACGGTCTGAGGTCAGCAGCTCCCGCACGGACACTCGGATGATCCGCTGGCTGGCGACGTTCTTGAGCACGACTTCGTTGCCAGCCGTGGTTGCAAGCAGCTCGGCCACCTCGACAACCTCGCCGTCGTAGGAGAAGCGCGTGCCGACGCCCACGCGTACCGCCGCGTTGCTCACGCCGCCTTCCTCAGCACGTGGTTGCCGCTCAACGGGTGGGTCAGGTCGGCGGTGAAGTGCTGTTGCCAAAGCAGATGCAGGACGGCGGATCGCACTATCGCTCTCGGTTGATCCGGGAGTGACTGGCACGCCGCTGTCAACGTGGTGCCGTCGAGATCCGCAGCGCGGAGTTCAGCGAGAAGCTCGTGATCGAACAACCAATCCCGTCGATACCCGGCCAGGAATCGCAGGTTCTCCAGTTCCGCGTGCGGTGGCTCGCTCCACACCTCATACCGCCAGCCACGTGATTCCACCGCCTGCCGGGTCCAGCCGAAGACGAACATGTTGTCCGGCTTCGTAACGCGCGACTGCGGCTTCACATCGACCACTACCGGCCCGGTGCTGGTCAACAGCAGGTAGTCCGGGACATGCTTACGCGGCGCCCCGGCGACTTCGGCGCGCAGCAGGAATGGCTGGGCCAGGATGCGCTGCACGGACCTGTCGAAGTCCGCGAACAGCAACCGCGCCAACTCCAGCCGAGACTCATAGATCACCAGATCGCGTTCGGTCGCCGACCAGAAGCTACCCGAATAGTGCCGCTGGCCCCTGTACCAGCGGAAGGTCCGCCACGGCGATGCCGAAATCACCGAGTCCAGGCCGACCAATGTCCATGGTTCGGTTCTCTCCGGCGTGGCCTCCGATGTCTTGCCGGACACCGAGTTCGCGCACCGGTAGCTGACCGTCATCGAAGTCGGGATTTCTGCGGCGACAGCCATGCTCCTCCGTCCCATCGACACGACCACACGCAGCCGTGGGCGGAGGCACCCTCGCACCTGCCCGCGTATCGGAGCCGAGTTGTGCCGGTGTGTCGGGGACGAACACCCGTATAGCCCACATTGAATCCACCCATACAGCCGAACGACAGGCCCCGGGCTTGTTCGGGGCTGCGACGATGGATGAGGTGGGCAGTGCAGGTCATGGCGGCCGGTGGCCGCGGCGTCGGTAGTGGCTAGCGCAGGTTTGGTGTTGGCGACGTCGGCGCCAGGTCGCCTAAGCGGCGTTGGTGCTGATCGGTACGTCGATGGCGTCCCGTGCGACCACGATCCCGTCCTTGATGATGTAGCACTCGACGATGTGCTCGCCACGGAAGCTGGTCTGCTCGTGCCGAGCGTTGCCGGCACTGTTGGGCGAGTCGATCTCTCCGCGGATGTTGTTCCGACGCTCGGCCTCGTCTCCGCGGTTCAGCACCTTCCACTTCACTTCGTACGGGTACGAGACGCTGCACTCGGTGATGGTGAAGTCGAGCTCCTTGTTCGGGAGCAGCAAGGTCTTGCTCTTGAGCATCTCCCGGAGTGATGCCGGTCGCCATCCGTTCTGCGTGACCTTGCAGTCGATCGCGACCGACTCGCCAATGTCGACGGGGTACCGGCTCTCGATGAACTCCTCGGTGTCCTTGAACGAGCGGGCGGACTTGGTGACCTCCAGCGGAACCGCCGACCCGAACACCTCGCGCCATTTCTTGTTCGCGGAGGCTTTTCCCGTGTTGGCGATGGCATCGAGGCAGCGGTTGTACGCCTTCTTCGCCTTCGGCTGGAACCGCTTCTTCACGCTGACCCGCTGGTTGCTTCCCAACGCGAGGTAGTAGTCCTGGTCCGGCTCATTCATGAGGAACTCGAAGAAGTCCCTGGCCATGAAGTCGAACCAGAGGCTCCCCTTGTCGTCATACTCGGACGTGGCAGAGAAGAACCGGTAGACGAGCGTGTCGATGAGCAGGCCGCCCATTGCCACGCCGTTCGCGTTCTTCCACGCCCGGGCCATCCGAGCGAGGTGGCGCATGTTCGTCGATGTACGGTCGTTGCAGTCCTTCGTTGCAGCGATCTCCTTGCGCGGCTTAGTGACCTTCCAGCCCTCGGCCTTCGTGTCGGGGTAGTCGAAGCTGCCATCGCTGTTCTCGAACGCCGGCTGCACCTCGAACTTGAACTTGTTGCTCGTGAACTGCACGCGCACGACGCACTGGTCGACGCGTATGTTGGTGTTCGGGTACCGCGCGGTCAGATCGTCCCGAACACGGTTGAGCATCCTCCGCGGTCCCGTCTCGCTGCTGTAGTTCGAGCGCAGGTTGGTCGGGAGGATGTAGATCATGTCCAGGTCCGAGATGCCGCGGATCGCAGTGTGCCGGCCGTAGGAGCCGACCATGAGCCGATTCGCCGTTGAGCCCTCGACCGACCGGAAGTCCTTGTTCAACGCCTTCGTGATCTCGTCGCGGCGTGCGGCGACGGTGGTGCTGGCATCGCCGACTTTCAGGTTCTCGAGCAGGGCATCAAAGATCTCGTCTACCTTCATCGTCCCGCCTCACCTTCATTGAGACGAAGCGCCTCTGGGAGGAACAGGTCGATCTCGCGGGAGGTGAAGGTCAGCTCCTCGTTGTTCTTAAGCCCGTTCTGCGCCCGGCCGTAAGCCTTGGACGTGGTCCGGGGCGCGTCGGCGTAAGCCGCACGCGTGGCCTCCTGGAGCTCGTCGCGGCGCACACGAGCATCCGCAGGCGCCGTCGCACCGGACATCAGGTCGGCGATCAGCGACAGGTACGACTCGCGTACGTCCCACAGCCGTGAGGCGATTTTGCGGTGGGCCTCAGACTCCTCACTAAACTTGAAGCTCTTGGAGGCGAGGCTCAGTGCGCTGACGACGAGGGCGATGAACGAGGTCGCGAGGCTTGTCAGGACCTGGTTGCCCAGCACGCCGAGCACGGACGCGAGGAACGTGCCGGTGCTTACAGCCGTGAAAGCAACCAGCACACCCTGTTGCCACCGGTGTCGCCTGAAGCAGATGTCCGCTTGCTTCTCGTGGGTCTTGTGGCTGTAGACCACCCGGCCGAACGCCTCGCGGACCTGCGCGAGCAGGTAATCCTCTCGCTCCACCTTAGCTGCTGGCTCTATCGCCACTTCTCCCCCGCTGCGTACTCGACCAAGAGGTGGTCTTGCCGGTGGTGATGGAGCCGCTGTAGATGTCGAAGATGGGGCCAGAAGGGTTCGGAACGGGCATGGGGGCTCCTTCTAGTCTCAATGTCACTTCATTTATGAAGTGCAGATGAAGTCGGCTTTGAGAAAATGAAGTCAAATTTGAGAACCTACAGTCCCGCCCCTAGTCGTGTGACAGGTCGACGAAGCGGCTGTAGTGCAGCTGGTGCGCCACGGTGATCGTCGCCGTCGGCCCGGCACGGTGCTTCGCGATGATCAGATCCGCCTCGCCCGCCCGCGGGTCGTCGCGCTCCCAGGCGTCGGGGCGGTTGACCAGGATGACGAGGTCGGCGTCCTGCTCCAGCGAGCCGGACTCACGGAGGTCGGACAGCATCGGGCGTTTGTCGGTCCGCTGCTCGGGACCACGGTTCAGCTGGCTGATCGCGATCACCGGGACCTCGATCTCCTTCGCCAGCAGCTTCATCTGCCGCGAGAACTCCGAGACCTCCTGCTGCCGCGACTCGACGCGCTTACCCGAGGTCATCAGCTGGAGATAGTCGAGGACGACGAGTTTGAGGTCGTTGCGCTGTTTGAGCCGCCGGGCCTTCGCGCGGATCTCCATCATCGTCATGTTCGGCGAGTCGTCGACGAACAGCGGTGCCTCGGAGACCTCGCTCATCCGGCGCGCGAGCCGGGTCCAGTCGTCGTCGGACATCTTACCACCGCGCATATCCGCCAGGCGGATCCGAGCTTCGGCCGAGAGCATGCGCATGACGATCTCGGTCCTGCTCATTTCCAGCGAGAAGATGACGCTGGTCAGACCGTGTTTGATGGACGCCGAACGCGCGAAGTCGAGTCCCAGCGTCGAGTTGTGGGTCGGGACCATCGATCGCCCGGCGAGGTACAGGTGGTCCGGAGCGTCGACCTCCACACACCGCACCGGGACGGACGCCACGGGGCGGACGTCCACGACGTAGCGGAGGTGGGGCCGGACGCGGACGTTGGTGAGCCGCTCCTTCTGCTCCAGATGTTTCCGCTGCAACCAGAACACCCGGTCCTGGGTGGTGAAGCCGAGGATGTACGCCGTCGAGGTCTCTTCGCTGCGCCCCTTGACCCTCTTGGTCGTGAACGCGCAGCGGTACCCGAGGCTGACGATCAGTTCCCGGGTCTGCTCGGCGAGCACCTTGCTCGTCACGGCGAACTGAACCGCGCCGGAATGGGTGACGGTGCCGTCGGTGTCGAGCAGGCCGGCCAGCAGCGCGCGGCGTTGCTCGACGGATGCCCGCAGATACTCCACCGGGATGTGCTTGTTCCCCAGCACACCCAACGTGCGGAGAATCGCCTGCACACTGCCGTGTTCGTTGCGGCAGGCCTGGCAAAGTCGCATACCCGACGACGGGCGTCCGCAGTCGGGGCAGGTCGGCGCGGGCACCGGGGGGCTCTGTAAACGCACCTTGCCGCCGCAGGAACGGCCGCATGTCCGCACCTGGGAGGTCTGGGGAAGGAACGGTTCGCCGCATACCTCGCAACGGCGGTATTCCACCGGGTCCGGCGGAACCAGCCGCAGGGTGTACGACAGCTCGGCGTGGCGTTCCACCAGGAGACCGGCTTCCCCTTCCAGGTAGCAGATGATCTCCGGGTCCGCCGTCGTGAAGCGTGCGCTCGCCGAATGGCCGTCGCCGAGCCAGGCGCCGAGCGCGTAAGGGTGAAGCGGCAGTTCGCGTTCAGGCAGTTGCAGCGGAGCCGTGGTCGCGATGGAGTGGTTGGCACGTCCGTCCGCTGTTCGGCAGCGCAGCGTGGCCGCCAGCTCCTCCGTCGTGCGCACCTCCGGGGCTGACCGACCTGAGCGGCGGGACGACCTCGTGTCGGTCAGCCACTGGTGTTCGGCGTCCGCGAGGAGCACCGTGCCGTCCGAGAACTCGACTTCGTAGCAGGGACGGCCCTCCATGACCTCGGTCGCCGCGACCACGGTCGTGGGGCGGCCGTTCGCGCCGATCAGCCTGTCGCCGGGCTGGACCTCGCCCATGGTCGTCCAGCCGTCGGGAGTGGCCAGTGGGGTGTCCAGGGCGAGCGCCTTGCCGACACCGGGCCGGGCCGCGACGATGATCATCTGACCGGGGTGCAGGCCGTTGGTCAGATCGTCGAAGTCGGCGAATCCGGTCGGGATGCCCTGCGACTGGCCGCCGCGCGACGCGATCGCGTCGATCTCGTCCATGGTCGGCTGGAGCAGCTCTTCCAGCGCGACGTAGTCCTCGCTGGTGCGCCGCTCGGTGACGTCGTAGATCGCGGCCTGCGCGCGGTCGACGACCTCGTCGATGTTGGCGCCGTCGGCCGCGGCCGCGCCGTAGCCGTACTGCACGATCCGGGTGCCCGCCTCGACCAGGCGCCGCAGCACCGCCTTCTCGGAGACGATCTCGGCGTAGTACCCGGCGTTCGCCGCCGTCGGCACCGTCGCGATCAGGGTGTGCAGATAGGGGGCGCCGCCGACGCGGCCCAGCTCGCCTCGGCGTTCCAGCTCGGCGGAGACGGTGATCGGGTCGGCGGGTTCGCCTCGGCCGTAGAGGTCGAGGATGACGTCGTAGATCGCTTGGTGGGCCGGGCGGTAGAAGTCGTCGGGGCCGAGGGCTTCGATGACGTCGGCGACGGCGTCCTTCGACAGCAGCATGCCGCCGAGCACGGATTGCTCGGCCGCGATGTCCTGCGGAGGCTGGCGGTCGTACTCGCCGCCACGCGGACCGGGGTCGCTGGGACCCGGGTCGGACTCCGCGTACATCGGATTGCGGTCGTCGGTCAGCGCCACCGCTGCTGCCACCTCCTCAAGACATCGAACACGCGTTCGATTATGCCAGAACTTCCCCGGTCGATCCGCCCGTGCCCGTCCGCCCCTCCCGCGGCTTCGGGCCCTCCCCTGTCTTCCCCTCCCCGGCCGGTTGACCACCACGGTGTGTACCGGCCCGGCGGGCACGCTAGGCCCCCCGAAAGGACGAGCGCAATTTCGCCTGGGGACCGCCCTGTGGACAACCTGGGGATGACTGCGGGCATCCCTTCACAGGTGGCCGAAACCCTGTGTACAACTTGTGGGCAACGCTGGGATGGTCTGACAAAAGCGCTGGTCAGCCCCTGTGGAGAGACTGTGGAGAACTTTATTCACCTCGCGACGGCGTGTCGGGCAAAACTCGTCGTTCGGCGTGTCGCACGCGGGCGCACAGGGGTGCCCTGTGGATGAATGCTACGGAGGGTAGAAGGGTGACCCGCCGGGCTGAACGGGCCGGAAGTCAGGACGCGAACAACCTGCCCTGTGCGCTCCGTAGTCGTTCCGCGAGAACCTGCTGGTCGGCGGGTGTGAAGGCGATCCTCGGCTCGCCACTTCCCGGTACCTCTTCGGTCAGCCACCGGCCCTCGGTCGTATCGATGTAGTTCACCGGGCGTTCGATCCGCTGCCGCGCGCCGCTCCGGCCGCGGGCCGCGACGTAGAGGCTTCCACTCCCCAAACGGCGTAGCGCGAGGATGCGGCGAAGCTCGTCGGCCTCCTGGCTCCCGGTGCTCTGCCGCCCGCTGCGAAGCACCTCGAAGCCCTCGTCCTGCGCTGTCGACGACGAACGCGGAGCCTCGACCTGACTCTTCGGGACGGCGAGCGGACGGCCGCGTCCCGGCGCGAGCTTCGGGATCTGGTCGAGGAATTCGGTGAGCAGCTCTTCGGGCCGCACGGAGGCCAGCGCGACACCGTCGTGCTCGCTGTGCCGGGCTAGCACGAAACCCTCGCCGCCGGCGCTTCCCGCGAGCAGGCTGAAGCTCAGCGCCTTGCCCTCGAACCCGCCGTCGACCCAGCCGTAGTACTCCAGCGCCGGCCTGGCGATCGCTTCGAGCGTCGCCTTGAAACCGGGGTGCAGTCCTCGTGCGCCGAAGAGGCCCTGGCTCGCCAGTTCCTCGTTGGTCCGCTCGTCCTCGGCCCGCTGCGCGTCCTCGTCGTACCAGGTCGGCGTCTCCGACAGGATCGTGTGCGGTTCGCCGCCTCGGCGGCGGATCAGCGTGATGAGGGTGCCGGTCGTGATCGTGACCTGTTTGTCCAGCACCGGAACTGCCCCCTAGTCGTTCTGTTCGTCCAGCCCGGAACAAGACAAGCCGGGCGCGGCCCCAATCTTGGCACGCGCCCGGCCTGCTCGTGATAGCTAGTCCTTCGTCGGTGAACCCGCGACCGCGATCGACGTCGGCAGGGCGCGCGTTGGCACTCCCAGTCGCCTTCCGCGGTGCAGGCGCCCTGCCACCGCGATAGCGGGGCCTGCGGCCGAGGCGGGTTCAATTCTGTGCCGTATTCCGCCATAGCGCCGGCTCCGCCCCGACACTTATTCGCCGATCACCGGCGGTGCGGTGAGTTCGTCGGTTCCGAAGATCTCGTTGGGGTCGTCGCCGACGAGGAATTTGGCGCTGCGCTCCTCGTCTTCGCCGCCCTTCCCGCGGGCGCCACCGGCTCCCATACCGCCCATGCCGCCCATCATTCCGCCCGCGCCGCGGCCCGCTCCGGATCCGGCGCCACCGGCGCCGCCGCCCATGCCGGCGCCGCCGCCCATCGCACCCGCGTTGCCGGGCAGGGCCGCGCCACTTCCGCCACCGGGACCGAAGCCGCCACCGGGACCGAAGCCGCCGTCCGGGCCGAAGCCGCCCGCGCCGGGGATGTCGGTGCCGCCGAAGCCACCGCCACCGCCGCCTCCGCCGCCACCCGGGCCGAAGCCACCGGCGCCGGGGATCTTCGGCGGGGTGTAGCCGGACGCGTTCGTCCCGTCGTCCCAGGACGGCGGCTTGTAGTTGCTGCCGGGGATGTTCGGGTTGTACTGCCCGCCGGGCAGGTTCGAACCCGGGAGGTTCGATCCGGGAAGGTTCGACCCCGGCAGGTTGCTGCCCGGAAGGTTCGAGCCGGGCGTGCCGATACCCGGCATGTTCGAACCGGGGATGTTCGGCGTGCCCGAACCGGGGATGCTCGGCATCGAACCGGGTGGCGTCGAGATGCCCGGCATCCCGTTGTGCCCGTTCCGGTCGCCCTGGCCGTTCCCGTTGCCGTCCTTGTCCTTGCCGTTTCCGCCGCCGCCGTTGACGTCGACGTTGGTGTTCTGCCCCTCCATTTTGCTGTAGGTGGGCAGCTTCTTGCCGTTCTCGGAGCTGGCCTTGAAGTACTCGTTGAACGCGTCGACATTCGCTTGACCCTTTTGGTTGTAGTCCCGGATCGCGCGGTCGGTGTCGGTGGTCCACGGGGTGATGGAGTTGAGCAGGTTGTTCTTCGGCGGTTCCTTCGGGACCTGCTGCACCTTCGCCTTCACCGTGGTGAAGGCGGTGTTCTGCTCGCCGAGGTACTTGTCGGAGTCCACCAGCTTCTTGCCGGAGTCCTCCATCCACGCCCGCAGCGGATGCGCGCCCGACTGCTGCGCGGCTTCGGCGCTCTTACCGGTCCAGGCGGCGTCCATCTCCTTCGACAGGTTGTCGATGGTGGTCAGCCTGTCCTGGTAGCCGGCCTTGAGCCGGGTCGCCGCGGCCTGGCCCTCCTGGATCGACCCGGTACCCGGACCGGTGACGATCTTCTCCCAGATGTTGTAGCAGTCGATCTTGCGATCGCCGCCGGACGCTTCGAAGTCGCCGGATTTCGTGGTCGCCAGGTTGTAGGCCGAATACCCGGCGATGATCGGCAGCAGGAACACGTGTCAGCCCTCCTTCAACGTCTCGATCATCGCTTCCCCCACTTTGAGCGCGACCGGGCACGGATCACTCGCGCCGGGTCCGTTGTCGTACTGCACCAGGATGTTCACGGAGAGCTGGTCGGTCACGCCGACGAAAAGACCGCATTTGCCGTTCTTGCGGTGGTCGAGCGACGCGGCGTACACCGCCGGGTAGCCCGCGACCTCGGTCGGCTCGAAGTACTCGTTGTTGGCCTTCGTGTCGTAGACGTCGCTCAGGCCGTTCTTGTTCGCGAGCACCGGGCTGATCTCGATCTGGTTCAGCTTGTCGTCGGCGGCGAAGATCGAGCAGCCCGGTCCGGCGCTCGTGGTCCGCCGCTCGCCTTCGCCGAGACCGAGTTCGGTCCGCTTCGCCGCGGAAAGCGCGGCGCAGGCGTCGCTCTCGATCGACGAGGTCTTCAGCGGGTTCGACACCTTGGGCGCGGAGCCGGACGAGCCGCTCGACTCGCTCGAGGCGCCGGCCCCGGTCGTGTAGGAAGGCTCCGACGAGGCGGTGCCGTTCTTGGTGCCGGAACAGCCGGCGACCAGCGCGCCCGCGGCCAGGAGGAGAACGAGGGAACGTCGCATCACACGGCCTTGTGCTTGTTGAGCGAAGCCTGCGTTTCGGCCTCGTTCGTGGCGATCTTCTGCTTCGCGGCGGTCAGCTGGTCGATGTAGTTCTTGACGTAGTCCTGCATCTTCTGGTTCTGCTCCAGGAACGCCTTGCCCGACGGGTTGGCGAGCTTCTCCCAGTCCCCGCTCGCGAACTCCTTGCCGGGCGCCTTGACGTTCGCCATCAGGTTCGCGTCGGCGTAGTCCCGCTTGAGCTCGGCCTGCAGGTCCGTCCACTTCTTGATGATGCCGTCGATCTTGTCCTTGTCGAAGGTGAACCCGCCGCCGCCTCCGCCCGACGCCGGCTTGTCCGGGTTGGCCGGTGCGGACACCGAAACCTTCTCCTGCCGGTTCTGCTCGGCGTTGCTGTCGTAAGCCATTGCGTCCAGATCTCCCCGTGCCTCGACGTCGAGTCTCGATAATGCCTCGATCCCCAGTCAAGCTTAAGACGTGGCCTGATGGGGTGCGGTTCCCCGTAAAACAAAGGGCGGGACACCTCCGGAATGGAGACGTCCCGCCCTGTGCCGAAGCGGTGTTACTTGGCCTTGACCTCGAGCCGCACGTCGACGCGGACGTCGGGGTGCAGACGGGCGCCGACCGAGTGCTTGCCCACGGTCTTGATGTGGTCCTTCAGCTCGATGACGCGCTTGTCGAGCAGCGGGCCGCCCGCGGCCTTGATCGCGTCCACGATCTCGGCGGTGGTGATCGAACCGAAGAGCTTCTTCGAGCCCTCGGCCGCCTTGCCGCTCAGCTGGATGGCGCCGAGGCCCTCCAGGGTCGCCTTGATCTCCTTGGCGTGGTCGAGGTCGCGGATGCGACGGCTCTCCTGCGCCCGCTTGATCGTGCGCACGTTCTTCTCCGCGCCCTTGGTGGCCACGATGGCGTAGCCGCGGGGGAGCAGGTAGTTGCGTGCGTAGCCGTCCTTGACCTCGACGATGTCGCCGGGCCCACCGAGGTTGGCGACGTCGGTGGTGAGAATGATCTTCGCCATTGACGTGCCTCCTTAGCGCGCGGTCGAGGTGTAGGGCAGCAGCGCCATTTCGCGTGAGTTCTTGACCGCGATGGCGATGTCACGCTGGTGCTGGCTGCAGTTGCCGGTCACCCGGCGGGCACGGATCTTCCCGCGGTCGGAGATGTACTTCCGAAGCAGGTTGGTGTCCTTGTAGTCGATGTTCTCCGGGCGGCCCTTCTTCTCGGCCTTGCAGAACACGCAGACCTTCTTCTTGGGCTTGCGGATGGGTGGCTTGGCCACGGTATTACTCCTGAATTTCTACGTAGTGGTTGTCTCGAGGCGTCTCGCGGAGCTATTCGCCCGCGGTGGACGCCGGATCAGAAGGGCGGCTCGTCGGAGAAACCGCCGCCACCGCCACCGGCGGGCGGGGCGGAACCCCACGGGTCGTCGGCGGGCGGGGCGCTCTGGCCACCGCCGCCACCACCGAAGCCGCCGCCACCGCCACCGGTGCCACGGCTGACCTTGTTCACCTTGGCGGTGGCGTAGCGCAGCGACGGGCCGATCTCGTCGACCTCGAGGTCGACGACGGTGCGCTTCTCGCCTTCCTTGGTCTCGAAGGACCGCTGCTTGAGGCGCCCCTGCACGACGACTCGCGCGCCACGCGTCAGCGACTCGGCGACGTTCTCGGCCGCCTGACGCCAGATGTTGCAGCGCAGGAACAGGGCCTCGCCGTCCTTCCACTCACCGGACTGACGGTCCAGCGTGCGCGGGGTGGACGCGACGGTGAAGTTCGCGACCGCCGCACCGGAAGGGGTGAAGCGAAGCTCCGGGTCGGACGTGAGGTTGCCGATCACCGTGATGACGGTGTCTCCAGCCATCGGGAAAGTCCTTCGGCTCAGGCCTTGGCGGCGGCGGTCGCGGCGCGCTTGATCTCGCGGCGCATGACCTTGGTGCGGAGCACGGTCTCCTGCAGCGAGAGCTGACGGTCCAGCTCCTTGACCGCTTCCGAAGTCGAGTTCAGGTCGAGGAGCGCGTAGATGCCCTCGGCGTGCTTCTTGATCTCGTAGGACAGCCGGCGACGGCCCCAGACGTCGACCTTCTCGACGCTTCCGCCCGAAGTGCGGATCACGTTGAGGAAGTTGTCCAGGGTCGGGGCCACCGTACGCTCGTCGAGCGTGGGGTCCAGGATGACCATTACCTCGTAATGGCGTGACACAACCACTCACCTCCTATGGGCTCGCGGCCACGGACTGTCCGTGGCAGGAGGGTTTGTCCAGGTAAGCGTACCTGGCGGTCAGGAGACGCGGCGCAGGACCCAGGTGCGGACCAGCGCGGCGGTCACGCCGGCGAGCACGAGCACCGCGAGCAGCATCGGCAGCTGGACGTCGCCGCCGGGCATGCCGTCGGTCGCGAGCGCTTCGGCGTTGCCCGCGTTGCGGACGTCGGGACCCTGCCCCGCCTGGCCCTCGGTGCCGTACTGCGGGGCACCCTCGCCGGGGAGCGGGCTGTTGGCCGGGTAGCGCACGCCCGGCGCCACCGCGACACCCGGCTGCGCGACCGGCAGGTTGCCGTAGTCGCGCGGCGGGGCGTAGCCGGTGCCGTTGTTGCTGCCGCCGGGCAGCAGGCCCGGCGAGGACGGGAGGCCGTGGGTGCCGCCGCCGTTGCCGCCCTGCTGCGGGGCGGTGGTGCCCGGCGCCGGCAGGGTGGGCGCGACGTAGTTCGTGGCGACCGTGGTCAGCCCGCAGCTGCCGGCGACCTTGTGCTCGATGGAGTTCAGCGTCTTTTCGGGGTTCAGCCCGAGGCCCCAGGACTTGGTGTCTTTGACCGCCTGGCGCACGGCCGCGCCGATCGCCTTGCCGTCGACCGAACCGCCCGCGGCGTTCGGGACCGCGCCGACGTTGATGGTGTTGACCTTCGCGATGTCGTTCGCGGCGACGTCGTACAGCGCCAGCGTGCCCGCTTCCCGCGCGCCCGCCCGCACCAGTTCCTTGACCGAGGTGCCGGTGATCGCGACGGTGTCGCCCATCCCGCCGTTCACGGTGCCGCTGCACGCGTTCGCCAGCGTGGTGGCCGCCGAGGCGGTCCCGGCCGTCAGGAGCGCGCCACCGGTGACCATGGTCGCGAGTGCGGTGACGGTGAGCGCCTTGCGGGTGGTCTGCCAGATGGTGGTCTTCCGCACGGGCGCGATCCTCCGGGTCGGTGGGGGCATGAAGCAGTGCATGAGGAATCACTGCAACGGGGATAACGAGGGAGTGATCAGAAAGATACTAGGCGGTAGGACTAACTTGTAGCGGCCATTCGGCGGAGGACCCAGGTGCGCACGAGGCCCGCGCTGACTCCGGAGAGTGCCAAAACGGCGATCAGCAGCGGCAGTTTCCCGTCCTGAGTGAATCCGTCGCTCACACTCGGTAGCGCTTCGGCCTGTCCCGCGTTCTGGACGTCCGGGTTCCCGGGCTGGTTCTCGGTCTCGATGCCGAACTGGGGCGCGTAACCCGGGATCTGGCCGCCGTACCGGAGGCCGGGCGACGGGCTGAAGAGACCGGCCGTCGCCATCGGGATGGAGCTGTAGTCGCGCATCGGGGCGTAGCCCGTGCTGATGCCCCACGGCAGGCCGCCGAAGTTCGGGGTGAAGGTGCCGGGCAGGAGCGGGCTGTTCGCCGCGGGGATGCCGCCCGCCGGGGCGCCGCCCTGCGCGGGAGCACCCGGTCCGCCGGTCTGCGGACCGCCGCTGCCGGGTGTTCCGGGAGCGGGCTTCCCCGGCTGGGGCTGGGTTCCGGGAGCGGGCTTGGCGCCACCACCGGTCAGGGCTTCGTGGGTGCCGCTGACGGCGCCGTTCAGCGCTTCCGCGGCGGGTGCGCCGACGACCGGGACCGGCGCGACGACGGTGTTCACCACGGTCACCGTCACCTTGCAGACCGTGCCGAGCAGCGCGTTGATCGTCCCCGTGAGCACCCCCGACACCGGTCCGGCCTGGCCGAGGTTGAGCGGGATGCCGAGCAACGGGGTCTTGCCGAGGATCGTGTCGCCGGTCTTCGCGGTCACCGAGCCGCCGCAGGTGGCGGTCTTGGTCTCCGCGGCGGCGGCCGTGCCGGGCATGGCGAGGGCGGCCGAGCCCGCGAGAATGAAGGCCGACGCACCCAGGGCCGTCGCCCTCCGTGTCCGTTCGCGCATGCCTTCGACTCCTCCGTCGTCGGGGTCACCTACCCGGACAACGACGCTAATGGAGACAAGTAACGCCCGCTCACTCGAAGAGGTCAGGCATTCGAGTGGAAGCGGGCGTCACTGACGGTGAAATCAGGCGGGCTTGCCCCGCAGCCAGGCGCGGACCAGAGCCGCGGCGACGACGGCCAGCGCCAGCACCGCCAGCAGCAGCGGCAGCTTGGCCGGGGCGACCGGCGCCTGGACGGCCTGCGCGTTGCCGGTGTCCTTCTCGTCGACGGTGGGCGGCGGCACCTCGCCGGGGATGATCTCGGTGATCACCGGCGCCTGGACGAAGCTGCCGGGCAGCAGCGCCGCGTTGCTGATCAGGCCGGCGATCGAGTCGCCGCCGATGCCGGTGGAGGAACCCGGGGCGGTCTCGACCGGGAGTTCGCTGCCCGGACCACCGGGCTGCCCCGGCCCCGGCTTCGGGGGCTCGGGCTTGGGCGGCTCCGGCTGGGGCGGGTTCGGGCCGGGCGGGATCTCCGGGACACCCGGGATCTCCTCGACGACGCCTTGGGTCAGGTTCCCGACCGCGTTCACCGCGCCCTGCGCCGGTTTGCAGACACCCTGCGCGACGAGGTCGCCTGCCGCGTTGTCGGTGAGACCGGTCGTCTTGACCAGATCGCCGACCGGCAGCGAAAGCAGGGGCTTCCGGCCCTCGGCGGTCTTGGCCTTCGAATCGAGGCCGACCGTCAGCGCTTCGGACGAACCGAGCGGGGCACCCGCGTCGAGAACGAGACCGTCGGCCGACTTCCCGTTCTGCAGCGTCGACGCGCAATCACCGGAAAGGGTCGGGCTCGGTTCCTCGGCGGCCGTCGCGGTCATCGGGAACGCGAGTCCGGCCGTGACCGAAAGCGCGAATCCCCAAGCCGTGATCCGCCCGGCAGTCTTCCCCATCGAGTTCGTCCTCCGCCCCTCAAAGACCCACGCGGTTTAACGGAACGCGCTCACGCTACCCCACGAGCGTGACCATCCGGTCCGCGACGGCGAAAAACCCGCGAGGGTAAGTTGCCAGCATGAAAATCGGTGCCCATGTCCGCGACGACGATCCCCTCTCCGCGGTCGCCGAACGCGAAGCCGAGGTCCTCCAGTTCTTCCTTTCCGACCCGCAGGGCTGGAAGGCTCCCAAACCCCACCCGCACGGCGAAGCGATCAAGGAATCGCCGGTCGAGGTGTTCATCCACTCGCCGTACCTGATCAATGTGGCGTCGATGAACAACCGCATCCGCATCCCGTCGCGGAAGAATGTCACGCAGCACGCGAACGGTGCCGCCGCGATCGGCGCGAAAGGGCTCGTCGTGCACGGCGGCCACGTCGGTTCCGGGGAAGACGTCGAAGAGGGCCTCGTCAACTGGCGCAAGCTTTTCGAGCGGGAACAGGAAAAGGGCGGCTTCGCCGTGCCGATCCTGATCGAGAACACCGCGGGCGGCGACAACGCGATGACCCGCGACCTCGACACGATCGCCCGGCTCTGGGACAAGGTCGGCGAATTCGGCGCGGGTTTCTGTTTCGACACCTGCCACGCGTACGCGGCGGGCTGGGATCTGACCGAGGCGGTCAAGAAGGTCAAGGCCATCACGGGCCGGATCGACCTGGTGCACCTCAACAACTCGCGCGACGAGTTCGGTTCCACGCGGGACCGGCACGCCAACGTGGTCGGCGGCGACGGCACGATCGATCCCGAGGTGCTGGCCGCGGTCGCGGCCGAAGCGGGCGCTCCGGTGGTCGTCGAGACCCCGTCGGACGGGCAGGCGGCGGACATCGCCTTCGTCCGGGAGCGCGTCGCGTCCGCCTAGGGCTACTCGCGCGGGAGGCCGTTCCCTCTCCAGCGGGAGGGCCGGGCGCGCCGATCGAGGAAGGCTCGATTCCAGCCGGGACACACCCGGTACTGGAGGGAAAGCCATGAAGCTCAAGGCCAAGATCGCCGCCGTCGCAGTGCTCGCCGTCGCCGCGGGAACGCTGGGGGCGACACAGGCGACGGCGACACAGGCGGCGGGGTCCGCGGTCATCGGGTCGGCGGGCGGGCCGCTGACGTTCCCCGCTTACGAAGGCGAGCCGGTCCGATTCGACTTCGCCGCTTTCGGGGAACCCGGGAAGTCTTCCGGCCGGTTCCACGTGAATCACCTGACGAAGGACGGCAAGCTCGTCGCCGATTTCGAGGGCAAGGTCGACTGCGTCTCGCGTGATGGCGACCTCGCCGTCCTGACCGGTGTGATCGAACGCGCCGACATCCCCGCCTTCCCGGTGAACGTGGTCGGCCGCCGCGTCGGTTTCTCGGTGCGGGACGTGCCGCGCGGCCACGACCGGATCGGCTGGAGCTGGGGGTACGGCGGTTTCGAACAGGACGTCCTGCCCTGCACCGGCCCGGTGCCGTTCTTCGAAACGAGCACGGGCGGCTACCTCGTGCGTTGAATCGGCTTGACCCTCACGCGGCGGGAGGGTCGAACCTGTGCCGCATGAAGAATCGGACCGTGTACCGGGCGGAGGACGGCGAGCACGTCGGCTACGTCGTCCCCGCGCCGGAAACCCGTTGGCAGGCACTGACCGTTTTCGGCTACCCGCTCGGCGGGCCCGCCGCCTTCGACGACTCCGTCGCGTTGCTGGAGGCGGAGGGCCTGGCGATCCTCGCCGAGCGCTGGTCGGTCAGGCACGGCGAAGGCTGGTTCGCCTGCAGGCTCGTCGAGACCTCGCCCGAAGCCGTCGTCGTGCGGATCGAAGACTTCGGCGCCGAGGACTTCGGCAAGCACATCAGGCTCGAACGTCCTGGACCTGAGGTGTTGAAGCGGGCTTGACCGCGCGCAGGTCGGGGGCGCCGTCGAGGAATCCGCCGATCGGATCGTCGTCGTCGGCGAGGCGGACCGGGTCTTTGCGCGGCTGGTAGACGTCGCGGATCACCAGCGCGCAAAGGCCGATCACCGCCAGATCGCGGATCACGACGGCGCCAAGGAACCAGTCCTGCGGCAGGCCTTTGTTGTCGACGCCGAGGTAGTACATCATCCGCGGCGCCCAGACCAGCGCGTCGAGGACCATCCAGCCGAGCAGCAGCCGCCAGCGCGGGATCGCGAGCACCGCCAGCGGGACCAGCCACAGCGAGTACTGCGGGCTCCACACCTTGTTGGTCAGCAGGAACGCGGCCACCACGAGGAAGGCGAGCTGGCCGAGCCGCGGACGGCGCGGCGCCTTCAGCGCGACGTAGCCGATGCCGGCGCAGGCGGCGAGGAAAAGCACCGCGACGACGGCGTTGAGCACGACCGGTGTCTCGCCCGTGGCGAGCTTCCCGTCGAATCCGGTCCAGCCGGAAAGGTGGGAGATCACGTTGTAGAGCGAGTCCGGGTCCATCGGGCGCACCGTGTTGAGCCGGAAGAACTCCCACCAGCCGGTCGGCGCGGCGAGCGCGAACGGGACGTTGACCACGACGAACGTCGCCACCGCGAGCCCGGCGGTGAGCGCCCACTGTTTGACCTTGCCCGCACGCAGGCACAGGAAGAGCAACGGGATCAGCAGGAGCAGCGGATACAGCTTCGCCGCCGCGCCGAGCCCGAGCAGGAATCCCGCGACCTCGGGCCGCCGCCGCGCCCACGCGAGCAGCGCGGTCGCGGTGAACGCGGTCGCGATGGCGTCGAAGTTGGTGAAGACGTGCACCAGCACCAGCGGCGAGATCGCGACCAGCGCGGCGTCCCACGGGCGGCGTTTCAGTGATCGGCCGGTCGCCCACACCGTCACGAGCCAGGCCAGCGCGAGCCACAGCGCCGAGATGTTGAAGTACACGGCCACCGGGAGCGCGCCGGGCAGCCAGCCCGCTTCCGCGACCGAGAGCCAGGCTTCGGTGAGCTTCGCGTTGATCCACTGGAACAGCCCGGTCGCCACCGGGTACTCCATGTACCGCGTGGTCTCCTTCGCCGTTCCTTCGTTTTCGGTCCACGAAGTCACGTACGGGAACGTGTCCGGATCGTTCAGCCGCTCGGAGCTGTAGAGCGGGACGATGTCCGAGTAACACATCGCGACGAACGGGCGGCCCGCCCGCCAGTCGAGCTGGTGGGTGCCGGAGTCGTCGGTGTACTGCTGGATGCACGACGCCTTGCCGAACCACGAGAGCACCAGCGCGAGGCAGGCCAGCAGCAGCCCGACCCGCTGCGGTGACCAGAACCAGTGCCGCCCCACGGCCGCGTGCTCGCCGAGCGGGCCGCCGATCGGCCGGGTCGCCGCGGCCACGAGCGGTTCGTTCCAGCTCGGGATGACCCGCTCGCCGGGGGTGAGGGAGAGCGGAGCCTCGGGCTGGGGCGTCTGGTCGGGCACGTGGCGGATGTTAGCGCCTATCCGGGTGACCACCCGGTGATGTCGCCGCTCTCGTAGAACCCGGCCAGCACCTCCGCCGCCGCGCCGAACGCCACGACGTCGTCGCCCATCTCGTCGAGATCGACCTGGATCCGTTGCCAGTGCGGCAAAGGCAGGAGCTCGCGCAGGCGCGCGGCGACGGTGTCGCGGTACACCTCGGGCGCCGCGCGGACCGAACGGCCGGTGAGCACGACACGTTCGAGGTCGAGCACCTGGACGAGGTCGGCGAGCCCGATCGCCAGCAATCCCGCCGCCTCCTCCGTGGTCGCCGCCGCGTTGTGCAGCACCTCCACGCAGCCGCGGCGGCCGCACGCGCAGCGCGGTCCGTCGAAGGCGAGCGTCGTGTGCCCGAACTCGCCGGCGTTGGTCCGCGGCCCTCGGTACAGCCTGCCGTCGATCAGCAACCCGACGCCGATCCCGGTCCCGACGAGCACGACGGCGGTCGCGGCCTGGTCGCCTTCCGGCCAGTGCTGGGCGAAGGCGGCGGCGTTGGTGTTCTTGTCGAGCCGCACGGGCAGCCCGGTGCGTTTCGCGAGCAGGTCGCGCAGGGGCACGTCGTGCCAGCCCGGCATGTTCGTGGCGTCCCGGACCACTCCTTCGTGGTGATCGAGCGGGCCGACACTGCCGACGCCGAGGCCGAGGACACCCTCGACGCCGTCGAGCAGCGCTTCGGCCGCTTCGCCTAGGGCGGAGACGGCCTCGGCGGGGGTGAAGCCCGGGTTCAGCGGGCCGCCGCGCGACGCGACGATCTTGCCGGTCAGGTCGGTCATGACCACCCGGAAGGAGTCCCGGTCGAGCTGGGCGCCGAGCGCGTGCCGGGCGTCCGCGCGGACGCGCAGCAGGGTGCGTGGCTTGCCGACACCGGTCGCGGGCTGGCGTTCTTCGTCCAGCAGGCCGGCTTCGAGCAGTTCGGGGACGATCTTCGAGACGGCCTGCTGGGTGAGCCGGGTGCGCTCGGCGAGTTCGACGCGGCTGAGACCGCCCGCGCGCAGGATATGCGTGAGCAGCAGTGTCCGATTGTGCTGGCGCAGGCCGCGCAGATTGACCCCGGTCTCCGGCATAGCGCGCATCCTGCCATGACTGGCTGATTACGCAACACTGTTGTTTAATGGGGTCATGGCTGACTTGCGAGTGGGGATCTTCGGATACGGCACCGGCGGACGCGTCTTCCACGCGCCGCTGGTCGACGCGACACCGGGGCTGACCCCGGCCGCCATCGTCACCTCGAACCCGGACCGGGCCGCGCAGGCGCGCGCCGACTACCCGGCCGCCGACGTGCTGCCCGACGCGGACGCGTTGTTCGCGAAGGCCGGCGAGCTGGACCTGGTCGTCGTCAGCACGCCGAACCGCACCCACGTTCCGCTCGCGCTCCGGGCGATCGAGGCGGGTCTGCCCGTCGTCGTCGACAAGCCCTTCGCGCCGACGGCGGCCGAAGCGTCGAAGGTCGTCGAAGCCGCGAAGGCCAAGGGCGTCGGGCTGACGGTGTTCCAGAACCGCCGGTTCGACTCGGACTTCCTCACCGTCCGGAAGGTCCTCGAAACCGGACGCCTCGGCGACGTCTTCCGCTTCGAGTCACGCTACGACCGCTGGGTGCCGAAGCCGCGGGACAACTGGCGCGAGTTCGGCGACCCCGCCGAGGCGGGCGGGCTCCTCTACGACCTCGGCGCGCACATCGTCGACCAGGCGCTGCAGCTGTTCGGCCCGGTCTCCGAGGTCTACGCGGAGGTCGACAGGCGCCGCGCCGGGGTGTCGGTCGACGACGACGCCTTCGTCGCCCTTCGGCACACCAACGGCGTGCGTTCGCACCTCTGGGCGTCCGCGCTCGCGGGCACCCGGAACCCGCGATTCCGCGTGCTCGGCGACAAGGCGACCTTCACGAAGTACGGCCTCGACGTCCAGGAACCGCAGATCAAGGACGGCCTGCGGCCCGGCGACCCCGGCTGGGGCGTCGAACCGGAGTCGGACACCGGCGTGCTCGGCGTGAACGAAGACGTCGAGACCGTGCCCACCGAGGTCGGCCGCTACGAGGACTTCTACGCGCAGGTGCGCGACGCGCTGCTCGGCAAGGGCGGCTTCCCCGTCGATCCCGCCTCCGCCGTCGAGACGCTCCGGGTCATCGAAGCCGCTCACCTCGCGGGTGCCGAACGGCGCGTCGTCACCCTCTAGCTATTCGGTATCGCCTCTGCCGCCCCGGCCCGGCGGGCCTCCGTTGCCGCCCTCTTCGTTGTTCTCACTGGACGAAGGCGGGTTCTTCGAGCTCGAAGGCGGATCCTCTTCGTTCCGCGAAGACGAAGATCCGGTCGACGGACCCGTCGACGGCGTGCCGGTCTCGGTCGAGCCCTCGTCGTCGTCCGGCGGGGTCTGCGTCGACGGGACGGTGTTGTTGTCGTCCCCGCCGATGATCTTGACCTTGCCGAAGCGCTCCGCCGGTTTCCCGTTCAGGTACAGGGAAAGGAACTTCTGCCAGATCGGCCCGGCGATCGTCGAACCGAAGATCGACTTGCCGTTCTTGCCCTTCAGCGCCTTGTCACCGTCGCCACCGACCCACACCGCGGCCGAGATCGACGGCGTGTAGCCGACCATCCAGGTCTGCGAGTTGGCGTCCTTCGCCGACGCGGGCTCGCCCGGCCGGTAGGTGTGCTGCTGGGTCCCGGTCTTTCCGGCGCACTCGTGGTTGTTGGGGCACTTGAGCTTCGAGAACGGGACGACACCCTTGAGCGACTCGGTGACGTTGCCGGCGATCTGCTTGCTCTTGTCGGCGTCGTCGGCGAACGCGGGCTTCGCCTCTTCCGGAGCGGAGTACGCGGCCTCGTCCTGCGAGTTGGTCACCTTGACGACGAAGTGCTTGTCCCGCCGCTGTCCTTCCCCCGCGAAGGTGGCGTACGCGGCGGCCATGTCCTCCGGGGTGATGACCGTCTTGCCGCCGCCGAGCGCGATGTTGTTGTCGGCGAACAGTTCGGAGCTGCCGTCGGGGGCGGGTTTCACCCCGGCGTCCTTGGCCGCCTGTGCCACGGGCCCGGGTTTGGTCACGTTCACGACCATGTCGTAGAACACCGTGTTTGCCGACCGCTGCATCGCCTCGGACACCGTGCACTGCTGCGAACAGGTGCTGCCGGGACCGGCGTTCCGGATCGTCTGCTTCCCGAACTGCCGGTTGTTGGAG
This sequence comes from Amycolatopsis sp. WAC 04169, assembly GCF_003947535.1. NCBI lineage: Bacteria > Bacillati > Actinomycetota > Actinomycetes > Pseudonocardiales > Pseudonocardiaceae > Amycolatopsis > Amycolatopsis sp. WAC 04169. Next base: position 311,822 of record NZ_QHJI01000001.1, on the reverse strand, counting down.
CCGTCGAACGTCGAGTTGATGCCGCCCTTGCCGAGCTGCATGTACGCGGTGAGGTCGAACGGCTTCATCGACGACCCGGGGTTCTGCGGCGTGTTCGCCCAGTCACGGCCCTTTTGGTCCTTGCCGTTGGGCCCCTTCACGATGGTCGGGCCACCGTAGTACGCCTTCACGCCACCGGTTTTGGGATCGATCGCGACGAGTGCGTTGAGCAGGTTCTCGTCGGTCTGGCCCTTCATCCCGTCGGCCACCGCCTGCTCGGCCGCGGCCTGCGCCTTCGGGTCGATGGTCGTGTAGACCTTGTAGCCACCCCGGTAGTAGACGTCGTCGGTGATGCCGTTCGCGGCGAGCTCTTCCTTGACCTTGTCGCGGATGAACGGGTTGACCACGCCGGCCTGCTGCTTGTCCTCCTGCGGGATCGGCGTCGGGAACTGCAGGTTCGCGCGGTCGGCGGCGGAGAGGAAACCGTTCTGCACCATCCGGTTCAGCGCGACGGTCCAGCGTTCGTTCGCCACCTTCGGGTTTTCCGAGCGGCCCGGCTGCTGGATGAGGCCCGCGAGCAGCGCCGCCTCGGAGGCGTTGAGCTCGCCGGCGGGCTTGCCGAAGAACGCCTGCGCGGCCGACTCGATGCCGTACGCACCGCGCCCGAAGTAGATGATGTTCAGGTACGCCGTGATGATGTCCTTCTTCTCGTACGTCTGGTTCATCTTGAAGGACTTGGCGAGCTCGGTCCATTTACGCGCGAGCGACGATTCGTCGTCCCCGCTGGCGACCTTGATGTACTGCTGGGAGATGGTCGAACCACCGCCCTTGCCCGCGGTCACCTGGTTGTAGACCGCGCGCAGGATGCCGCCGATGTCGAAGCCGGAGTTCGTCTCGAAGGAGGCGTCCTCGGTGGCGATCACGGCCTTCTTGACGATGTCCGGGATCTGCTCCGGCGTCAGGATCTGCCGGTTGCCGCCCTTGGGGACGTCCTTGCCCATCTCGGTGTTGTCGGCGTAGTAGTACGTCACCGCCTGGCCCTGCGTGGCCGCGACGGACTGCGGCGACGGCACGTCGACGGCGAAGTAGGTGATCACGAACGCGATCGCCGGGATGACGACGAACAGGCAGAACAGCGCGAGCAGCACCCGCCGGATCCGTCTCCACCGGCGCTTCTTGCGCTGGGCCGGGGTGAGGATCGGCTTCCCGTTCTCGTCGGTCTCCGGGCCGTACTGCTCGTCCTCGTACGGCTCTTCGTACCCGCGATCGGTGGTGCCGTTGTGCTCGTGATGCGTGATGAGGTCCGGCTCGTGCTGCGGCGCGACCGGCGGCCGCTGCGGACGGCGCGGGGGCGGCTGCTGCTGGGACGGACCCTGGCGCTGCCACGGCGCCTGCCCCTGGGGACCGGGTCCCGGCCGCTGCCCGTATCCCGGGGGCGGACCGGCGGGACGACGGGGCGGTCCGGCCGGGCGTTGCGGACGACGGGCGGGGTCAGGGTCCTGACCTGGCCATCCGCCGTGGGGATCGTCGTTCACTGGGACGTCCTCCGAACCTTCCGTGGGTGAGCGCGGTCCTGCGGTCGCAGGTCTCCTTCTAGTAAAGACGTGCCGGAACGGTTCAGGTTCACCGATGCGACGAAAAAAGGTGTGCCGGGCACTCGCCCGGCACACCTTTCGTCACGTGCTCAGCCCGACCGTCACGGATCTTCGCCGTTCGGGAACAACGGATCCGAAGTCCCCGGTCCCGGCCTCGTCCAGCTCGGCTTGGTCGGCTTCGTCGGCTTGCCGGTGTCCGTCGGCTCGGTCGGCTCGGTGGGAGTCGACGGCGTCGGGGTGGTCGTCGGCGTCTCGGGCGGCGTCGACGTCTCCGGCGGCTTCTGTGCCGTGGTCGTCGGCACGTAGCGCGCGTCCTTGCCGATCGGCTTGACGCTCTCGAACTTCTCCGACGGCTTGCCGGTCATGTACCGGGACATGAAGTCTTCCCAGATCGGGCCGGCGATGGTCCGGCCGTAGACCGGCTTGTTGTTCTTGTCGTGCAGCGGCTTGTTGCCGTCGCCGCCGACCCACACCGCGGTCGAGATGCTCGGCGTGTAGCCGACCATCCAGGTCTGGGCGTTGCGATCGCGATAGCTCGCCGGGTCGCTGTCCTTGAAGTCGTACTGCTGGGTCCCGGTCTTGCCCGCGCATTCGTGCCCCTTCGGGCACTTGAGCTTCGAGTACGGGATGACCTCTTCGAGCGCGTCGGTGACGTTGCCGGCGATCTGCTTGCTCTTGGCGGCGTCGTCGCTGAAGGCGGGAGCGCCCTTGGGGGCCGTCTCGTCGAACTCGACCTCGTCCTGGGAGTTGGTCAGCTTCGCGACGAAGTGCTGCTTCTGCCGGACGCCTTCACCGGCGAAGGTGGCGAAGCCGGCCGCCATGTCCTCCGCGGTGGTGACCGTGCCACCACCGCCGAGCGCGATGTTGATGTCGGGGCTCAGCTTCGCCTTGCCGCCGTCGGCCTCCACCATCACGCCGGCTTCCTTCGCGGCCTTCGCCACCGGGTCGATCTTCGTCTCGTTGCGGACCATGTCGTAGAACACGGTGTTCGCGGAGACCTTCATCGCCTCGGCGACCGTGCATTGCGGCCCGCAGTTGGAGCTCTCGCCCGCGTTCCGGATCGTGCGGCCGTCGAACTTCCGGTTGTTGGAGCCGTCGAAGGTCTCGCCGAGACCCTTGCCCATCTTGAGGAAGGCGGTCAGGTCGAAGGCCTTGAACGCCGAACCGGGGTTGTGCGGCACGTTCGCCCAGTCGATGGCCTGGACGTCCTGGCCCTGCGCGTTCTTCGTCCAGTCGGGGCCGCCCCAGTACGCGACCACACCGCCGGTCTTGGGGTCGATCGCGACCAGCGCGTTCAGGATGTTCTCGTCCGTCTGGCCCTTCATCCCCTCGGCGACGGACTCCTCGGCCATCTTCTGCGCCTTGGGGTCGATCGTCGTGGTGATCTTGTAGCCACCCTGGTGCAGCCGGTCCTGGTCGTAGCCGCGGGCCTCGAGTTCGTCGATCACCCGGTTGCGGATGTGCAGGCTCAGCGTGCCGGCGTCGTCGGCCTTCGCCTGCGCCTTCGGGATCGGCTTCGGGAACGTGGCGGTGGCGCGCGCACCCGGGTCGAGCCACTTGTTCGCCACCATCTGGTCCATCACGAAGGTCCACCGCCTGGTGGCGTAAGCCTCGTTCTCCGACCGGCTCGGGCCCTGGATCAGACCGGCGAGCAGGGCCGCCTCGGACGCGTTGAGCTCCTTGGCCGGCTTCTTGAAGTAGGCCTGCGCGGCCGCTTCGATGCCGTTCGCCCCGCGACCGAAGTAGATGGTGTTGAGGTAGGCGGTGATGATCTCCTCTTTGGACATCTGGTTGTTCATCTTGAAGGATTTCGCCAGCTCGGTCCATTTACGCGTGAGCGTCGGCGCCTCGTTGGCCGTGGCCTTCTTGATGTATTGCTGGGAGATCGTCGAACCGCCGCCCTGGCCGCCGGTGACGTTGTTGTAGACCGCGCGCAGGATGCCGCCGACGTCGAAACCGGAGTTGGTCTCGAACGACGAGTCCTCGGCCGCGTACACGGCCTTCTTGACCACGTCCGGGACCTCGCCCGGCTGCAGCAGGTACCGGCTTCCGCCGCTGGCGGGTGCGATCTTGCCCATCGGGCTGCCGTCGGCGTACATCAGCGTGATCGGCTGGCTCTGCAGGCTCGCGACGCTTTCCTGCGACGGGACGTCCACCAGGAAGTAGGTGATGACGAACGCGATCGCGGGCACCACGACGAAGAGGCCGAACATCGCGTAGAGGACCCGGCGGACGATCCGCCAGCGGCGCTTCTTGCGCTGCTTCGGCGTCAGGACCTTCTTCTTGCCGTCCTCTTCGTCTTCGGACGGCTCGTCGTACGCGTCTTCGCCCTCGGCGCCGAGGGCGGTGCTTTCGTGACGATCGTCATAGCGGTCGTCGTACGGGTCGTAGCCGTACGGGTCTTCGGTGCCGTTGTGCGCGTGATGCGTGATGAGCTCGGGCTCGCGCTCGTACGGCTCCGGCTCGACCGGCCGGACCATCGCGGTCGCCTGGTCGGCCGGTGCCGGAGGACGTCGGTTGCCGGGCGGGGGCGGCGGCGGGCGGTGCCCGGCGGCACCCTGGCGGGACCGCTGGTCACCGGCGGGGCCCCGTCCTCCCGGCGGCGGGGGCCCCTGCCTGCGTGGGGGCATGCCGTTGGCGCGGCGCGGGGCCGCGGGACGGCGGGGTTCGTTGTCGGAGGGCCACTCCGGGCCGCCGGCGTCGCCGCCCGGCCACTGCGGATCGTTCGCGGACCGGGGCGGGGCCGAGCGGGGGGTGCCGTTCGGGGGTGTCCGGCGCTGCGGGCGGCGCGGCGGTTCTTCGCTCGGCCAGCCCGGATCATCGGCTTCGCCCGGCCATTGGGCACGGCGAGGTGCATCAGGCTCCTGGCCAGGCCAGGAGCGCTTGCGGTCGTCGTTCACGAATGGGCCTCCCAGACCGGCGCTTCGGGGGACGCCGCTCTGTGGTCAACTGCGTTTTCGATACCTGTCACTGACCCGCTGTCCTCTGCGACCGGGTCCGTGGCCGGGTGGTTCCCGGTTCTCCTGTTCCGAGGACGTAGGACCGCACCAGGTGGTTCCAGTGACAGCTCCGGCAGACCTCGACTTCGTAGACGGTGAACTCCGCGAAGAGCCCGTCCATCCGCATCAGTTCCTCCGGCGTCTTGGCCGATCCGGCGGCGTGCTTGAGCTCGTCGCCGTACACCCAGGACACCAGGGTCAGTTCCTCCCGATGACAGACCGGGCAGTCCTGCTCGCCTGGTCGGCCGTGGAATTTCGCGGCCCGCAGGAGGTACGGGCCCGCGTCGCAGACGTCGTATGTGCCGACCCGTCCGGAGTGGACGCCCTTGAGCAGCGCGCGCCGCTGTAAGGCGTAGTCCACGACCTGCCGCTGGTTTCGCACGCCAACAGAGTACGGGCTCTTGCTGTGTGGTCCACGCCCCGTTCTCGGGGAGACGGTCCGCGCACGGTCGGACACGCCGACGATTCGATAACTCTCCGGTGAATTTCGTCCGGATCGACCGGGCCACGATCGGGTTAGCTACGCCACTTCGATGTATCGGCGCGATATAGTGGGCCGGTAGGTTGACCGAGCCGGTCACGGTGGCCAACGCGACCGGTCGCGGTTTGTTCCCGGAAGGGGGTGCGGTGTGCTGGAGCTCGCGATCTTGGGGCTGCTGCACGAGACCCCCATGCACGGTTATGTGCTGCGCAAACGTTTGCATGAGACGCTCGGGATGTTCCGGACGTTCTCGTACGGCTCGCTGTACCCGACCTTGCGCCGGTTGCTTCGCGCCGGTTACCTCGTCGAGGAGCTCGAAGAGGTGGAAGACCGGGCGTGGGCACGCCGGGGCAAGCGGGTGTACAAGCTCACCGCCGAGGGCAAGGAACGGTTCGCCGAACTGCTCGGCGACGCCGGGCCGCAGACGTGGGACGACGAAGGCTTCGGCGTCCACCTGGCGTTCTTTTCGAGGACACCGGCCGACGTCAGGATGCGAATCCTGGAAGGCCGTCGTCGTCGGGTCGAGGAACGCCGAGAAGGACTTCGGACGGCAATGGCGCGGGCCGAGGAGAAGATCGACCGCTACACCCGTGAGCTGCACCGGCTCGGGCTGGAGTCCAGTGAGCGGGAGGTGCGCTGGCTCAACGAGCTGATCGCGCACGAACAGGCCGAGCAGCGAGGACCGGAGACCTGAGGCGCTCCGCGGTCCCGGCTGCGCATTACCTACAACTGTTGGACTAATGAAGGAGAAACCGGCATGGGCGAGAACCGCCGCGTTCGGGTGGCCATCGTGGGCGTCGGCAACTGTGCGGCCTCGCTGGTCCAGGGCGTTCAGTACTACCGCGACGCGGATGCCGGCACCCGCGTGCCCGGGTTGATGCACGTCGTGTTCGGCGAGTACCACGTCCGCGACATCGAGTTCGTCGCCGCGTTCGACGTGGACGCCAAGAAGGTCAGCCGTGACCTGTCCGAGGCGATCTTCGCCTCGGAGAACAACACGATCAAGATCGCGGACGTGCCGCCGCTGGGTGTCACCGTGCAGCGCGGTCACACCTACGACGGTCTCGGCCGCTTCTACCGCGAGACCATCGAGGAGTCCGACGAGACCCCCGTCGACGTCGTCGCCGCACTGCGCGAGGCCGAGGTCGACGTGCTCGTCTCCTACCTGCCGGTGGGTTCCGAAGAGGCCGACAAGTTCTACGCGCAGGCGTGCATCGACGCCGGTGTGGCGTTCGTCAACGCGCTGCCGGTGTTCATCGCCTCCGACCCGGAGTGGGCGGAGAAGTTCCGCGCGGCCGGCGTCCCGATCGTCGGTGACGACATCAAGTCCCAGGTCGGGGCCACCATCACGCACCGCGTGCTGGCGAAGCTGTTCGAAGACCGCGGCGTCCAGCTCGACCGGACGATGCAGCTCAACGTGGGCGGGAACATGGACTTCCTGAACATGAAGGAGCTGGAGCGGCTCGAGTCGAAGAAGATCTCGAAGACCCAGTCGGTCACCTCGCAGGTAGACCGCGAGCTCGGCAAGGGCAACGTCCACATCGGGCCGTCCGACTACGTGCAGTGGCTCGACGACCGCAAGTGGGCCTACGTCCGGCTCGAAGGCCGCGCCTTCGGCGACGTGCCGCTGAACCTGGAGTACAAGCTCGAGGTGTGGGACTCGCCGAACTCGGCGGGCATCATCATCGACGCCGTGCGCGCCGCGAAGATCGCGAAGGACCGCGGCATCGGCGGCCCGATCCTCTCGGCTTCCTCGTACTTCATGAAGTCGCCGCCGGAGCAGTACGACGACGCGACCGCCCGCGACGCGGTGGAGAAGTTCATCGCCGGCGAGGCGTGACCCTCCCGTAGCGCGCTAGGAACGGTCCTTTCCTCGCAAATTTTGCAAGGAAAGGACCGTTCCTTGCATTCGAGGGGCCGCTTAAGGCGCTTCAGTCCCCCTGAAGCGCCGACGGCAGGTCCGTGATCACCGGGACCACCGTCGTCTGCTCCAGCACCGCCGGATCCGGCGGGAAATGCGGATTCGGCACCGCGTACACCGTCATCCCCGCCGCCAGCGCCGCGCGCAGCCCGTTCGTGGTGTCCTCCACGGCCGCACAGTTCTTCGGCTCCGCGCCCAGCAGCTCGGCCGCCTTCAGATACACGTCGGGCGCCGGCTTCCCCGCGCCGACCTGCTCCGACGACACCGCCGTCGGCACCGGCAGCCGCGTGATGTCCAGGAACGCCTTGATCAGCAGCGGCGGCGACGAGCTCGCGATCGCCACCGGCCAGTGCTTCGCGACCTCGCGGACGACACCCGGCGCGCCCGGGATGATCGGCGGCTTCTCCGCGTACCGCCGCGCCATCCGGTCGATCACCACCTGCGCCACGTCCGCGGGCCGGAGCTGAACGCCGAGGTCGTGCGCCAGGTAGGCGGCCCATTCCGGGGTGCTCATCCCCTGCATGGCCCTGGTCGATTCCTCCCGCCAGGTGCCGTGGAACTCGTGGACGACCGCCCGGCGGACCTCGTCCCACATCTTTTCCGAATCCACCAGGACACCGTCGAGATCGAAGATCACCGCTTCCACACCTTCAACCCTAGGCGCTGGAAACCTGTGCGGCAGATTACTTAGCCATGCTCAGTAATTTTAGTTAGCATGGCTAAGTGACCACGAAAGTCGCCGAGCTCGCCCACCGGCTCCGTCCGCTGGTGTTCCGGCTGTACTACCTCGTCCGCCGGGAGACCCCGCGGGTGCAGCTCACCCTCACGCAGGGTTCGGTGCTGTCGGAGCTGCTCAACGGCGGTCCGCGGCGGATGAGCACGCTCGCCGAGCTGGAGCGGGTCCGGATGCCGACGATGACCGACGTCGTCCGCCGTCTCGAACGGCTGGGCCTGGTCAGCCGCCGCCGCGATCCCGCCGACGGCCGCGCCGTTCTCGTCGAGGTCACCGAGGTCGGGCAGCGCTTCCATCGCCGGTTGATCGTCGCGAGGGAGGAGTTCCTGCGTGAGCGGCTCCTCGAACTCGACGAGACCGACCGCGTCGCGATCGAAGCCGCGCTTCCCGCCCTCACCAGGTTGCTGCACGAAGACAAGAAGGAGGAACTGATCCGCGATGAGCGCTGAGCCCCACTCGAGCCTGTTGGACGCCGTCAAGGGGCAGCCCAAACAGGTATGGATCACCGCGTTCGCCGCGGTCATCGCGTTCATGGGCATCGGGCTGGTCGACCCGATCCTGCTGTCGATCGCGGAAGGCCTGAAGGCGACGCCGTCCGAAGTGACCCTGCTGTTCTCCAGCTACCTCGGCGTCCAGGCGGTCGCCATGCTGGTGACCGGCGCGATGACCGCCCGGTTCGGGGCCAAGCGGACCGTGGTCGTCGGGCTGACGCTGGTCGTCGTCGCCACCGCGCTGTGCGCCGCGTCCGGGTCGATCGAGCAGCTCATCGGGCTGCGCGCGGTCTGGGGCCTCGGCAACGCCTTCTTCATCGCGACCGCGCTTTCGGTGATCGTCGGCGCCGCGACCGGCGGCCAGGCGGGCGCGATCCTGCTGTACGAAGCCGCGCTCGGGGTCGGCCTCGCGGTCGGCCCGCTGCTGGGCGCCCTGCTCGGAAGCATCTCCTGGCGTGGCCCGTTCCTCGGCACTTCTGTGCTGATGCTGTGCGGTCTCGTGCTCTGCTCGATCTTCCTGACCGCCGACGCGAAGGAGAAGCGGCCGAAGATCCGCCTGCTCGACCCGTTCCGCGCGCTCAAGCACGGCGGGCTGCTGCGCACCTCGATCGGTTCCGCGCTGTACACGGCCGCGTTCTTCGTGGTGCTGGCCTGGTCGCCGTTCGTGCTGGAGTGGAGCGCCGTCGCCGTCGGCCTGATCTTCTGCGGCTGGGGCCTTTCGGTCGCCGTCGCGGGAGTGGTGCTGGCGCCGAAACTCGCCGCGAAGCTCGGTGAGCGGCACGCGACCGTGGTCGCCGTGTTCGGCTACGCCGTGCTGCTGCTGATCATGGCGATCCCGAGCAAGCCGGTGCTGGTGGTCGGCATCATCCTGTCCGGTCTGGTGTCCGGCCTGCTCAACACGCTGTTCACCGGCACGGCCATGTCGATCAGCGGCGCCCCGCGTCCGGTCGCGAGCGCCGGGTACAACTTCTGCCGCTGGCTCGGCGGCGCGGTCGCCGCGACCGTCGTCGGTCACCTGGCCGAGTGGTTCGGCGCGAAGCAGGCGCCGTTCGTGATCGCCGCGATCCTGTGCGTGCTCGCCGGTGCCCTGCTGACGATCCGCGAGAAGACCGCCGACCCGCACACCATCCCGGCCGAAGCGGTCCTCGTCGGCGAAGAGATGTAAATCGGAACAACGGGTGAACACCGGACCAACGAGGGGTTTCCTCTCGTTGGTCCGGTGCCTTAGCGTCGACCTCCCGAACTGCCTGACCGGAGGTCCGCGTGAAGTTCCTTCCGTTGCTGGCCGGCCACTCACCAAGCCGGGCATCAGTGACCTGTACCTATCGCTGTGGCGACGCGTGCTTCCACGACGCGCCGAACACCTCGGACAATCCCACCTTCGCCGACGTGCTCGGCGCGGTGAGCCGCCGAGGCGCGCTGAAGGCGACGGCCGTCGTCGCACTGGCCGCCGGGACGCCGCTCGCGCTCGCGGCACCGGCGTATGCTGCTCCCGAGGGGCGCCCGAAACCGCCACCCGGCACCGACTACCAGCGGGTTCAGCCGAACACGCTCGACGCCGTCGTGGTGCCCGAGGGCTACGAGCAGGGCATCGTGATCCGCTGGGGTGACGCGGTGCTGCCCGGCGCGCCGGAGTTCGACTTCGACCACCAGACCGCCGAGGCGCAGGCGAAGCAGTTCGGCTACAACTGCGACTTCGCCGCGCTGCTGCCGCTAGACCACTGGGGCCTCACTTCGCTCCTGGTCACGAACCACGAGTACACCTCGGAAGAGTTCATGTTCCGCGGTTACGACAAGGACAACCCGACCGAGGAGCAGGTCAAGATCGCGTGGGCGGCCCACGGGCTGACCGTCGTCCAGGTGTCGCGCGGACGCGACACCGGGCACCTGCGGCCGAAGATGTCCCGCTACAACCGGCGGATCACGCTGCACACGCCGTTCAAGGTGACCGGGCCCGCCGCGGGCAGCGACCTGCTCAAGACCGCCGCCGACCCCACCGGCACGGTGGTGCTGGGCACGATGAACAACTGCGCGGGCGGCGTCACGCCGTGGGGCACGATCCTGTCCGGCGAGGAGAACATCAACCAGTACTTCGGGAACGCCGAAACGGTGACCGACCCCGTGAAGCGCAAGCGCTACGCGCGGTACGGCATCAAGGGCACCGCGACCACCCGCAAGTGGGAGCGGTTCGACGCGCGCTGGGACATCGCCAGGGAGCCGAACGAAGCCCACCGCTTCGGCTGGGTGATCGAACTGGACCCGAACGATCCCGACAGCACCCCGGTCAAGCACACGCATCTCGGGCGGTTCAAACACGAGACGGCGAACATCCGCGTCGCCAAGGACGGCCGCGTGGTCGCCTACTCCGGCGACGACGAACGCTTCGAGTACATCTACAAGTTCATCTCGAAGGGCCGGATGAAGCCGGGGAACAGCGCGCATGCCCGGCGCCACAACATGACCCTGCTCGACGACGGCACGCTCTACGTCGGCCGGTTCACCGGCGACAGCCCGGTCGCCGAGATCGACGGCACCGGGAAACTGCCCGGTGACGGCGAATTCGACGGCGGCGGCGAATGGATCCCGCTGGCGTCCGGAAAGAAGTCCTTTGTGGACGGAATGACCGCCGAAGAGGTGTACGTCTTCACCCGCGAGGCGGCCGACCGGGTCGGTGCCACCAAGATGGACCGCCCGGAGGACATCCAGGCCCATCCGTACACCGGCCGGATCTACTGCGCGCTGAGCAACAACGTCGAGCGCGGCAACCCCGGCAAGGAAGGCGCCACCGAGCCCAACCCGCGGCTGAACAACAAGCACGGCCAGGTGCTGGAACTCGAAGAGCGCCGCGGGGACGCGCTCGCGCTGACCTTCAGCTGGCGGCTCTTCCTGGTGTGCGGCGACCCGGCCTCACCGGACACCTACTTCGCCGGCTTCCCCAAGGACCAGGTCTCGCCGATCTCCAGCCCCGACAACGTGGCCTTCGACCGGCACGGCAACCTCTGGATCTCCACCGACTCGGCGGGCGCGCTCGGCATCAACGACGGCCTCTACTCCGTGCCGCTGGAGGGCCGCAACCGCGGCGAGCTGAAGCTGTTCCTCACCGTGCCCCGCGGCGCGGAGACCTGCGGGCCGATCGTCGAGCGGAAGATCGTCACGGTGTGTGTCCAGCATCCGGGTGAAGTGGACGGCGCGAACGCCGACAAACCGGCCTCCCATTGGCCGGACGGTGGGGAAACCCAGCCTCGCCCCTCCGTGGTGGCGGTGTGGAAACCGGGCAGGCATGGCCTGGAAGACATCGGTTCCTAGTCTAAAAGCAACCATCTAGCAGTACTTTTGGTCGATGGCGCGCTGCCGGGTCCGGCAGCGCGCCATCGCTCGTTCGCGCGCTGTTCATCTTCTGGCCAGAGCTGGATCGTTTTGGTCGCTTAACGTCACGGCGTTCCCCCGACTGGACTACGTGTACCCACCGCGACCATGGAGGCCCTGTGTCCTTCGAGCCTCAGCGGCTCCTGCCGTTGATCACCTCCCACCCCGGTGGCCGCTCCGCGGTCACCTGCGAGTACCGCTGCGGCAACGCGTGCGCCCACCCCGAGCCGAACACGTCGGACAACGAGTACTTCGGCGACGTCGTCAAGAACATGCTGTCCCGTCGTGGCGCGCTGAAGGCCGGCGCCGTGATGGCCGCGGCCGCCGGTGGTTTCGCCGCGCTGTCCGGCACGGCCGCCGCCGAGACCCCGGCTGACGTATCCAGCGCCGCCGCCGCCGGTCACGGCAAACCGGGCCGCCCCGGGCGTCCGGTGCCGGGCACCGACTTCGAAGCGGTGCCGCCGAACAAGCTCGACGCGGTCACCATCCCCGAGGGCTACGAACAGCGCGTCGTCATCCGCTGGGGCGACGCCGTCGAATTCGGCGCCCCGAAGTTCGACTTCCACAAGCAGACCGCGGCCGCGCAGGCGAAGCAGTTCGGCTACAACTGCGACTTCGTCGGCCTGATCCCGCAGGATCCGCTGGGCATCCGCAACCTGCTGGTGGTGAACCACGAGTACACCACCGAGGTCCACATGTTCCCGGTCGACCAGTACGACCCGGCGAACCCGACCGAGGAGCAGGTCAAGATCGCGTGGGCCGCGCACGGTCTTTCGGTCGTCCAGGCTTTCCGTGACCCGATCGGTGGCGCCCTGCGCGTGACGCCGAGCCCGTTCAACCGGCGCATCACGCTGAACACCGCCTTCGAGGTGCGCGGCCCGGCCGCCGGTTCGAAGTACCTCAAGACCTCCGCGGACCCGACCGGCCGCAAGGTCTTCGGCACGCAGAACAACTGCGCCGGTGGCGTGACCCCTTGGGGCACCGTGCTTTCCGGCGAGGAGAACGTCAACCAGTACTTCGCCAACGCGGCGAGCGTCACCGACCCGGTCGCCGCCGCGCGGCTGAAGCGGTACGGCTTCTCCGGCACCGCCAGCACCCGTAAGTGGGAGCGGTTCGACAAGCGCTGGGACCTCGCGCAGGAGCCCAACGAGGCCAACCGCTTCGGCTGGGTCGTCGAGATCGACCCGAACGACCCGAACTCGGCGCCGATCAAGCACACCGCGCTCGGCCGGTTCAAGCACGAGGCCGCGAACATCAAGATCACCAAGGACGGCCGCGTCGCCGTCTACTCGGGTGACGACGAGCGCTTCGAGTACATCTACAAGTTCGTCTCCAAGGGCAAGTACAAGCCGGGCAAGAGCGCGCACGCGCGCCGCCACAACTCGGCGCTGCTCGACGACGGCACCCTGTACGTCGCCCGCTTCACCGGCGACAGCCCGGCTTCCGAGATCGACGGCACCGGGAAACTGCCCTCGGACGGCGAATTCGACGGTGTCGGCGAGTGGATCCCGCTGGCGTCGGGCAACAAGTCCTTTGTGGACGGTATGACCGCCGAAGAGGTCTACGTCTTCACCCGCGAGGCGGCGGACAAGGTCCAGCCGACCAAGATGGACCGGCCCGAGGACATCGAGCCGAACCCGGTCAACGGCCGGATCTACGCCGCGCTGACCAACAACAGCCAGCGCGGCCCCGCCGGCAAGGCGAACGTCGACGAGGCGAACCCGCGGCCGAACAACCGCAACGGCCACGTCCTGGAATGGGAGGAGAACGGCGGCGACGCGGCGTCGACGAAGTTCTCCTGGCGGCTCCTGCTGGTCTGCGGTGACCCGAAGACGGCGGACACCTACTTCGGCGGCTTCCCGAAGGATCAGGTCAGCCCGATCTCCTGCCCGGACAACGTCGCGTTCGACCGGCACGGCAACCTGTGGATCTCCACCGACGGCAACGCGCTCGGCGCCAACGACGGCCTGTTCTCCGTGCCGGTCGACGGTCCGGAACGCGGGCACGTCAAGCAGTTCCTGTCGGTGCCGGTCGGTGCGGAATGCTGCGGCCCGGTGGTGACCGACCACCTGGTGCTCATCGCCGTGCAGCACCCCGGTGAGGACGCGCCCAACTCCGGAACCCCGGCCTCGCACTGGCCCGACGGCGGAACCACCCAGCCGCGGCCGTCGATCGTGTCGGTGTGGAAGAAGGGTCGCTGGGGCCAGGTCGGCCGCATCGGCGTCAAGTAGTCGCTTCCGGCGCCCCGATCACTCTCGGCGAGACTTGTTCTCCCTGATCGGGGCGCCGGACGACACCGTTCGGTGATGACGGAAGCCTGCCGCGCTCATTAGCTTCAGCCCTGTGAAAAGGGCACTGGTGTTCATGACGGCGGGCGCGCTCGTCTTCGGCTTCGTCCCTTCCTACGCGCAGGCGACGACGGTCCCGTCCGGCTGCACCGGCGGTGCCGCGCCGAATCCGAGCGTCGAGCAGGGCAGCCCGCCCGCCGGGTACACGTTCAGCCCGGCCGCCCCGGTGCCACCCGGAACGCCGCGGAGCAAGCAACCCCGGCTGTCGACGGCGAGCGGATACCAGCCCGACGGCGGCAGGTACGCCCTGATCGCGACCCCGGACAAGATGGTCAGCACCGCCTACGCGGCGCTGAAGTTCGTGCCCGGCGCCGTCTACACGCTGACCGACTGGACCGGCACGAACGTCCAGCGCACGGACGCCGTCCAAGAAACGGGCCTGCGGTTCTACGACGGGTCCGGCAAGGTCGTCCTGGAGAACAAGCTCAAGGTCACGCACGCCGTGGAAAGCGACGGCGCGCTGGCGCGGCAGGACTTCCCGCCGTCCACCGCCCCACCGTCGGCCGGCTCCGTGAAGTTCTTCGCCGCCACCGACCGCAACTGGGTCATGTGGGACTGCGTCCACCTGCAGGTCGCGTCGTTCTCGGCGAAGGCGGAGGTGCGCGATCCGGCGAGCGGCGCCTGGGGCGCCACGGCCACCATCGAGGCGGGCAGCACCGCGAACTACCGGTTCACCGTCACCAACGACGGCACCACGACGCTGACCGGCATCAAGGTCGAAGATCCGTACTGCGACGCGAAGCCGACGCCGATCGCGAGCCTCGAAAGCGGCAAGTCCGCGACCGTCACCTGCGACCACAAGAACGTCACCGAAGCGGACAACGGCCACGTCAGCACGGTGACCGTCTCCAGCGGCACCCTGCCGAAGAAGACCGCGACCACGACCATCAAGGTCACCCCGCCGCCCGCGATCGACGAGATCGGCGAGTTCGTCTGGGACGACGTCGACCGGAACGGCCTGCAGGACGCCGGGGAGCCGGGCGTTCAGGGCGTGAAGGTGACGTTGAAGGACGCGTCGGGTAAGGCGCTCGGGACGATCACCACGGACGCCGGCGGCAAGTACCGCTTCACCAAGCTGAAGGACGGCATCTACCAGGTCTGCTTCGACATCGCCGGGCTTCCGTTCACGTACACGGCCAAGGACGCGGGCGACGACACGAAGGATTCGGACGCCGACCCGGCGACCGGCTGCACCGCGACCACCACCGTCGGCCCTCGTAAACGGATCGACCTGACGCTCGCGGCCGGGTTGAACGCGCCGACGAGCAGGCTGGGCGACTTCGTGTGGCTGGACAAGGACAAGGACGGCCTCCAGAGCCGCGACGAACTCGGCGTCCCGGAAGTGAAGGTGACTTTGAAGGACGCGTCGGGCAAGGAGGTCGGCTCGGCCGTCACCGGGCCGGACGGCCGATACGCCTTCGAGCGGCTGGCTCCGGGGTCGTACCAGGTGTGCTTCGACGTCGGCTCGCGGCAGCTGACCCGATCCGGCGCCGCGCACCACAACGGCACGGATTCGGCGGCGGACCCCACGACCGGGTGCACGCCGGTGACCTCGGTGGCGGCGCCGGAGGATCTGACCAGGGACGCCGGGCTGCTCGAACCGTGAATTGTCGGTGGGTGCCGCTAGCGTCGCCCACCGTGACCTCACATCTCGACGCCACTCGCGAGTCCTACGACACGGTCGCCGAGGACTACGCCGCGCTGATCGGCCCGCGCTTCGACCAGGAGCCGATCAGCCGCGCGATGCTGGCCGCGTTCGCCGAGCAGGTACGCGGGCCGGTCGCCGACGTCGGCTGCGGTCCCGGGCACGTCACCGCCCACCTGGCGTCGCTCGGCCTCGACGTCTCGGGTGTCGACTTGTCGCCGAAAATGATCGAGGTGGCCCGTCGTCAGTATCCCGACCAGCGATTTACCGTCGGCTCGATGACGGCCTTGGATTTCCGCGACGGCTCGTTGGGCGGTCTCGTCGCCTGGTGGTCGATCTTCCATCTGCCGCCGGAGGTGCTCCCCGAGGTGTTCGCGGGGTTCCGCCGCACGCTCGCGCCCGGAGGTCGGTTGCTGGTCGGATTCCACGTCGGCGACGAGCGGCTGAGCCCGGAAACGGCGTACGGCCACCCCGTCAGCTACGACGCATACCTGCTGGATCCCGGCCGCATCGCCGACCAGCTGGGCGAGGCCGGCTTCGAGGTCACCGCGCGGCTGATCATGGAAGGGAGGAAATGGCCACAAGCCTGTCTGTCCGCCCGCGCGGTTTGACGCGCGGCCCGCGGACCTGATCTCCTGCGCACGCAACCGAGCCGGGCGGGGCCATGACGCAGACGAACACGACCACGGGTGAGAGTGCGCCCGACTGGCCTTCGCGCGCCTGGTTCCGCCGGCCGTCGACCTGGACGTGGTTCGGGTTCGGCCTGGTGCTGATGGTCTACGCCGACCTGGCCTGGCGCCGGCGCTGGATGAGCGACGACGGGCTGATCGTGCTGCGGACGGTCCGCCAGATTCTCGCCGGCAACGGGCCGGTGTTCAACATCGGCGAACGCGTCGAGACGAACACCAGTCCTTTGTGGACGGCGGTGCTGAGCGTGCTCGGGCTGCTTCCCGGAGTGCCGCTGGAGTGGATCTCCGTGGTCACCGGGCTGGTCTTCTCGGTCGCCGGGCTGTTCCTCGGCCTGGACGGCGCCCGGCGGCTCTACCAGCCGCTGGCGTTCCACGGGCTCGCGCCCGCCGGGGCGCTGGTGGTCTGCGCGCTGCCGCCGTTCCGCGACTTCGCGACGTCCGGGCTGGAAACCGGCCTGATCACGTTGTGGCTGGGCGGCACCTGGTGGCTGCTCGTCCGCCGTTCGTCCACAATGGACTATTTGCGGATCTGGCCGGTCGCGGTGGTCGCCGGGCTCGGGCCGTTGGTGCGGCCGGATCTCGCGCTGTTCAGCGTCGTCGCCTTGGTGGCGTTGCTCGTTCTGGTGCGACCGGGACGTCGTCGCGCGCTGGGCCTGCTGGCCGTGGCGGGC
Source organism: Amycolatopsis sp. WAC 04169 (assembly GCF_003947535.1). NCBI lineage: Bacteria > Bacillati > Actinomycetota > Actinomycetes > Pseudonocardiales > Pseudonocardiaceae > Amycolatopsis > Amycolatopsis sp. WAC 04169. The sequence goes on along the minus strand of NZ_QHJI01000001.1, from coordinate 294,904 downwards.
GCGCTCCCGCTGGCTTATCAGGTCTTCCGCATGGGCTACTACGGTCTGCTGACGCCGAACACCGCCCTGGTCAAGGAAGCGTCGGAGGTGAACTGGGCCCGCGGCTGGGCCTATCTGGTCGATCTCGTCCAGCCGTACTGGCTGTGGCTGCCGTTGCTGGTGCTCGCCATCGCGGCCGTCACGATCTCGTCCACTGTGGACAAGACGTTCGTGGTGCTCACCGCGGTCCCGCTCGTCGGTGCGGTGCTGCTCGCGGGGTACGTGATCCGCGTCGGCGGGGATTTCATGCACGGCCGCATGCTGCTCCCGGCGCTGTTCTGCCTGCTGTTGCCCGTGCTGGCCTTGCCGGTGACGAGACTGACCGTGGCGTTCCTGGTCGTCGTCGGGGTCTGGGCGTTCGTGGCCGCCGCGTCGCTCCGTCCGGAGTCGTCGGCTTCTCCGCGCGCCGTCGGCGTCACGGACGAGCGAGCGTTCTGGTCGCGGTCGACCGGGCACGAACACCCGGTCCTGGCCGGCGACTACGCCGACCACCCGCTGATGCCGTCGACGCTGGACGCCATCCACGGCGTGACCGGTCCGGCGGTGCTGGTCCAGGACTACGCGACCAGGCGCTGGTACGCGTACCCGACGGACCGGCCGTACGTGACCGTCGCGGCGGACAGCATGGGCGCCCTCGGCCTGCTGATCCCGCTCGACATGCGGCTGCGCGACGGCTACGGCCTCGCCAACCCGTTCGCCGCGCATTCGACTTCGCTCCCCAACGGCCGCCCCGGTCACCAGAAATGGCTGCCTCCGGTCTGGGAACTGGCGAACTCCGCCCGCCTCCCGATCGCCGAGGGCGGCCCGGCCCGCGCCGAGGACGTCGCCGCCGCCCGAGCCGCCCTGGACTGCCCGGCCCTTCGCGCGATCGACGCTTCGGTACGCGACCCGCTCACCGCCGCCCGCTTCGCGGACAACTTCGCCGGTTCGTTCACGCGGGGCTCCGTGGGATTCCCGCGGGTGGCGACCCCTCCCGTCGTGTGCGCCCCCTGATCACGCGAGTTACGCCTCCAATCACGCGAGATCGCTTCCCAATTACGCGAGACACGCTTTCGATCACGCGAGACCGCCGTACTAGCGTGGCGACCATGGCTGATCTCCCCCTGGCTCTGGTCACCGGCGCAACCCGCGGCATCGGTGCCGCGGTCGCCCGCGCGCTCGCTCCGACCCACCGGCTGCTGCTCGGCGGTCGCGACGCCGACGCGCTCGCGGAGCTCGCGGGCACGCTGCCCGACGCCCGGCCGTGGCCGATCGACCTCACCGACGACGAGGCACTGGAAACGGCGACGGCCGAATTCGGCGAGCTGGACGTGCTGGTGCACTCGGCGGGCGTGGCGCGGCTCGGCACGGTCGAGACCGCGACCGACGCCGACTGGCGGGCGAACTTCGAGGTCAACGTGCTCGGGGTGGTCACGCTGACCAGGCGCCTGCTGCCCGCGCTGCGTGCTTCGAAGGGGCACGTCGTCGTGATCAACTCGGGCGCCGGGCAGAACGCCCGCCCGGGCTGGGGCCCGTACGCCGCGAGCAAATTCGCCGTCCGCGCCTTCGCCGACTCGCTGCGGGAGGAGGAGTCCACGCTTCGGGTGACGTCGATCTACCCCGGCCGCACGGATACAGAAATGCAGCAGGCGATCATCGCCGACGAAGGCCGCGCGTACGAGCCGGAACGCTTCCTGCGCCCCGAATCCGTCGCGGCCGCCGTCCTCGCCGCGGTCTCCGCGACCGGAGACGCGCACCCGACCGAGGTGACCCTTCGGCCGCGGGGCCTGGTCTGACGCGGCTTCGCTCGCTCGCGTGTTCCCAATGTCGCATTTGAGACGCTCAGCGACCCAAATGCGACATTGGGAACCTTGAAATCGCCCGCCGCCAGCCCGCGGTGCGCCCCCAATGTGGCATTAGGGCCACTCAACGTCCCCAATGCCACATTGGGCGCACGAGCCGCAGTTGCGCCCAAGCCCCACGCCTCAGCGCGGCCACGCCCGGAGTTGCGCGCCCGAGCCGCACCACGTTTGCCCATCGGTTCCCCGCCCAGCGCGCCCGAGCCCAGCTCCAGTTGTCCACAGCCCCGCCCCATTGTGGACAACTAGCACCTCAGCAGCACTTTTCCGCAGGCCCCGCCCCCGACCCCCGATAGACTGGCTTCGGGGCCGCCCCCTGGGACGGGTGGGGGGCTGGGTAGGTGAGTTAAGAGCGAAGGCGTGCGGAGGTGTCGGCGACTTCGGCCTGCACCTGGGCGCGGTCCACCCGCAGGGATTCGCCGTCGCCGACGACCTGTTCGCCCGCCACCCACACGTCGCGCACGCGGCGTGAGCCCGCGGCCCACACCAGGTTCGAGAGCAGCTGTACGTCCGGCACGTCGATGCCTGCCGCGAAGGCCGGGTCGTCGAGGTCGACGTGCACCATGTCCGCCCACCGGCCGGTTTCCAGCGCGCCGATGTCGGTCCGGCCCAGCGCGTCCGCGCCGCCGCGGGTGCCGAGCAGGAACGCGTCGGCCGCGGTCAGCACGGTCGAGTCGCCGGTCGCGAGGCGCGCGAACATCGCCGAGAGCTGCAGTTCCTCCCACAGGTCGATGTCGTCGTTCGACGCCGGGCCGTCCGTGCCGAGCCCGATGGCGACGCCCGCCTTCCGCAGCTCCGTCACGCGCGCGATGCCCGAAGCGAGCTTCGCATTCGAGCCCGGGCAGTGCGCCATGCCGACACCATGCGCGGCGAACAGCGCGATGTCCTCGTCGGACAGGTGGATGGCGTGCGCGGCCAGCGTCCGGCCCCGCAGCATCCCGACCTTCTCCAGCAGCGCGGGCACCGAGCCGTGCGCTTCACGCTGCTTGACGTCTTCGAGCGCCGCCTCGGCCACGTGGATCTGCACCAGCGCGCCCCGCTCGGCCGCCGATTCCGCGGTCGCCCGCAGCGCCTCCTCGTTCAGCATGTACGCCGAGTGCGGCCCGTAGCCGACCTCGATCCGCTCGCCAGGCCCGAACCGCAGGCCGTCGGTGTCGATCCAACGCTCGATGCTCTTCAGCATCGCGCGCCAGTCCATCCCGGGCAGCTCCATGATCGGCGGACCCAGCACCACGCGGCCACCGGTGGTCAGCACCGCGTCGGCGAGCTGCTCGCCTTCGAAGTACATCTCCGCGCTGGTCGTGACACCGTGCCGCAGCATTTCGACCGAGCCCAGCAGCATGCCGGTGCGGATGTCGGCCGGCTTCAGCTTCGCTTCGGTCGGCCAGATGATCTCGGTCAGCCACGGCAGCAACGGCAGGTCGCCGCCCATCCCGCGCAGCAGCGTCATCGGGCTGTGCGCGTGCGCGTTGACCAGACCGGGCAGGAGGATGCCGCTCAACCGGGTCACGGGAGCGGACGTTCCGGGCGCCTCGGAAGCGGGACCGACATGGGCGATACGCCCCGCCTCGTCCACGTCGACCACGGCGTCACGCAGCAACGAGCAGGCGGGGTCGGCGGGGAGAACGACGGGAGCGTGGAAACGGCGTTGCATGAACCGAGCTTACGGGTGCCATTTATCGCGCCGACCGCCATCTCGTCGCCAGGATGCGGCTTGCGCGTGAACGGCACTGTCGCCATCTCGGCGTCCTGCCGCCGAGATACCGGGGCCTTCGGCCAAAAGGCGCGACTTCAAAAAAAGCCTCTCGCGCCGCTCAGTCCACCACTCCGCTCCGCCACGCCCACGCCGCGATCTCCACCCGGTTCCGCGCCCCGACCTTCCCCTGCACAGAGGCCAAATGCGTCTTCACCGTCGACAGCGACAGGAACAGCTCCGCCCCGATCTCGGTGTTCGTCAGCCCCTTCGCGGCCGCCTTCACGACGTCCAGCTCCCGCGCGGTCAGCGGCTCCGAAGGCGGGCTGACGTCGCGCTTCACCGCCCCGCCGTCGAAATGCTTCAGCAGCCGGACGGTGATCTGCGGCGAGACCAGCGCGTCCCCACGCGCCGCCGCGCGCACGGCTTCGATCAGCAGCGCCGGCCCGGCGTCCTTCAACAGAAAGCCGCTCGCACCGTTCCGCAGCGCGGTGTGCACGTATTCGTCGAGGTCGAACGTCGTGACCACCACCACCTTCAGCGGATCGGTGACGTCCGGGCCCGCCAGCTGCTTGGTGACCTCGAGCCCGTCGATGCCGGGCATACGGATGTCCAGCAGGCAGACGTCCGGCCGCAGTTCGCGCGCCTTCGCGACCGCCGAGACGCCGTCCGCCACATCGGCGACCACCTCGATGTCGTCCTGCGCGTCCAGGATCATCCGGAAGCCGATCCGCACCATGTCCTGGTCGTCGGCGATCAATACCCGGATCACTCTTCTCCTTCAAGTGGTAGCCACGCTTCGACGCGCCATCCGCCGCCCGGCGCCCGTCCGGCGGAGAGCCGGCCGTGCAGCAGGGCGACCCGTTCGCGCATGCCGATCAGACCGTAGCCGCCCGACCCGCCCGCCGGACGCCGCTGGGGCTCCTGTCCGTCATCGGTCACCTGGAGGTGCAGTTCGTTCCCGGTCACCTCGGCGATGACCAGCGCCTCCTTCGCCCCAGACGCGTGCTTGCCGACGTTCGTCAGCGACTCCTGCACCAGCCGCAACGCCGACCGCCCGACCTCGTGCGGCACGTTCGACGGCAGTTCGAGCTTCATCGACGTCTTCACGCCGTGGTTCGACCGTTCGATCAGCGTCCGCAGGTCGGCGGCGAGATCGGTGGTGGCCTGTTCGCTGAACTCGCTGCTCCCGGCCGGGGCGTCGCCGCGCATACTCCGCACGAGCCGCCGCATCGCCGCCAGCGCCTCCACCCCGGCGTCCTCGATCCGGCCCATCGCCTCGACCGCGACCTGCGGATTCTTCTCGCCCATCATCTTCGCCGCCTGCGCCTGCACGACGATCCCGGTGACATGGTGGGCGACGACGTCGTGCAGTTCCCGCGCCAGCGCCATCCGTTCCGACGTCTGCGCGTCGGTGATCGCCGACTGGATGACCTGCGTGCGTTCCGAATCCCGCGAACGCAACGCCAGGCCGACCGCCACCGAGATGCCGAGCAACAGCACCGCGGCCACGGCGAGACCGGCGATCTCGTCCGGGTCGGTCATCAGCTTGGGACCCGGCCGTTTGGTGTTGAGGATCGAGGCCACGGCGACCACGGCCGAAAGCCCCACGATCCGGGACACGGCCTTGCTCAGCCCGACCGCCCGGACCAGGGTGACGACCAGCCCCATCCCCGCGACGATCTGCGTCCCCGGCACCCCACCGGGCGTGGTGTATTCGTAGCGGAGCCGGAGGAACGGCGTCACCAGCGCCGAAAGCAGCATGACCGCGGTGAGCGCGACCATCGCGTCGGCGGGCCGCCGCGGCGCGGCGACGGCGATGATCGCCGCGACGATCGAGCAGACCAGGATCGGGAAGCCGTGCGCCCCGCTCTCGTAGGTGAAGCCGAACTCGAGGATCAGCGCCACACCCAGCAGCCCGATGAGCGGCCACTGGCCCATCACCAGCTTGTTGAGCTTCTGCAGCTTCTCGTAGCGTTTCGGATGCGCCGCGCGGTCGCGCCCGGGGATCGCGAAGAGCAGCGTGCCGCCCAGCAGGATGCCGCCGAACAGCATCGCCTGCGCCATGGTGCCGTTCGATTCGCTGCCGTAGTAGTACCGGCCGGACACCGCGGTCAACGTGGCCAGCACCAGACCGGAGATCACGGCGAAGGCGACTCCCGGCCGCGTCCGGCGCGCGGCGTAGAACAGGATCTCGACCCCCGCCACCACCTCGGTGATGGACAGATGCGCGAGCACGCTCGAATAGGTCGGGATGTTGAAGTACCGGACGACCAGCGTGTACGCCACCAGCACGACCGAGGCCGCGACGGCGGCGACGGCGGCCCGTTTCTGCGCCCAGAGCGCGCAGAACACCATCGCGAAAATGCCGGGGAACAGCAGGAGATCGATGCCGCGCGGGCCCGTGTCGTCGAAAGCCGCGTCGGTCACGAAGACCAGGTCGAACACGAGCGCGGCCAGCAGGACGACGGCGGGCATACCGATACGTCGCGCGAGCGCACTCACCCGCGCGGGGAACTTGTTCTGGGCCGGACCTGCTGTCACACCGTGACGGTAGAGGATCGGCCGCCGTCCGCACCTTGGCCGACCGGCCCGAGCCGGGTCGGCCGATCGGCCGATGCGCGGGTGATCAGCACTGGCCGTCTGCCCGAAGTGGACACAGGCGGTTCACCGCGAAGCTCTTCCCCGAAGCAGAACACACAGTGACTGACTAGGGAGAATCACGGTGGTGGATCCACAGTGGACAGGGCAGCCGGTGCTTTCGGGCCGCGGGCTGGTGAAGCGGTACGGCACACAGCACGCGCTGGCCGGGATCGACATCGACATCCAGGCGGGTGACGCGGTCGCCATCGTCGGGCCCTCCGGCTCGGGCAAGACCTCCCTGCTGCACGTGCTCGCCGGGATCCTCCGCGCCGACTCCGGGCAGATCTTCCTGGCCGGCCAGCGCGTCGACCAGCTCAACGAGCGCAAGCGCAGCGAACTGCGGCGCACCGAGTTCGGCTTCGTGTTCCAGTCCGGGATGCTCGTCGCCGAACTGAGCGCCGAGGAAAACGTCGCGCTGCCGTCGCTGCTGGGTGGCAAGGGCCGCAAGGAATCCATCGAAGCCGGCCGCGAATGGCTGGCGAAGCTCGGCCTCGCGGGCAAGGAGAAGCGCCGCCCCGGCGAGCTTTCCGGCGGTGAGGCGCAACGCGTCGCGATCGCCCGCGCGCTGACGCACCGGCCGAAGGTGATCTTCGCCGACGAGCCGACCGGCGCGCTCGACACCCGCACCGGCCGCGCCACCATGGACGCGCTGCTCGCCGCGGCCGCCGACAGCGGCGCCGCGGTGATCGTGGTGACCCACGACCGCGAGCTCGCCGAAGCCATGCCCCGCACCGTCTCCATCCGGGACGGCCTGATCGCGACGAGGCTGGCCGCCTGATGAACAGCTTCCAGCTGGCCATGCGGGTGCTCCGGGTCGACCGCCGGACCCGCACGTCGGCCATCCTCACCGCGGTCGGGGTCGCCGTCGCGACCAGTCTGGTGCTCCTGCTCGCCTCTCTTCCCGGTGCCACGCAGGCCCGTTCCCAGCGGGCGATCTGGCAGGACATCGGCAGCTACTACTCCCAATCCGGGGAGAGCCAGCGTCCGGCGCCGCTGCTGATGGCGTCCAACAAGGACTACTCGGGCGACCGCGAGATCATCCGTGTCGACATCGCCCTGACCGGCACCTCACCGATGCTCAGCCTGCCGCCCGGCATCCCGAGGCTGCCCGGCCCCGGCGAGTCGATCGTTTCCCCCGAACTCGGGAAACTGATCCAGTCCGCGCCGAAGGAGCAGCTCGGCGACCGGTTCGGCAAACTCGTCGACGCGCTCGGACCCGAATCCCTGATGTACCCGGAGCAGCTGGTCGCCGTCGTCGGCCACACCCCGGAGTCGATGCCGCAGACGGCGCTCGCGGCGGACGGCTTCCCCAACAAGCAGGCGAAGCCCGATCCGCTGCTCGAACTGCTCGCCTGGGTCGGCGTGATCGTCCTGCTCGTGCCGAGCCTGGTGCTCGTCGCGTCTTCGGCCAGGCTCACCGCCGCCCGGCGTGAGCTGCGGATGGCCGCGCTGCGACTGGCGGGGGCGACCCCGGGCCAGGTGACGAAGATCGTCGCCGCCGAGACGGCGTTGTCCGCCACCGTCGGCGCGCTGCTCGGCATCCTCGTGGCGCCCGCGCTGCAAGGGCTCTCGACGTTCGTCCCGTGGGGCGGCGGCACCTGGCTCGCGTCGGACTTCAGCCTGTCGGTCGGCTCGACCATCGCGGTCGCCGTCGCGATCCCGCTGCTGGTCGTCTTCGCCGGCGTCCTCGGCATCCGCCGGGTGCTGAAGACGCCGCTGTTCGCCGCTTCGGCGCACGCTCGCAAGCCGCTGCACTGGTGGCGGCTGCTCGCGGTCCCGGTGGCCGGCGCGTTCTTCCTCTTCGCGGTCACGCAGGACAACGCCAGCCTGCCGATGGTGATGCTCGGCCTGTTCCTGCTGGTCGGCTCGGCCGCGATCATCGGACCCTGGGTCACCTCGGCGGTCGGTGGCACGTTCGTCCGCATCTGGCGCAAACCGGCGTCGCTGCTGGCCGGACGCAGGCTCCGCGACGACCCGAAGAGCGCCTACCGCGCCACCGCGGGTGTCGTGCTCGCCGTCTTCACCGGCTCGATGGCGCTCACCCTGCTGCCCTCGTTCGAGTCGATGGCGGGCGGCGGCCGGACCTTCAAGGACAACGTCCTCTACGCCCAGTCCGACGCGGCCCAGGCGCGGCAGGTCGCCGACCAGACCAACGCGTCCCTCGCCCGCTACGGCATCACCGAGAAGGCCGTCTCGGTCGGGCAGGTCTACCTGTCCACCGGCGAGCCGGGCACCCGCTCACAGAATCTGAACCGGGCCTTCGTGATGACCTGCGAGGACGCCTCGAAACTCCTGCGGGTGAATCTCGGCGGCTCCTGCCAGCCGGGGCCCGCGATCTACAGCAGGTACGCCATCAACCCGGCGGAGTACCGCGTGCTGTCGGAGTACGACAAGGCCGGTCCGCCGCTGGATCCGAAGGCTCCCGTGCACCTCTTCCCGCAGGGTGACGAGGACACCTCCAGCACGATCGTCATCGACCCGGCCCTGGTGCCCGCGGGTGTCACACCGGAGCGCTTCGACGTGATCGTGCCGACGACCCCGCAGAACGCCGAGACCGTGCGGACCGCCCTGGTCGGCGCCGCTCCCGGCCAGGAGGTCGGCAGCCGCGGCCTGCACCTGATCGGTCAGCAGCAGGAGCTCGGCGACCTGCGCCGGGTCACCGTCATCGGCCTGATCGCCGCCGGGGTGCTCGCCGGCTGCAGCGCGGCCGTGGCGACCGCCGGTTCGGTGATGGACCGCCGCCGCACCTTCGGGGCGCTCATCGCGGCCGGGACACCGGTCCGGGTGCTGGCGAGGGCGTTGCGGATGGAAGCGGCCCTGCCCGCGATGGTGGCCACCCTCGGCGCGGGTGCGGTCGGGCTCGGCGTCGGCATGGGGCTCTACAGCCTGGTCGAGAAGGACGCGGTCGTGCTGAGCCCCTGGCTGCTGGCGCCCGTGGTGCTGGGAATCGGGGTGGCGTTGCTCGGGGCATCCGTCTCGACCCCGGCGCTCAAGCGGGTGCAGTCGGAGCCCCTGGCCGACGAGTAGGAAAAAGGTTCGCCCGAATGGCGTCATGGCGCCCGGGCGGGCAGGTCTCGTGGGTGGAGTCGGTGGTGATCACACCCACGAGGCCGGGTGCCCGGTCGTCTCTCTGTCGGGGGAGGGACGAACGGGCACCGGGGACGCGCAGGGGGCGTTCCAAGGTGCGGGGGTGTGAAGAAAGGGCCGGTCAGGGACGTGGGGACGTCCTGACCGGCCCTTTCTGTGTGCTCAGACCCGCTCGAAGATCAGGTCGTGCGAAATCCGGCCCTCGACGTCGGCGCGGTTCTCGAACTTCGTGATCGGCCGCCACTCCGGCCGCGGCGCCCAGCCGCCGGGCTCGCCGGCGTGACGGTTGCGCAGGAGCGGCTCGGCCGAGCAGACCTCCATCATCTGCTCGGCGTAGTTCTCCCAGTCGGTCGCCATGTGGAAGGTCCCGCCCGGCGCGAGCCGCGAAGCCACCAGCGCGACGAACTCGGGCTGCACTATCCGCCGCTTGTGGTGCCGCTTCTTCGGCCACGGGTCCGGGAAGAACAGCCGGACGCCGGACAGCGAGCCCGGCTCCAGGTGCGAGGTCAGCAGCACGACGGCGTCACCGTGCATCAGCCGCAGGTTCTCCACCCCGAGCTTCTCGGCACGCAGCATCAGCTGGCCGAGCCCCGGGTCGTACACCTCGACCGCGACGTAGTTGAGTTCCGGCGCGGCGGCGGCGAGCTGGGACGTGGTCTCGCCCATGCCCGAACCGATCTCCACCATCACCGGGGCGCGCCTGCCGAACCAGTCGTCGAAGTCCACCGGTCCTTCGGGCAGTTCGCCGACGGTGCGGCCGAGTGACGGCCAGAGTTCGTTCCAGGCGCGCTGCTGCCCGACGGTCATCCGGCCGCCGCGTTTGACATAGCTGACCACGCTGCGCATCCGTGGCTGGTCCTCGTTTTCCACCAGCCCATTAAACGCGGCGGTTACCGGACGGCTTCGAACTCCCCCAGCCGCGAGCGCAGCCCGGCGAATCCGCCGACCGCGATCGGGGCGGGTGTCGGGCTGGAATGCGCGGGAAGAACGTCGATCCAGCCGTCGTGGCGGCTCGTGTTCAGCACCGTGGTCGGGATCGAATGCCCCGACGCGCCGCGTTCGGAAGGCATGAACTCCCAGTAGCCGGATTCGCCGTCCGCGGCCCACGGCACGAATTCCCAACCGGGCCGCCTGCCGAGCAGGCCGGCGATGCGATCTTCGATGCGGAAACCGAGCTCCCGCGATTCGAGTCGTCCTTCCACGACGGCGCGAAGCCACCAAGGCGCGGGAATTTCGCCGTGCATTCCGCTCGACGCGCGGTACAACGCGACGACGAGATCTTCGGGAGCGCGATGCACCCAGGCGCGGCGGATATCCGACGGCCGGGTCGCGGACGCCACCGTGCGAGGGAGTTCGATCGCCTGTGACCATTCGAGGTCGAGCATGGGCTCGAGCCGGGGCTGCATACTTTCCGTGCGGGCTTGCGGGATCGTGCGTTCCACTCCCTGACCGGAATCCACCGTCAAGGATCACCTCCGGGGCCGAGAGCCGAAAAAGGGGCTCATCCCGAGCATCGCCCGGTCAGGAACAGTATGTCCGCTTCCTGTGAGAGAAGCCACAGGCTCTTAACGTGGACTTAACTCCTTTGGCCGCGGTAAAAGCTCACGCATCCCTTCGATGGGTGATCATCAGTCCGGCCGCATAAACAATCACGCAGATCGCACCGAAATAAGCCAAATAGCCCCACGGCCCCAACGGCGGTTCGAGTTTCAACATCGAAACCGTCAGATCCGGCCCCGAAAACTGATTCGCCGCGAAGAACGGCATCCACTGGTAGATGTCGTCGCCCACTTTCGGGATCAGCATGACGAGTCCTTCGAGCAGCTGAGTCCAGGCCAGCGCGAACCCGAGCGCGAACGCGGGGCTGCGGAACAGCAGCCCGAGGCCGACGCCGAGCAGGCCGGTCAGGAAGAAGGTCAGGCCCTGGCCCGCCACCGCGCGCCAGTCGGCGCCCGAAGCCAGGCCCAGGTCGGCGGCCGGTTTGATCAAGTACGCGATCGCCCACGAGCCGAAGCCCACCAGCAGGCCGATCAGCCCCGAGAACACCCCGACGACGGCGCCCTTCGCCAGCAAGGCGGGCACGCGCGAGGGCACCGCCTGGAAGGTGAGCTTCATCGTGCCCCAGTTGAACTCCGTCGCCGCCGCCAGGATGGCGAGTACCAGCACCACGGTGCGGCCCAGCGCGCTGGCGACCTGCGTCGAGTTGACGCCCGTCTGGCCTTCGAGCGGGACGAAACCGAAGAAGAGCGCGGTGTAGGCGAGCGCGATCACGACCGCGATGGCCGCGCACCACCAGGGCATGCGGGTGCTCAGCAGTTTGATCCGCTCCGCGCGCAGCATGTTCGCCGCGGTCATCCGACGACCTCCGGGACCTGGCCGGCGCCGTACTCGACGGCCTCGGCGGTGAGTTGCATGTACGCCTGTTCGAGCGAGCCGGTGAGCGGCTTCAGCTCGTGGAGGGTCGCGCCCGCGGCGAACGCGAGTTCGCCGATGTGGTCGCTGTCCATTTCGGACACGACGAGCGCGCCGTCCTCCTCGCGGAATTCGGCGCCCTTCTCGGTCAGCGCCTTCCGCAGCTCGGCCAGATGCGGGCTGCGGACCCGCACGCCGAGACCCTTCGCGCGGCCGACGAAGTCTTCCATCGTGCCCTGGTAGATCAGCTTCCCGCGCCCGATCACGACGAGGTCCTGCGCGGTCTGCGCCATCTCCGGCAGCAGGTGGCTGGACACGAACACGGTGCGCCCCTCGGCGGCGAGCGCGTGCATCAGCTTCCTGATCCAGACGATGCCCTCGGGGTCGAGCCCGTTCACCGGCTCGTCGAACAGCAGCACCCGGGGGTCGCCGAGCAGTGCCGTGGCGATCCCGAGCCGCTGCGACATCCCGAGCGAGAACTGCCCGGCCCGTTTGCGGGCGACCGGCTCCAGCCCGACCAGCCGGAGCACCTCGTCGACGCGCTTGTCCGGCAGGCCGTTGGTCGCGGCGACCCACCGGAGGTGCTCGCGGGCGGTGCGGCCCGGATGCCGCCAGGTGGCGTCGATCATGCCGCCGACCGTCCGAAGTGGATCATGCAGTTCGCGATAGGCCTTGCCGTCGATCGTCACCGTGCCCGACGTGGGGTTGTCGAGCCCCAGCATCATCCGCATGGTGGTGGACTTCCCCGCTCCGTTGGGGCCGAGGAACCCGGTCACCCGTCCTGCTTCGGCGGTGAAGGAAAGGTCGTCGACGGCGAGCTTGTCGCCGTAGCGTTTCGTGAGTCCGGTGGCTTCGATCATCAGCCCTCCCTCCAGGTGGATTCCGACATTACGCGGGAAAGGACCGGGCTGCCCCCCGATAGGCGGCCCGGTCCTTGTTCCCCTTTTTCTCCCCGTCCGGACGTCTCGCTCCCCCGAGTGGGACGTCCGGCCTTCTCCCCTGTGGAAGTCCTTACGCGTCGCGCTTGTTCGCGACGACCAGCGAGATGACCAGCAGCACCAGCGCGAAACCGGCGAAGTAGGCCAGCGAGCCGGCCTGGCTCAACGGAGCGTCCGCCGCGGCGGGGCCCCCGGTGAGGAACCGGTCGGCGACGTGGAACGGCATCCAGTCGTAGATGTCCTTGCCGATCTTCGGGATGAGCTGGATCAGGTTCTCCACCGCGAGGGCGTAGATCAGCACGAGCGAGATGGCGCCGGCGCTGTGCCGGATCAGGATGCCGACGGCGATCGCGATCACCGAGGCGAGGGCGAACACCACGCCCACCCCGGCGACACTGATCCACTCCGCGGTGGTGTTCAGCATGAGGTCTTCCGGCCGCATGACCGAAGCGAGGCCCCAGGCGCCGAACGCGGCGACCTCGCCGATCACGAGCGACAGCATCGCGACCACGCCGGTCTTGGCCAGCAGCGCCGAAGTGCGGTTCGGCACGGCCTGGAAGGTGGTCCGGATGGTGCTGAAGCGGTATTCGGTGGTCACCGAAAGCGCGGCGAGCACCATGATCACGGCCATGCCGAAGCCGTAACCGAACTGGGTGAGGCTGACGTCGGTGAGTTCCCCGTCGGGCGCGGCACCCGAGATGATGGCGGCGAAGCCGATCACGACCGCGAGTGCGGCCAGCGCGCACCACCAGGGTGAGCGGGTGGTGAACAGCTTGATGCGTTCCACGGCGAGCAGAGTCATGGCTTTTCTTTCCTCGAAGAGTGGCTGGCTACTGGGCGGCGGTGACCACTTCGGCGGCTTCGGCTTCGAGACCGGTGTGGTACTCGACCGAATCGCCGGTGATCTGCATGAAGGCCTGCTCCAGGGAGCCGGTCTGCGGGCTGAGCTCGTGCAGCACGATCTGGTTGGCCGCGGCGATCTCGCCGATCTTGTCACTGTCCAAACCGGACACCACGAGCGCGTGGCCTGCGTCGGTGACCTGGGCGCTCGCCTGCGTCAGCGCGGAGCGCAACGCGGGCAGCTGCGGCGACCGGACCTTGACCGTGTTCTCGGCGGCCCGCGCCACGAAGTCCTCGGTGGAGGACTGGGAGATCAGCCGCCCCTTGCCGATCACGACCAGATGGCTCGCGGTCAGCGCCATCTCCGAAAGCAGGTGCGAGGAAACGAATACCGTGCGGCCTTCGTCGGCCAGCCGGTGCATGAACTTCCGGATCCAGAGGATGCCTTCGGGGTCGAGGCCGTTGACGGGCTCGTCGAAGAGAAGGACCTCCGGGTCGCCCAGCAGTGCCGCCGCGATCCCCAGTCGCTGCGACATGCCGAGGGAGAAACCGCCGGCGCGCTTTCCGGCGACGCTGGTGAGCCCGACGATCTCGAGCACCTCGTCGACCCGGCTTTCCGCGATCTTGTTGGACTTCGCCATCCACCGCAGATGCGCCCGCGCCGACCGGTTGGGGTGCACCCATTTGGCGTCCAGCAGTGCGCCGACGGTCCGCAGCGGTTCCTTGAGGTCGCGGTAGAGCTTGCCGCCGATGCGCACCTGGCCCGCGGTCGGGTTGTCCAGGCCGAGGATCATCCGCATGGTCGTGGACTTGCCCGCCCCGTTGGGGCCGAGGAACCCGGTGACCTCACCCGCCGCGACGGAGAAGGACAGGTCGTTCACCGCCAGTGTCTTGCCGTACCGCTTGGTGAGGCCCGCTGCCTCGATCATGTCTGCTCCCCTCGGCGACTGCGAGAACAATCGTCGTCCATGTGGGTGGCCGAGCGCGTCATCCTGAGGTGCCAACCTGATACCCGACCTGAGACGTAGCTTGCCGTCTTCCGGCGGCGTACGCGATCGGTGATACCCCTGAGAGTGACCCTGATTCGCCAGGGTTAATGAACCGTGGTTCAATAATCGCATGGCGAGGCCCCGGAGCATCACGGACGAACGACTGCTCACCGCGGCGGGAGCCGTGATCGGCATGGTCGGGCCGGGTTTCACGCTGGCCCAGGTGGCGGCCGAGGCCGGGGTGGCGGTCGGCACCGTCGCCCAGCGGTTCGGTTCGAAGAACGGTCTCCTGCTGGCGTTGAGCCGGGAGAACACGCGCTCCGTCGTGGAAGCGATGCGGGAATGCGGTGAGCTGGCCGATCCCGTGGAAGCGCTACGGGCGGCGGTCGTCGTGGTCTACGAGGGTCTTGGCGACGCGCAGACCGCGGCGAACCATCTCGGGCAGCTGGGGGTGGACATCGGCGATCCGGGGCTGCGTGCGCTGCTCGGTGAACATTTCACCGCCGTGGAAGCGGAATTGCGCAAGCTGGTGCGCGTCGCGACGCGTGACCTGCCGGGCGCGCCCGGTGTCGTCCGCGCCGCGCGAGTGCTGCTGGGGGTGGCGAACGGGGCCGCGCTGGACTGGTCGATCCGGCCGAAGGGCCGGATCGCCGAACGGTTGGGGCAAGACGTGGACGCGGTGCTGACCGCGTGGAAGGGAGTGTCCTGAATGGACCGGAAAGTGGCCGTGGTCACGGGGGCGACGCGGGGATGTGGCCGGGCGATCGCGGTGGAACTGGGCAGGCTCGGCTGGACGGTGTTCGTCACCGGCCGCACGACGCGGGAGCAGCAGTCCCCGATGAAGCGTTCGGAGACGATCGAAGACACCGCTGAGCTCGTCGACGCGGCGGGCGGCCGGGGGATCCCCGTCCGGACCGACTTCACCGTCGTGTCCGATGTGGACGCGCTGAAGGCGCGGATCGAGTCCGAAGTGGACGGCCGGATCGACGTCCTGGTCGACGACGTCTGGGGCGGCGACCAGTTCGCGGATTTCGAGGGCGCGTACTGGGACTCCAGCCTCGACGACGCGCTCACGCTGGTGCACAACGCGATCGACACGCATCTGATCGCGCTGCACCGGCTGCTCCCGCTGGTGGTGAAGCGGGAGGGCGGGCTCGTCCTCGAGGTCACCGACGGCGACCACGACGAGTACGTCGGCGCGGGGATCCCGTATTTCCTCGCGAAATGCGGGATCCGCGCGATCGGCAGGGCGCTCGGCGCCGAGCTGAAGAAGTACGGCTGCGTCGGCATGACCGTCACACCGGGCTTCCTGCGTTCGGAAGCCATGCTCGACTACTTCAAGGTCACCGAGGAGACGTGGCGTGACGCGGTCGGCAAGGCCGCGCCGGTCGATTTCGCGATCTCGGAGACCCCGGCGCTGCTCGGGCGCGGTGTCGCGAAGCTGGCGACCGACCCGGAGGTCTCGCGGTTCGCGGGCAAGACGCTGGCGTCGTGGACGTTGATGAACGAGTACGGCCTCACCGACGTCGACGGCTCGCGTCCCGACTTCGGCAAGTGGATGGCCGAAGTCCGGGACACGGGCAAGGACCCGGCGACGGCGGATCACTCGCTGTACCGCTGAGTCCGTGCTGGCCGGGGGCTACTTCTTCCCGGCCAGCACGTCCAGGTAGTGCTGGTTGAACATGACGCCGAGGACGTTGCCGAACGGGTCGACGACGGCCGCGGTCACGAAGCCCGGCCCGCGCTCGATGATCGGCTCGTACTCCTTCGCGCCCTTCTCCAACAGCTTCGCGAAGGCGTCCTCGACGTTGTCGACGGCCCAGTTCGCGATGGCCCCGCCGGGACCGGGCTGGGCCGACGGCGGCCGGAAGTCGCCGCGGACCAGGCCGAACTCGTGCTGGTAGTCGCCGATCCGGAACTCGGCGTACGCCGGCGTGCCGTCGGGACCGTTGCGGACGAAGTACGGGTCGAGGCCGAAGAGGCCGGAGTACCACTCGATCGCGGCGGTCAGGTCGTCGGCGTAGAACGTGGTGGTGGTGAGACCTCGCAGCATTTCCTTCTCCTCAGGTAGTGGCTCTGAGAACAAGGATCCACCGCAAAGTGCTCACCGAATGATCACTTTTCCGAACTCGCGTGATCGAACGCCGAACTCGCGTGATCGAACGCCGATCACGCGTGATTGAAGGCCGATCACGCGTGATTGAGGGCCGCTCACGCGTGATTGGAGACGGAACACGCCCGAGCAAGCTCCGCACTGTGTGTTCCGCCTCCAAGCACGCGAGTTACGCCTCCGATCACGCGAGTTACGCCTCCAAGCACGCGTGATCCGGTTTCCGAAGGGACTCGTGAGTGGCGAGACTTGCTCTGCGACACCACCAGTCACAGCAGGTGCGCGTGAAGGCCCCCTTCCCTCGGCTCAGCCGAGGAAACTCGACCTTCACACCTTCCCCAAGTACATGAAGGCCCCCTTCCTTGCGCCAGGCGCAAGGAAGGGGGCCTTCATGTACTTACATGAGCGAGCGAGTGTGACAGTGGCGCAGTAAGGCTCAGGTGACCCCGGGACGTGCCAGCCCGGTCTCGTAGGCGAGTACCACGGCCTGCACCCGGTCGCGCAGGTCCAGCTTCGACAGGATCCGCCCGACGTGCGTCTTCACCGTCGCCTCGGACAGGAACAGCGTCTCGGCGATCTCCAGGTTCGAGAGGCCCTTCGCGATCAGCACGAGCACCTCCCGCTCCCGTTCGGTGAGGACGTCCAGCTCGGCCGCGTCGCGCATCGGTTTCCCGCCGCCGCCGACGAACCGGTCGAGCAGCCGCCTGGTCACCGACGGCGAGACCACGGCGTCGCCCGAAGCGACCGCCCGCAACGCCGACACCAGGTGATCCGGCTGCGTGTCCTTCAGCAGGAACCCGCTGGCCCCGCCCTGCAACGCCGAATAGACGTACTCGTCCAGATCGAACGTCGTCATCACGAGCACTCGCGCCGTCCCGGCCTCGACGATCCGCTTCGTCGCCTCGACCCCGTCCAGCACCGGCATCCGGACGTCCATCAGCACGACGTCGGGCCGCAGTTCCTCGGCCAGCCGGATGGCCTGCGCGCCGTCACCCGCCTCACCGACGACATCGATGTCGGCCTGCGCGCCCAGGACCATCCGGAACCCGACGCGCATCAATTCCTGGTCGTCGACGACCACCACCCGTATCACGTCGCCAACCTAACCGGGAGCCTCGCGTGCACCTGCCACCCTCCACCGGGAGCGGGGCCGACCTCCAGCGTGCCGCCGAAGACGTTCGCCCGTTCCCTCATTCCGATCAATCCGTTCCCACCGGGGACGGTGAGCTTCCGCGGCGGCGCGGTGTGCGCCGCCGCCTTCGTCGCCACGGGCACCAGCTGTTTCGCGCGGCCGGCGCCGTCGTCGGTGACCTTGACGTCGATCACGTCGGCCTCGCGGCGCACCACCACCTCGGCCTGCGCGCCCTGACCGGCGTGTTTCAGCGTGTTCGTCAGTGATTCCTGCACGATCCGGTACACGCCGAGGGAGACACCGGCGGGCAGCCCGGCCAGCGCTTCCGGCCCGATCGCCAGCGTCACCGGCACCCCCGCCTGGCGGATCCGGTCCGCCAGGTCGGTCAGCGCGGTCGCGTCCGGCTGCGGCACACGCGGCTCGTCGTCGCCGTCGCTGCGGAGCACGTCCAGCAGGCGCCGCAGTTCGGCGAGCGCGCCGCGGCCGGTCTCCGAAATCGTCTGCAGGGCCCGTTTCGCCATCTCGGGATTCCCGTCGACCGCGTAGGACGCGCCGTCGGCCTGCACGACCATCACGCTCACCGCGTGCGCGACGACGTCGTGCAGCTCACGGGCGATGCGTCCGCGCTCCTCGCCGACGGCGATCCTGGTCGCCTGGTCCCGTTCCGTCTCAAGCAGATGCAACCTGGCTTCCACCTCCTCGTGATAGGCGCGCCTCGCGCCGGCGAACTCACCGAGCGTCCAGCACAGCGCGGTGGAGAAAAGGGCGATGATCGCCAGGATCCACACGTCCTCCGGTGTGTCGATCCACAGCTGGAGCCCCGAGACGACGACGGTCGCCAGCAGGTACAGCAGCCCCTGTTTGCGCCCGACGTACACCAGCACCGAGTAGATGCTGATCATCATCGCGAACGCGCTGGCCGCGCCCAGCTCCAGCGCGCTGTGCGGGATGCCGATCAGCAGCAGGAGATACGCCGACCACAGCGTCGCCTTCCGCCGGAAGACCAGCGGGGCGACCATCGCGATGTCCAGCGGCAGGGCCACGTACCAGGGCGGCATCGGGACTTCGGGCGTCTCGGCCGCCGCCACGAAGAACAGCAGGTCCGTGAGCAGCAGGGCGACGGCGATGAAGCTGTCCCCGGCCATGGGGTGGGCACGCATCCAGAGGCTTAACCGTCGCACCTGGTAACACTATGTCGGGCGATGCCGTTCGCGCGTCGGTCGCCGGTACCACCTTCGGTGCGACCCGAGGATGAGCGGCATGGCACGATTCTCCTCGGCGTGCTCGACGACTGGGAGGGGTGGGCGCCGTGACCTCAGCGACGGAGCAGGGCCGTCTCGCCGGTCCGTTGTCGATGTCGGTGGCGAATCTGTGCCATCGCCTCCAGCCCCAGGTGTCCGCGCGGACCGCGGCGGGCTTCGCCGAAGTGCTGCGCAGGCTGGGCGGTCCGCTGCAGGTCGCCGTCGCGGGCCGGATCAAATCGGGGAAGTCCACCCTGGTCAACGCCCTGATCGGGCGCCGGGTCGCGCCGACCGACGTCGGCGAGTGCACCCGGCTGGTCACCCGGTTCCAGTACGGCACGGTCGACCGCGTCGAGATCGTCTTCAACGACGGCCGCAAACAGGTGCTGCCCTTCTCCGCCGACGGGATGATCCCGGCCGAGCTGGGCATCGACATCGACCAGGTCTCGCATATCGAGGCGTACCTCACCAACGCGGTCTTGCAGGGCATGACCGTCATCGACACCCCGGGCCTCGGCTCGCTCGACGCCGCTTCGGTGTCGCGGACCGAGGAGCTGCTGGGCGCGGCGAAGCACCGCAAGCCCGACGATGACGACGAGGAGGAAGAAGGCTCCGACGAGCTGGACGACACCTCACGCAACGCCGTCGCGGGCGCCGAGGCCGTGCTCTACGTGGTCACGCAGGGCGTGCGCGCCGACGACCAGCAGGCGCTGGCCGCGTTCACCGCCGCGACCGCGAGCCGCGACGCGGGCCCGGTCAACGCGATCGCGGTGCTCAACAAGGCGGACACCATCGCGCCGGAGTCGGTCGAAGGCTCGGGCGGCGACGTGTGGAAGGCCGCGACGCTGCTGTCGGAGAAGCAGGCCTCGACGCTGAAGCCCCGCGTCGCGGACGTGCTGCCGGTGATCGGGCTGATCGCGGAGTCGGCCGAGTCCGGCGGGTTCACCTCCCCCGACGCCGAGGCGCTGCGCCAGCTGGCCGAGATGGACGACGACATCCTCGAGACCATGCTGATCTCGGCGGATATCTTCACCAGCTGGGAATGCGACGTCGCGGCGGGCACCCGGCTGCGGCTGCTGGAGAAACTGGACCTGTTCGGCATCCGGTACGCCGTCGAGGCGATCCGCAAGGAACCCGAGATCACCGCGGGCTCGCTGCGGCGGAAGCTGCTCGACGCCTCCGGGCTCGAAGCCGTCCGCCAGCGGCTGAGCATCGTCTTCGCCGCCCGCGCCGATGGCATCAAGGCCGCCGCCGCGCTGGCTTCGGTCACCGCGCTGGCCCACGCGTCCGGCGATCCGGCCGAGCGGCAGCGCGTCCACGACGCGATCGAGGTCCTGCTCGCCAAGCCCGAGGCGCATCAGCTGCGGCTGCTCGAAGCGCTCACGCTGGTCGCGTCCGGCGCGGTCGACATGCCCGAGGACCTGTCCGAGGAGGTGCTGCGGGTCGGGAGCAACGCCGACATCGGCGCCCAGCTCGGCAAGCCGGGCGCTCCCCGCGCCGAGCTCGCCGCCCACGCCCTCGAACGCGCCGGCTGGTGGCGTTCCTTCGCGTCCTTCGGCGCGACGCCCGCCCAGAGCCGCGTCGCGCACGTCGTGCACCGGGCCTACTTCCTCATCTGGCAGCAGATCCGCGACTGACCTCCCGCATTTAGTCCTCTGGATGCGGTCCTTGCACGCGCAACGACCGCATCCAGAGGACTAAATGCGGGCCGGATTGATAAACCGAGCGCTCGGTCTAATAATGACCGCATGGAAACGATCGTCGACGAGCCCCAGTGGCTGCGCACGGCCTCCTGGATCGGCTGCCCGCTGGCGGGGGCGGCCCTCGGCTGGTTCCTCCAGTCGATCTCGGGCTGGGTGGCGTCCCTGAGCTGGATCCCGTTCAAAGGCCCGTTCCAGCTCGTCTCGGAGATCCCCCAGCCCTGGGGCACGGTCGTCGGCATCGGCGTGGGCCTGGTCCTCGGCCTGCTGTTCGCCGCGGTCTGGGCGCACGAGCGGCTGATCGTCAAGGTGACGCCGGCCCGCATCACGCTCACCACCAAGGGCCGCAGCCGCGCGTACGAGGCCGAGCTGGAAGCCGTCTTCCTCGACGGCAAGGAACTCGTCCTCCTCGCCGCCGACGGCCGGGAGCTGGTGCGGCAGAAGGGCGACGTCGACCGCAAAGCCGTCGCCAAGGCCTTCCTCGACCACGGCTATCCATGGCTCGACGAGCCGCCGGCGGTGAAATGAGGACGGTCGATCCCGCCAAGCACGAGGCCAAACGCCGCGCCATTCTCGAGGCCGCCGCCGGTTGTTTCGCGATGAAGGGCTTCGAGAAGACCACGACGGCGGAGATCTGCCGCGCGGCGGGCATCAGCACCGGCAGCCTGTTCCACTACTTCCCGAACAAACGCGCGGTGTTCGTCGGCATCTTCGAGCAGGACGCCGACGAGACCACGGCGCTGCTCGCGGCGGCCGGGGAGATCGAGGATCCGTGGGAGTCGGTCCTCCACGTCGTCGTCCAGGTGTCCGAACAGCTCCTGCGCCCGGTCGCGGCCAAGCTCGTCCTCGAGGTCGCCGCGCAGTGCTCCCGCGACGCCGACCTCGCCCGGCTCATCCAGGGCAACGACCGCGCCCTGCGCGACGGGCTCACCCGCCTCGTGACGCGGGCGGTGGACGCGGGCCGGATCGACCCCGGGTTGCCCCCGCGGACGGTGGCCAGCTGGCTCGTCGCGTTGGTCGACGCGCCGCTTTCCCGCGTGATTCTGGAGCCGGACCTCGATCCGGCGGCGGAACTCGCGGTGATGAAGGAGCTGATCGCCAGATTCCTTCGTCCCGTTCTGGCGATTCCGGCCCCGGCCGCCGGGCGGGTGGCCGACACTGGTGGAATCTCCCCGGGCTGATCGGTAAGCCCGGGACATCAGTTACGGGGGTCGAATCGGTGGGTGCCTGGCTGCGCAAGAAGGCGGTCGACGAGGAAAATCCGGACGATGTGCCGACCGGCCAGATCTCGGCGGCGATCATCGCCGAAGCGGACGGCGAGACTTCGCGATCCGAGGGAACCACGGAGGTCGAAGCCGCGTCGAAACCCGATGTGGAGTCCACGACCACGGGTCCGGCCGACCTCGAACAGGCTCTCGCCGACAGGCAGGCACTGATCCAGATGTGCCTGTACGCCCTCGATCGCGCCCGCAGCGGCGGTGTCGTCGAGCGGCTCGAACACGGTCTCGCCGCGATCGGCGTCCGTGCCCTGCGTCCGGACGGCGAGCGGTTCGACCCCGCCGTGCACGAGGCGGGCGGCGCGGTCGCGACCGAGGATCCGGCACTCGAAGGGCTCGTCGCGGAGACCGAGGTCGTCGGTTTCGCCGATCACGACCGGGTGCTGCGCGCGCCGATCGTCATCGTCTACGCGAAGAAGGCACAGTGACCGCTCCGAGCGCGGCGGCCAATCTGCCCGCGGTCGTGAAGAGCACTCGCGAACAGCTGCTCACCGTCGTCCGCGAAGCCGATCCCCAGGCCGCGAAATGGGTCGAAGACATCCGGAAGGCGCGGCCGAAGAAGCCGTCGGTCGTGGTGGTCGGCGAGACCAACCGCGGCAAGAGCTCGCTCGTGAACGCGCTCCTGTCCATGCCGGGACTGTCCCCTGTGGACGCCGACGTCGCCACGGCGACGTATCTCGTCTTCGAGCACGCCGAGCAGTGGTCCGCGCAGGCCTGTTATCCGGGCCAGCTGGCGCCGGTGCCGATCAACCTGAACGACCTGATCCACTGGGTTTCGGCCGCGCACGAACTGCCGGAAGGGCAGATCCCGCCGCGGTACGTAGAGGTCTCCGGCCCGGTCCCGCTGCTCGAGCGGGTGTCCATTGTGGATACCCCGGGCGTCGGCGGGCTCGATTCGATGCACGGCGAGCTGGCGAAGGAGGCCGCCGCGGGCGCCACCGCGCTGCTGTTCGTCGTCGACTCATCCTCACCGTTCACCGCGCAGGAGCTCCAGTTCCTGCAAGACATGGGTGAACGCGTCGAGACCGTGCTGTTCGCGCTGACCAAGACCGACCAGTTCCGCGGCTGGCGCGAGGTGCTCGAAGCCGACCGGCGGCTGCTCGCCGAGCACGCCCCCCGGTTCGCCGACGCGGTGTTCCACCCGGTGTCCGCGCGCATGTTCGAGACGGCGGCCAAGGCCCCGAACGAGCAGATGGCCATGATGCTGCGCGAGAAGGCGGGTATCGCCGCGCTGCAGGGCGCGTTGCAGGAGATGCTGGTCGGCCGCTCGGCGATGCTGGGCGAGGCCAACACCTTGCGGGCGCTGTCGAGCGCGCTCGGCGAACTCAAGGCGAAACTCCAGGCGGAAAGCCGCGCGCTGTCCGCAGGTGAGGCCGAAGCGGAGCAGCTGCGCCAGCGCCGGGACGATCTGACCACCGAACGCCGGTCTTCGACCCGCGGCTGGCAGCTGAAACTTCGCGCGGAGATCCAGCGGACCCGTGTCGAGGTCGGGCACGAGACCAGCAGGCAGATGCGCGACGCGTCGACCCACTTCCGCCAGCGGATCGACGGCGCGAAACGGGACGAGCTCGCCGCGCTGCCCCAGCAGGTCGACATCGCGCTGCAGACGACGTCGCAGCGGATCTCGATGCTGCTCTCCCAGCGGCTCAACCAGGTCACCAACGTCGCGCTTTCGGAGCTGTTCTCGGCCGAGGAGCTCGACATCATCCGCGGCCAGTTCGCCAGGGCGGGCGGCCCGCCGGTCGTGCTGCGCCCGCCGGACAAGAAGCCGCCGACGGCCGAGGACAAACTGCTCATCTTCATGGGGGTTTCCGGCGGTCTCGGCGCCGGGAAGGTCGCCGCGCTGCCGCTGGCGGGCGTCGCGATCCTGAACCCGGTGATCCTGCCCGCCACGATCGTCATCGGGCTCGGTGCCGGCTGGTGGATGGCGCGGACGCGCAAACACGCGTCGGACAAGCAGCATATGAAGCAATGGCTGGTCGAGGCGATCGCCGACGCGCGATCCACGTTGGACCAGCTCGTCGCGGAACAGCTGATCGAAGCCGAACAGCAGCTCTCGATGGCGCTCGACGAAGCCCTCGGCCGCCGCATCGACGCGATCGAGGCGGAGCTGAAGGAAGTCGACAAGACGATCAAGATGGGCGCGCAGGAACGGGCGAAGAAGATCTCGGTCGTCGCGAAGCGCCTGAAGGACGTCTCGGACGGCCGGGACCGCGCTGAGGCACTGCTCGGTCGCATTCGGTCACTGCGCGACGCCTGACCAGGGTGGTCCTGTTGTGGACCGGAACCGAACCGGCTTACGGTGAGTCTTAAGCTTCGACACACCAGCAGGTCAACGAGGGGGTTATCCCATGTGGGTCGACGAGAGCGGCGGCACGGACACCGAATCGGGCTCCACCGAAGCGGTCACCGTCCACGTCGACGGCGAGGAGTACCAGGCCGAGCTCAACTACGACCTCGACAAGGACGGCGTGAACGACGCCGCGGTCATCCAGCACGAGGACGGCACCGGCCAGGCGTTCGTCGACAGCGACGGTGACGGCGAGGCCGACCAGTACGCGGTGCTCGACGAGAACGGCAAGGTCGTCCAGGAAGCCGTCTACGACGAGGCGTCCGGCTCCTGGGTCGAAGCGGGTGGCGGCGGCAACGACGACGGTTCCGACGCGGGTACCAGCGGCACCATGCACGCCGACATGCCCAGCGGCGACGTCGAGGTCGGCCCGCCGACCGTCGACACCAACAACGACGGGACCCCGGACACCGCCATCGTCCACACCGAGGACGGCCGCACGATCGCCTTCACCGACAAGGACGGCGACGGCAGCGCCGACATCGCGGTGGAGACCGACGCCTCCGGCAACTCCAAGACCTACGAGCACACCGGCCCCGGCCAGTGGACCGAGGTCGGCAGCGGCCTGGTCAGCAACGACATCGACTCGGCCTTCACGAGCGCTCCGGCGACCGAAGGCGACACGGCAGCCGACCCGGCGGGCGACGCCGCGTGGGGTGGCGAGGGCACCGAAACACTCGAAGGAGTGGCGAAGATCGATTCCGCCACCGGTCAGTGGATCAGCCCGAACTGAATCCTGAAATGGCCTGGACCAATATAAGAATGGTTTAGTCCATTTTACGGGCGACAAATGTAATCCTGGTCACAGGGCAACCCGGCACGAGACCTCGTGCCGGGTTTTCTCATGTCCGATTCGTCCGAGGGCTGTGCGATCGATCACCGGAAGAATTTTTGCGTATGGCCCATTCCGGTGATACTGAATCGATTCCCTTATCGTTCTTGTGAGAGAACCGACAGGTCAGCTCTCGGTTACCTGCCGGTCATCCGGCTACTCTCGGGGAATCCCAAAACCCGCACGCCGGTCTTCCCGCCGGTGTGCGAAGCCATTCGGTCGCCGGCATCGAAGCCCGCATCGGAACAGCGTCGTTCCCGGTGTGGGCTTCTGCCGTCGGAAGTCAGGAGTAGAGATGACCGCAGTCGCCATCCCCGGACTGGAAAATGCGCCGACGACGCACAGTGGCGTGCTGTCCTGGGTCCGGGAGGTCGCCGAACTGACCACTCCGGACCGCGTGGTGTGGGTCGACGGGTCCGACGAAGAGGCCGCCCGGATCAACGCCGAGCTGGTCTCCGCCGGCACGTTCGTGCAGCTCGACGCGAAGCCCAACTCGTACTGGGCGGCTTCCGACCCGAATGACGTCGCCCGCGTCGAAGAGCGCACCTTCATCTGTTCCGAGAAGGAAGAGGACGCCGGTCCCACCAACAACTGGATGGACCCGGCCGAGATGAAGGCCACGATGACCGAGCTGTACCGCGGATGCATGCGCGGTCGCACGATGTACGTCATCCCCTTCTGCATGGGCCCCCTGGGCGCCGACGACCCCAAGCTCGGCATCGAGATCACCGACTTCGCCTACGTCGTCGCCTCCATGCGCGTGATGACCCGCGCCGGCAAGGCCGCGCTGGACAAGTTCGTCACCGAGGACGGCACCGAGCGCGAGTTCGTCCCCGCCCTGCACTCCGTCGGCGCGCCGCTGGAGCCGGGCCAGGAGGACGTCTCGTGGCCGTGCAACACCACCAAGTACATCTCGCACTTCCCCGAGACCCGCGAGATCTGGAGCTACGGCTCCGGCTACGGCGGCAACTCGCTGCTCGGCAAGAAGTGCTACTCGCTGCGCATCGGCTCGGTCATCGCCCGCGACGAGGGCTGGCTGGCCGAGCACATGCTGATCCTCAAGCTGATCTCGCCCGAGGACAAGGTCCACTACGTCGCGGCGGCGTTCCCGAGCGCCTGCGGCAAGACCAACCTCGCCATGCTGCAGCCGACCATCCCCGGCTGGCGCGCCGAGACCCTCGGTGACGACATCGCGTGGATGCGGTTCGGCGAGGACGGCCGCCTGTACGCGGTGAACCCCGAGTTCGGCTTCTTCGGCGTCGCGCCGGGCACCGACTGGCACACCAACCCCAACGCGATGCGCACCATCGAAAAGGGCAACACGGTCTACACGAACGTCGCGCTCACCGACGACGGCGACGTCTGGTGGGAGGGCATGGGCGACAAGCCCGAGCACGCCACCTCCTGGAAGAAGCAGGACTGGACGCCGGAGTCGGAAGAGAAGGCCGCGCACCCGAACTCGCGCTACTGCACCCCGATGTCGCAGTGCCCGATCCTCGCGCCGGAGTGGGACGACCCGAAGGGCGTGCCGATCTCGGCGATCCTCTTCGGCGGCCGCCGCAAGACCACGGTCCCGCTGGTGAACGAGGCCCGCGACTGGCAGCACGGCGTGTTCATGGGCGCCACCATGTCGTCGGAGACCACCGCGGCCGCCGCCGGCGCGGTCGGCAACGTGCGCCGCGACCCGATGGCCATGCTGCCGTTCCTCGGCTACCACGCCGGTGACTACTTCAAGCACTGGCTGGACCTCGGCAAGAACGCCGACGCGGACAAGCTGCCGAAGATCTTCTACGTCAACTGGTTCCGCCGTGGCGACGACGGCCGCTTCCTGTGGCCGGGCTTCGGCGAGAACTCGCGGATCCTGAAGTGGGTCATCGAGCGCGTCGAGGGCAAGGGCAACGCGAACGAGACCCCGGTCGGCTTCGTGCCGAACGCCGAGGACCTCGACACCGAGGGCCTCAAGGAGCCGCTGGCCGACATCCAGGCCGCGCTGGACGTCTCCGCCGAGGAGTGGCGCCAGGAACTGCCGCTCATCGAGGAGTGGTTCGAGAAGATCGGCGACAAGGTCCCGTCGTCGCTGCGTGACGAGCTGGACGCGCTCAAGCAGCGCCTCGGCTGATCGCCCGAACGCCGGAGAAGGCCTCATCCTCGGAGTCAGTCCCGAGGATGAGGCCTTCTTCTTGCGCGCTCGGTACCGTGGCGGCATGGTCGAATTCGGCGTCAACATGGTCGTCCCGGAAAGCCGTGCCGCGTGGGTCGAAAAGTGCCGCAAGGCCGAGGATCTCGGCTTCGACGTGATCGGTGCGGCCGACCATCTCGGCATGGCACCGCCGTTCCCGGCCCTCGTGCTCGCCGCCGAGGTGACGGAGCGCCCTCGGCTCAACACCTTCGTCATCAACACCGCCTTCTACAACCCGGTGCTGCTGGCCCGCGACGTCACCGGCACGGACCAGTTCACCGAAGGCAGGCTGGAGCTCGGCCTGGGGGCCGGTTACGTGAAGGCCGAATTCGAAGCGGCGGGAATGGAGTTCCCGCGTGCGGGCAAACGCGTGGACCATCTCGAAAACACCATCAAAGTGCTGAAAAGGCTCTATGCCGACGAAAACCACAAACCGCCGACGGTGCAGAAACCGGGCCCGCCGCTGATGATCGCCGGCCGTGGCGACAGGCTCCTCAACCTCGCCGCCGAACACGCCGACATCATCGGCTTCACCGGCACGGCGGCCGTTCCCGACGGGGGCGCGCTCGCCGTCGACGACGCGGCCGGAATCGAAGAGCGGGTGAACTTCGTCCGCGGGAAGCTGAACGGCCGCACCGTCGAATTCAACATCCTCTCGCATTTCGTCGCCGTGGTCGAAGATCGGCGACAGGGATTGGAAAGCCTGCGAGAGCTGCTCGACGGGAAGCTCACCGTCGACCAGCTCGCCGAACTGCCGACGGCCCTGGTCGGCACCCACGAGCAGATCGCCGAACAGATCCTGGCGCATCGCGAACGCTTCGGTTTCACCTACTTCACCGTGCTGGAGCACAACATGGAGGCGCTCGCGCCGGTGATCGAATCCTTGCGCGGCCAATGATCGACGTACGCGGGCTCGGCGTCCAGGCCGGGGAGCACTGGTTGTTCGACGGCCTCGACTTCGAGGTCGAGGCGGGCGAATGCGCGGTCATCGTCGGCCCCAACGGGGTCGGGAAATCGACCCTGCTGCGGTGCCTGTACGGAACGCAGACGCCGCAGCGCGGCCGGGTCGTCGTCGCGGGCGGGAAACCCGACGAACGCGATGTTTCCTTCCGCCGCAAGGTTTCCGTCCTGTTCGACGACTCCGATTTCTTCGCCGAGCTGACCCCGCTCCAGCATCTCGAACTGCTGGAGGGTTCGTTCGGCGCCGATCTCGGTGATCACGACGCGCTCCTCGCGGACGCCGGACTCGCCGAGCGGGCGAAGGTCACCGCGGGCAAGTTCTCGGCCGGGCAACGCCGCCGGCTGCTGCTCCTCGGCGCGACGGCGCGACCGCACGACGTCCTCCTGCTCGACGAGCCGGAGCGGGCGCTCGACGTCGCCGGGAAGGAATGGCTGACGTCGTTGATCAAGCGCTCGACCTCCGCCGGAGCCGCCGTCGTCGTGGCCACGCACCATCCGCCGCTGCTCGAAGCGGCCGACTCCACCCTTGAGTTGTGGTGACCACGAAAGCACCCACACACGTCCCGGGACGACAGCGCTTCGGCGGACTGCTCAACGGTGACTACCAGACCTTCCTGGCACTGTTCGGTTTCGGCGCGCTGTTCACCGCCTTCCAGAACCTGCCGAAGCTCCGCGATTTCCTCTTTGGACAGTCCGTTGTGGACTTTCCGGCGGTCTTCGGGTTGTTGATCGTGCTGTGCGCGATGTTCTGGCGCGGCCTGCTGCGCCGCGGCTTCGTCTGGGCCGAACCGGCGGCCCTGACGTGGATGGACTTCGCCCGCGTCGACAGGCGTCGCGTCGTGGTCAAGCGGATGTGGACGCTCTGGGCCGGGCTGGTCCTGGTGGTCGGCTACACGGGCGCGCTGGTCACCGCGATCGGCGGCGGGTCGAAGGACGTGTGGATCGCGATGTCGGCGTTGACCGCCTCCGGCGCGATCCTGGCCGCCGTCACCGCGCGGCGGACGGCGATCCGCGGGGAAACGCTCGCGCCGGTCGTACTGGCGGTCGCCGGCCTGGCGTTCGCGGCCGCGGGCCTGGGCCCGGTCGCCGTCGAGGTGCTGGCCGGTGCCCTGTTCGTGGTGGCGGTCGCGGTGGCCTTCGGCGGCGAGCCGATGTCCGGGGTCGGCCGTCAGGAACTCGTCGACGGCTGGAACGCGCGGCTCCTGCGGGCGATGGCCGCGATCTTCATGGACCCCATGCTGCTGATCCCGGAGTCGAAGCCGGTGCCGTGGCTGTCGCTCCGGCGTCCGATGACGCTGCGGCTCGCCTGGGCCGGGGTGCTCGGCCGGGCGCGCTACGCGGCGGCGAGCGTGGTGATCGCGTGCCTGGTGGGCATCGCGCACCTGGCCTTCCCGGCGATCCCCGCGGCGGCGCTGTTCACGCTCGGCGCGTACGCGGCGATCGTGCCGTTCGTCGGCGGGCTCGGCGAACTGTGGCGCAACCCCGGCCGCAGGCGGTGGCTCGGCGCGTCCGACTGGGAGTTGCGGCTGGTCAACGGCCTGGTGATCGCGCTGCTCGGGCTCGCCTGGGGAATCCTGCTCGGCCTGGTGACCCTGCTCCTCGGGGTGGCACCGGCCTGGCCGGTGTGGCTCGCGATCCCGCTCGCGGTCTTCGCCGCGTTGCGGACGGCGACCCGGCCGCCGATGAACTACGACGTCAGCGGCGGGGCGGCCGGGCTGCAGGCCTTGCGCGGGGTCGACGTGCTCGTCGTCGGCACCGCCTTGCTCAGCGTGATCGCCTGAGGTCACCCGTTCCCGCGTTCGGATCATCCGGATACTCCGAACGCGGGTTACCCTCGATGCGACGAAAGGAGCACGATGGGCGGCGGGCACGCACCGGGAAAGGGGCGGCGGGCGACCAGCGAGTTCCCCGCGGGCTGGACCGACGAGCAGATCATCGCGGTGATCAAGGACGTCGCGAACGATCCGAGCGAACCCCGCCTCAGACTCCACAACGGCCGCTGGCGCTGCGCCGGCGAACGGTACGGCGTGCACCTGATCGTGCTGGTCGAAGACAACGGCCACGTCAAGACGGGCTATCCGGTGGCGGGCCCCGGCGTGGTCCGCAACCCCGACACCGCCGCCGACCCGGCGAACCCGACCGTCGCCGACCTCGCCGCCGGCCGGATCAGCTTCTTCGGCGACAGCCTGCTCGACCAGATCGGCGACCGGATCGCGCCGGACCTCCTGGCCTTCTACCGCACGCTGCACTGGTCGGGCGAGTGGGAAGAATTGGCCGACGTCCTCGTCGCGCACGCGATGCACGAGAACCTGCACCTCGGCGTGGACGAATACGCCACCTTGGACAGCCTGCTGAACAGCTTCGACCTGCCGATCGACGGCTTCCTCTACCTGAACGACCGGGCACACGCCCTGGCCGTCCTGCGCCCCTAACTCGCCTCGGCGACCTCTTCGGCTCCGCCCTCGGCGGCCGAACGCAGCGCGTCCAGCGGCAGCGCGACGGCGTCCGCGATCGCCATCACCGTGAAGAAGGCGGGCGTCGGGATCCGCCCGGTCTCGATCTTCCGGAGCGTCTCCACCGAGATCCCGGCCTCCGCCGCGACCTCGACCATGCTCCGCGACGACGCCGCGCGCGCGTCCCGAAGCGCCAGCCCCAGCCGCTCGCCGCGCTCGCGTTCCTCGTCCGTCAACGGCACTCGCACCATGAGCCCAATACTAATACCGGTCAGCCCGGGCACCCGCGAGTTGCGCCTCCAATCACGCGTGTCGTCCCTCCAGTCACGCGTGTCGTCCGTTCAATCACGGGTGACGTCCGTCCGATCACGCGTGTCGTCCACCCAGTCACACGAGATTCGGCCTACTAGACCCGGTCGCCACCACCGCCCGTGGAGTTGTCCCACCGAGTTACCCCCAGCCTGTGGACAACTCTGTGCACAGGTCGTGGACAAACCCAAGAAAAGGGCCCCGCCGAGCCGAAACTCGACGGGGCCACAATCCCTAGTGGCTTCAGGCGCCCGCGGGCACCGGAAGTGGGAGTCCGGGGAGGCTCTGGTCGTTCGGCACCTTGCCGTCGACGAGGAAGTCCTCCACGACCTTGTCCACACCCGCGTTGCCGCCGGCGTAGATACCGTGGTCGCCTTCACCGGTCACGGTGATCATCCGCGAACCGGCGAACGCGCGGTGCGCACGGGTCGCGCCCTCGATCGGGGTCGCCGGGTCGTTCACCGACTGGACGATCAGCACCGGCGGGACGCCGCGGCCGTCGAGCTTCGGCAGGTCGACCGGCTTGTTCTTCCAGAAGATGCACGGCTGGATCAGCCAGCCCGCGCCGAGCAGCGGCAGATCACGGTCGATCAGCTTCTGCGACTGGCGGATGACGCTGTTCCGGTTGCCGTACCACGGGCCCTCGTTGCAGGGGATGGTCCAGAAGCTGGCGTTGTACGAGTCGCCGTCGGTCGGGACGAACAGCGGCTGCGGGCCGATGACGCCGTCACCGTCGACCGTCTCGGCCTTGACCTTCTTCGCGGCCGACGACTTCTGCTGCTGCGTCGAGGTGCCCTCGGTCAGCGTCTTCAGGTTGACCAGGTAGTCGGCCAGCGCCGGGAAGTTGCGCTTCGAGTAGAGGTACGACGCGATGGTCGAGTCGAGGGCGTTGGCCGAAACCGGGACGCCGTCCACCTCCACCGGGTTCTGGGTCAGCGCGAAGCGGACCTTCTCGTACGTCTGGCGGGCGGCCTCACCGGTCTTGCCGAAGCCGTAGAGCTTGTCGTACTTGCCCATCCACGGCAGGAAGTCCTGACGCCAGCGGCGCTCGAAGCCGAGCGGCTGCCCGTCGAACGAGTTCTGCCAGGTGGTGGTGAACTCGGTCGAGGAGTCGAGCAGGAAGCGGCCGGTCCGGGTGGGGAACTGCTGCGCGTAGTGCGCGCCCATCCAGGTGCCCGCCGAGTAGCCGACCCAGTTGATCTTGTCGCGGCCCAGGAGGACACGCAGCAGGTCGATGTCGCGGATGGTCTGGGCGGTGTTGATGAGCGGGCCCAGCTCGCCGGACTTCACCTGGCACGAGTCCGCCGCGTACTTGGTGGCGTCCAGGATCAGGTTGAGGTTCGCCCGGCTGCGGTCGCGCGGGTCCAGGTCGGAGCCGGTGCCGATCGCGTTGCCGCAGGTGATGTTGGTGCTCTTGCCGGTGCCGCGCGGGTCGAGACCGATGATCTCCTGGTTCGCGCGCAGCTTCGTCTGGTTACGCAGACGGGCCGGGAAGTTACGGCCCGGAGCGCCGGGGCCACCCGGGTTCGTGATGACACTGGCCGTCGCTTTGCCGCTGGTGGCGGCGAGGCGGCTGACGGCGATCGTCAGGTCGATGGCCTCGTTCGTCTTGTACCAGTTACGCGGCGCGCGGTAGGTCGCACACTCGATGTTCTCGGCCCCCGGAGGCGGCGCGGACGGCAGCTCACTGGCGGTGCACTTGTGCCAGTCCAGCTTCTGGTCCGCGTACTTCGCCGGAATGTTGGTGGAGTTCAGCGGCTGCTGCCCGGCAGCCTCCGGACCTGCGAACGCAGGCGTGAACCCGGCCAGCATGGTGCCGGCGACAGCCGGGATCACCACCGCATAGCGGAGTTTCTTCATCCGATGCCCCTTTGATGTTGCGTGCGAAGTTCCTGTTCGCGACTTGCGGCTATTGATATCCGCCGGGGACTCCGACGGCAACCGCCCTTCGTCGTATGAGGTGTCGCTGATCAAATCGATATCCGGCACGCGTGACCCGGGCGGGTGAGAGGTTCTAGGGTCATCGGGTCGATCCGGGGGTACGGGAACGTTAGGTGAGGTCCGATGGCGTCAGGTAAGGCAGACGGGAAGGTGAGGGGTTTTCAGTTCAGCCCCTGGAACCTCCTGTTGATCATCCCGTTGCTGGTGCTGATCACGTCCTTGTTCAATTCGGACGGTCCCCGGCTGTTCGGGATGCCGTTCTTCTACTGGTTCCAATTCGTGTTCGTGGCGGTCGGCGTCCTGTGCACCTGGATCGTCTACGTGATGACCAAGGACAAGCCGACCAGTGAGCGTCCCGACCGGCTGTCCGTGGACGAGCTCGACGAGGGGGATGTGAAGTGACCAACATCCAATGGCCAGAGCTGATCATCTTCACGATCCTCTTCGCGGTGGTCACCGTGCTCGGCTTCGTCGCGTCGCGCTGGAAGGCCGGCAACACCCTCGACCACCTGGACGAATGGGGTCTCGGCGGCCGCAAGTTCGGCTCGTGGATCACCTGGTTCCTGCTCGGCGGTGACCTCTACACGGCTTACACGTTCGTGGCCGTCCCGGCATTGATGTTCAGTGCCGGCGCGATGGGCCTGTTCGCGCTGCCGTACACGATCATCGTCTACCCGATCGTGTTGATGCCGGCGCTGCGCATGTGGTCGGTCTCGCGCGTCCGCGGTTACGTCACGCCCGCCGACTTCGTCCGCGGCCGGTTCGGTTCGCCGACGCTGGCGCTGCTGATCGCGATCACCGGCATCGTCGCGACGATGCCGTACATCGCGCTGCAGCTCGTCGGCCTCGAGGCGGTCCTGCGGACCATGGGCATCAACGGCTCCGGCATCGTCGGCCACCTGCCGCTGCTGGTCGCCTTCATCATCCTGGCGGTCTACACCTACCAGTCGGGCCTTCGCGCGCCCGCGCTGATCGCGTTCGTCAAGGACATCCTGATCTACCTGGTGATCATCGTCGCGATCATCTACCTGCCCTCGAAGCTCGGCGGCTGGTCGGCGATCTTCGACGCGGCCGACGCGAAGTTCGACAAGACGCCGTCGCCGGCGGACGGCATCCTGCTCAACACCAACAACCAGTTGCAGTACGCCACGCTGGCGCTCGGTTCGGCGCTCGCGCTGTTCCTGTACCCGCACTCGCTCACCAGCGTGCTCGCCTCGCGCGGCCGCAGCGTGATCAAGCGGAACATGGTCGCGCTTCCGGCGTATTCGCTGGTCCTGGGCCTGCTGGCGCTGCTCGGCTACGTCGCGATCAGCGCCTCGGTCAAGCCGATCACCAACAACGCCACCGGCAAGCCCGACACGAACACCGTGGTCCCGGTGCTGTTCGACTCGCAGTTCTCGTCGTGGTTCGCCGGGATCGCGTTCGCCGCGATCGGCATCGGCGCGCTGGTGCCCGCGGCGATCATGTCGATCGCGGCGGCCAACCTGTGGACCCGCAACATCTACAAGGAGTACATCAAGAAGGACGCGACGCCGGGCCAGGAGGCGAAGCAGGCCAAGCTCGCTTCGCTGATCGTGAAGTTCGGCGCGGTGGCGTTCATCCTGTTCATCGATCCGCAGTTCTCGATCGACCTGCAGCTCATCGGCGGTGTGCTGATCCTGCAGACGTTGCCGGCGGTGGCGATCTCGCTCTACACGCGGTGGTTCCATCGCTGGGGCCTGATCGCCGGCTGGGTGGTCGGCATCGGGTGGGGCATGATCATGCTCTACAACATCCCGAACCCGGCGACCGGCAAGGCGCATTTCGGTGGCTCGGCGCTGAAGCTCGGGGACCTGTCGATCTTCGGCTGGCACCCGCTCAGCGGCTCGCAGCTGCAGATCTACGTCGGGTTCGTGGCGCTGATCGCGAACCTGCTGGTCGCCGTGATCTTCACGGTGATCGCGCGGCAGCTGAAGGTCTTCAACGGCACGGACGACACCGATGCCGCGGACTACCACGCCGACGAGCACGACAAGGATCTCCGCGAAATCGGCGTCCACTAGTCACCGCTGATCGAAGGGGCCGCGTCCTGCCGGGACGCGGCCCTTTTCGTGGCCGCGGTCGCCGCCAGGTAGAGGGTGAGGCCGTTCAGCAGATGCCAGAGGAAGTGCGTTCCGGCGGGGAAGCTCCCGCAGACCGTGTGGTCGGCCGTGCGGAACGACAGGGACACCCCGAAAACGCCCGCGGCGAGGGCGAACCTGCGGCGGTGTTCGCCCCTGAGGACGATCGCGAAGATCACGAGCCCGAGCAAGGCCGAGAGGTACAGCCCGCCGCCCAGCGACGCGACGACGGCGGTGAAGGCGAGGAACACGGGGATGCCGAGCCACGACAGCCCGCGGCGGACGCCGAAGAACAGATGCGGGAACACGGCGGCGTAGTACAGGACGAACACCAGGATGAAGGCGGTGTCGGCGGCCGCGGACCAGCGGGTGGCGAGCAGGTGGAAGGCTGTGCTGCCGAGGAACACCAGTCCGATGAGGACGGCGAAGACGCGGCCCCTCGGCTGCCGCCAGACCGCGATCGCCGCGATCAGGAACGCGAGATTGCTGAGACTGTTGAGCGGCTCGCCCCAGAGACCGGGGGCGAGGCGTTCGCAATAGCCGTCGACGTACGCCGTCCAGTTCACTCGCCCAGGTAACCGTGCCCACGTGAACTGGGGGTGTCTTCCGCGCTGGACGCCGACGTGTCACCCGCCGGATCTCCGAGTCCTGAAGGGCCCCTTTGAGACGCTCAACGTCCCAAAGGCCCCCTTCGAGACACCCACCCCGAGTTGTCCACACCCACCCGCCGTTGTGGACAACTCGGCCCCCTGGACCGCCGGACCCCACCCCGCGTCACCCCCTCCCGATACGCTGGTGCGGGGCGCGCCCCCCTGGGAGCGGTGGGGGGTGGGGTACGCGCGGGGAAGCGAAAAAGGCCTGGTCAATCGGGTGAGCAGGCCGCCAGGCGCCGGGTGAGGAAACGCCGCTGCGGTTCCGAGCAGGGCAGCGCGAGCGCTCGCCGGTAGTGCTCGGCGGCCCGCCCGGGGTCGCCGGCCCGCAGCCACAGCGCGCCGAGGACGGCGGGCAGCAGCGTGTAGTCCGGCAGGTCGGCCTCGACGGCTTCGAGTTCGGCGATCCCGGCCGCCGCACCGTCCACCATCGAAAGCGCGATCGCGCGGTTCAGCCGCGCCACCGGCGACGGCCGCAGCGCCAGCAGGTCGTCGTACAGGCCGACGATCCGGCGCCAGTCCGGCGACGAAGCCGTGCCGTGGCACAGCGCGATCGCCGCTTCGACGTGATACGCCGACATCTCCGGCCCGGTGCACGCCCGCTCGAACAGCCGCGTCCCCTCGGCGATCATCGCGTGATCCCAGCGGTCGCGGTCCTGCTCCTCGATCAGCAGCAGGTCACCGTCCCGGTCGACCCGCGCGGGCAGCCTGCTCCCCTGCAACAGCATCAGCGCGACCAGCGCCCGCACCCTCGGCAGATCCGTCTTCGGCTCGGCCAGCAGCAGCCGCCCCAGCCGGATCGCCTCGCCGCACAGTTCGCCGCGCACCGCGACCTCGCCGGTGGTCGCGTCATAGCCCTCGTTGAACAGCAGATAGAGCACGGCCAGCACACTGTCCACTCTGGACTCAAGCGCGTCCGGACCTGGCAGGGTGAGAGACTTTCCCGACTCCCGCAGCCATTTTTTCGCCCGCACGAGCCGCTGCGCCACGGTCGCCGGTTTCGTCAGCAGGGCCGCCGCGATCTCGTTCACCCCGAGCCCGCCGACGGTCTTCAGCGTCAGCGCCACCTGCGAGACCTTCGGCAGTGCGGGATGGCAGCACAGCAACATCAACACGAGCTCGTCGTCCGTACGCTCGTCGGCTTCGTGGCCGTTCAGCTCCACGAGCCGCGGCAGCAGCGCGCGCAAGGTCTGCTCGCGCCGCACGACGTCCATCGCCCGGTTCCGCGCGGCCCGGAACAGCCAGCCGCGCGGATTGTCCGGCACCCCGCTTTGCGGCCAGGTCCGCAGCGCCTGTTCCAGCGCGTCGGCGACGGCCTCCTCGGCCAGGTCCAGGCGTTCGGGGCCGAGCGCCCTGGCCAGCGTGGCGACGATCCGCCCGGCACTGTGCCGGAACAGGTGCTCCACCACGCCGGCCGGGCGGCTCATGACGGCCTCAGTCCTCACAACCGCGTTCGCCGATCTTGCGCACCTCGATCGGCCCGAACCTCAGATGCGGATGCGTCGCGAAGATCTTCTCCGCCTGGTCGAGGTCCACGGCCTCGATCACCTGATAGCCGCCGACGATCTCGGTGGCTTCGGTGTGCGGCCCGTCGGTCGCGCCGACCTCGCCGCCGGAACCGCGCAGCACCCGGCCGCCCCTCGACAGCCCGCCACCGCCGACGAAACGGCCTTCCTTCGTGCGTTCGTCCGCCCAGGCGATGTAGCTCTCGAGCACGCGTTGTGCCTCGTCGGGGCCGAGGTGATCATGCGAATCCGACTGGGACCGCAGGAAACCGACGTAGTTGGGCATGGTGTCCTCCTTGGGGAATCGATGGCCCCTAGACGAACGAGCCCCCGGCGAATCGACATCAATAACGGAAGAGCCGGTCGTGCAGTTCACGCTGCCGCGCGAACCAGGCACTAAGCCTGGTCCGGCGGCGACGGCGTTTCAACACCTGCTGGACTTCGCGCACACAGGGCTCGTCGGCTGCGAAGGACTTCCCGGTCAGCAGGACGGCGTAGTGGCCGTCCGGGCAGCGGCCGGAAACGGAGATCATGCCCGGGGTCAGGTCGTCGACGAAATCGATCGAGCCGATCCCGACCACGGACCGCCGATCGCAGACGGGGCAGTAGACGACGAACACGTCACAGCTCCAGCCGCCAGGTCTGCCCGGTCAGCTCGTAACCGAAGCCCGTGATCGTCTCTTCGCTGACCAGCTGAAAGCCGGCCTTCCGGTAGATCGCCCGCGCCGCCTCCAGCAACGAGACCGTCCAGAGCTCCATCGCCGGGTAGCCCGCCGCCCTCGCGAACTCGACGCATTCGGTGACCAGGCGTTTCCCGACACCCCGCCCTCGTGCGGCCGGTTCGAGGAGCAACATCCGCAGCTTCGCGGTGACGCCGTCTTCGGCGGGCATGCAGAAGATGCTGCCGACGCGCTCGCCGTCGAGTTCGGCGATCCAGCCCGCTTGGCGCGGATCACCGCGCCTGTCGACGTACTCCGCGACGACGCGGGCGACGAGTGCTTCGAAGCGTTCGTCCCAGCCGTACTCGCGGGAGTAGAGGGCGCCGTGGCGGTGGACCACCCAGCCGAAGTCACCCGGCCGGGGCGGGCGCAGGACCAGCGTGGGATCCGCGGCGCGCTCGCCGACCAGCGAGGTGATCGTGTCCATGGCACCGAGCAGCCGTCGCTGCTCGTCGTCCCCGAACCGGCCGAGGAGTGTGCCGATCCTGCCCACCGACCGTTCGTCGAGGACGGCGAAGGCCTTGCGGCCGTTCTCGGTCAGCCGGACGATCTGACGGCGGGCGTCCTCGTCGCTGCGTTCACGGGTGAGCAGGCCGCGCCCCTCGAGCCTCACGAGCAGCCTGCTCGCGTACCCGGCGTCGAGGTCGAGACGTTTGCGCAGATCGGTGACCTGCGTCTGATCCTGCTGCGCGAGTTCGAAGATGACCCTGGCTTCGCTCAGGGAGTACTCGGCATCGGCCGGCCCTTCGTCGAGGACGCCGATCACGCCGGTGTACAGGCGGTTGAAGGCCCGGACGGTCGCCACCCGGTCTGCGGATCGATTCATTTGACCACCTCAACAGATTCGTTGACGAAGTCAAGTGTTACTCCGCGAAGCGGTGAAGGCAAGAAATCTTTCGGGTCCGGACATATGGAAACCCCGTGATGCTGCCAGGTCGGGGGTCCGCCAGCATCACGGGGTCGTAGTGGGTATCGACGCCGCGTTCCGCGGCGTTACACCTCACGCACTATGTGTCGTAGGTCACTCGAACGGGCGACACCTACAACGGTTGTTGTCGGGTCAGCGCATGTGCGTGTGACGCGCCTGGGAGATAGCGATGAGCTCCTGACGAACGGTCGCGGTGGCCGCGGTGTCGATCGCCCGGTTCAGCGCCCGGCGAGTGCGAGCCTCGGCGCGACGGGCACGGAGCTTGGCGGCGATGTTGTTCATCGGTTTTTGTCATCCCCTTGGGAGTAGGTCTTGCGTCTTCGTGGCTGTGCTCCTAGTATGCACCCTTTTTCACAAGGAAGCCAACGATTATCCGGTGACTTGGCACACCTGCCGATGAATCATCGGCAACATGAGCGTAAAACCGGAGAGATTTGGTGGCGCCGGTCACTTCTTGATAACGCCGACGGCGCGGCAAAGGGACAGTAGGAGTCTCTACCGTTTTCTAGAGCTGAAGCTATAAAGCCTGAGAGAGGCTTAGTCCCGGCCGAGCAGGTAGTGGCCGAAGTGCGGGACGGTGAAGGCGATGTGCCCGCGCTCGGCGGAGTACACCAGGCCCTTCTTCATCAGGCTGTCCCGCGCAGGCGACAGCGAGGAAGGCTTCCGCCCCAGGTAGACGGCCACGTCGGCGGTCCCGGCGGACTCGTCCCGGCCCTGCGTCAGCTCCGCCATCGCGAGCAGGTACTCGCGTTCCGCGGGCGTCGCGCGTTCGTAGCGGGAGCCGAAGAAGCCGACCGCGAGCTCGGACTCGGCCTCCGGGGCGGCGACCTGGACGTCCTTCACGGTGATGGGGTCCGCCGGCGCGGCGTCCCAGGCGGCTTTGCCGTAGGCCTGGATGAAGTACGGATAGCCGCCGGACGCGTCGAACAGGGCGTCCAGCGCCTCCGGTTCGATGCCCGCGTCCTCACGTTCGATCGGCGCCATCACCGCGAGGTCGGCGTCTTCGCGCTCCAGCCGGTCGATGCGCGCGTAGCGGAAGAGGCGTTCCGAGTACGACTTCGACGCCGAAAGGACGGCGGGCACATGCGGCAGTCCCGCGCCGACCACGACCAGCGGCGCCCCGGACTGCGAGAGTTCGTGGCAGGCGGCGCAGAGCGCGGAAACGTCCTCCGGCAGCAGATCCTGGATCTCGTCGATCAGGAGCGCGACCCCGGTACCGACGTCGGCCGCCAGCTCCGCGACCTCGGTGAACAGCTCGACCAGGTCGATCTCGATGTCGCCGGAATCGGCGCGGCCCTGTGCGGCGGGCACGTCGATGCCCGGTTGCCAGCGGTCGCGGAGCTTCGCGTCCGGTTTGTTGGCGCGCAGCGCGAACGCCTTGAGCACGCCGAGCACCTGCTCGACCCGGTCCGGCGCGCGATGGCGTACGGCGAGGTCGCGGATCGCGCGGTGCAGTGCGGCCGACAGCGGCCGCCGAAGTTCGGTGTCCGGGCGGGCTTCGATCTTGCCCGCGCCCCAGCCGTGCTTGATGGCCCTGGAGCGCAGCTCGCCCAGCAATACGGTCTTTCCCACGCCACGCAGGCCGGTCAGCATCAGGCTGCGTTCGGGTCTCCCCCGCGCGACCCGTTCGAGCACGACCTCGAAGGCCTGGAGCTCGCGGACGCGACCTGCCAGCTCGGGCGGCCGTTGGCCGGCACCCGGGGCGAAGGGGTTGCGGATGGGATCCACTCTCACACGCTATCGGCGTTTCTAGCGTCGGTCCGATATTCCGCCATAGAGGGATAGGCGTGTCGCGGCGGGTTACTCCGAGTGGACGGGTCTGCAGCCCCGTCCCTCGTTCTTACTCACTCAGGTTGCGTTCCGCGTAGATCTTCATCGCGTCACGGATGTATTCCGCGGTACCCGCGCCGTGCTTTTCGTCGTACTGCCCGTAGCGCGGGTCGTCGACGTACAGCTGCCCGAGACCGGCGAAGTAGCCCTTCGACACGGCACGCACGGCCGGCCGAAGCCACTCGTACAGCCGCCGAGTGATCGCTTGGGCCTCGTCACCGTCGGCGGGCAGGCCCTGCGCGCGGGCCTCGCCGAACGCGGCCGCGATGTCCTTCTGTTCCTGCTGGTGCGCCTTCTTGTCCTCGGCGCTCAGCGACTTCCACCACCGGTCACCCTGCTTGTAGGCGTCGGCGCCCCAGCGTTCGGTGACCTCCTTCTCGTACTTCGTGTGGTCGAAGCCGTCGAACACTTCCGTTGCCATCAGTTGTTCACCTCTCTCTGTCTTCTTCAAGGTCGTTTTGACCGATTCGATCTGCCGTCCGAGTCGCTGTCGCTCCTGCTCCAGCCATTTCAGGTGGGTGCGAAGCGCCGCTGTCGTGTCCTGCTCCCCTTCAAGGACTTCGCCGATCGCGGGCAGGCTCAGCCCGAGTTCGCGAAGCAGCAGGATCCGTTGCAGCCGCACCAGCGCGTCCTGGTCGTAGTAGCGGTATCCGTTGTTCCCCACCCGGCTCGGTTCGAGCAGTCCGATGTCGCCGTAGTGGCGCAGCGTGCGGCTCGTGGTCCCGGCCGAGCGGGCGATGTCCTGGATCGACCACTCCGTCTCGTTCGGCATGTCCACGAAGGTAGAGGTTGACGTTGCGTCAAAGTCAATCGAAGTTCACCCGACCGTGGCATGGTTCACGGATGAAGACATTCGCGCTGGTCATGGCCGCTGCGCTGACCTTGACGACGGCCGGGGTCGCCGACGCGCAGCCGCGTCGCGCCTTCGACATCCAGGCCCACCGCGGCGGGCTCGGCCTCACGGTCGAGAGCACGCTCGCGTCCTTCGGCAAGGCGATGGAGCTGGGGGTGACCACGCTCGAACTCGACATCCAGATCACCAAGGACGGTCGCGAGGTGATCACCCACGACCGCAAGACGACGCCCGCGAAGTGCCGCGACACCGCGCCCGCGACGCCCGGCGACCCGGCGTACCCGTACGTCGGCAAGTACGTGAAGGACCTGACGTTCGCGCAGGTCCGCACGCTGGACTGCGGTTTGATCCGCCAGCCCGCCCATCCCGGCCAGACACTCTCCCCCGGCGCCAAGATGCCGACGCTCGCCGAGCTCTTCCAGCTGGCCAGGGACCACCACGCGTGGGGGATCAAGTTCAACATCGAGACCAAGGTCGAGGCCGCCGCGCCGCACGAGACGGCGCCCCGTGAGCAGTTCGTCCAGCGGGCGGTGCGCGAGATCGTGCGCGGCGGGTTCGCGCACAACGTCTCGATCCAGAGTTTCGACTGGGGCGCGCTGATGCGGTTCCGCGAGGTCGCACCGTGGATCCCGACGGTCGCGCTCACCCAGCCCGAGTTCCTGCAGGTCGGGCAGCCGGGCAAATCGCCGTGGCTCGGCGGGCTGGACATCGACGACTTCGGCGGCAGCCCCGTCCGCGCGGTGAAATCGTTCGGTGCGAAGGCGCTCTCGCCGGTGCACGGCAACCCGCAGGGCGGCAAAATCGGCGACCCCGACTACCGGCCGTTCACCACGAAAGCCCTGGTCGCCGAGGCGCACCGGGCAGGGATCAAGGTCGTGCCCTGGACGATGAACGACCCGGCGACCATGCACAAGCTCATCGACGACGGCGTCGACGGCATCATCACCGACTACCCGGACCGGCTGCGGCAGGTCGCGGCCGAGCGCGGCTTCAAGCTGCCGAAGGCGTATCGGGCCCGCTAGGGAAATCTAGCGCTTTCTAGCGTCACAGAAATATTCCGGGATACACCGTTAGCGCGGTTCGGCGCGGTGGCGGGCGGGAAGACTGGGGTTAGGTTTGTTTCCCGGGTCCGGATCAGAAAGGTTACGACCGTGATTCTCCGTCGCGTCGCACGTCCGCTCCTCGCCGCGATCTTCATCTCCGGCGGGATCGGCGCGCTGAAGGACACCCAGGGGCACGCCAAAGCCGTGGAGCCGTTCCTCACCGAGTCCTTCGACAAGCTGGAGGGCGTGGTGCCGGAGTCGGTGCCGCGCGACCCCGCCACCCTCGTCCGGATCGACGCCGCGGTGAAGGTCGGCGCCGGGGTCGCGGTCGCCGCGGGCAAGGCGCCGCGCCTGGCCTCACTGCTGTTGCTCGGCAGCCTGGTCCCGACCACGCTGGCCGCGCACCGGTTCTGGGAGATCAAGGAACCGGCCGAGCGTCAGCAGCAGCAGATCCAGTTCATCAAGAACGCCGGCCTCGCCGGTGGCCTGCTGCTGGCCGCCGCCGACACCGCGGGCAAGCCGTCGCTCGGCTGGCGCGCCAAGCGGGCCGCCGCCAAGACGGAGAAGCGCGCCGAGAAGCTGGCGAAGAAGGCCGAGAAGGCCATCACGAAGTGACGACCCGCGTTTAGTCCTCTGAATGCGCCTCGCATCCAGAGGACTAAACGCGTGGGGTCATGAGGTGAAGGCCTCGATGTCCTCCGCCTCGACGACGGTGCGGACCTCGACCTCGATCTCCTCGAACAGCTCCGCGTAGGTCTCCGCGAACGCGACGGCCTCCGCCAGGTCCTTGGCGTTGATCAGCGCGAACCCGCCGATGACCTCCTTGGCCTCGGTGAACGGGCCGTCGGTCGCGGTGATCTTGCCGCCGCGCGCCTTGCGGACCCTCGCGCCCCGCTCGGAGGGGTGCACGCCCTCCGCCGTGATGAGGATGCCCTTCTCGAACGAGTCCTCGATGAAGGCGCCCATCTTCTCGATGAACTCCTTGCTGGGGTTCCAGGCCTCCGGGGCGCTCTCGTCCAGCCGGTGCATCATCAGAAACCGCATCGTCGCTCCTCAGTGTCTTGGCGGGGCTGTTTCTACCCCGCCTTCACCGACGCGTCGAGCGGCTCGACGGCGGTTCGACATTCTGTACAGAAGTTTTTCTAGCGGCTCGCGACCTTCTTGTACTGGGCCGTCGCGAGCGGCGCGAAGATCGCGATGATGGCGATGCAGCACAGGATCGCGTACAGCGAGGCGTTCTCGGCGGGCCAGCCCGTCGGAGGTGCGCCGAAGCGGTTCCCGAACAGGTCACGGGCCGAGTTGATCACCGCGGTGAACGGGTTCCAGTCGGCGATCGTCTTCAGCACGCCCGGCAGCTTGTCCGCCGGGACGAACGCCGTCGAGATGAAGCTCAACGGGAACATCCACATCAGCCCGGCGCTCTGCGCCACCTCGACACTGCGCGCGACGAGCCCGATCCAGGCGCCGACCCAGGACAGCGCCCAGGCGAACATCAGCATCACCAGGTAACCGAGCACGGCGTCGAGGAAGCTGCCGCGGATCCGCCAGCCGACCAGCAGCCCGCACAGCGACATGACGACCAGCGCGACCACGCTGATCACCAGGTCGGACGTCGTCCGGCCGAAGATCACCGCGAGCCGCGAGATCGGCAGCGAACGGAACCGGTCGATGATGCCCTTCTGCAGGTCGTTCGCGAACCCGATCACGGTGAACGCCGAGTTGAACGCGACCGTCTGCGCGAAGATGCCGGCGATCAGGAACTCCCGGTACGCGAGCCCGCCGGCCTCCCCACCGATCGCGTCGCCGAAGACGTACGCGAACAGCAGCACGAACATGATCGGCTGCAGCGTCGCCGCCATCAGCCAGTCCGGGTTGCGCTGGACGTTCTTCAGGTTCCGCCAGGTGATCACGCCACCGTCGGAAAAGGCCTTCGTGACCGCGCTCACTTCTTTTCCCCCTCGTCCGTGGCGTGCCCTGTCAGCGAAAGGAAGACGTCGTCGAGCGTCGGCCGGTGCAGCGCGACGTCCTGGACGGCGACACCTTGCGCGTCCAGCCGCCGCAAAGCTTCGATCAGCGCCTTCGGCCCGCCCTCGACCAGGACGTCGACCTTGCGGGTGTGCTCGTCG
The DNA here is from genome assembly GCF_003947535.1 of Amycolatopsis sp. WAC 04169. Taxonomy (NCBI): domain Bacteria; kingdom Bacillati; phylum Actinomycetota; class Actinomycetes; order Pseudonocardiales; family Pseudonocardiaceae; genus Amycolatopsis; species Amycolatopsis sp. WAC 04169. The sequence goes on along the minus strand of NZ_QHJI01000001.1, from coordinate 250,188 downwards.
ACCGACGGCGTGCCCGACCCGACCTCGGTGAGCACCTGCGTGGTCATGGCGAGGTCGCTCGTGTTCGCCACGACGAGCTCCAGCCGCTCGCCGCCGATCTCCTGCTTGAGCTCGTCGGCGGTGCCGCGCGCGATGACCTTCCCCTTGTCGATCACCACGATCGAGTCGGCGAGCTGATCGGCCTCCTCCAGGTACTGCGTGGTCAGCAGCACGGTGGTGCCGTCGGCGACGAGTTCCTTGATGACCTCCCAGGTGTCGATCCGGCCGCGCGGATCGAGCCCGGTGGTCGGCTCGTCGAGGATCACCACGGTCGGCTCGGCGACCAGCGCGCCCGCCAGATCGAGCCGCCGCCGCATCCCGCCGGAATACGTCTTGGCGGGACGATCCGCCGCGTCCTCCAGCCGGAACCGGGCGAGCAGCTCACGCGCCCGCGACTTCGCCGCGGCCTTCTTGCTCCCGTACAGCCTGCCGACCATGTACAGGTTCTCGAAGCCCGTGAGGTTCTCGTCCACGGCGGCGTACTGCCCGGACAGCCCGATCGACCGCCGGACGGCGTCGGGCTGGGCCAGCACGTCGTGCCCGGCCACCTCCGCCTCGCCCGAATCCGGGCGGAGCAGCGTGGTCAGGATGCGGACCGTCGTCGTTTTGCCGGCGCCGTTCGGCCCCAGCAGGCCCAGCACCTTGCCCGTCGGGATCGACAGATCGACCCCGTCGAGCGCCCGGGTGGACCCATAGGTTTTGACCAGCGCTTTCGCCTGAACCGCGAACATGCGGCCAACCTAGACCCCGGCACCGACAAAGGCACCGGGGTTTTTCCCGGATCCGCTCCGGGCGAACGGTCTACTTCTCGAGGATCGCGGTGACGCCCTGGCCGCCCGCGGCGCAGATCGAGATGAGCCCGCGGCTGGATCCCTTCTCGCTCAACAGCTTCGCGAGGGTGGCGACGATACGGCCACCGGTCGCGGCGAACGGGTGCCCGGCCGCCAGCGACGAGCCGTTGACGTTCAGCTTCGCCCGATCGATGGAGCCGAGCGGCTCGTCGAGGCCCAGCTTCGACTTCGCGAATTGGGGGTCCTCCCACGCCTTGAGGGTGGCGAGCACCTGTGAGGCGAAGGCCTCGTGGATCTCGTAGAAGTCGAAGTCCTGCAGGGTGAGACCGGCGCGCGTGAGCATCTGCGGGACGGCGTACGCGGGCGCCATCAGCAGGCCTTCGTCGCCGTGGACGTAGTCGACGGCCGCGGTCTGCGAGAACGTCAGGTACGCCAGCACCGGCAGTTTCCGCGCCTTCGCCCACTGCTCGGTCGCGAGCAGGACCGTCGACGCGCCGTCGGACAGCGGCGTCGAGTTGCCCGCGGTCATCGTGCCGTCAGGGCCACCGAAGGCGGGCTTCAGCTTCGCGAGCTTCTCGACGCTGGAGTCCGGCCGCAGGTTCTGGTCGCGCGCCAGCTTCAGGTACGGCGTCACCAGGTCGTCGAAGAAACCCTTCTCGTACGCGGCGCCGAGCCGCTGGTGGCTGGTGGCGGCGAGTTCGTCCTGCGCCTCGCGCGTGATCTCCCAGACCTTCGCCGTCAGCGCGGCGTGCTCGCCCATGGACAGGCCCGTGCGCGGCTCGGAGTTGCGCGGGATCTCGGGGACGATGTGGCCGGGGCGCAGCTTCGCGGCGAGCTTCAACCGATCGGGGAGCGTCTTCGCGGCGTTGAGCTGCACGAGGATCTGGCGCAGGTCGTCGTTGACCGCCAGCGGCGCGTCGGACGTGGTGTCGACGCCGCCCGCGATGGCCGAGTCGATCTGGCCGAGGGCGATCTTGTTGGCGACGTTGATGATCGCCTGGAGGCCGGTGCCGCAGGCCATCTGCACGTCGGAGGCCGGGGTGGCGGGGTTCAGCCTGCTGCCGAGGACGCTTTCGCGGGCGAGGTTGAAGTCGCGGGCGTGCTTGAGCACCGCCCCGGCGGCGACCTCGCCGATCACCTCGTCCTGCAGGGAGAAGCGGCTGACCAGGCCGTCGAGGGCGGCCGTGAACATGTCCTGGTTCGACGCTTTCGCGTACGGACCGTTCGAGCGGGCGAAGGGGATCCGGTTACCGCCGATGATCGCGACCTTGCGCACGGGTGCCGTCCTTTTCGTGGCCATTTTTTCCACTCCTCCGTAGGCTCTCTCACACTGTAACCTACTAGCGAGTAGGTTAGACTGCGACGTGACGCAAACTGCACGGGAGGCACGTAATGGCTGACAGGTACCAGCAGTTCACGAAATCCCCGGTGGGGAAATTCGTGGTGCCGAAGCTCGGCCTGCCGAACCCCGCGACGCTCCGCCGGTACAAGCCCGGCCAGCCCGCTCTCGAGGGTCCCGCACTTCTGGGTGCCGCGCCGGGCGGCCGTCTCGAAAAGGTGATCGAGGCGCAGCTGCACCGCGCGGGTATCGAGGTCGTCTCGGCCGCGACGGACAGGCACGCCGCGCTCGTCTTCGACGCGACAGGCGTGAAGGACCCGAAGCAGCTTCGCGAGGTCTACAACTTCTTCCACCCGGTGATCCGGAGCGTCGGGCCGTCGGGCCGCGTCGTCGTCCTCGGGACGCCGCCGGAGCTGGCCGAAGGCAACGAGCGGATCGCCCAGCGCGCGCTCGAAGGCTTCGTCCGTTCCGTCGGTAAGGAGCTGAAGCGCGGCGCGACCGCTCAGCTCGTGTACGTCGCCGAAGGAGCCGAAGAGGCCACTGAGTCCACGCTCCGCTTCCTGCTCTCGTCGAAGTCCGCCTTCGTCGACGCCCAGGTCATCCGCGTCGGCACCGAGACCAAGACCGCCTCCGCGCCAGCCGACTGGACGAAGCCCCTCGAAGGCAAGGTCGCCCTGGTCACCGGCGCCTCCCGCGGTATCGGCGCCGCCATCGCCGAAGTACTCGGCCGCGACGGCGCCCACGTCGTCGCGCTCGACATCCCCGCCCAGGGCGCGGACCTGTCGAAGGTGGCCAACAAGGTCGGCGGCTCGGCGCTGCAGATGGACATCACGGCCGCCGACGCGCCCGAGAAGCTCGCCGAGTACCTCGTCACCCGCCACGGCGGCGTCGACATCGTCGTGCACAACGCGGGCATCACGCGCGACAAGACGCTGGGCAACATGACCGAAGGCGGCTGGGACTCGGTCATCGCGGTCAACCTCGCCTCGCAGCTCGCGGTGAACGAGAAGCTGCTCACGGACAAGGTGCTGCGCGAGAACGGCCGCATCATCGGCGTCTCCTCGATCGCCGGCATCGCGGGCAACGTCGGCCAGACCAACTACGCCACCAGCAAGGCGGGCGTCATCGGCATGGTGAACGTCGGCGCGCCGAAGCTCGCCGAGTACGGCGGGACGATCAACGCCGTCGCGCCCGGCTTCATCGAGACCAAGATGACCGCCGCCGTCCCGCTGTTCATCCGCGAGGCCGGGCGGCGGCTGTCCAGCCTCGGCCAGGGCGGGCTCCCGGTCGACGTCGCCGAGACGATCGCCTGGTACGCGAACCCGGCTTCGGCCGCGGTCAACGGCAACGTGGTCCGCGTCTGCGGCCAGGCACTGCTGGGGGCGTGAACATGGCGGTCAAGGAACTCCGCGAGTCGCCGAGCCTGTCTTCGTTGTACCCCAAGGCGTTGCTCGGCTCGCTGCGCAAAAGCGGCGGGAACACGCTGCCGTCGACCGAATTCGTCCGCGAGGGCGTCGTCGTCGACCCGGCCCACCTCGCCGCGTACAACCAGGTGTGCGGATTCCGGCTCGACGACGTGCTCCCGGCGACGTATCCGCACATCCTCGCGTTCCCGCTGCAGATGGCGCTGATGACCGAGGCCGACTTCCCGTTCCCGTTGCTGGGCATGGTGCACGTCGCGAACCGGATCACCCAGCACCGGCAGCTGCGGCTCGACGAGTCGTTCACCCTGCGCGTGCGCGCCGAGGATCTGCGCCCGCACGAGAAGGGCAAGCAGTTCGACGTCGTCAGCGAGCTGCTCGTGAACGACAGTCCTGTGTGGACGGACGTCAGCACGTATCTGCGCCGCGGCGGCGGCAGCGGCGAGAAGACCTCGCGCGGCCAGCTCTCCCAGCCGACGGCCAACGCGATCTGGCACGTGCCCGGCGACATCGGCCGCCGCTACGCCGAGGTCTCCGGCGACCGCAACCCCATCCACCTGCACCCGATCACCGCGAAGGCGTTCGGCTTCCCGTCCGCGATCGCGCACGGCATGTGGACGAAGGCGCACGCGCTCGCGGCGTTCGAAGGCAGGCTGCCGGAGGCGTTCACCGTCGACGTCAAGTTCAAGCAGCCGGTCCTGCTGCCCGCCAAGGCCGCGTTCACCACGTGGAGTGAAGGCGATGGCTGGGCGTTCGAGCTGTGGAACGCGCGCAAGCCGAAGCCGCACCTGGAGGGCTCAGTCGTCGCTCTCTGACGGCTTCCAGATCTCGCCTTCGACCAGGTCGTTGAACCCGAGCCAGACCAGGTTCATCAGCCACGAGGCGAGTACGCCGTCGGAGACATCGGGGTGGTCGAGCGCCCAGTCGGCCAGCGACTCGGCCGCCCCGACCAGCGCGGCGGACAGCCCGGCACCGGAGAACTCGGCCTGCTCGCCGAGGCCCTTGCGGGTGCCGGCGGAGACGACCAGCGCGGCGACCAGTTCGATCGCGCGGGTGCGCATGTCGGTGATCTCCGCGGCGAAGGTGCCGCCGACGGTCATGGCCTGGCGGTGCAGCACGGTCCAGGACTCGCGGTAGTCGGCGACGAAGCGGTAGAACGCGCGCAGGCCGTGCCAAAGCTGCATGTCGGGCGGCAGATCGGGTTTGATCCCGTCCTGCACCGCCTCCAGCAGGCGGGTGGCTTCGCGGCGGATGCACGCGCCGAAGAGGTCTTCCTTGGAGCCGAGGTAGGTGTAGATCATCGGCTTGGACACGCCGGCGACCTCGGAGATCTCGTCCATCGACGCGGAGTGATAGCCGTAGCGCGAGAACACCGAGACCGCTGCGTCCAGGATCTGGCGTTCCCGCACCGCTCTCGGCAGCCTTTTGGCGCGTTCGGCGGGACGCGGCACTTCCTCGGACAACTCAGGACCTCCCATTAGTTCGCGTAAGACGCTACCGGGCTACCACCGTCGTGGGTGATTTCGGCACGCTTGCCCGCCTACCTACTGGCGGGTAGCCTTACGCCTTGGTAGGTGGAACTGGAGGGAAGATGACCGAGATCGTGGGGCTGACCGGCCGCGCGCTGGTCGACGCGCTGGAACGGATCGAGCCGGATTCGGCCGAAGCGCACTCTCTCGACGTCAACGAGGTCGCGGGCGCCATCGACCCGAAGGACCTCGGCAAGGACGACGTCCGGCGGCTGCTCACCGCGCTGGGACGGCTAGCGGAGTCCGCGCCCGCGTTCGACCTCCGCAAGGTCGACCCCGTCCGGTTCGCGAACCTCGTCGCGCGCGCCTCGCGCACGCAACTCGAGAGCGTCGTCGCCGAACGGCCGCTCCGGGAGCGCGTGCTGCGCGAGATCTTCGACCGCATGGGCGCCCACATCCGGCAGGACCGCGCGAAGACGCTGCACGCCGTCGTCCACTGGCGGCTTTCCGGCGGCACCGGCGACGGCGGTTACGACCGCTACGAGACGGTGATCTCGCACGGCGAGTGCACGGTCAGCCGCGACATGAGGGAGAAGCCGAGGGTGACGATCACGATCGCGCCCGTCGATTTCTTCCGGCTCATCACCCATCAGGCGACACCGGCTGTGCTATTCGTCACCGGAAAGATCAAAGTAAAAGGTGACCTGGCATTCGCGGCCGGCTTGATCGGTTTCTTCGACCTGCCGAAGCCGTCCTGAACCCGGCCGAGCAGATACACTTCCGTGCCGTGCCCCGAAATTCCCCGAACCGGCGCTGGCGGGACAAGGTACGCCTTTCCCGTCCGTTGCGGCTGCACAAGACGCGCACCGGTGGCGAGCACGTCGTCAACGCGTTCGCGGAGAAGCTCGAGCTCGCCAAACTGAGCCCCGGGCAGTTCACGCAGGTGCTGGAAACCCTGCACATGCTGGGCGAAACCGGTGCGGGCATCGAGTTGAGCTCACTGGAGACCGAGGTGCTGGTCGACGTCGTGCAACGGGCGTCACGGGAGCAGCTCAAGGCGATCGCCGATCACCCGGAACTGCGTTCGGCGTTCCTCGACGAGATTTTCCGCAGAATGTCGGATCATTTCGTTCCCGAACGCGCGCGACATGTCGACTTCGTCGTCGCATGGCGTTTCACCGATGGTGACGGAGAAGACGGTTTCGATCGTTTTCAAACGGTCATCGAAGACGGTGTCTGCGTTTCGAGCACGGATCTCGCGCGCACTCCGGACACCACCATCACCCTTTCCGTCGACGACTTCATCCGGATGGCGACCGGCAACGCGGCGGTGGCGGCGATGTTCGTGACGGGCAAGGTGAAGGTGAAGGGTGAGTACGCGCCCGCGGTGCGGTTCAGCGGGTACTTCGACATCCCGAAGCCGAGCGGTGCTTAGCCAGTTGTTTCGTCGAGAGTCCGCTGCCGTGTCCGGCGGTAGCGGACGTTCGGACTGCGCAGATTCTTCTCTGTCGCCTCGATCAGGCCTTGGCGAAGAAGAACGCCGATCCACCGGGACACTGTCCGGTCAGGAAGCCCTGTCTTCGCGACCAAATCGGCACGGCTCGCTTCCTTTTCGTCCAGCGCCGAAAGAATCTCCTCACGGCGATCGGCACGGCGTTGTTCCCGGACCGGGCCATCGACAGACGCTGGAACAACGTCGTCGGCGAGCGTGTAGTGCGCGTACCGCCGCCCGCCGGCAGGGACGAGCAGGCCGCGGGCGACCAGATCGCCGAGTTCTTCGGTAGCGACACGGGAGTCCAGGTCGTTCGCGTTGCGGTAAGCCTGATTGTTGAGCGTTTCGCCGTGGAACAACATCGCAAGACCATGGCATTGACTGTCGGTCAGTCCATGTTCGTGAAGTGACGCGATCCACTGGACGGCGCCGTCTCCCATCAGTGTGTGATTGGGGAACGTGGCCGAGAAAGTGGAGATGTCGTCGGCGAACCGTGGTGGACTGAGCTTGGCGTCTCGCATGGCGGCCAGCATCGCCGGAATTCCGGAGCCGCGATTTTCGCAGATCGGACGGTCCGAGCCGGGTAGTGGCGTGTCTTCCAGGACCTTCAGCAAGGTCGCGTTGCGAGCCGAGGAGGTGCCTTCCACGCCGAGATTTTCCTCGCGAACCGACCCGTAGAGGCCTCCGGGATTGCGAATGACGAGGCGGTCGGGATACATCTCGACCTGCACTTGAGTTCCCTGCGACGGGCCGGAGTAGTCGCGATGGACCAAGGCGTTCACCACTGCCTCGCGTAGAGCCGTTTCGGGATACTCCCAAGTCTCGGCTCGCCCCGCGCCACGAATCGTGGATCGACGTTTCATGTTGCGGCGAAGAGCGACAAGGGCTTCGTCGACGATCGCCGGGATCGGTCCTTCTGCCGCGATGTTGTCGATGAACCTCGTGCCACTTCGAGGGTCTGGTCCCGACTTGGTCGGGTAGTGGACGAAGGTCAGCATGAGCTGAGGGAAGAACTCCTGCGGATATTCGCCCAACGAGAGGAGCCCGGCCAAGGACAGCTCGTCTCCGACGAGGATCTTCGCGCGACGCAACGCCGAGGTGTCGTCGAGGTTCGCGAAGGCCCTGCCGCGGTGACGGCGGAGGCGGCTCAGGAAGATACCGGTCAGGGCTCCGTCGAGGTTCGCGACCGTGGTGCCGGGGACGGGCTGCTCGTCGTCTCGGGGTTGACCGCGGTTCGCCAGCATCAACTGGACCTCGTAGGGACTCAGTTTCCGGTCTCCATCGGCGACCCTGATGAAGCTGCCCTGTGTCATGCCGGTGCCGCGGTTGTACGCGGGTTTGCTGCCGGCGGGCAGTTCGGCGATCTCGGCCACCACCAGATCAGCGTCTTCGAAGCGGTGCGTCCCGATCAGCGGTCGGAGAGGGGGCTCCAGGTTCTCCGAACACATCGCGGCCAGATCGGCCTCCAGCTTCGCCGCATCTCGGACGCCGGTCGCTTCGAACCCCTGGGTTTCGTCGAGGCCGAGGATCAGTACGCCGCCGTTGGTGTTGGCGAAGGCGGAGAGTGTCTCGCGGACGCTCTTGGGCAGCTTCGTCTCTGCGCGTTTTGCCTCCACGAACGCATGATCACCGCCTAGTACGCGGAGATTCGCGATGATCTCGATGAGTTCTTCGTGGAGCATGTCGCCGTCCTAGCTTCGCCACTAGCTTCGCCACTAGCAGTGTAGTGGCGAAGCTAGTGGCGAAGTCGAGCGGCGTCTAGCCCTCGACGATGCGGCCTTCGATCACCGGCGGCTGCTTCTTGGCGGCCTCCGCGGGCGGCGTGTCCATGACGACCTCGCTGTCCACGACCATCACCGGCCCGCGGGCGCGGTTCGCGAACTTGACCGCCCGGCGCTGCATCCGCTTCTGCCACACCTTGCGCGCGACACTCCGCGTCGGCGGCAGGATGAACAGCAGGCCGATGACGTCGCTGACGAAACCGGGCAGCAGGATCAGCAGGCCGCCGAGCCCGATCAGCATCCCGTCGGTGAGTTCCTTCTCCGCGTCGGCCGGACGGCCGAGCCGCGCGGACTCGGCGAACGCACGGAAGGCGCGGCCACCTTCACGGCGCGCGAGCCAGGAGCCGACGAACGCGCCGGCGAAGAGCAGCGCGATCGTGCCGAGGACGCCAACGGCCGAGCCCACCGCCCACACGGCGGCGATCTCGGCGACGACATAGAGCAGGAACGCGACAGCCATACCTGGACAACGTACGGGTTGCCCGTTTTGCTCCCAACCCCCGGTCAGCCGATCCGGCGAAGGAACTCCTCCGCCTCGCGTGGCCTGGTCAGCACGACTCGCCGAGCGTGCGCCCCTTGCTCCGCCAGCCTTCGCACGGTCCGCTCCCGGTAGTGCTTCGGCCAGCGCCAGACGTAGGAATAGAACTCCGGATCCAGCCTTTCGGGGCAGCCGGGAGCCTGCTTGTCCTGCCCGTACTCGCGCAGGCTCCGAACCAGCACTCGCCGTAGGCAGACGCGGCGCGGGTAATCGAGGAAGACGATGGTGTCCGCTCTCGGGAGGCGGAGATGTATCGACGCCCCGTAGTTGCCGTCGATCACCCAGGCGTCGGACGCGATGACCTCCTGTTGCGCGGCGTGGAACTCGGCATCCGGCGCCGGTGTCCACCCCGGCCGCCAGTAGAGCCGGTCGAGGTGGGTGACCGGCAGGCCGAGCGCGGCGCCGAGCCGTCGCGAGAACGTCGACTTCCCGGCGCCGCTGCAGCCGACGACCATGATCCGCCGCACGGTCAGGCCTCGTCGAGGTACGCGGCGGCCTGCAACGTGAACAGTTCGGCGTAGCCCGCCTCCGCCGCCATCAGCTCGTCGTGTGTCCCGTATTCGGCGACCTTTCCGTGCTCCAGCAACAGGATCCGCTCCGCCTGCCGCACGGTGGAGAACCGGTGCGAGATGTACAGCGTCGTGCGCCCCTCCGAAAGCTCCCGCAGCCGCGAGAAGAGGTCGTGCTCGGCCTGGGCGTCCAGCGCGGAGGTCGGTTCGTCGAGGATCAGGATCGGCGCCTCCCGCAGGAACGCCCTGGCCAGCGCGATCTTCTGCCATTCGCCACCGGAGAGGCTGACACCCTGGTCGAACCAGCGGCCGAGCGGCGTGTCGTAGCCGCTGGGCAGACGCTCGATCCGCTCGTCGGCGCCGGCGCGTTTCGCCGACGTCTCGATCCGTTCCCGGTCGACGAGGTGCGTCAGGTCGCCGAGCCCGATGTTCTCGGCCGCGGTGCCCTGGTAGGTCACGTAATCCTGGAACATCGCACTGATCTGCCGCCGCAATTCCACCGGGTCGTACTCGCGGATGTCGACGTCGTCGAGCAGGATCCGCCCGCCCGTCGGGTCGTACAACCGGCACAGCAGTTTGAACAGCGTCGACTTCCCGGCCCCGTTGCGGCCGACGACGGCGACCGTCTCACCCGGCCGGATCTCGAAGCTCACGCCGTCGAGGGCGGGTTCCGGCGCACCGGGATAGGTGAAGGACACCTCCTCGAATCGGATGTGTCCCTCCACAGTGGACGGAAGCGGTCGCGGCTCCGACGGCGCGACGATCTCCGGTTTCGTCCCGAGGAAGCGATACAGCGTGTCGAGATAGAGATTGTTCTCGTACATCCCGGAAAACGCGGTGAACAGACCCTGCACGGACGTCTGCACCGACGCCGCGGCCGCCGTGTACAGCGCGAGGTCGCCGAGGGTGAGCCTGCCGCCGACGGCCTCCAGCGCGATGTACAGCGCGATCGCGGATCCGGCGGCCGTACTGAGCAGGCCCCACGATGTCGAGCTGACGCTGCGCTTGCGGGTCAGTGTCCGCTGACGGTCGTAGAAGACCTGCCCGAGCCGCTGGAAACGGTCGACGAAGTACGGGCCGAGGCCGAAGAGCTTGGTCTCCTTGGCATACGTGTCGGTGGTGACCAAGGAGTTCAGGTAGTCCATCCGCCGTTTCAGCGGCGACATCATCAACGTCAGCCAGAACGCGCGGGCGCCGTACTTCGACTGCGAGATGAACGCGGGGATCGGCGCCACCAGCGCGACGAGCGCCAGCAGCGGGCTGATCGAGACCAGCAGGGCGATCATGCTGCCGAACGTGATCACCGTCCGGATCAGGCCCAACGCCGAGTTCATCATCGACAGCGGCCGGGTCGGCGCCTCCTGCGAGGCCTGACGCAACATGTCGTAGGACGCGGAACCCTCGAAATACGAGAGATGCAGCGCGCTCGCGTGATCCATCACCTGATGGCGGATGGTCAGCGTCATCCGTTCCTGCAGCAGCGACTGGCCATAGGTGGTCAGCGCCTGCGAAACCGCGGTGAGCACGAGGATGCCGAACTGGAAGAGGGCGACACCGACGATCGCGCTCTTCGTCCCGTGCCCCTGGATCGCCGCGACCACCGAATCGATCAGCAGCTTCGCGATGTACGCGGTCGCCGTCGGGAGGAGGCCGGAAAGCAGCGTCACCAGGGTGATCACGATGGTCAGCACCGGGCTCGCCTGCCAGGTCAGCTTCGCGACCTTCGGCAAGCCGCGGACCGTACCCGCGACGTTGACCCACATGCGGTTGAGCCGGGACTTGAGGTCTTTCGGAACGGCTTCGGGTTCGGGCTCCGGAATGTCGACCGGGCCGGTCAGCCCGCTGTCGGGCACCGTCGACGGCGGACGACGGCGCCTGCCGCCACGCGCCATGAACAGTTCCAGGCCGCCTCCCCCACCGGGCGGGCCGATCATGCGGCCGCCAAGGCGCCGTTGAGGAACACGTCGACGAGCTCCATCGTGGTGGGCTCGTCACCGGTCTCGCTGAACCGGATCCGGCCGCTGAACAGCAGCGACAGGAAGAGCGCCGCGGACTGCGACGGCGGCAGGCGGAGCCGGTCCTTCTCCGGTTCGAACAGCTCGGCCATGGCGTCGCGCATCGCGCTCATCGACTCTTTCCGCCGGTCCCGGCGGTCGTCATGGCGATGCTCCAGCCGCCTGCCGGAGCCGTGCATGACCGCCATGAGCGCGCCCATACGCTGGAGGTGCGCGCTGAGCGCGTCGGCCGCCTCGATGAGCCTGTCGTCGAGGGTCTGGTCGAGGTCGATGACCGCGATCGCGTCGAGGACCTGGTCGGGCTTCAGCGCTTCGGCGAAGCAGGTGGCGAACAGTTCGTCCTTGTCCTTGAACACGCGGAAGACGGTGCCTTCGCCGATGCCCGCGGCGCGCGCGATCTGGCTCGACGTGACACCGGTGCCGTGTTCCACCAGCAAGGGCAGCACGGACTGGACGATCATCCGGCGCCGCTCGTCGGCACTCATTCCCGGCGCTCTCCGCCGGGTGGTGGTTTCTGTCATGACTCCAGTTTGCGGAGTGAGCGCTCACTCCGTCAACTGAATAAGATCGTCGTCGGCAGGAGCCACCGTGGCGTCGCGCGGGTTCGGCTGCCGTCTGAGGCGAGCGGACGAGTCGGTCAGTCGTCCTCGACAGCGTGCATGATCAGCTTGGTGAGATGAGGTCGCCAGGCAGTGGGGATGAGGTCGGGCAGGGTCGCGCACGACGCGATGTCGGCCGCGACGATGACCGGTTGGTCGGTCACGCCGGAGAACATGGCGCGATCACGGTGGTCGTCGCCGGCGAGGACCTTGAGTGCTTCCTTGCGGAAGGACTCTCCGTCCGTGTCGTCAGAGCGGCCCGTCAACTCTTCGCGGCTTGGATTCATGAAGTCCATCTCGAGCACTCCAGACATTGAGCCACCCTTTCGCTCAGACTAACTCATGTAGCGTTTGACCACGGCATTCTGCAGACGTTGATAGCACTTATGGAACAGCACCCTTCGGCCGAACAGGAAGACGGTCATGGTGGAGAGCGAGATCGTGAAGACCAGTACGCCTTCTTGTGAAAAACTGTCGGCAAGAAACGCCGGCCAGCCGATCGCGGTCTCGCTCACCGCACGGTTGATCATCGTGCTCACCAGCGTGTAGAAGGTCGAGAGGCCGACCAGGAGCAGGCCGAAACGGTTCACTAGTGGAATCCGTGATCGAATTTCCTGCTGGAACGCCTTGGAGAACCAGATCGAGGCGAAGCCAGGCAGGGCGACGAAAAGAGCGGTGATGTTGGTTCCAGCGGTGGTCGCCGTCACGAGCTCGTCCCATGTGCTCCAGAAAAACCACAGGAAGGCTGCGGAGAAGAAGCATAGCCAGGTCGCGGCCGCCGTCGTTCCCGGTGGCCGCTCGCGGACGTAGGCATACGCGTAGAGAAGATGATCACTTGTCGCGGCTTCTCGGAGATTGCGTCCGTAGAGGTGCGCGACCGGTCCGCCGGCGTCCTTGTCTCCGAGTGTCTGTGCGTCGTTCTCGGCGCAGAACTTGTCGAGCGCCCTTTCTTGATCCTTCTGCGGTTTTCGAAGGGTGTTTTGAAGGACGAATCTCTGTTCTTTGAAGTAGGTGCCGGTCGGCGAGGGCATCGTGAAGTGATAGCTGCGGCAGAAGCTGTGCATCGACAGCGGTACCCAGAATCTGAAGGGTTCCTGGCCGACCGCGCGACGAGCCCATTCGACCGCTCGTTGGAAGAGCCTGCGGCCACGCAACAAACTCCCTTTGGAGGGAGTGGGTGGGTATTCCGCGGCGAAGCGGGTCCGATAGGACAGCGTCAAGCGCACGGTTTGCCCGGGGCGCCTCGTCAGGTGAACCCACGACAGGTGACGGGTCGCGACGTAGCGGCCGAGCACTTCGATCCGCTCCAGAGTCCCGGGATGAAGGAGGAGCCCCGACTTGCTCGCTTCCCGCAGTCTCCGAATGGACTTCTTGGCATTCTTCGTCGCTTCGCGTTTGCTCTCCGTCGGCAAGGACAGGTACTGGCGTTTCGCCTGCTCGATCCGATTTCGCTGGTAGTCGCCGAGTCCGTTGGGGGCGATGTCGACAAGTGCCCAAAGGACTTTGAGGAGCCAGGTCGTCCGTTCTCCCCACTCCGTGCGCCCGCAAACGTAGAGATGTTCCCCTTTTGGATCTTCCACGGTGAAGTCCGTCATGAGCCTGCCGCGGCGCATGACGTGGATCGGCACGACCAGGACGGGGTTGGCTTCGTTGAACGCCTTGACGAAGTCGGGGTCGTCGGCCTTCTCGTGATCCGGAAGGGCTTCGGCCAATGTCGGCAGATGCCAATCCAGGACGAGTCTTCGCCTGCATTCCCCATGGTCGATTTCGACATGCTCGATGACGCGTGCGAACGGGCCCTCTTCGCCTTGAACCAGGCGAAGTGCCAGCGCCGTGGAGTACGCCTTGGCGATCTTCTTGATCAACGCATCGTCGGTCATTTCAAGCCCTCCCCGGCCTGCGTCTTTCCGCATTCCTGGCTTTGGTGTCGAGGGCTCGGACAACTCTGTTACGCGACGTGATCGCGCCGTTAACTCGCAGTTGTCAGGGAAAAACTCGCGTCAGACGCAGCGAAGGACGCTTTCCCCGCATCGCATGCGGCGAAAGCGTCCTTCGCGCCGAACTCAGTAGGTGATCGCGACCGCCGGGTCGGCCAGCAGCGCGCCGACGTCGGCCAGGAACTCCGAGCCCTGCTGCCCGTCGACCACGCGGTGGTCGAAGCTCAGCGAAAGCTGGAGCACCTTGCGCACCTTGATCTCGCCGTCGACCACCCACGGGGTGTCCTTGATCGCGCCGAGGCACAGGATCGCGGACTCGCCGGGGTTGATGATCGGCGTACCGGTGTCGACGCCGAAGACGCCGACGTTGGTGATGGTGATCGTGCCGCCGAGCATGGCCGCCGGGGTGGTCTTGCCCTCGCGGGCGACGTCGGTCAGCTCGGTGAGCGCGATCGCGAGTTCCTTGAGGGACATCGAATCCGCGTCACGGACCTTGGGCACGACGAGCCCGCGCGGGGTGGCCGCGGCGATCCCGAGGTGCACGTAGTCCTTGTAGACGATCTCCTGCGCCGCCTCGTCCCACACCGCGTTGACGTCCGGAGTGCGCTTGGCCGCCAGGCAGACGGCCTTCGCCGCGAAGGTCAGCGGGGTGACCTTGACCCCGGCGAACTCGCGTGACTTCTTCAGCTTCTCCCGGAATTCCATCATCGGCGTGACGTCGATGGTCAGGAACTCCGTGACATGCGGGGCGGTGTAGGCGCTCTGCACCATCGCGGCGGCGGTGGCCTTGCGGACACCCTTGATCGGCACCCGGCGTTCCCGGGTCGCCGGGTCGTAGCCACTGTCTACAGTGGACACAGCGGCGGCCGGTGCAGCGGAACCGTTGGCGGCCGCCTGCACGTCGTCACGCGTGATGACGCCGCCGTCGGCGGTGCCGGTGAGCGCGTGCAGATCGACGCCGAGGTCCTTGGCGAGCTTGCGCACCGGCGGCTTCGCCAGCGGCACGTACCCGCCCTTCGGTTTCGAAGCCGAAGCGGGCTCGGGCGCCACAGCCACCGGAGCGGAGGCAGGGGCGGGAGCCGCGCCCTTCCGCGCCCGGCGCTGCGTGACGACGGCCTTGGAGCCGTAGCCGACCAGCGGCTTCATCTCCTCTTCCGCCGGCTCTTCAGCCGCGGGCGCGGCCGTGGGTGCCGGGGCCGCCTTACCGCCGGGGTCGACGTCGATGGTGAGGATCGGCGCGCCGACCTCCACCGTCTGGCCCGGCTCGACGAGCAGTTCGGTGATCACGCCCGCCCACGGGATGGGCAGTTCGACGGCGGCCTTCGCGGTCTCGACCTCGACGACGATCTGGTTCACCGTCACGGTGTCACCCGGCTTGACCTGCCAGGCGATGATGTCGGCCTCGGTCAGCCCCTCCGCCGTGTCGGCCAGGGGGAATTGTTTGTACTCGGGCATTTCGGCGATTTCCCCCTTACCAGGCGAGCGAACGGTCGACGGTGTGCAGCACCCGGTCCAGGTCGGGGAGGTAGTGCTCCTCGAGCTTGGCCGGCGGGTACGGCGTGTCGAATCCGGTCACCCGCAGCACGGGGGCTTCCAGCGAGTAGAAGCATTCCTGCTGCACGCGCGCGGCGATCTCCGAGGTCAGCGACGATTCCGACGGCGCCTCGCTCAGCGCGATGAGCCGTCCGGTCTTGCGCACCGACTCGAACACCGGCTCCAGGTCGAGCGGGGACAGCGTCCGCAGGTCGATGACCTCCAGCGACTTGCCCTCCTCCTCGGCGGCGGTCGCCGCGTCGAGCGCGACCTTCACCGACGGACCGTACGCGACGACGGTGGCCGTGGTGCCTTCGCGGACCACGCGGGACTTGAACAGCTGGTCCGGCGTGGCCTCCGTGTCGACCTCGGACTTCATCGCGCCCGAGTGGTACAGCTTCTTCGGCTCGAAGAACAGGATCGGGTCGTCGGATTTGATCGCCTGCTGGATGCCCCAGTAGGCGTCGACGGCGTTCGAAACCGAAACGACCTTCAGGCCGGGGATGTGCGCGAACAGCGACTCCGGCGACTCCGAGTGGTGCTCGACCGCGCCGATGCCGCCACCGAACGGCACCCGGATGACGATGGGCATCTTGATCTTGCCCTGCGTCCGGTAGTGCAGCTTCGCGACCTGGCTGGAGATCTGGTCGAAGCCGGGGAAGATGAAGCCTTCGAACTGGATTTCGCACACCGGGCGGAAACCGCGGACGGCGAGGCCGACCGCGGTGCCGATAATGCCCGATTCCGCGAGCGGCGTGTCCAGCACGCGCTGCTCGCCGAAGTCCTTCTGCAGACCGTCGGTGATGCGGAAGACGCCGCCGAGCTTGCCGACGTCTTCACCCATGATCAGGACCTTCGGGTCCTCTTCCATGGCGCGACGGAGGCCGAGGTTGAGGGCCTTGCCGATGGTGAGTTTCTGGAGGTCGGCCATTTCAGTGCTCACCCGCCCCGACGAAACCGTCCATGTAGGACAGGAACTCTTCGCGCTGCTTGTCCAGCAGCGGCGTGGACTCCGCGTACACGTTGGAGAAGATCCGGTCCGGTGGCGGTTCCGGCATGTTGAAGCAGTAGTCGCGCAGCTCGGCAGCGAATGCGTCCGAATCGGCCTGCACCTGGTCGAAGAACGCCTGGTCGGCGCCGCCACCGCGGGCGAGGTACGCCCGGACGCGCTCGATCGGGTCCTTCAGCTTCCACTCCTCCAGCTCGTCGGAGAGCCGGTAGCGGGTGGGGTCGTCGGTGGTGGTGTGCGCGTCCATCCGGTAGGTGAACGCCTCGATCAGCACCGGGCCGTTGCCGTGGCGGCACTCCTCCAGCGCCCAGCGGGAGACCGCGAGGCAGGCGAGGACGTCGTTGCCGTCCACGCGGATGCCGGGGAAGCCGTAGCCGCGGGCGCGCTGGTACAGCGGCAGGCGCGACTGGCGCTCGGTGGGCTCCGAGATCGCCCACTGGTTGTTCTGGCAGAAGAACACGAGCGGCGCGTCGTAGACGGCGGCCCAGACGAAGCCTTCGTGCACGTCGCCCTGCGAAGTCGCTCCGTCACCGAAGTAACAGATGGTCGCTTCGCTGTCGTCGTCGCCGACCTTGCCTTCGAACTTCTGGCCCATCGCGTAACCGGCGGCGTTGAGCACCTGGTTGCCGATCACGATGGTGTACGGGTGGAAGCCGTGGGCCTTGTAGTCCCAGCCGCTGTGGTCGGTGCAGCGGAAGATGCCGAGCACCTCTTTGAGGTCGACGCCGCGGGTGTAGGCGACACCGTGCTCGCGGTAGCTGGGGAACGCCATGTCCCCCTTCCGCAGCGCGCGGCCGGAGCCGATCTGAGCGGCCTCCTGCCCGAGCAGCGGCACCCAGATGCCGAGCTGGCCCTGGCGCTGCATCGCGTTGGCCTCGCGGTCCGCGCGGCGGACCAGGACCATGTCGCGATACAGGCCCTTGAGGGCCTCGGCGTCGATGTCGTCGACGTAGCGGTCGAATTGCGGCGAGGCGACCCGTTCGCCTTCGGGGGTGAGCAGCTGAGTCAGCTCAGCGCCACCTTCGCTCGTTGCTCGCAAACCGGCGATCACCTGTTCGGGGGAAGGCTGCGCCGCTACGGCGGCGGGACCATCTCCAGGCTCCGGGTGCGTCCAGTGTTCGGACGGCATGCGCTGCTCTCCTTGATGTCGGCGCCTCTGGCGGCCACTTGTGGCGGCCACAGTGACTGCGCCGGCGGGGACCAGCGCGTCGGATCTGAAGCGCTGGGTCACCGTCGGCGTTGACGGTTCGTGCGGACATCCTGGCATGCCGGATGCCGTTTTGGTCAGTGGCGGATGCTGATTTGTTGCTGAGAAAGGGTGCCTGATCAGGGAAAATGCTAGGAAGCCCGAGTGTGGGGCCGCCGAAAGTAGGGCATTCACCCGCGAGCCGACCAGCGGACGACGCACCCGGACGGGTGTCCTGTCCGGCGCGGGCGATGACGATCCGTGCCCGCCACTGTGATCCATCCCACTTCCCGGCACCCGTGGCAGGATGGCGGACGTGGAGCAGAAATCCGTACGCGAAACCGTGGTTTCGAACTGGACGAACGACGTCCTTCCCAGCCTGTCCGGCCTGGTGGCGATCCCCGCCTTGTCGCCGGCGTTCGACGCCGAGTGGGCGAAGACCGGCCATCTCGCCGCCGCCGTCGAGCACGTCCGCTCCTGGATCGCCGCGCGGGAGATCCCCGGCGCGACGCTCGAGGTCGTGGAGCTCGAAGGCCGCAGCCCGCTGCTGGTCGTCGACATCCCGGCGACGTCCGAAGCCGCCGACAAGGGCACCGTGCTGATGTACGGGCACCTCGACAAGCAGCCCCCGGTCGGCGGCTGGTCCGAGGGGCTCGACCCGTGGACGCCGGTGATCCGCGACGGCAGGCTGTACGGCCGCGGCGCGGTCGACGACGGCTATTCCGGTTACGCGGCGACGACGGCGATCGAGGCCGTGCGCGCCGCCGGTGGCGAGCACTCCCGCGCGGTCGTGCTGCTGGAGACCGGTGAGGAATCCGGCAGCCCGGATCTGCCCGCCTATGTCGAGCACCTGAAGGAAAAGCTCGGCGCGGTCTCGCTGGTCGTCTGCCTCGACGCGGGCGGCACCGACTACAAGCGCCTGTGGCTGACCACCAGCCTGCGCGGCATGCTGCACGTCAACGTCACCGTGAAGGTGCTCGAGTCCGCGCAGCACTCCGGCATGGCCAGCGGCATCGTGGCGAGCTCGTTCCGCGTCCTGCGTGTCCTGCTCGACCGGATCGAGAACGCCGAAACCGGCGAGATCAAGCTCGCCGAGCTGAGCGTCGACATCCCGGAGAACCGCGTCGAGGACGCTCGCGGTGTCGTCGAGATCGCGCCCGGTGCGGCGAAGACGCTCTTCCCAGTGGTCGGCCGGACGGTGTCCGACGACGATCTGGAGCTGCTGCTCAACAACTCGTGGCGGCCGACGCTGTCGGTGATCGGCGCGGAGGGCTTCCCGCTCCCGGCCGACGCGGGCAACGTGCTGCGCGACAGCACCACGCTCACCCTGAGCTTCCGCCTGCCGCCGACTGCCAACGCGCAGGCCGCGATGGAGGCGGTCCGCCGCGTGCTCACCACCGACGTACCGTACGACGCTTCGGTGGAGCTCGGCGACTTCCAGGCCGAGAACGGCTGGAACGCTCCGGACACCGCGCCGTGGCTCGACGAGGTGCTGCACCACGTCAGCGGCGAGGTCTTCGGCGAGCCGCACAAGAGCTTCGGCATGGGCGGGTCGATCCCGTTCATGGGGCTGCTCGGCGAGAAGTACCCGGACGCGCAGTTCGTGGTCACCGGCGCCTGCGGGCCGGACTCGAACATCCACGTGCCGGACGAGTGGCTGAACATCGACTTCGCGCAGCGGGTCACCGAGGCGGTCGCGCACATCCTGGACGCGCACGCGCGGAGCTGATCTCCCGGCTCACGCTGCAATGAAAGGTCCTTTCCTAGCAAAATTTGCCAGGAAAGGACCTTTCATCGCACGCGCGGGAGGATCATGTTCGAGGGTTTCGAGCTCGAAAACGTCGACACCGGCGAAGTGACCCTCAGGGTCCGCCACGGCGGATCGGGGCCGCCGCTCGTCCTCCTGCACGGACATCCCCGCACCCACACCACCTGGTACGACGTCGCGCCCCGGCTCGTGGACGCGTTCACCGTCGTCTGCCCTGATCTCCCCGGCTACGGCCAGTCCTCGAAACCCGAGACCGCCGAAGACCACTCGGCGCACTCGAAACGCGCCATGGCCAGGCATATCGTCGCGCTCATGCGGCATCTCGGCCACGAGCGGTTCGCCGTCGCCGGCCACGATCGAGGCAGTTACGTGGCGCACCGGCTGGCCATGGACCACCCCGAAGCGGTCACCAAGCTGGTCATCCTCGACGGCGTTCCGATCGGTGAGGCGCTCGCGCGGGCAGACGCGGGCTTCGCGCGGAAATGGTGGCACTGGTTCTTCTTCGGCCAGCTCGCGAAACCCGCCGAGCGGGTGATCAACGCCGACCCGGACGCCTGGTACGGCGGAGATCCCGAAGCCATGGGCGCCGAGAACCACGCCGACTTCCTGCGCGCGATCCATGATCCCGAGACGGTCCACGCGATGCTCGAGGACTACCGCGCCGGCCTCGGGCCCGACCGCGAAGCCGACGACGCCGACAAGGCGGCCGGGCGGAAGCTTGCCTGTCCCGTCCTCATGCTGTGGTCCAGCCGCGACGACATGGCCGAGCTTTACGGCGACCCGATCGCGGTGTGGCGCGAATGGGCCGACGACGTCCGCGGCTTCGCCATCGAGTCCGGGCACCACGTGGCCGAGGAAAACCCGGCCGACCTCGCGGCGGCGTTACGCGAGTTCCTGGCCTAGGCGAACTTGTTCAGCGCCGCGGTCAGTTCCGTCAGCTGCGGCGTGAAACGCTGATACGAGAACGGAGTTTCGTTGTTCCACGGGATCAGCTTCCCGGCCTTCACCGCGGGCAGCTGGGCCCAGGTCGGCACGCCGCCGAGTCCGTCCGGGCCGAGCGACAGCGAACCGCCGCGGTTGTCGTACATGATCACGTCGGCCGGGTACTTGCCGATGTTCTCCCAGCTGATCTGCTGGTAGTAGCCGCCCTGGCTCTCGTCCGGCGCCTCCGGAGTGACGAAGTTCAGCCCCTTGCTCTGGTAGTGCTTCGAGGTCGCGAACTTCGGCGCGTTCGAGACGTAGACGGCGTCCTTCTGCGCGGACACGAGGAGGATCTTCAGCCCGGCGGCCTTCTTCGCCGCTTCGGCGAGCGCGGCGTCGGCCTTCTCGTACTCCTGCTTCGCGGCCTTGATCGCCGGGGTCTCGGTGTCGGCGCCGAGCGCCTTCGCGAGCGCGATGAACTTCGCGATCCCTTCGGGCATCGAGATGTCCTGCAGCCGGACGCCGACGCTCGGCGCGGCCTTGTCGATCTTCTCCGTCTGCGTGTCCGGGACGTACCACATCTGGTCCTTGAGGTACATCACGCTGACCAGCAGCTGCGGATTCAACGAGACGAACTTGTCGAAGTTGAACTCGTTCCACACGTTCCCGAGCGAGGTCACCGCGTTCAGGTCGACGCCGCCCGCCTGCGGATCCGGTTTGCCGTCGGCGAACTTCGAGGGGCCGAAGATCCCGACCGACTTCACGCCGAGGTCCCACAGCGCCGCCGCCGCGGTCACCTGCGCGACGATCCGCGTCGGCCGTTCGCCTTCGAGTTTCCGGCCGCGGTCGTCGGTGAACGACCAGGTCGCGCCCGCTCCCTGCGTGGGCGTCTCTTCCTGATAGCCGCAGGCGGTCAGGAGGCCGGTGGCGCCGAGCGCCGCGGTGCCGGCGAGAAAGCCGCGTCGGGAGAGGTGCATGGAGATCTTCTTTCGCCGTCGTACCGGATTTCGTCGTTAGGCTAGCCTTCCCTTATCGTGGACGCCATGGTCCAGGTCACGGAGCGCGGCACAACCATGAGGACCAGCGTTTCCGTGAGAACGCTGGTCCTCGCGGGGTCTCTGGCAGCGCTCGTCGCGGTCATCCTCCTGTCGATCGGCTTCGGCTCGAACCGCCTCTCGCTCGGCGAAGTCCTCCACGCGCTCTTCGCCTACGACGGGAGCTACAACGACGTCGTCGTCCGCGACGATCGCCTGCCCCGCACGGTGCTCGGCGTCCTGGTCGGGATGGCGCTCGCGCTGGCCGGCTCGCTCATGCAGGCGATCACCCGCAACCCGGTCGCGGAACCCGGCTTGCTCGGCATCAACCACGGCGCCGCCGTCGCGATCGTGCTCGGCTCGACGCTGTTCTCGGTGACTTCGCCGGGCGAGTACGTCTGGTTCGCCTTCGCCGGGGCGCTCGCGGGAACCGCGCTGGTCTCGGTGATCGGCGGGACACGCGGTGCGACGAGCCCGCTGAGGCTGGTGCTGGCCGGTGTCGCCATCCAGGCGGTGTTCGTCGGGATCAACCAGGGCATGCAGCTGGTCAACACGCACAACCTGCAGGCCATGCGGTTCTGGCTGGTGGGTTCGCTGGTGAACCGGAACCTGGATCAGCTCTCGGTCTTGCTGCCGTTCTTCGTCGCGGGTGTCGTGATCGCGATCGTGCTGGCCCGCGCGCTGAACGCGCTGGCGCTGGGCGAGGACACGGCCCGCGGCCTCGGCGCGAACCCGGCGCTCGTCCGCGTCGCCGGGATGGTCGCCGTCGGCCTGCTTTCGGCGTCGGCGACCTCGCGCTGCGGGCCGATCGCCTTCGTCGGCCTGATGATCCCGCACGTCGTCCGGACGCTGATCGGCCAGGACGAGCGCTGGGTGATGCTGATTTCGGCGTTGCTCGGGCCGGTGCTGCTGCTCGGCTGCGACGTCCTCGGCCGCCTGCTCGGCTCGCCGGGCGAGATCCAGGTCGGCGTGATGACCGACGTCGTCGGCGGGATCGCGTTCGTGATCGTGGCCCGGCGCCTGAAGGCGGTGCGCCGATGACCGCGCCCGTCCGTCGTGAGTCCGGTTTGGACAGACGATCGGTACTCGTCGTCGCCGCGCTGGCCCTGGTGACGCTGACGCTCGTCGTGCTTTCCGTCGGCACCGGCGACTACGAGATGAGCCCCGGCGAAGTGCTCGCCACCCTGGTCGGTCAAGGGACGAAGGCGCAGTACCTGGTCGTCATGGGACGGCTTCCGCGCGTGCTGGTCGCGATCCTCGTCGGGGTCGCGCTGGCGTTGGCCGGGGCGGTCTTCCAGACGATCACCCGGAATCCGCTCGGCAGCCCGGACATCATCGGCTTCACGACCGGTTCGGCGACCGGCGGCATCGTGGCCCTGCTGCTCTTCGGCTCCGGCCCGGGGCTCGTCTCGGTCGGCGCGCTGGTGGGTGGGCTGCTGACCGCGCTGGTCGTGATGGCGTTGTGCGCGCCGCACGGCCTGCTGAGCTCGCGGCTGGTGCTGCTCGGGATCGCGATCAGCGCGGTACTGGTCGGGGTGAACTCGTACCTGCTGGTGAAGGCGAACCTCGAAGCCGCATCGCAGGCCGTCGGCTGGCTGGTCGGCGACCTTTCCGGCCGCGACTGGAGCTTCTTCGTGCCCCTGGCCGTCGCGGTGGCGGTGCTCGCCCCGGTCGTGTTCGCCAACGGCCGCGCGCTGCGCATGCTGGAGATGGGCGACGACACCGCCACCGGTATCGGCGTCGACGTCCACCGCGTGCGGCTGACCTTGGTGCTGGTCGCGGTCGCGCTGGTCGCCGCCGCCACCGCCGCGACCGGACCGCTGCCGTTCATCGCGCTCGCCGCGCCCCAGCTCGCGCGCCGGATGACGCGCCTGCCGGGGCCCAACCTGCTCGCCTCGGTCTTCGTCGGGGCGACGCTGGTCGTCACGGCCGACTACCTCGGACAGCGTCTGCTGGAGTCGTCGCTGCTGCCCGCGGGAGTCGTGGCGGCGGCCCTCGGCGGCGCGTACCTGCTCTGGCTGTTGCTCAGGCGACGGGCCTAGGTCAGCCGGGTCAGCTGCACCGAGACGTCCAAAGTGGACTGGCCGCCACCGGTGAAGATGCCCTTGAGCGGCGGCACGTCGGCGTAGTCCCGGCCGTACGCGACCCAGACGTGCCGCGGTCCGACCGGGATCGCGTTCGTCGGGTCGTAGGCCCACCAGCCGCCGGTCCAGACGTCGACCCAGGCGTGGCTTTCGCCTTCGACCGTCTCGCCGAGCTTCGCCTCCGGTTTCGTGTGCAGATACCCGGAGACGTAGCGCGCGGGGACGCCGATCGCGCGCAGCATCACCAGCGTGACATGCGCGAAGTCCTGGCAAACCCCTTCGCGCGCACGCCACGCGTCGGTCGCCGTGCTGTGCACGCCGGTCGTCCCCGGCTGGTACTTGAGCTGCTGGTTGACCCATTCGCAGACCGCGAGCACGGCCTCCGCCGGGTCGAGCCCCTTGCGCAGTTCGCGCGCGACCTTCGTCAGCTCCGGATCGCGGGGCGTGTACGGCGTCGGCGTCAGATATTCGGTGCGATGGTCGACCACGGTGTCACTGCGCAGGTCCTTCCACATCGCCGAACGGACCGGCTCGCCTTCGTCGGCGGTCTCGACCACCGACGTCGCGAGCACGGTGAACTCGGTGTGCGGCGCGTGAAGGTCGAACGACGTCACGACGGTGCCCCAGTAATCCGTGTACCGGTAAGCACGGGTCGCCGGCGTCGTCTCGACCCGGTTCACGACCGTGGTCTGCCGCCGGTCGGAGCGCGGGGTCAGCCGCGCCTCGTTGTACGACTGCGTGGCCGGCGTCGCGTACCGGTACCCGGTCCGGTGGGCCACCCGAAGCTGCCAGGTCACAGCGAAACCTCCGCACCGCTCCAAGCCACCCAAGGCGACGAATGGAAGTACTGCACCGAAACCGCGTCGCCGATGTCCTTGATCGAGGTCTGCAGGGCGCCGAGCCGTTTCGGCAGATCCTCCAGCAGATCCGACGGCCGCAGGAACTCCAGCTCGCTGCGCGCGCGGCCGAGCTGCCGCAGCGCCTCGGACTTCTCGTTGGCACGCGAGTTGACGCCGGGGTCGAGCCGCTCCAGGCATTCTTCTGCCTGCCGCAGCGCGTGGAACACCGAACGCGGGAAGAGCGTGTCCCGCAACAGGAACTGCACGACCCGGGCGGCGTCGAGCGCGCCGCGATAGGTCCGCAGGTACGTGTCCTGCGCGCCCGCCGAACGGAGCACGGTGATCCAGCCGGGTGACGACGCGCTGTCCTGCACTCGCGAGAGCAGCAGCCGCACCACCATGTCGGCGCGTTCGACCGAGCGGCCGAGCACCATGAACAGCCAGCCGTCGTCGCGGCTCATCGTCGAATCGGCGAGCCCGGCGAACATCGCCGCGCGCTCCTCCACGAAGGAGAGGAACGCGTGCGGCCCGGCGCGGCGCGCGTACCGCTGCCTGTCCGGCACCGCGTTCCACGTCGCGTTCAGGCATTCCCACAGCTCGGTCGAGACGACCTCGCGGGCGCCGCGCGTGTTCTCGCGGGCGGAATTGATCGAGCCGACGATCGACGCCGGATTGTCCTTGGCGTAGGCGACCAGCTCGGTCAGCTTCCACACGTCGAGGGTGTCCATGCCCTCCGGGCTGATGCCGAGGACGGCGAGCAGCTGGCGGCTCGCGTGGTCCGGGTCGACGCTCGCGTCTTCGAGCAGCTGATGCACGGAGACGTTGAGGATCCGGGAGGTGTCATCGGCGCGTTCGACGTATCGGCCGATCCAGTACAGCGATTCCGCGTTGCGGGCGAGCACATCAACCTCCCTTATGCCTGTTGCTGCTGCTGTTGCTGGGTGGTGGTCAGCTCCGGGCCCTGTTCGGCGACCAGACCGTCCACTTGGGACAGTGCGCCGAGCGCGGGCCGCTCCAGCTCGCGCTCCGCCGTCGAAGATCGCGGCGCCAGCACCCAGGTGTCCTTGGAGCCACCGCCCTGCGACGAGTTGACGACCAGGCTCCCCTCCGGGAGCGCGACCCGCGTCAGCCCGCCCGGCAGGACGAAGATCTCCTTGCCGTCGTTGACCGCGAACGGCCGCAGATCGACGTGCCGCGGCGCCAGTCTGTCATCCACTTTGGACGGAACGGTGGACAGCTGGACCACCGGCTGGGCGATCCAGCCGCGTTTGTTCGCGCGGACCTTGCGCTTCAGCGCGGTCAGCTCGGCCTGCGTCGCCTCCGGGCCGAACACGATGCCGTATCCGCCCGAGCCTTCGACCGGCTTGATCACCAGCTCGTCCATATGCTGCATGACGTGGTCGAACTCGTCCGGCAGCCAGCACCGGAAGGTGTCCACGTTGGGCAGCAGCGGCTTCTCGTTGAGGTAGTACTTCACCATCTCGGGCACGTAGGTGTAGACGAGCTTGTCGTCACCGACGCCGTTGCCCACCGCGTTCGCGATCACCACGTTGCCCGCGCGCGCCGCGTTGAGGATGCCGGCCACGCCGAGCACGGAATCCGGCCGGTAGTGCACCGGATCGAGGAACTCGTCGTCGATCCGCCGGTAGATGACGTCGACCTGCTGCTCGCCCTCGGTGGTGCGCAGGTACACGACGTTGTCCCGGCAGAACATGTCGCGGCCTTCGACCAGCTCGACCCCCATGAGGCGGGCCAGCAGCGAATGCTCGAAATACGCTGAGTTGTGCACGCCGGGGGTGAGCACGACGACCATCGGGTCGGCGACGTTCGCCGCGGCCGCCGCCCGGAGCGCACGCAAGAGATGCGAAGCGTAATCGCCGACCGGGCGCACCCGGTGCTGGGCGAACAGGTCCGGGAACACGCGCGCCATCGTGCGGCGGTTCTCCATCACGTACGACACGCCGGACGGGTTGCGGAGATTGTCCTCCAGTACCCGGAAGGTGCCCTCCTCGTCGCGCACCAGGTCCACACCGGACACATGGATGCGGACACCGTTGGGCGGGTTGATCCCGAACGCCTCGCGCTGGAAGTGCTCGCACGAGGTGATCAGCCGTCGCGGAAGCACGCCGTCACGCAGGATCTGGCGGTCGCCGTACACGTCGGCGAGAAAGGCTTCGAGCGCGCGGACCCGTTGCGCCACACCGCGTTCGAGTTTGCTCCACTCGGCGGTGGTGATCACGCGTGGCACCAGGTCGAGCGGGAACGGGCGTTCCTGGCCGGACAGCGAGAACGTGATGCCCTGGTCCACCATGGCCCGGTCGATCGCCGCTGACCGGGACGAGAGGTCCGCCGACGTCAGCGCGGAGATCGATTCGTACAGCGCGCGGTACGGCTGGCGGACCGTGCCGTCGGCGGTGAACATCTCGTCGTACGCGCCCGCGTGCGGCCGGGACGGCGAGAGATAGCCGTCGAACTGCGCCCCGGGTTTCGCCGCGCGCCGGGCCGACGTCGTCGTCCGGGGGCGGCGGCCCGCGGGTGGGAG
The DNA here is from genome assembly GCF_003947535.1 of Amycolatopsis sp. WAC 04169. Lineage (NCBI taxonomy): Bacteria > Bacillati > Actinomycetota > Actinomycetes > Pseudonocardiales > Pseudonocardiaceae > Amycolatopsis > Amycolatopsis sp. WAC 04169. Next base: position 223,342 of record NZ_QHJI01000001.1, on the reverse strand, counting down.
CCGGGGCGCCGAGTTGTTGTTCATGGGGTCATCGTGACCCATGGACCCCGTCCGGCGCGAGATACCCGGGTTGGCTTGTTGGAATGATCAGCCTGATGCTAGCCTCGCCGCACGTATTCAAACCTGACTGGGGAAGGTTGGATTCTGTTCGGCGTTTTCGCCATGTGTAGAACTCGTTAACTCGCGTATTTACCTGCTGGATAAGCAGGCTCTGAATTTCACATGCAATTTTCAAGGGGAATTGTGAAGAATTTTGTGAAGACGTTCGTCGTGGCCGGTGCCGCGGTGGCGGCGTTGGCCGTTCCAGGTGTCGCCATGGCTGCTCAGGACGGTGTCGCGGCGCCGTCGTCCAGTGTCGGCGTGGCGGATGTCAAGAGTCGTTGGTGCGGTCACAACTACAATAGCTGTGTCCGTGAGCGGAGCGACTTCGCCCGTTATTACAACGTCGGTCCGCTCCAGTACTTCCCTGTCGACCCGAGTTGTGCGGGTATCTGCTACAACGGCTACGTGTTCGATTACTGGCCCAAGTAATAAGGCGGCGGTGGGGCGCTTCGGCGCCCCACCGTGTTTCCCGTGCCGGGCCGGTCGCGTCCCTGTCGGGACCCGCTGGGACCGCGGTCCGCTCCATCCCGTCGTCGAGACGATCTTCGCTGGAAACAGCGCTGTAACGTCTCGGTGCTGTGCTTGCCGCCGGATGAGTGGCAATATGCGTGCTCTCGACACATGGGAACTACAAGGAGTGACGACGTGGCTCGATTCAAAGCGCTCGCCCTGATCCCGGCGCTCGCCCTGGCCGCGGGTGCGCTGTCCGCGTGCGGCGAGGAAGGCGGAACCGCGGCCGGCGGCGTCCAGCTCGTCGCGTCCGGCAAGGTCACCACCTGCACGCACCTGCCCTACCAGCCCTTCCAGGTCAAGCAGGGCGACAAGATCGTCGGCTTCGACGTCGACCTGGTCGACCTGGTCGGCAAGAAGCTGGGTGTCGAGCAGAGCATCGTCGACATCGCCTTCGAGACCATCGAGTCCGGCGAAGCGATGAACACCGGACAGTGTGACCTCGCCGCCGCGGGCATGACGATCACCGACAAGCGCAAGGAGAAGTTCGACTTCTCCGACCCGTACTTCGAGGCGACCCAGGCGCTGCTGGTCAAGACCGGTTCGCCGATCAAGGACCTCTCCAACGTCGCGGGCAAGAAGATCGGTGTCCAGTCGGCCACCACCGGCGCCGACTACGCCAAGGAGAAGGCCGCCGGCGCCGAGATCGTCACCTTCGACGATCTCGCGCTGCTGGAGCAGGCCGTCAAGAACGGCACGGTCGACGCGGGCGTCAACGACAACGGCGTGCTCTACGACTTCGCGAAGACGAACCCGGACACGACGGTCGTCACCGAGTTCAAGACGAACGAGTTCTACGGCATCGGCGTGAAGAAGGGCAACACCGCCCTCCTCGGCAAGATCAACGAGGTGCTCAAGGCCGCCGCGGCGGACGGCTCCTACGCGCAGATCTACCAGAAGTGGTTCGGCAAGGCGCCGACCTGGCAGCCCGGAGCTGCGTCGAACTAGTCGAAGCCGCCCTGTGGCCGGTGCCGAGCGCACCGGCCACAGGCTTGTCGCCACCTGTTTGAGGAGAGAAATGGCTTTGAGCCGCCGCCAGCGCCGTTCGGCCTTCCGGACCGGGCAGTACGTCCTGCTGCTGGTGATCGTCATCGTGCTCGCGCTGCTGGCAGACTGGAGCAGGATCGGCAAGGCGTTCTTCGATCTCGAAGTCGCCGCCAAGCAGTTCCCGGACGTCATCACCGTCGCACTGAAGAACACCATCGTCTTCACCGCGCTGGGTTTCGCGCTCGGCCTCGGGCTGGGCCTGCTGCTCGCCTTGATGAGACTTTCCTCGGTCGGCCCGTACCGCTGGTTCGCGCGCGGGTACATCGAGTTCTTCCGCGGCCTGCCCGCGCTGCTGATCTTCCTCGCCGTCGGCATCGGCGTGCCGACCGCGTTCGACACCACGTTGCCGCGCAACGTCGCGATCATGCTTGCGCTGGGCATCGTGTCGTCGGCCTACATGGCGGAAACCATCCGTGCCGGTATCCAGGCGGTGCCGCGCGGGCAGGTCGAGGCCGCGCGTTCGCTCGGTATGTCGCCCGCCCGCACGATGATCACCGTCGTGATCCCGCAGGCGTTCCGGATCATCCTGCCGCCGCTGGCCAACGAGCTGATCATGCTGACGAAGGACTCTTCGCTGGCGTTCCTGCTCGGCACCACGCCGGCGCAGCAGGAACTCGCGCAGTTCAGCCGTCAGGCGCTGCTGGAGGCGAAGGGCCTGACCCCGATCGTCGTCGCCGGTCTGTGCTACCTCGTCATCACCATTCCGCTGTCGATCCTGCAGCAGCGGCTAGAGAAGAAATACGGAGCCGGAGTGCCCGGCGGAGGAACGGTATGAGCACCCAGACGATCGTCGAAGTTTCGGGACTGCACAAGGCGTTCGGCGAGCTCGAGGTGCTCAAGGGCATCGACCTGGAGGTCCAGCGCGGCCAGGTCGTCTGCATCATCGGCCCGTCGGGTTCCGGCAAGTCGACGTTGTTGCGCTGCGTCAACCTCCTCGAAGAGCCGCAGCAGGGCAAGATCGTGGTCAACGGCAGCGAGATCACCGACCCGGACGTCGACATCGACGGCGCCCGCACGAAGATCGGCATGGTCTTCCAGTCGTTCAACCTCTTCTCGCACCTGAGCGTGCTCGACAACCTCACCGTCGCTCAGCGCAAGGTGCTGAAGCGCGGCAAGGAAGAGGCGGAGCGCGTCGCGCGGGAAAACCTCGCGAAGGTCGGGCTGGCGGAGAAGGAGTCTTCGCTGCCGACGCAGCTTTCCGGCGGTCAGCAGCAGCGCGTCGCGATCGCGAGGGCGCTGTCGATGAACCCGGACGTCATGCTGTTCGACGAGCCGACGTCCGCGCTGGACCCCGAACTCGTCGGCGACGTCCTCGCGGTCATGCGGCAACTCGCGCAGGAGGGCATGACGATGCTCGTCGTCACGCACGAGATGCAGTTCGCGCGTGAAGTGGCCGACATCGTGCTGTTCATGGACGGCGGCGTCGTCGTCGAGCAGGGCTCGCCGGACCAGGTGATCGGGGACCCGCAGGAGGAGCGCACGAAGACGTTCCTCTCGCGGGTCCTGAACCCGAACCACCAGGGCTAACGCCCGCGAAGCTGCGACTCCAGCTGGACGACCTTCGCGACGATTTCGTGCGGCCCGGCGCCCATGAGGCTCACCCAGCCCTTGGCGTCCGGGCCGAACACGACGCGGCCGTGTTCGGTGTCCATCCAGCCCGGCGGCCTTTCGACGCGTTTCCGGTTGCCGCCACCGTCACGGATGGCGACGTAAAGCCGTCCGAAGAAGGTGTGCGGCGACCGGATCCACTGGAGGATCTTCTTGGCGTCGCGGATGCTCGGGCCGGTGCCGGTGAGCATCTCGCCCTTCATCAGGACCTGGAGATCGGCTTCCGAGCAGTTCAAGGACGGCGTGCGCGCGGCGGGCGCCTCGGGGAGCAGACCGGTGAAGTCCTGCGCCAGCGTGTCCGGCCGCGTCGGTGTCAGATAGACGACCTTGTCGACCAAAACGACGTTGACCGCTTCCCGGCCACTTCCCGCGGCGCGAACCGTCCGTTCACGCCCCTCGGACTTCACCCACGAGTAGTACTCCACCGCCGGCCGCTGCAGGAAACGCAACGTGTCGAGGAATTCGTCGTCGATCCTGCCGCGCCTCAGCAGTCCTTGTCTGTCCAATTCGGACTGTGCGGTGGCGGCGAGCTCGCGCCGTTCCTCGGGCAGATACCACTGCGCGCCGCGGACGAGCGTCGGATGGATGTCGCCGAGATTGTGTTGGTCCAGCAGGGTTTCGTAGGTCTGGAGCGTCAGCTCGACGGGTTTCTGCAGCACGTCACGCGCCGATCACCGGCGGAACCGGTTTGTCACCGTCGTACCCGCCGAAGAGGGAGTCGCCGTCCTCTTCCTGCAGCGTGATCTTGCGCTGGTGCTCCTCGTCCTCGCCGCCCTTGCCCTTGCCAGCCCCGGCGCCCATCCCGCCGCCGCCCATACCCGGCGCGCCGGGCCGCCCCGCCGCCGCGGGGCCGCCTGCAGGTGTACCGCGCATCGCGCTTTCACCGGGCATGGCGGCGCCGACGCCGCGACCGGGCCCCATGCTCCCCGGCCCGCCCGTCGATCCACCCGGCCCGAACCCGCCGCCGGGCCCGAAACCAGGTCCGAAGCCGCCGCCCGATCCCGGTCCGAATCCGTTGCCGCCACCGGGTCCGCCGGTGCCCGGCCCGCCGGGCCCGAAGTTGGGTTGGCGATAGTCGATCGGCTTCGCTTGGATCCGGTCGTTCGCCCGGGAAAGGTCGGTCTGGTCGTTCGGCCGCGGAGACGGGAGTGGCCGCGGCATCTGCGGCACCCTCGGCGCCGGCGGAACCTGCGGCGGCCTCGGCGCCTGATACCCCTCAGCCCCGGGAGGCGCGCTGTACGAACTCGGCCCACCGGTGTACCCACTCGGACCGCTGTGCCGCCCGGAGTCGCCGGGTCCACCGCTGAACCCGCTGACCTTGGTCTGCCCGGGATCGATCGGATCCGGCGTGATCGGCGCGGGCGACACGTTCGGATCATGCGCGGCCGGATAGACCGGCGCGAGCGATTGCTGCCGCGGCTGGGTGCTTTGGTAATACGGCTCGTAGATCTCGACGTTGTGCTTGGTGTCCGCGTCGAACTTCGCCGCGGCGATCTCGTCGTCACTCGCGCCGATGGACAGGATGTCCTCGGGCCCGCTGTCCCCCGCGCGCTCCTTCTCGACCGGGCGGACATTGCCACGCGTGTAGTGGAAGGAGGCGTTCTGGTCGTACATCGACTGGCGGGCGCGGTCCATGTTCTCGCCGGCGATCTTGGAGGTCGCGATGAGCGGGGCGAGGCCTGCTGTCCCGGAGTCGGCGGCCTTGCCCTTCCAGAACGTGCTGAGCGCGGTCTGGCTTTTCTCCAGCGTCTGGCTCATTTCCTGATGGATGACCAGGAGCTTGTGCGATGACACCTGGGCGGCGTCGAGTCGCTTGGTCGTGTTGGGGTTGGCGTTGAGCTTCTCGAATATCTCCCAGCCGCTGTACGTCATTGGGCCGCCTTCAGATGCTGGACGGCGAATTCGCCGAACTTCGTGAGGAGCCCGCAAGCATCGTTGTATTTTGGGCTGCCACTGAAAAGCTGTGTGGTCAAGACGTACATCATGTCGTCGCGAACACCGATCGCCAGGGTGCACACGCCGGGGCCTTCCCCGCCGTTGGCGTAGACAACCGCGGGGTAACCGGCGATGTCCGCCACTGGCTGAAATGTCGTCACCCCGCTGCCCTGGGCTTTGAGCGCGTACAAGTGGCTCAGCCCGTCCGGCTGGCTGACGTTGAGATTTCCGGTGACTGTTCCCGAAGTGTTCGTGAAGATCCACAAACACCCCTTGCCGCCCGCGATATCTTGCGGTTCGGCTGTCTTGAGAGTGACACCGGTACTGTTGACTTCCGACTCGCTCGCCGCATCGCATGCGTTCGTTTCCAGAGCCGTTGTCTTCAGAGGCGTCGCTACCTTGGGTGCACCTGCTCGAGGAAGGCCGGAGCCCGCAGGAGAAGACGCGGGCTGACCTGTAGAGGGCTTGCCGGGGTTCTCGCCGTTGCATCCGGCGATCAGAGCGACAGAAGCGGCGACGGCAAGGACGGTCATCGACCGGGAGCGCATTCAGAGGGCCTTTCCGATGGAGCGGATCGCGTCGAGTGCGGCCTGGTCTTGGTTCTGGTAGGCCGTCCTGATGTCTACCAGCGTCTGCATGTACGCCTGCGTGTAGGCGGCAGCTCCATTGAGAAATGACTGGTAGGCCGCGCCGGACTCGTTGGCTTTGGCTACATAACCGTCACTTGCGACCTCGGCGCCCATAGCGTCGATGCCGGTGAGGTTGTTCGCCTCCGCCCGCGCACGGCTGAAGTCGCGTTCGATACAGTCCTGGAGCTGCTTGATCACGGCGTCCATTGCGGCGGGGTCGAACTCCCAGCCGCCATTCGCCGAGGCGGCCGCGAAGTCGGCCTTCGCCTGTCCGCTGCCCAGCTCGCCGTAATTCGGTGGCGGAGGGGGAGGGGGCGCTGCGGCAGCGCCCTGAATCAACCCCGAGTTCGGCGGCGGCGCCTGCGGCCCCGGCCCGTTGATCTGGTCATAGACCCCTTGAGGGCCGCTTCCCGGTCTCGTCATGTCGTGCCTCCCCGCACGGGCCGCGATGGGGCGCGACCTACCCGTAGTTCTCTACCGACTCCAATCGGTGACGATAGCAGCAGGTAAACCGTTGATCAGCACAATCGCGGAAGATCACCATCGAAAGGTGGGAATGACCGACCCAGCCTGCGCGGAAAGGCGGTTTTGTCCGTTCAAGGGCGAAGTCGCCTCCGCCGGACTGTCTGCGTCTGGTTTGTACTTCGACTGGCGGGCCGGTCCATGTCTTCGTGGATGACTTTGGAAGTCGTGGCCGCGGCGCGAGGCATACTGTTCGCGTTGCGTCGAACCGTTCCATCGTGTTCAGGGTTGGCATTCGGTTCAGAGGAGCGCTACCAGCTGTGGCGGGTCACTGGGCCGCCTTCAAGTGCTGGATCGCCAACTCTGCGACCCTGACGCTTGAACCACAGGGATCGTTGTAGCCAGGACTGTTGTCGAACAGAGCGGTGACGACGGTGTACATCATGTCGTCGCGAACGCCCACCGCCAGGTTGCAATTGCCGGCGCCTTCACCGCCGTTCGCGAAGACGACGGCCGGGTAGCCGGCGATATCGGGCAGGGGCTTGAACGTTGTGACGCCGCTGCCCTGCCGCTTGAGAGCGTAGAGATGGCTCAAACCATCGGGTTGGCTGACGTTCAGGCCGCCGTTGATCGAGCCGGCGAGGTCTGCGAGGACCCACGAGCAGGTCGGACCACCGCCGATCTGCTCCACCTTCGATCCTTTCAGCTTTCCGGCGATGCCCTCGATGTCGGCGTCGGTGGCGGCGCCACAGGGGTCGTTCGTGAGCTGTTCGGTCTTCAGCGGAGCCGTCACTTTGGGGGCTCCTGCCCGCGGCAGGTCTGTGGCATCAGGCAGGGGTGTCGACGGCTCGGCCGTGCCGCTGGTCTTCGTGCTGCAACCGACCGCCAGCAGGGCGGCCACAGCGAGAACGGAGACGAGTTGTACCCGCATCCAGTGCCGCCTTTCCGGCGGGACGGAAAGCGTCGATCGCCCATGAGGGCCGTGTTCCGGCTTGGTCATGTCGTGCCTCCCCGCACGGGCCGCGAAGGGCGCGACCTACCCGTAGTCCACCACTGACTCCGGTGAGTGACCGTAGCAGCGAGCCGCCGCCCCGGCGGCGAATCCGGTCAAGATCACCGCCGCGGACGCAAACGACCTGTTCCAGCACCCGAGGCGGCCGTTCTGCCGTCGCGATTCCGTGGCATGTTCCGGTCTACTGTCCCGGGCCACTTGCGAACCCCGTGCGTGATCGGCTTCGCTTGGGGCCGAGGAACGACGGGGGAGGGAAGCGAAACGATGCCGGGTTTTCGGCGCAACAACGGGCCGCGGGATCCGGGGGAAGGTGACCAGAACGGCGACACGTCCCTGCCGCCGCTCGACCCGTTCGACCCGAACCCCGACAAGCGGTACGAGGTCCCGGCGTCCGAGCTGATGAAGCCGGGGACGACGGGGCTGCTCCGGTGGCGCCGCCAGGCGACCAACGCGCCGATCGTGCAGGTCGAGGACGCGTACATCACCGGGACGCTCGATCTGCGGGCCGCCGACATCAAGTATCTGTTCCGCTTCGAGCGGTGCCGGTTCGAGCACCCGCCGGACGTCCGCGAGGCGCATCTGCTCGGGCTCGTGTTCCGCAAGTGCTGGCTGCCCGGGCTCAAGGCGCGCAATCTCCGCACCCGCAACGACGTCCGCCTCATCCGCAGTGTCGTGCACGTCGACGCCGAGCACGAGATCGAGGAGACCACGGTCCAGCGCGGCGACGATCGCGAGCGCGGGATGCCCAACGCGGCGGTCAATCTCACCGACGCGGTCATCGAGGGTTCGGTCGTGCTGACGCGTACGGTGATCACTCATCCGCGCGGCAAGGCGATCCAGGCCGACCGGGTCAACATCGTCGGCGCGCTGCTGGCGTATCGGTTGGTGGCCAACGGAGAAGTCCGCATCCCGGGTATGCGGGCAGGCGGTAACGTCAACTTCTCCGGCGCGACGCTGAACAACCGGGACGGCTTCGCGCTCAACGGCAACGGCATCCACATCGGCGGCAGCCTGCTGTGCGAGGTGGACAACTACGGGCCCGCCGCGCAGAGGAAACGCTTCTCCGCCAGTGGGATCATGTACCTGCCGAGCGCCACTGTGGACAGTGACATCATCTTGCGCGAGGCCAAGCTCTCGGTGAACCAGTCCGGGCCGATCGTCGTCGACGCGTGGAAGTCGAACGATCCGTACATCGATCCGCGGCCGGCGTTGGTCGCGGATCGTTCGACGGTCAACGGAAACCTCGAGCTGAGCGACGGCATGCAGGCCACCGGGACGCTGCGGATGGTCAACGCCCGCATCGGCGGTTCGCTGCGGTTGGCCGGCGCCGAGGTCCAGGTCGTCCGCGGGCAGAGCATTCCCTACTACGACCGCGCCATCCACCTCGACGGGACGACCATCGGAGGCGATCTCGAGGCGACGAGCCTGCGGGTGCCGTCCGGGCAGCTGCGCATGGCCGACATCACCGTCGGTGGCAACGTGCTGGCGTGGAACTCGATGTTCCTGCACCCGCGCCGCGACGTCTTTTCCGCGCGGCGCGCGAAGATCGCGGGCAACTTCCAGCTCACGGACGCGACCGTCCAGGGCACCTTGCGGCTGCAGGGTGCGGAGATCGGCGGCAGCGTGAACCTCTTCGGCACGAGCCTGACCGAGCCCGGTGCGCGCACGCGGACCAGCTACTCGCTGGACGTCCGCACCGCGCGGATCGGCCGGGATCTGATCCTCACCGAGAACAAGGAACGCCCGTTCGTCGCGCAGGGCGGGGTCAACCTCGACGGCGCGCAGATCGCCCGCCGCGTCGACTTCCGCGGCGCGCGGCTCGGTTCCCTGCCGCAGCACGGGATCGCGCTCGACGGCAGTGACGTGTCGGCCGACGAATTCCTGCTCACGCCGGCCGTTCCACCGGACGGCCGGATCGTGCTGCGCCGGGCGCATTGCGGGACGCTGGGCGACAACGAGGCGTTCTGGGCGTCGGCGACGGGGATCGAGCTGGAGGATTTCCGTTACGACGCACTGCAGGAGGACATCGCGCTCGACGACGATCGGGCGATCGACCATCGGATCGCCTTGCTGCGCAAAGCGATGGACGGTTACCGGCCCGGCCCCTACGACCAGCTGGCGGCGACGCTGCGCGCGTCCGGTAATGAAGAGCACGCCTCCACGGTGCTGCTGAAGAAACAGCAGTTCCGATATGAGGCGCTCGCGAAGGGCTTCAAGTTCTTCGGGCCCGGCGTACACGTGTGGAGCTGGTTGCAGCGGTCGATGGTCGGCTACGGCTTCCGTCCGGTGCGTGCGCTCGGCTGGCTGCTGACGCTGCTCGTGCTGGGCAGTCTGTGGTTCGGGTTCGGGGTCGACGACTGCATCACCAAACCCAATCTCACCGTGAGCGGGCCGCGCTGCCTGGTCAACCAGGACGACACCGGGCTGCAATGGAATCCGGTGCTCTACACGATCGACCTGCTGGTCCCGATCGTCGACTTCGGCAACAAGTCACGCTGGTACATGCACGGCATGGACAACTGGGTCGCCGCCGGGTTCACCGCGTCGGGCTGGGTGCTGGCGACGACGGTCGCGGCCGGGATCAGTCGTATGCTCCGCCGCGACAACTGAGGGTATTTCACATACCCTCAGTACGGAGGTAAGTCATGACGGAGCCCAGCGCCACCGGAAAGATCGCGATCGCCGCCCCGCCCGAGAAGGTGTATTCCCTGGTCAGCGACCCGGGTGCGCTCGCGGGCATGGCCGAGGAGTACGAGGGGCACCGCTGGGTCGGTGCCGCGGAGGCCGCCGTCGGCGCCAAGTTCCGCGGCCGAAACCGCCGTGGGTTCCGTCGCTGGAGCACGCTCTCGACGATCACGGACGCCGACGAGGGCAAGCGGTTCGCGTTCGAGGTGACCACTTTCGCCGGCCTTCCTGTCGCGCGCTGGCAGTACGACATCGAGGCCTCGGGCGACGGGTGCGTGGCCGTCGAGAGCACGTGGGACCGGCGGCCGGGCTGGCTTCGCGGGCCGACGTCGCTGTTCACCGGGGTGTGGAAGCGGGACGACGCCAACCGGGCGAACATCGCCGCGACGCTGGCCCGGCTGAAGGCCGCCGCCGAATCCTGACCCATACCACGGCGGGTCGCGGATCACCGAAAAGAGCAAGGGACCTTTGCTGCCACCTGGGGCACATGTGGTGATGCTCCACGTCCAACCGCACCACATGTAGCGGTCCCAACCCGAAAACTCAAGTCATGAACGGACCGTTCATTCGACGAACCGCGACCAGAACTCGACGTGCCGCGGCCCGCCCTCCGGAGGCGGACCCAGCGGCTGGCCGCAGAAATCGTGCCGCAGGTATCCCCGCAGGTCATAGCCGTAGTAAACGATGTCGGTCTGATACACCGACAGCACCGGATATCCCGTGCTCCCGGCGATCCCGGGCAGATACCGGTGCCCGCAGACGGGCACCAGCTGCGGGGCGAGCGCCAGATGCGATCGGGCCCGCGCAAGCGCGTCGGCGAGGTCGATCGGGCGCATGCCCCAGTCCGGCAGCCAGAAGCCGTTGTGTTCGACGTCGTAAAGCACCCCGTCGACCGGCCAGTCCAGGCGTTTTCGCAGTTGATCGGGGTTGCCGCAGCGCCAGTCCGGCCAGCGGTCGCCGATCGGCACCCCGGCGGACAGGAACGTCCGGTGGTCGGCGGCGAACCGGAAGCCGAAGCGGGCTTCGACGTCGTCGAGCTCGGCCTCGCTCAACCCGGGACGCACGGGTTCGGCCAAGCTCGCCTGGAGGTCGTGTGCCTCCTCGATGGTGAAGGCGTGCTCAACAGTGGACATGTGTTCGAGCCTAAATTGCACGACGCGAAGGCGCCTTCCCTTTTAACACCCCTCCCTCATCACCCACATGGGCATCCTCCCGAGGGGTGAGCTCGCCCTCTCAACGCCTGGACCTCGGAACAGCACGGCCGAGCGTGTAGTTCACTCATGTCGTGACTTCCCCACGAACGCAGTCCCGCGTGCGCGCGCCCGAGCTCGCCGGTGACGGGTGGCTCAACACCGGCGGCGAGCGGATCACGCTCGCCGGGCTGCGCGGCCGCGTCGTCCTGCTGGACTTCTGGACCAGCGGCTGCATCAACTGCCTGCACGTGCTGGACGAGCTGCGCCCGCTGGAGGCCGAGTTCGCCGACGTCCTGGTGACCATCGGCGTGCATTCGCCCAAGTTCCTGCACGAGGGCGAGGCGGCCGCGATCGAGGCCGCCGTGCGGCGTTACGACGTGCACCACCCGGTCCTCAACGACCCGAAGATGACCACCTGGTCGCAATACGCGGTCAAGGCGTGGCCGACGCTGGTCGTCGTCGACCCCGAGGGTTACGTCGTCCACGTCGCCGCCGGCGAGGGGCACGCCGAGGCGCTGCGCCGGGTGATCGCCGACCTCGTCGCGACCCACGAGGCCAAGGGCACGCTCCGCCGCGGCGGCAGCCCGTACGTCCCGGTCGAGGAGCAGCCGACCGAGCTGCGCTTCCCGAGCAAGGCCGTCACCACCGCCGAAGGCCGCATCCTGGTCGCCGACACCGGCAACCACTCCATCGTCGAGTTCGCCTCCGACGGCGAGACCGTCATCCGCCGCTTCGGCAGCGGTGAGCGAGGCGCGCAGGACGGGCCCTTCGACCTGGCGAGCTTCACCGAGCCGTCCGGGATCACCCTGTTGCCGTACGAGGTCGCCGAGCGCGCGGGCTATCACGCCGTCGTCGCCGACACGGCCGGTCACCGGCTGCGCGGTATCGACCTGATCACCGGCGAGGTCTCCACCGTCGCCGGCACCGGCCGCCAGTGGCGCGACGGCGTCGACACCGGCAAGGCGCTCGACATCGACCTCACCAGCCCCTGGGACGTCGCCTGGTGGGGCCCCGCGGGCGGCGTCGTGGTCGCCATGGCGGGCAACCACACGCTGAGCGTGTTCGAGCCGGTCTCGGGCACCATCCGCCGCTTCGCCGGCACGACCGTCGAAGGGCTGCGTGACGGCGACGTCCACGAAGCGTTCTTCGCGCAGACGTCCGGCCTGGCGCCCGACGGGCAGAAGCTGTGGCTCGCGGACGCGGAGACGTCGGCGCTGCGCTGGATCCAGCCCGAGGGCGAGACGTTCACCGTGCACACCGCGGTCGGCGTCGACCTGTTCTCCTTCGGCCACGTCGACGGACCCGCCGACAAGGCCCTCCTGCAGCATCCGCTCGGCCTCGCCGTGCTGCCCGGCGACACCGTCGCGATCGCCGACACCTACAACGGCGCCGTCCGCCGCTACGACCCGCTCACCCGCCAGGTCACCACGCTCGCGACCGGGCTCGCGGAGCCGTCCGGGCTGCTGGTGCACGACGGCGAACTGCTGGTCGTCGAGTCGGCGGGCGGCCGGATCGGGCCGGTGCCGCTCGGGGAGCAGGCCGTCGCGGGCGACGCGCACGCGGTCCGTCGTCCGCCGACCGTGCTGGCGCCGGGTGAGCTGGAGTTCTCCGTCGTCTTCACCCCGCCGCCCGGCGAGAAGCTCGACGACCGCTTCGGCCCGTCGACGCGGCTGGAGATCAGCGCGTCGCCGCCGGAACTGCTCGCCGACGGCGCCGGGGTGGGCACCGACCTGTTCCGCAAGCTCCGCTTCGCCGAGGGCGTCACCGGAGGGGTGCTGCAGGTCGTCGCGCAGGCGGCGAGCTGTGACGACGGCGGCGAGCATCCCGCCTGCCGCATCACCCGCCAGGACTGGGGCGTGCCGGTGCGGTTCGAAACCGGCGGAGAAAGCGTGCTGAGCCTGGTCATGGCGGGCGACCCGGGTAAGTAGAGTCGTAGGCGTGTCAGATCGGCCGAAACTCGAGATTCAGATGCTGCAGGACCGGGTGCTCGTGAAGCTGTCCCCCGAGGACGGGGAGCGCCGAAGTTCCGGCGGCATCGTCATCCCCGCCACCGCGCAGGTGGCGCGGCGGCTCGCGTGGGGTGATGTACTGGGCGTGGGCAACAGTGTGCGGAACGTCAAGACCGGCGATCGCGTGCTGTTCAACCCGGACGACCAGCACGAGGTCGAGATCCAGGGCGAGGGGCACCTGGTGATGCGGGAACGCGACATCCACGCCGTGGCGACCGAACGGACCGAACACGGCACGGGGTTGTACCTGTAACTCGAGCCACGGGAGGGGCGGTGAGGGGTGGTGCGCGAAGACCGTGACGAGCCGGGCTCCGACCTGTTCACCGAAGACCTCCTCTCGGCGCCCGAAACCGATGAGGGCCTGGTAGACGAGCTCTTCGAGGGCGACAGGGTGGTGCATCCGCCGCCGACGCCCGCGTCGAAGTTCCGCAGGGGACTCGGCAAGGCCCTGATGCTCACCGGCGTGCTCATGGGCCTGTTCGTGCTCCTGTACGCGGTCGATCTGATCGTCAGCGCCGGGGACGTCCCGCGCGGCGTCACGGTCGCCGGGATCGACGTCGGCGGTCTCACGCACAAGGAGGCCGAGTCGAAGCTCCGCCGTGAGCTGGAGCCCAGGCTGATCGAGCCGGTCCGGGTACGGGCGGGAGACGTCCGCACGGTGCTGTACCCGACGTCGTCCGGGCTCGGCCTGGACTGGCCGCAGACACTGGGCCGCGCCGGCCATCAGCCGCTGAGCCCGTACACGCGGCTGATGTCGTTCTTCACCAGCCGTGAGGTCGGCGTCGTCACCTGGACCGACGCGCCGAAGCTCGAAAAAGCCGTCTCGGACCTCGCCGCCACGAAGCTGAACCGCCCGCCGGTCGAAGGGAACATCACCTTCCAGCCGGTCGCGGGCACCGACGGCGGGGTCGTCCCGGCCGCGGTCGAGCCGCGGAACGGGCAGACGCTCACCGACCTCAAGGAGGCGGTCACCGCGGTCACCGACGGCTGGCTGAGCGACAACGGCGTCGAGTTCAAGGTGAACGTCGCGCCCGTGAAGGCGACTTCGCCGGGAGTGCACGCGGCGCTCGTCAAGATCGTCGTCCCGGCGGTCGCGAAGCCGCTGCTCATCCGCGGCGAGGGCAAGGACGCGACGCTGAAACCGGACGTGATCGCGGGCTCCTTCCAGTTCGCCGCGCGCGACGACGGCAACCTCGAAGTGCGGATCGACCAGGGCAAACTGCGGGCGGTGGCGCAGCCGCAGCTCAAGGAGACCGAGACCGACGGCGCCGACGCGCAGATCGTCTTCGTCGGCGACAGACCGGCCGTCCAGCCGTCGAAGGACGCGAGGAAGGTCAACTGGGACCTCACGTTCTCGTCGCTGACCTCGACGCTCGCCAAGAGCGAAGAGCGGGAGCTGAAGGCGGTCTACGACGCCAGCAGCCCCGCCGTCAGCACCGAGGCGGCGAACGTCCTCGGCATCAACGAGGTCATCGGCGAGTTCACCACGTCGGGGTTGAGCGGGCCGGCGATGACGAACGTGCAGGCGCTGGCCGCCAGGGTCTCCGGCACCATCGTGAAGCCGAACGAGCGGTTCAGCCTCGGCGCGCGGTCCGGGCCGAGGACGGCGGACGCGGGCTACGTGCCCGCCCCGGTGAACGAGGACGGCACCGGGCCGGTCGTGGTCGGCGGCGGTGTCTCACAGTTCGCGACGACGCTCTTCAACGCCGCGTACCTGGCGGGCCTCGCCGACGGTGGTCACCTGGAGCACGACAACTACCTGGACCGGTATCCGGTCGGGCGCGACGCCAAGGCGATCAACACCGACGGAACGCCGGTCGACCTGCAGATCGTCAACGACGCCCCGACCGGGATCGCGATCCAGGCGATCCCCGCCGACGGCTCGGTGACGGTGCGGATCTGGGGTACGAAACGGTTTTCGGTGCAGAGCGTCGCCGGTGAGCGGCATTCGTACGTCCCCCAGCCGGTGCAGATGGGCTCGGGGCCCGGCTGCGTCCCGGACCCCGGCGCGGCCGGGTTCAGCACCTCGGACACCCGCGTGCTCGTCGACGTCGTCACCGGTACGGAGGTCCGCCGGGAGACCCGCAACGCGACCTATTCACCGAGGGCCGCGATCATCTGCGCCTGAGTGCCTGTAGGTGAACCCGCTTCCGCGATCGACGTCGGCAGGGCGCCGCCTGGTCTTTCCCGTCACGACGGCGGATCAGGCGCCCTGCCACCGCGATAGCGGGGCCTTCGGCCAGGGCGGGTTCACGCGTTCGGCCACTTTCGGAGTACGTCCTCAGCTCCGCCAACGGGCCTGAGCTTCACCGCAGCACCATGCAGCCCCGCGCCTCGAAGTCCGCGAGCCACGGAGGCTCGCGCAGTTCCTTGTTCCACCGCAGATCCAGTTTGTCCAATTTGGACAGCCGGGTGATGGACTCCGGCAGCGAGGTGAGCCGGTTCTCCCGCAGGTCCAGCTGGCGCAGCTCGCTCAGATCGCCGATGGAGGACGGCAAGGAGGTCAGCAGGTTCTTCCGCAGATGCAGCTCGCGTAGCGCGGAAAGCGTCCCCATCGATTCCGGGATCCCGGTCAACCCGTTGCCGTACAAGCGGAATTCGCGCAGCGAAGCCAGCCCGGAGAGATCTTCGGGAAGGGTGGGGATGCGGTTGTCCGTGCACCCCAGGTATTTCAGCCGTCCGAGCGAGCACAGCGCGGCGGGGAACTCGGTCAGCCGGTTGGTGGCCAGATTCAGCACGCGGAGTCCGGAAAGCGACCACAGCTCGTCGGGAACGGACGTCAGCCGGTTGTCGTACAGATCCAGGTACTCCAGCGTCGCCGGGAGGGGGATGCCGGACAGGGAGGTCAGCCCCTGGCCACCGAGTTCGAGTCGAGTGGTCACAGGGGCCGACCGTAGTCCTGGGTCAGGTCGCGGCGCGATGCCCGCCCTTGACCTTGGCGTAGATCGCGGCCGCGGCGATCACGCCGACGACGGCCGCGCCGACCTGGAAGGCGTGCCGGATCCAGTCGATGCCGGGGGTGTCACGGACCCCGAACACCCCGGCCAGCCAGTTGCCGATGAACGCGGCGATGATGCCGACCACGATCGTCAGCCACATCGGGATCTTCTGATCGCCGGACGCCAGCATCCGGCCGATGACACCGAGGATCAGCCCGACCACGATCGTGGTGATGATGCCCCAAAGGCCACCCAACATGGTTCCTCCTTCGCTGGAGAATCGAGTGAACCCACGGTGACACCGAAACCGGCTCGTCGCGCCTCAAGCCCCCTTACCGGGTGACGCTGCGGCGTCCGTAGAGGTTCGCGGCCAGCGTGACCCCGATACCGGCGATGACGATCTGGGTGATGAGTTCGAGCCAGTCGAAGCCCTTCGTGTCCGCGTAGCCGAGCCCGCGGGCGATCGCGGTGCCGATGAAGGCGGCGACGATACCGACGACGATGGTCAGCCAGATCGGGATGGACTGCTTGCCGGGGGCGAAGAACCTGCCGAGCACCCCGAGGATCAAACCGACCACGATCGCCGTGATGATGCCGGTGACTGTCATTGAGACTCCTTTGCCGAGGGCTCCGCCAACGGGCGGACTCAGCACGGAAATTCCCCCGGAGATCCCCCTCGAAACCACGAAGAGCCCCCTCCGGGCCGGAGAGGGCTCTTCGTCACGAAACCGTTTAGAACGCGGCTTCGGAGATCTCCATGAGGCTGTTGTCCGCGGCCTCGACGATCGCGCGGCGCGAAGTCAGCTCCGGCAGCACGTTCTTCGCGAAGAACGACGCCACGGCGAGCTTGCCCTCGTAGAACGGGACGTCCTTCGCCGACGCGCCCGAGTCGAGCTTGCCGATGGCGACCTCGGCGTGCTTGATGAGCTGCCAGCCGATGAGCAGGTCGCCGACCGACATCAGCAGGCGGACCGTGTGCTGGCCGACCTTGTTGATGTTCTGCGGGTCTTCCTGCGACGAGGTCAGGTAGCCGATCAGCGAGCCGAGCATGCCCTGGGTGTCCTCGAGCGCCTGCTTGAGCAGACCGCGCTCGTTCTTGAGCCGCCCGTTGCCGATCTCCGACTCGATGGTCTTCGTGATCTCGCCGGCGACGTAGGCCAGCGAAGCGCCCTTGTCGCGGACGATCTTGCGGAAGAAGAAGTCCAGCGACTGGATGGCCGTGGTGCCTTCGTACAGCGAGTCGATCTTCGCGTCACGGATGTACTGCTCGATCGGGTAGTCCTGCAGGAAGCCCGACCCGCCGAGGGTCTGCAGCGACTGCACGAGCTGCTCGGTCGCGCGCTCGGAGCCGACACCCTTGACGATCGGCAGCAGCAGGTCGTTGACGCCGTGCGCGATCTTCTGCGAGGCCTCGTCGCCCTCGCCGGTCCACACCTGGTCCTGGAAGGTCGCGGTGTAGAGGTACACCGCGCGCAGGCCCTCGGCGTACGCCTTCTGCAGCATCAGCGAGCGGCGGACGTCCGGGTGGTGGGTGATGGTGACGCGCGGCGCCGCCTTGTTCAGCATGTTCGGCAGGTCCGCGCCCTGGACGCGCTCCTTGGCGTACTCGAGCGCGTTGAGGTAGCCGGTCGACAGCGTCGCGATGGCCTTCGTGCCGACCATCATGCGGGCGTACTCGATGACCTGGAACATCTGCGCGATGCCGTCGTGCACCTCGCCGAGCAGCCAGCCCTTGGCGGGGGTGCCGTGCTGGCCGAAGGTCAGCTCGCAGGTGGTGGAGGCCTTGATGCCCATCTTGTGCTCGACGTTGGTGACGAAGGCGCCGTTGCGCTCGCCCAGCTCACCGGTCTCGCCGTCGAAGTGGAACTTCGGCACGAGGAACAGCGAAAGGCCCTTGGTGCCGGGCTTGGTCTCGATGCCGGGGCCCTCGGGGCGGGCCAGCACCAGGTGCATGATGTTCTCGACCATGTCGTTCTCGGCCGAGGTGATGAACCGCTTCACGCCGTCGATGTGCCAGGAGCCGTCCTCCTGCTTGACGGCCTTGGCGCGGCCGGCGCCGACGTCGGAACCGGCGTCGGGCTCGGTGAGCACCATGGTGGCGCCCCAGCCGCGGTCGATCATGATCTGCGCCCAGCGCTTCTGCTCGTCGGTGCCGTTCTTGTCGACGATGCCGGCGAAGTTCGGGCCCGCCATGTACATGAACAGCGGCGCGTTGGCACCGAGGATCAGCTCGGCCGCGGCCCACTGCACGGTCGGGGGCAGGCCGAAGCCGCCCAGCTCGTTCGGCAGGCCCAGCCGCCACCATTCGCCGTCCATCAGCGCCTGGTAGCTCTTCTTGAACGACTCGGGGATCTTCACCGAGAAGGTCTTCGGGTCGTACACCGGCGGGTTGCGGTCCGCGTCGGCGTACGAGTCGGCGAGGGGACCGGAAGCGAGCTTGTTCAGCTCGGTCAGCACGCCGCGGGCGGTCTCCTCGTCGGATTCCGCGAGGACACCCTTGCCGAGGCGGTCCTGCACGCCGAGGACCTCGAAGAGGTTGAACTCCAGGTCTCGGACGTTGCTCTTGTAGTGGCCCATTTCGTCACTCCAATGTGTTCGGCTCCCCGGCCGGGCACACGTCCCTACTCGCCGGTAACATCAGGATATTACCTGTGGGTAACCGGCGGCAAGTGAATGGCCACTGTTGTGATGTGGAAATCAGCAATTTGGGGGTCTAGGTGCTGGTTCAGCGGGGTGACGGCGCGATCGAAGCGGCGGCGGCCGGTTCGACCGGGGTGTGCGTGTCGTCGGGATTCGCCACCAGGATGCCGGAGCGGAACGCGATCGTCACCGCGTGTGTGCGGTCGCGGGCCGAAAGCTTGCGCAGGATGCTCTTGACGTGCGTTCGCACGGTTTCGACGGACAGGAACAGGATCTTCGCGATCCCGGAGTTCTCCAGCCCCTCGGCCACCAGCTGCAGGACCTGGTACTCGCGGCGGGACAGCGGCATCAGGCCGCGCGCGGCCGCCGGTTTGGGGGCGTCGCCGGGCTTCGGGAGCACGGGCTGACGCTTCGGCCGTGCCGTCAGCGCGGCCAGCGTCGGGTCGATGTAGCGGCGGTCGCTGTGCGCGCGCCGGATCGCCTCGGCGAGATGCCGCCCGTCGGTCGCCCGCGGCACGATCGCGTGCACTCCCGCCGCGATCGCCGCGGCGAGGTACTGCTGGGTGCGGTTGGTGTCCCTGATCATCGTGATGATGACCAGCGCCGGGTCGCCGCCGCTGAGCAGCCGGGACAGATGGCAGTTCGGGTCGAGCGCCGAATCCAGCACGATGACGTCCGGTTTGAGCTGTTCGCACAGCTGGAGCGCGGCGTGATGGCTCGCCGCGTGGCCGAGCCACGTCAGCCCCGGCGTGCGGTGGACCAGCGAGCTCAATCCCTCGCAGAAGATCGGGATCGGATCGACGGCGGCCACGCCGAGTCCGCGGCCGCCTGGCGACAGTCCGCCAGGCCTGCCGGCCTGCGTTCGGTTCGGCTCGATGCTTCGCATCACGGACCCCTCCGTTTTCGTGCCCGCCATCTCCGGACGAGAGGACTCGGAAGTCCATTCGGTGACCACTGCCCCCCGGCGTGGTCACCCTCGCCAACCGGTCCCCCCTGCGGGACCGGACAGAGATGACACCTCGTAACTATTACGAGTCAGTAGGTCGGGGCACGTGACGCGATATCCCCCTCATAGATGTATCGCCTCGTCGCAGCAAACTCTGCGTATCGGCTGGTTGTGGATCTCTTGCTCGAATGAGCGCGCCGGCGGGAGATCCTGACCTGTTCACTACTCAGAGTGGACTTCGGCGCGGAGGCGCCCGAACTCGTCCCCGAGCGCCGCGGGAGTCCAATGCGCGTTGAGCCCGCTCGGATTCGGCAGCACCCACACCCGCGCTCCGCCGATCTCGGTGTCTTGCGGGCCGATCTTCGCCTTCGGCAGGCCGAACGCCGTCCGGTAGGCCGTGATCCCGACCACCGCGAGCCAGCGTGGCCGGAATTCGGCGACCCTCGCCGTGAGCAGGCGGCCGCCTTCCCGGAACTCGTCCGGCGTCAGCTCGTCGGCCCGCGCCGTCGTCCGCGCGACGACGTTCGTGATGCCGAGACCGAGGGCGAGCAGTTCGTCCTGCTCGCTCGGGTCGAGCAGGCGCGGAGTGAAGCCGCCGCGGTACAGCGCTGGCCAGAACCGGTTCCCCGGCCGGGCGAAGTGCAGACCGAGGGCGCCCGAGTAGAGGCCGGGGTTGATCCCGCAGAACAACACGTCCAGATCGGGCGCGATCACGTCGTCGATGGTCTTGCCGTAGGCGGCGGCCAGCTCTTCCTTGGTCGGTTTGGTCCTCACCTGGCCAGTTTCCGGCACGCTTGCGGGTATGGAGCAGGGGGCGTTCACCGCGGACGGCTGTTCGGTGGAGGTGTACCGGCTGTTGCCGCCCGGCGACGAGCCGGGCATCGTGCACGCGGCGGCCCCCGCGGGGGCTTCGATCCTGGAGCTCGGCTGCGGAGCCGGGCGGGTCACCCACGCGCTGGTGGAGCTGGGGCATCGGGTGGTCGCGGTGGACGACTCGCCGGAGATGCTCGCCCACGTCCGCGCCGAGACGGTGTGCTCGAAGATCGAAGACCTGCGGCTCGGCCGGGTCTTCGACGTGGTGCTGCTCGGCAGCCACCTGGTCAACACCGCCTCGGAAGCCGATCGGGCGGCCTTCCTGGCCACCGCCCGCGCGCATGTGGCGCCCGGCGGGCGGGTGCTCGTCGAATGGCATCCGCCGGAGTGGTTCGACTCGGCCCGCGACGGTCAAGGTGGCGCGCTCGGCGAGGTCGACGTCCGGCTCGGCCGGGTCTCCCGTGACGGAAACCTGCTGTCGGCCGTCGTGCGCTACACGGCGGGCAACCGATGGTGGAGCCAGGCCTTCACCTGCCGACGGCTGGATCCGCCAGCCCTGAAAGCCGCCCTGACCAGCGCAGGCCTGATCTTCGAACGCTGGCACACCGAAGACCGGACGTGGTTCTCCGCGAATCCCGAGTGACCTGGGACACCCACTTTCGTCTCAAGGGGTGGTCAACTCAGCACGATGTGCGTACTGTTTGTGATCTCGCACACAAGGTCGTCTTCGAGGAGGGGTTTTGCAGCTCTCGCTCATCCTCGGCGTGGTCGCGTTGATCTTCGTGGTGGCCACCGTGCTGGTGATCGCGGAAGACCGGCGGGCCGCGCGGCGCGCGGCCCAGCGACGGCAGGCGAGGCTAGCGGATCTGGGCGAGGTCGACCCGCTCGCGGCGCGGAAGCTGAAGCTCGACCGTTGAGGGGACGGGCTTCCGCACGAGGCTGAGCAGCAGCGCCCCGGCGATCCACCCGAGCAACGCGCCACCGGTGTTGTTGAGCAGGTCGTCGACGTCGAAGATCCGGTAGACGTAGGGCGCGGTGCCGAAGTTCGCGGTCAGCTGCGTGACCTCGATCAGCAGCGAAGCGGCGAAGCCGATCAGCGTCGTGCCGACGAGGCCGCGCTTCCAGAGCGTCCTGGCGAAGAACCCGAGCGGGACGAACAGCAGTACGTTCATGGTGGCCTGCTGGAAGGTCTGCGTGGTGAACCAGTCGGCCATCGGCAGCCCGTGCTTGAGCAGTTCGGTGTGGATGTCGGCGACCCACTGGAACGGGTTCAGCTGCACGGTCTGGCTCAGCCGTTTGACACCCGGGCCGGGCAGCGGCAGGAAGGTCACGGCCAGCGTCATGGTCCCGTAGAGCAGCACGGCGGCCATGGTCAGGACGGGACGAAGCCGCACTCGGCCGTGCCGCGCGTGCAGCACGATCAGCTGCGGGATCAGCACCGTCGCCCAGAGCGCGAAGAAGCCGATCAAGCCGTACTGCAGGGCGGTGACCTGTGCGTTCGTCATGACCATGACGTTATGGATCACGAGGGGCCCGCCACTTCGGTCGAAGGGCCGCGGCGGTCGGCGCCGGATCGGCCGAGTGGCCGACCCCGATCTTGGCCGATCGGCGATATTCGTTCCGCGATCAGCCCGCCGACGTGGGATTCTGCCCGGATGTTGCTCGTTCGACGGCTCGTCCCCTCGGACCTCGACGTCTTCCGCGAGGTCCGCCTGCGTGCCCTGACGGACACCCCCGAGAACTACGGCTCGATCGCCGCGGCCGAAAGCGCGCAATCGGATGAGGAATGGCTCGCGAAGCTGGAGGGCGACGTCTGGTTCGCCGCCTTCGACGACGGGCGTCCGGTCGGTCTCGTCGCCGGCCGGGCGCGGGACGACGGCTGGATCGTCTACTCGATGTGGGTCGCGCCCGAAGCCCGGGGCCGCGGGCTGGGCACCAGGCTGATGGGCGAGGTGCGGTCGGCCGCCGAAGACGACGGCGCGCACGAGGTGTGGCTGCACGTCGCGGAGGACAACGACCGGGCGCGGCGGCTGTACCTGAAGCTGGGCTTCATCGCGACGGGTGAACTGGAACCGATGCCGAACGACGTCACCCGTCGGCGCGAACGTCTTTATTTACCTGTTACCGCCGGTAGCAGTAAATAGCTTAACCTCGCGGGATGGACAACGTCGTCTTCGACCGCGCCGGCACGGGCGAACCCTTGGTGCTGATCCACGGGGTCGGCCATCGCCGTCAGGCCTGGTCGCCCGTACTCGGCCTGCTCACCCCGCACCGGGACGTGATCACCGTCGACCTGCCCGGTTTCGGCGAATCGGCGCCGCACTCCGGCGGCTACGGCGTCGAAGCCGCCGTCGAGATGTTCGGGAAGTTCTTCGACGACCTCGGCCTCGGCAAACCGCACGTCGCGGGCAACTCGCTCGGCGGGCTGCTCTCGCTCGCCCTCGGGGAGGCGGGCCTGGTCCGCAGCGTGACGGCGTTGTCCCCGGCGGGACTGTGGACACCCCGGCAGCAGCGGTACGCGCTGAGCATGTTGCGCACCCATCGCCTGCTCGCCGAGCGGATCCCCGAACGCACCGCGAGGCGGCTGGCCGCGACCCCGGCGGGCCGGTCGATGCTCACCGGGATGATCGTCGGCCGCCCGGACCGGCTCACCACGCAGGTCGTCATGGAGGACATGCGCGCGCTCGCGGGCTGCCCCGGCTTCCGGCCGACGCTGGAGCAGGCCCGCGGCGGATTCCGGTTCGAAGGCGTCGTCCGGGACGTGCCGGTGACCATCGCGTGGGCGGAACGCGACCGTATCCTCGCCCGCCCGAAGGCCGCCGAACTGCGCCGGATCGCGCCGGAGGCCGAGCTGCTGGTGCTGCGCGGATGCGGGCACGTGCCGATGAACGACGAGCCGGAGCTGGTCGCGCGGGTACTGCTCGACGGCAGTTCACGCGCCATGTGACGGTTGCCTATCGTCCTCCTTTTTCCTCTGGTGGAGGTCAAACCCGCAAGGCAGACTCCTCCGCCGTGCGCCCAACAATGAAGCTCTCCACCCGGCTGGCCGTCGTCGCCGGTGCCGCGCTGACCGCGCTGGCCGCCGTCGCCGCGCCCGCGTCCGCCGCGTCGGCGACCACCGACGTCCGGCTGATCACGTTCAACGACCTGCACGGCAACCTCGAACCGCCGTCCGGTTCGAGTGGTCGCGTCACGCTGCCCGACGGGAAGACCGTCAACGCGGGCGGCGCCGCCTACCTCGCGACGCACCTGAAGAAGCTTCGCGGCGAAGTGCGTAACTCGGTCGTCCTGTCGGCCGGTGACAGCATCGGCGCGTCGCCGGTGATCTCGGCGCTGTTCCACGACGAGCCGACGGTCGAGCTGCTGAACCGGCTCGGCGTCGAGGCTTCCGTGGTGGGCAACCACGAATTCGACGAGGGCCTCAAGGAGCTCCGCCGGATGCAGCACGGCGGCTGCCACCCCACCGACGGCTGCCAGTTCCGCGAATCCTTCAAGGGCGCGAAATTCCCGTTCCTCGGGGCCAATGTGTACTACGAGAACGGTGTCCCGGCGTTGCTGCCGTTCAGCATCGAGGTCTCCGGCGGCGTCCCGATCGGCGTCATCGGTGCGACGCTGAAGGATCTGCCGCAGGTCGTCACCCCTGAGGCGATCAAGGGCCTCAAGTTCGGCGAAGAGGTCCAGGCCATCGACCGCACCGCGAAGCTGCTCGACATGTTCGGCGTCAAGGCGCAGGTCGTATTGCTGCACCAGGGCGACAACTCCGAAACCGCCGGTCCTGACGAGTGCAAGGTCAAGCCGGGTGCGGCGACCGCGATCGCGCGGCAGGTGACGTCCAAAGTGGACGCCATCTTCACCGGGCACAGCCACCAGCAGTACAACTGCGTGATCAACGACCCCGAGGGTAAACCGCGCCCGGTGATCCAGGGCGCGTCGTTCGGCCGTCTGCTGTCGGTCGTCGACCTGAAGATCGACCGCCGCACCCTCGATGTCGTCCGCGGCGAGACCAAGGCGCACAACCAGATCGTCACCCGCGACGTCACGCCGGACGCCGACGTGCTGAAGCTGATCGACGAGGCCAAGACCAAGGCCGCGCCGATCGCGAACAAGGCCGTCGGCACCATCACCGCGGACCTGACCGCCAAGGGCGCGGCCTCCGGTGAGTCCCCGCTGGGTGACGTCATCGCCGATGCCCAGCTCGAAGCCACGAAGTCGAACGGCGCGCAGATCGCCATGACGAACCCGGGCGGGATCCGCACGGACTTCACCCACTTGTCGTCGCCCGCCGGCGAAGGCAACGGTGTCGTGACCTACGGCGAGGCGTTCGCCGTGCAGCCGTTCGCGAACATCATGCAGACGATCACGCTCACCGGGGCGAACCTGAAGAGCGTGCTCGAACAGCAGTGGCAGGCCAACGGGGTCGTGCGGATGCTGCAGATCTCGAAGTCGCTGAAGTACACGTATTCGGCGTCGGCGGCTCAGGGCTCGCGCGTCTCGAACCTGACGCTCGACGGTGCGCCGATCGACCCGGCGGCGTCGTACCGCGTTTCGGTGAACAACTTCCTCGCCGCCGGCGGGGACGGCTTCACCGAGTTCACGAAGGGGACCAACCTGTCGGGTGGTCCGGTGGACCTGGACGCGCTGATCGCGTACTTCGGGGCGCACCCGGGCATCGCTCCGCCGCCCGCGGACCGGATCACCGCCCTGCCGTAGCTTCCGCGAGTGTCATGAAAGGGTCGTTCCTGACGTTTTTCGTCCTGAACGGCCCTTTCATGACATGAGGGGGGTGGTTTTGTCAGTGACCCAGGGCACAATGTCCGCCATGACGACCTGGGAAGAAGTCGTGGCTCTGGCGGGCAGGTTGCCGGAGGTCGAGGAGTCCACGTCGTACCGCACGCCGTCGCTCAAGGTCGCGGGCAAGAGCTTCGCCCGGCTGCGCACCGAGGCCGAGGGCGGGCTGATGCTGCTGTGCGAGCACGCGGAGAAGGAGGCCCTGCTGGCTTCCGGCGACCCCGCGTACTTCACCACGCCGCATTACGACGGCTACGGCGCGATCCTCGTCGACCTCGAGAAGGTGGAGAAGGCGCAGTTGAGCGAACTCATCGAGGAGGCCTGGCGGATGAAGGCACCCGCCAGGCTCACGAAAGGACTGAACGACTAGCGGAGTTCCCCTTCGAGCAGGCTCATCAGGTACTCGTCGTGCCACTGGCCGTTCTGGCCGCGGAACGACTGCCGATGCCTGCCGTCCACCTGGAACCCGAGCTTCTTGTAGATGTGGATCGCGGCCTCGTTGTCGACCACGACCCACAGCGCGATCATGTGCAGCCGCATCATGTCGAAGCCGTAGCGGCAGAGCGTGCGCATGGCGTCGGTGCCGTAACCGCCGCCCCAGTGGTCCTTCTCGCCGAGGTAGATGTCGAGTTCCGCGCGCCCCTGCTCCGGGGTGGCGTCGCGCAGGGTGCAGGTGCCGATCAAGGTGCCGACGGCGAGGCTCTCGATCGCGAAGTCCACCTGGCTGAAGCTGTTGGGTTTCCGGTGGGTGAAGCGTTCGCGGATCTGGGCGAGGGATTCCGGGTGGTCCGCGGGCATCCAGCGCGTGACCTCCGGGTCGTTGTGCCAGCGCCACAGCGTGTCCGCGTCCTCGGGTTCGAGCGGGCGCAAGCGGATCAGTTCACCGGTCAGCATCGTCCATCCCAAGATCGGTATCGGACTTTCCAGACTATTGGGCGACACCTTCGAGTAGCCACCGCTTAACGGGGACTTCCAACAGCACCCTTGCGCCGAACGGGGCGATCTCCACCCCGGCCGCCCAGCCGTCGTACTTCGCCGCCAGCGCAGCGAGGACGTCCTCGCGCAGAGCCCCTCGATGAACGCGCGCCAGACCTTCGGCGACAGCGGGAGCGTCGCCGTCCTCAAGCGCGATGCTGACGCGCGGATCGCCGTCGATGTTGCGCACCTTCACGTTCCGTTCGCCGCTCCCGATCCAGAAGACGTCGTCGAGGTAGACGAACCACACCGGCGTGACGTGCGGAGATCCGTCCCGGCGGAGCGTGCACAACCAGACATTGCGCTCCCGGGCGAGCCGTTCGATAAGCGATTGATCACGTTCCACCTGGTCAGCCTGCCCGAAAGCTAGGGTGCCGGGCGTATGAAGGTCCACCAGTACTGCTACTTCGCCTTGAAGAGCGAAACCGTGTCCGCCGGGGAGATCACCGCGCGGCTCGGCATGGAGCCCGACGAGGTCCTGGTACTGGGTTCGCGGTCCGCCGAACACCGATTGCCGCGGATGCACGCCTGGAAGGTGACGCATCGCGGCTCGGAACCGGTCGACGACCAGATCGAGAGCGTGATCGGCAGGCTCGCCCCCGTCCGCCCGGAAATCCGGCGGCTGGTGGACGAAGGCGTGAGCGCGGTACTGCAGGTGGTGCGCTACTTCCATCACCGTGACGGCGGCGAGGAATTCGGCTGGCACCTCTCGCCCGCCGTGATCGCGTTCCTCACCGAAGCGGCGGCCGCGCTCGACGTCGACGAGTACGACCTCAGCGAATGAGCTTCCGCCGGTCCGGTGCGCGACGGGAACGCCGGAGATGGTGGGATGGTGCCCCACAGCCGGACAACCCCGTTGGGAGCCCAGCATGTCGAGCGAGAACTGGCCGCTGAGTCAGGATCCCGAGTCGCCGGTGATCATCTCCCGGTCGCTGGTGGACGACCCGTCGAACCTCGCGTTCGTCGTCCTGGACGACGACGGCGACTGGTTCATCAGCGACGGCAACGAGTTCTCCGAGGACATGGAGGAGAACAAGGACGCGTTCGGCGCGCTGCCCCTGCGGGAGGCGGTGGAGCTCATCCCGGAGATCGCCGCGCTGGCAGGCCTCCCCACCGGTATGGCCGCCGACTGGGATCCGGAGCGGCGCACCTGGCTGCTGAGCTCGGTCGCCGACTCGGACGACGACGAAGAAGACCTCCTGGTGCGCGCCGCCCGCCTCGCCGCGTGGACGCATCCCGGCTCGCCGCTGGAGGAAGTCCAGGTGAGCACCGAACTCGCCGAGATCTCCACCGACCCCGCCGCCCCGGTGCGCGCCGTGCGCCAGGTCGTCCGCGAGGCCGACGGAAGCTGGCTGCTCGTCGGCTTCCAGGTCCCGGAGAGCGAGGACTTCGAGGTCGAAGCCCTCGAGATGGAACACGCCGTCACGCTGTACCCGGACGTCGCCCTCGTGCTGAGCGCCGCGCCCGGCCAGGTGTACGACCGGCCGAGCGCCGACGCCCCGTGGGAACTCGTCGAAGGCTAGAGGCAGCGCAGCCACACGGCGTGCCGCCAGGACATCCCGTCGGTGCGGACGTCGACCACACCGAGTTGGACATGGGTCGCGACCGTGGTGTCCGTGCCGACGCACGTCGGTCCCGACGAGCCATCACGCCAAACGTTGTCGGGGCCGGCCCATCGAGCGCCCGACAGAATGAAGCCGTCGCCGTTCGAGCCGCCCTCGGATGACTCGGTCAGCCAGATCGTGTTCCCGGCCGCGTTCGGCCATGCCCAGCCTTCGACGGTGGTCGGCCGGACGTCGCGGTTCAGCAGCCAGGTCGCCGTGATCGCGACCGCCGGCACGGCGACGACGGCTGTGACGGCATGTCTCTTGATCGTCCCGTTCACGGTTTCAGCCGAAGTCGCAGTACATGACGTGCAACCCGATGCGCCCCAGCGTCGGGTGCTGGAACGCGCCCGGCACCGTCCCGACGATCTCGAAGCCGAGCCGTTCGTAGACCCGGATCCCGGCCGCGTTCGACTCGGCCACCGCGTTGAACTGCATACCGGCGAAACCCTGTTTCCTGGCCCAGTCCAAGGCATTCGCGCACAGCGCACCACCGATGCCCTTGCCGCGAAGTTCCTTGTCCACCATGAAACTGGCCGTCGCCACATGGGACCCGGGCCCGCCGCGGTTCGGGCCCATCTTGGCCGTGCCGAGCACGCGGCCGTCCTCGACCGCGACCACCGTCCGGCCCGGCGGCGTCTCGACCCATGAGCCGCGGGCGTCGTCCTCGGTGAGGTTGGGGTCGTAGGTGTACGTGTCCGCCGCCCGCACGACTTCGCGCATGATCGGCCAGACCTGCGCCCAGTCGTCTTCGCTGAACTCCCGGATTTCCATACCTGGCACGGTAACGACGTTGGGAAGTCAATAACCGGCCCGGCGGTTCCGCCGCCACCGCCAGGCGAAGCCGGAAAGCAGGAGCAGGCCGGCGATCGTCAGTCCCGAGCCGATCCAGATCCGCGTCGAGCCGGATTCCGGCTCGACGCGGACCCCCGGCGGCAACCCGGCCGCGATCCCGTCGATCTTCGCCTGGACCGAACGATGGTCGAAGACGCTCAGCTCGCCGTCTTCCGCCAACGTCGCCAGCCAGCGGCGAACCTCGTCGTTCTGCTCGCGGGAGAAACCAGGGAATTCGAGCGAGGCGTCCCGCAGCACTCCCGGACCCATGCACCTGAGCGGTTCCCCGGTGGACGCGTCGAGATACTGGCCTGTCGCCCCGCATTCGTCACCCGCCCTGGCGAAAACGACGGTGTACGGCCCCGGGGTGCTGCCCGTGTTCAAGCCGACGATGAGGAAGATCCCGCCGACCAGGAGGAGCGGAAGAATCAGCGACCCGGCCAGCACGGTCAGCAAGGCTGCGGCCGTACCGTCGCTCGACATTTTCCGCACGGTGCAGAAGGTAACCGCGGGGCACGGGGACGAGTCCCCGGCTTCGGCTCAGGTCGTCACCAGTCTTGAGGCAAAAGGCGTTTTCTGAAGCCAGCCTGGACCAAGCGGTCGTAAGCCTCGGCGACTCCGCTCGGCATGTCCTGCTGGACAGCGAAACCACGCTCGGCATAGACGGTGATCCGTTGTGTATCACCGACAAGCATGTTGATCACCCGGTCCGCGTCGCCGATGCTCTCGACGTAGTCGTCCAGCGGCAACGGCCGGGAAGCGCAGATGACATCGACCTCCGGCCACAGCTTCTTGCAGGTCGCGTAGGCCCGCCGCTGCTGGTACGGCCGAGAGATGAGGATGACCGACCCCACCTCGATGCCGCGTGACTCCAGCAGCTTCCGGGTGAACGCGATGTTGTCACCTGTGTTCCGTGCCTCGGGCTCGACCAGCATGGAGTCATCGGGTACGCCCAGCTCAAGCGCGTGTTCGCGGTAGTGCACCGCCTCTCCGCGCGGGAAGCGTTCGACGGTGGTCGGCGCGTTGGCTCCGGTGAAGACGATGCGCGGGAACATTCCGGCGTGGAACAGCTCCGCGGCGCAGGCGGCGACGCCGAGGTCGTGGCTGCCGAGTCCGATCCCGACGTCGGCGGGCCGGAGCTCGTGGCGCATGTCGTGGTAGTCCCAGAGCGTCCGGACGTCGTGGCGGAGATCATCCGGCAAGGTCATGGGACTCCAAAGCGAAAGCCCCAGGTCCTAAGTGGACATCCACTGACCTGGGGCTTTCGCATCTGAGCGGATGACGGGAATCGAACCCGCGTATTCAGCTTGGGAAGCTGATGTTCTACCATTGAACTACATCCGCAGTGCTCGGCCAGCATACATGGCCCGGATCTCCTCCTGCCAAGACCCCGCCCATCTTGACGTCGCCGCCGAAAGTGACAACACTTGTTGTCTACCTCGGAGGTGATCCGGATGGGCGAGCGGCTGCCTGATCCCGAAATGTTCCGTCAAGGCGGGTTCCGGGTCGCGTCGAGGTTGTTCATCGAGGGCGACATCAGGGGTGACGAGCGCCAGGTGGCGCGGTTGCGGCGGTTCGCGCAGCGGGAGGATCCGGCGGCCGACGTGCTGGTGCCGTTGCTGCGTGAGAGCCGGCCCGAGTTCGAACAGGCGCTGCGGCAAGGCATCGACAGTGTCGAGAATCCGCCGGAGGAGCTCGAAGCCTTCTTTCGCAACGTCGAGGCGACGCCGTACTGGGTCGACCCGGACCGCCTTGACCGCGGAGCGCGGGCGATCACGCGTGCCGGGTTGCTCGGGCTCTTCCCGCTCGGCGACGTCTCGTTGATGGGCGGCTATCTCGCTTCGCGCGCCACGAAGTCGCTCGTCGGCACTGGCGAGATCGAGTACAAGGCGGCACGACGGCTCGTCGAGACGGCGACGTGGTGGATCCACGTGACGACACCGGGCGCGCTGGTGCCCGGCGGGCGCGGGTACGAGTCCGCGTTGCGGGTGCGGATCGTGCACGCCCACGTCCGCGCGGCGATGAACCGCCGCAAGGACTGGGATTACGCGGCTTGGGACAGGCCGGTCAACCAGGTCCAGACCGCGGGCACGCTCCTGCTCTTCTCGCTCGTCTACGTCTTCGGCACCCAGCTGCTCGGACTCCGCTACAGCGCCCGCGAGCGCGCCGACATCCTGCACCTTTGGCGCTATGTCGGCTGGCTGATGGGCGTCGACGAGGAGCTCTTGCCCGCCGGCGAGGACGACGCCTGGCGGCTGCTGTGGCTGCTCGCGAGCACCGAGTTCATCCCCGACGACGATTCCAAGCGGCTCGCCGCGGCGCTCATGAAGGCCCACGCCGGGATCGGCGACGGCCGCGGCGCGCTCGGCAAGGTCCTCGCGCACGTGTCGGTCGCGGGGCACGGGGCGATCAGCAGGCTCCTGCTCGGCAAGATCAACGCCGACTTCCTCGAACTGCCCGACGATCCGATCGCCCAGGCGGCCGTGGTCGCGGCGGCCGGAGTCAACTTCGCCGCCGAGACGGTCCGGCGGGTGGTGCCCGGCGCGACGGCCCTCCAGGAGCTGATCGGGGCCGCCGGCCGTGGTCACTACCTACGCCAGGTCACCAAGGTGTTCGGGCTCGACCCGACCTACGGCAGGCACATGAAGGCCGCTTGACTACGCTGATCGCGTGCTCCTCAGCGACCGTGACCTCCGTAAAGAGCTCGACGCCGGCCGCCTCGGCGTCGACCCGTTCGACCCGACGATGGTCCAGCCGTCGAGCATCGACGTGCGACTCGACCGCTTCTTCCGCGTGTTCGACAACAGCAAGTACACGCATATCGACCCGCAGCTGCAGCAGGACGAGCTGACTTCGCTGGTCGAGAAGGAGGGCGAGGACCCCTTCGTCCTCCACCCCGGCGAGTTCGTCCTCGGCTCCACCTACGAGACCGTCACGCTCGCCGACGACCTCGCCGGCCGCCTGGAGGGCAAGTCCTCCCTCGGCCGCCTCGGCCTGCTGACGCACTCCACCGCGGGCTTCATCGACCCCGGCTTCTCCGGCCACATCACGCTGGAGCTGTCGAACGTCGCCAACCTGCCGATCACGCTTTGGCCGGGCATGAAGATCGGCCAGCTCTGCATCTTCCGCCTGTCCAGCGCGGCGGAGTTCCCGTACGGCTCGAACGAGGCCGGTTCGCGGTACCAGGGGCAGCGGGGCCCGACCCCGAGCCGCGCGTACAAGAACTTCCACCGCGTCGACACCTGGCGCTAAGAAGCGACCGGGGCATCCCAGTCGATCCGGTGCCGCCACATGAAGGCGTTCGGATCCTCCTTCGGCAGGTTCCTGAACGCCCGCGTGAGGAAGAAGTCCCGGATCACCCGCCCGACTGGCCCGGCCGCCTTGTCGTCGCCGTTGCGCTTGCCGCGCTCGACGACGGCCTCGACGCGCTCGCGCCGCAGTCCTTCGTAGACGGCGAGCGCCTTCGGGATCGAGGGCACGTCACGCAGGCATCGCGCCAGCGTGACGGCGTCCTCGATGGCCATCGCGGCGCCTTGCCCGGCCGCGGGTGAGGTCGCGTGCGCGGCGTCGCCGATGATGACCATCCGGTCCGTCCGCCACGTCGGCACGCTCGGGAAGTCGTACGTCGCCCACGGCCGGTAGATCTCGCGCGTCGCGCGCACGATCTCGACGGCCGGGGTGCGGTCCACCGCCAGCCCCCGGATCAGGTCCTCTCGCCAGGTGGTCGTCACGGCGAGGTCGGCCGGAGACGGCTCACGCTTCCGGGGGACGTTCGCGAACCACCAGACACGCCCGTCCGGGTGGACGACGTGGGAGAAGAACAGCCGCTTGCCGAACGTCATGTGCATGACGCCGGGTTCGTCGTCCAGGCGCACGCCTTCGGCCAGCCCGCCCGTGTTCAGCAGCGGCACGTAGCGCGGTGACGGCGCCTTCGGGTCGATGATCGTCCGCACCCTCGAGCGGAGCCCGTCCGCGCCGATCAGCAGGTCGCCTTCGGCCGACGAGCCGTCCTCGAAGGTCGCGAGGACGCCGTCGCCGGTCTCGCGTGCGTCGGCCAAACGCTTGCCATAGCGGATCTCGATGCCGCGTCTGACGGCTTCGTCGCGGAGGCCGATGTACAGCTCGGAGCGCAGCACCGTCTGGCTCACGGTGCCGTCCTCGAGCTGCCCGCCGAGCGCCAAATCCGCCAGCTCGCGCCCGTCGCCGAGCTGCATCTTGATCCGCGGCGTGTCGAATCCCAAGCCCTTGACCAGGCCTTTCAGTCCTAACGGGCCCAGTGCGTCGAGGCCGTTCACCGCCAGGGTCAGGAACGCGCCCACTCCTTCGGCGGTCCGGTCGTACGCCTCGTGGATCACCGGCTCATGACCCGTCTCGTGCAGTGCGATCGCCGTGATCGTGCCCGCGATACCCCCGCCGGCGATCAGTGCCTTCGCCATGTCGTTCACCCCATCGAATCTCTTAGAAACTAATTCGTTCTATCGAACTAAAGACTCCGCTAGGCTGGCCGACGTGTCAAGCGAGCGAGCGGAGCTGGTCGAGCGGATCCTCAACGGATCCCGCGCGCTGTCGACGGAGACGGTCATGTTCCACGCGGCCATCGCCGAGCTGAGCGGCCTTTCGGCCGTCGAAAGCAAGGTGACCGACTACCTCGCCCGCTTCGGACCGCAGACGCCGAAGGCCCTCTCGCAGCTGTCGGGGCTCGCGCCGGCGTCGATCACCGCGCTCATCGACAGGCTCGAAGGCAAGGGGATCGTCGCCCGGAAGCCGCATCCCGAAGATCGGCGAAAGGTCCTGATCGAGATCGACGCGGGCAGGATGAACGCCGTCGCGCCGCTGTGGGATCACCTGGTGAAGTCGGTCCGCGAGGCCTGCGAGAACTACACGGACGGGGAGCTGGAGACCGTGATCCGGTTCCTCGCCGACGCGACGGCGATCACGCACGACTCCACGGGCCGCCTCGGCCGCTGACCGGTATTACTACTTTCGGGGGTATTGCCGTAACCAGTTCGTGATAGTTTTCGGCCCCGTGTCCCCCAATAGAACACGAAGCCGGTTACTGCTTGTCACGCTCAGTGTCTTGCTGGGCGGGGTGATCGCCAGTGCGAGCTACCTGATGGTGACCGATCGGTTCCAAGGCACCGCGCTGAGCAATCTCTCGCTCAGCGTCCCCGACACCAAGGGCAGACCCGGCGACGCCCTCGCGAAGCCGCCCGCCTACTTCGGTCAGACGTCCGCTCCGGCGCCGGAGGGCTCCGCGCCCGGCTCAACCGCTCCGACGTCGTCCTCGGCGGCTCCCACGTCGTCCTCCGCTCCGCCCAGCTCGTCCTCCGCCCCGGCCGAGCCGCCCGCCCAGTCTTCCGAGGCGCCCAAGCCCACACCGAGCAAGGCGCCGGAACCGCCCCGATCGCAGGACAGCTCGCTCGCCGGGCAGGTCATCGACCTCGTCAACGCCGAGCGCGCCGACGCGGGCTGCTCGCCGGTGAGCAACGAGTCGCGTCTCGCCGCCGCCGCGCAGGGCCACAGCGACGACATGTCCGCGCGGAATTACTTCTCGCACACCACGCCGGAAGGCGTCACGTTCGACCAGCGCATCCGGGCCGCCGGCTACGACAAGCCCGGCGCCGAGAACATCGCCAAGGGCCAGTCGAGCGCCGCCAAGGTGATGGACGCCTGGATGAACTCCGAGGGCCACCGCGCGAACATCCTGAACTGCAAGCTGAAGAAGATCGGTGTCGGCGTCAACACCAAGGGTATGTACTGGACGCAGAACTTCGGCTACTGACCCTTGCCCCAATCGCCGTAGCGGGCCAGCACGGCCGCGCGCAGCTCGGCGTCCGTGCGGGGGACCGGTTCGATGAACACCTCGGTGACGTCGCCGAAGGACCCGGTCAGCTCGGTCGCCAGCCGGACGCAGGCGCGTTCGACCTCCGCCGCGCCGAGTGAATCGTCGAAGTCGACGCGGGTGCACACGAGCACCTGATCGGTGCCCATCAACATGGTCTGCAGGTCGACGACGGCCTCGATCTCCGGCGCGTTCCGCAGGTGGTCCCGCACCTCGCGCACCAGCTTGGGATCCGCCTGCCTGCCGATCAGCAGGCCGCGGTTGGTCCGCCCCAGCACGTAGGCGACCAGCGCCAGCAGGACCCCGATCGCGATCGACGCCGCGCCGTCCCAGACATGCGAGCCGGTGAGCTGGTGCAGCCCGATCCCGGCGAACGCGAGCAGCAGGCCGATCAGTGCGGCCGAGTCTTC
Source organism: Amycolatopsis sp. WAC 04169 (assembly GCF_003947535.1). Classification (NCBI taxonomy): domain Bacteria; kingdom Bacillati; phylum Actinomycetota; class Actinomycetes; order Pseudonocardiales; family Pseudonocardiaceae; genus Amycolatopsis; species Amycolatopsis sp. WAC 04169. The sequence goes on along the minus strand of NZ_QHJI01000001.1, from coordinate 188,359 downwards.
GAACAGCACGGTCTTCGGCGCCGGGTCGTCGATCATCCGCAGGTAGACCGAGACCTTCTGGCCGGAGGCGGCGGCGTCGCGGCGCACCTGCCGCACGGCCTGGAACCACGAGACGGATTCGAGGGCGAACGCGATCGCGAGGACGATGTAGCCGACGATCGGATCGGTCTGCTCGGTCTCCTCGCCGAAAACCGTCGAGAAGCCTTCGTAGAGCGCGAACATCGCGCCGGAGGCGAAGATCGACACCGCCGCGAGCAGCGACCAGAAGTACCGCTCCTTGCCGTAGCCGAAGGGATGGACGCGGTCGGCGGGGCGGTCCGACCGTTTCAGCGCGGTCAGCAGGAGCACCTCGGTGATCGTGTCGGCCACCGAATGCGCGGCTTCCGACAGCATCGCGCCGGAGCCGGTGACGATCCCGGCGATCAGTTTCAGCACGGCGATGGCGAGGTTGACCCCACCCGCCAGCACCACGGTCAGGGTGCTTTCGCCACCGGATTCTTCACTCACCTCGCGTAGCGTAGTGCGGGTGAGCCGATCTCACAGGCGACGCAATCCCTGCAGGACACGTTCCATCAAGGCGAGTGCCGGATGGCCGTCGAATTCAGCCTGTGTTTCATGAACGGTGACCAAACCGAGTTCGGCCATATCACCCAAAAGGACCTTTGCAACGCCGAGTGGAACACATAAGGAAGCGGCCACTTCGGCGACAGAAGTGGGACGGCGGCACAGTGCTCTCACGGAATGGAATTCGACGCTGAATCCCGGCGCGGTCCACGGTGCGTCGTTCCGGACGGAAATCATCGCTTCGATCGCGAAGTTCCGCTTGGACTGGGTGCGCCCGCCCGTGCGGACGTACGGGCGGACGCGCGTGCGTTTCCGCTCCTGTCGCGGCGGCCGCCGGGCGGCCGGGATGCTGGGGATGGTCGCTTCCTGAGCCATCCTGGCGAAGGCCGCGGACGAGGGGATCCTGGCGGGCGGGCGAACGGCCGGCGATCCCGGTGTGGCGAGCCGGTGCTCCCTTGCCGAGCGGAGTTCGTGACGGTTGCCCATTGATTCCTCGCCCCTTTTTTCCGGATCCGCTGCAGCCTATCGCCACGGTGTACCGCCGAACGGGTAATGGAACGAAATGGCCGCGTCCGGATAAAACAAGAGGGAACATTCTCTCGCATTATGTGCGAGAGAATGTCCCCTCCGGGTGTGACGTTCTACTTGTCTTCCTCGGGCAGCGGGGTTCCGGTGGCCGTTTCGTCGGTCGGCACGTCGGCCTTTCCGTCGAGTTCGGCGTCCGAGACCGTGTCCAAAGAGGGCGCTCCCGCCGGCACCAGTTGCGGCTCCGGCTTCCGCTTGACGGCGGTCAGCAGCAGCTGGGCGACGTCGACGACCTCGACCTTCTCGCTCGCCTGCCCGTCGCTCTGGCGCGCGGTGACGCCGTCGGTGAGCATCACGCGGCAGAACGGGCAACCGGTCGCGATCTTCGAGGGGGCGGTGCCGAGCGCTTCGTCGACGCGCTCGACGTTGATCCGCTTGCCGATCTTCTCTTCCATCCACATCCGCGCGCCACCGGCGCCACAGCACATCGAGCGGTCGCCGTGCCGCGGCATCTCGCGCAGCTGCGCGCCCGAAGCGCCGACGAGCTCACGGGGAGCGTCGTAGACCTTGTTGTGACGGCCCAGGTAGCACGGGTCGTGGTAGGTGACGTCCTCGGCGACCGGGGCCACCGGGGTCAGGTGCTTCTCCCGCACCAGGCGGTTGAGCAGCTGCGTGTGGTGCACGACGTCGAACTGGCCGCCCAGCTCCGGGTACTCGTTCGCGAGGGTGTTGAAGCAGTGGGCACAGGTGACGACCACCTTGCGCGCCTTGCGTTCGCGGCCCTCGAACACCGAGTTCAGGATCTCGACGTTCTGCTGCGCCAGCATCTGGAACAGGAACTCGTTGCCCGCGCGGCGGGCCGGGTCACCGGTGCAGGACTCCTCCGAGCCGAGCACGGTGTACTTGACGCCCGCGATGTGCAGCAGCTCCGCGACGGCCCGCGTGGTCTTCTTCGCGCGGTCCTCGAACGCGCCGGCGCAGCCGACCCAGAAGAGGTACTCGGTGTCGCCGAGGTCGCCGTCGAACACCGGCACCTCGAAGTCCAGGTCCTCGGTCCAGGCGAGCCGGTCCTTGGCGTTCTGGCCCCACGGGTTGCCCTTGTTCTCCAGGTTCTTGAACATCCCGTTGAGCTCGCTGGGGAACGCGGACTCGATCATCACCTGGTAACGGCGCATGTCGACGATGTGGTCGACGTGCTCGATGTCCACCGGGCACTGTTCGACGCAAGCGCCGCAGGAGGTGCAGGACCACAGCACCTCGGGGTCGATGACGCCGCCGTCGTCGCCGACGAGCGCCTTCTGCGACTCCGCGATCGCGAGGACGTCGATACCCGCGTACATGTTGTCGCCGGACAGGCCGATCTCGTCGCCGGCCATGTCGCGCTTGCCGCCCGCGAGCAGGTACGGCGCCTTCGCGTACGCGTGGTCGCGAAGCTGCGTGATGACGAGCTTCGGCGAAAGCGGCTTACCGGTGTTCCACGCGGGGCACTGCGACTGGCAGCGGCCGCATTCGGTGCAGGTGGAGAAGTCCAGCCAGCCCTTCCAGCTGAAGTCCTCGATCTTGCCGACGCCGAAGGTGTCCTCGTCCGGGTCCGCCTCTTCGAGGTCGAGCACCTTGCCGTTGCTCATCATCGGCTTGAGCGCGCCCAGCGCGACGCCGCCGTCGTCCTCGCGCTTGAAGTAGATGTTGAAGAACGCGCTGAAGCGGTGCCAGGCGATGCCCATGGTCATCGTGCGGGCGATGACGAACAGCCAGATCGTGGCACTCATCAGCTTGACGAAGGCGAACACCGAGACCAGGTTCGGGCTGGCCGGCAGCAGCTCACCGATCGGGTGCGAGACGAACGCCGCCCAGATCGGGGTTTCGTGGACGTTCATCGCGGACTTCGCGGCGCGGACGCCGATGATGCCGATGCCCTCGATGAGCACGACGGCCTCGATGAAGTACGCCCACTTGAAGTTGGAGCCCTGGAAGCGGGACTGGCGGTCGGCGCGGCGCGGGTGGTTCTTCTGGCGGATCCCGATCAGCACCAGGGCGCCGACGATGGTGCCGACCCCGAGCACCTCCATGAGCAGCTGGAACAGCGACCAGTCGTCGAGGATGGGCCAGCCCCAGGTGGGGACGAAGACTTCGCCGTATGCCTCGAACAGGGCGAGCGACCCGAGCAGGAAGCCCCACATGACGAGCCAGTGCGCGGCGCCGACGCTGCGGATCTTGTTCATCCGGGTGTGCGCGGCGAATTCCTTGATCAGGGTCTTCATACGCGGCACGAACGGGCCGTTGCGGGTCGAGTCCGGCTGACCGAGCCGGATCACCCGCACGAAGCGGGCGATGGTCGCGAAGAACATTCCCCAGGCGACGACGCCGAGCAGGACCGAGATCCCGCCGAGCGTCAGCTGTACAGCGCCCATCTTCGGGTGCCTTTCGTCCGAGTGAAGCGTGTGGTGGTGGGGGCAGACTAATGCTTCTTACTGATGGGTAACCCACTGACCGCGCCCAAGTCCCACCGATGTGGTGTACGCCTCTCTTTGTTTTAAGACGATCGTCCAGGTAGTTTTTGTGACATGGGTGCGTATCTCCTTCTGGCTTTGGCCATCGCCGCTGAGGTATCCGCGACCGTGTCGTTGAAACTTTCCGAGGGCCTCAGCAAGGTGGGGCCGTCGATCGTCGTGGTCGTCGGATACGCCGTCGCGTTCGTCGCGCTCGCGTATGTACTGAAGGCGGGTGTGCCGGTGAGCGTCGCGTACGCGATCTGGGCCGCGGCCGGGGTCGCGCTGGTGGCGGCCGTCGGGATGGTGTTCTTCAAGGAGCCGGTCAACCTCTCCGTGATCGCCGGTCTGGTACTGGTGGTCGGCGGCGTCGTGTTGATCGAGGCAGGGAGCGCGCACTAAGTGAAGATCCAGGTCGACGGCCGCAAGGCCAGGGGTGAGAAGCGGCGCGAGGAGATCATCGCGGCCGCGTTGCGGGTGATCGAACGGGACGGCGTCGCGGGCGTCACCCATCGGACGGTCGCCGCCGAGGCGGGCGTGCCGACGGCTTCGACGACCTATCACTTCTCGAGCCTCGACGATCTGCTGATCGCCACCCTCATCTCGTGCGCGCGGGATATGGCGACCGAGGTCTACTGGATGATCGACCGCGCCCGCTCGCGCGGCAGCCGCGGCGCGGAAGAGGTCGCCGGGCTGCTCGCGGAGGCGCTGGGCCCGCGCCGCGGGCGGACGATGGCGGAGTACGAGCTGTACCTGCTGGCCGCGCGCAAACCCGAGCTGCGGCCCGCCGCCCGGCGCTGGCTGGACGTGCTCACCTCGATGGTCCGGCACGACGACGAGGTCGCGTTCCGGGTGTTCCTCGCCGGGATCGACGGCCTGCTGATCCAGGGCCTGATCGACGACGAGCCGCCGTCCGCGGAGGAGCTGCGGCCGGTGGTGGACTATCTGCTGAAACCTCGTTGACCTGCTGGGTAGCGTTCGGCTCATGAGGATCGTCGGCGAGTACGAACTGGATGACGACTCGGCACGGGTGGACCTCGACGTGGTGTGGAAGCACCTGTCCACCGGCGTCTACTGGGGCAAGTGGCGAGACCGCGAGCAGGTCGAGAAGGTCTTCAGGAACGCTTGGCGCGTCGTGGGCGCGTACGAGGCTTCGAGCGGTCGTCTGGTCGGCTTCGCGAGGGCGTTCTCGGACACCATCGGCAGCGCGTATCTCGCGGACGTCTTCGTCGTCGACGAGGCACGCGGCGCGGGGCTCGGCAAGGAACTCGTCCGGGAGATGATCGACAACGGGCCGGGCGCGGAGTTCCGGTGGATGCTGCACACCGCCGACGCGCACGGGCTGTACCGGCAGTTCGGCTTCGGCGACCCGCCCGAGGGGCAGTACATGGAGCGGGGCCGGGCGAACGGGCAGGCGTAGCGGGTCGTGAGTGGCGTTTCGGCCAGCACCCACCTGTCCTATGTACCTACTGGTCCGAAGTCCGTGAAGGCCTCCTTGAGGGACCCAGGGTCCCTCAAGGAGGCCTTCACGGACTGGGCACACAGGCGCGGCGTGATCAGAGACGTGACTCGCGTGATTGGAGGCCGCACTCGGGGTGTTCTGCCTCTGATCACGCGAGTTCCGCCTTCGGCCACGCGAGTTCCGCCGCTGATCACGGGCCGGGTCCGTGAAGGCCTCCTTGCCTACCCTGAGGGTAGTGAAGGAGGCCTTCAGTACCCTCAGAGATCACCACCTGCAGCTCACCTGCACCGGCAACCACAGCAATCACCACGGCGGCGCGTGAAGGCCCGCATCACTCGGCTCAGCCGAGGAAACTCCTTCCCCCAGTACATGAAGGCCCCTTTCCTCGCGCCAGGCGCAAGGAAAGGGGCCTTCATGTACTGGGGTGCCCAAGCCAGTGGTCGTGAGTGGCGTTTCGGGTTCTAACCCGAAACGCCACTCACGACCACCTGTACCGGTCAGCCCTTGTTCTCGTGCAGGGCCGTCAGCGACGCCCGGGCGATCGCGTGACCGAAGAGGTTGAAGCCGAGGAAAGCCGGCGTAGCGTCCTCGCCGACGTCCAGTTTTTCGACGTCGACGGCGTGCACCGTGAAGATGTACCGGTGCGGCCCGTGTCCGGGCGGCGGGGCGGCGCCGAGGAACTGCTTCACGCCACCGTCCCCCTTCAGGGTGACAGCGCCCTCCGGCAGACCGGAGCCCGCCTCGTCGCCGGCGTTCGCGGCCAGTGCGGTCACCGACGCGGGGATGTCGAACACCGCCCAGTGCCAGAACCCGCTCGCCGTCGGGGCGTCGGGGTCGTAGCAGGTGACCGCGAAACTCTTGGTCTCCGCGGGGAAACCCTCCCAGGACAGCTGCGGGGAACGGTCCTCGCCGCCCGCGCCGAAGATCCCGGAGAGCTGCGGCGTCGGCAGGAAGCCGCCCTCCTCGATGTCGGTGCTGCTCAGGGTGAAGGCAGGCAGATCGGGCAGGAAGTCGTACGGATCGGGTGCCTGCGGCATGCGTCCTCCTGGTCGTTGAACAGATGACGAAGTCAGGTTATGACCCCGAGGACCCCGGCGCGGGTTCAGGGACGAATCCGGGGGTTACCCCTATGTCCAACCCGTCGCGTTGCCCTTAGCGTCGAGCTACACGAAAACCTGCTCTGGAGGGACTCAAGACCATGGCGCGCCCACTCCTCGCGATCGGAGGCATCGCGTTGATCGGCGTCGGTGTCCTCACCGGCCTCGGCTGGTGGTGGCCGTCCGGCGCGGAGGCCACCTCGGAGGTGACCCAGCCGATCCGCAGCGTGCGGATCGACAACGACGAGGGCCGGGTCAAGATCCGCGCCGGCGAAGGGCCGGTCCGGATCCACCAGGAGTTCCAGTACCGCTGGAACAAGCCGGGCGACGCGTTCCGCGTGGAAGGCGACACGCTGATCCTGGCCGGGTGCGGCACCGCCTGCGAGGTCGGCTACGACGTGGTGGTCCCGGCCGGTGTCCCCGTCTCGGGCAAGCTGAACTCGGGAGCGCTCGACGTCGCCGGAGTGTCCACTGTGGACGTCATGGTCGATTCCGGGGCCGTGTCCGTCGCCGACGTGCCGGGCACCGTCAAGGTGCGGTCCGACGCCGGCCGCGTCGAATTGGCGAACATCGGCCAGGCCGTCACCGTGCAGGCGGCTTCCGGTGCCATCAAGGGGGAACGGCTCGGCGGCAACGTCGAGGCCCGCACCGACAGCGGCCGCATCGAACTCGAACTGCTCAAGGGCGCGGACGTCACCGCGCAGACCGACAGCGGTTCGGTCGAAGTCACCGTCCCGCCCGGTGAGTACAACGTCACCGGCGGCTCCGGCAGCGGGAACCGCGACATCGACGTGAACCAGTCCGGTTCGGCACAGCACAAGCTCGATCTCAACACCGACAGCGGAAGCGTCAAGGTCCAAGCGGCCTGACCGAATTCATCGGGGGAATACTTTCTCATGGGGAACAAGGAGAAGCGCGTCCTCGGCGCGCTCGCTCTCGGCGCGCTGACCGCCTTCGGGATCGTCGGCTGCACAGGGGAATTCCAGCAGAAACTGAGTGACGGCGCGCCCGTCACCGAGCAGATCACCTCGATCCGGGTGGACGTCCCGGTCGGCGGGGTCACGCTCCGGGTCGAGGACGGCGCGCCCGTCTCACTTCGCCGCGAAGTGACATACACCGGCAAGAATCCCGGAAAGACGCACAGCGTCGAGAACGGCACGCTGGTCCTCGGCGGCTGCCAGCAGTGCGGCGTGGATTACGACGTCGTGGTGCCGCGCGAACTGGCGATTTCCGGGTCCATCGGCACCGGCAAGATCACGCTCGCCCGCGCCGCCTCGGTCGACCTCAAGGGCGACGTCGGCGATTTGAAGGTGCTGAGCAGTTCCGGGCCGGTCAACCTGCGTACCGGCACCGGCGACATCGAAATCGGGCTCGCGAAGCCGGGCGCGGTCACCGCGAACGCGGAGGTCGGCAAGGTCGTCGTCACCGTTCCCGACGGCGCGTACCAGGTCCGCGCGAAGGCGGAGGTCGGCAAGGTCGAGACCGGCGGCGTCCGGCAGGACCAGGCTTCGGCGAACCTCCTGGACCTCCAGGCAGGCACCGGCTCGATCACGGTGAAGCCCGCATGAAGACCGTCGCCGCCGTCGCCGCGCTGACCCTGCTTCCGCTCACCGCGCCGGCGGCGTCCGCCGCGTCCGGGATCGACTGGAAGCCGTGCGCGACCGAGTACGCGCCGACGCTGGAATGCGCGAACCTCCGCGTGAGCGGTGGATTTTCGATCGCGCTGGCGAAACTGCCCGCGACCGATCCCGCCCGCCGCATCGGTTCGCTGCTGACGAATCCGGGCGGTCCCGGTGGCGCCGGGGTCACCGTGCTCAAGTACGGCGGCCGCGGTTTCGCGCTGGACAAGCCGGAAATGGCCGAAGTGCGGCAGCGGTTCGACGTCATCGGATTCGATCCGCGCGGTGTCGGCGAAAGCACGCCCGCGATCACCTGCGGGCCGGATCTGCACGATCCGGCGGTCAGCCGGTTCCCGCGGAGCCGCGCCGATTACGACAGGCTCCTCGCGCACAACCGCGCGTCGGGCGAGGAATGCCTGAAGCGTACCGGGCGCACATTGTCCTCTGTGGACACTTGGCACGCCGCGGACGACATCGAGGCGATCCGGGCCGCTCTCGGCGAGCCGAAGGTGAACTGGCTCGGCGTCTCCTACGGTTCCGAACTCGGCGCCGTGTACGCGGAGAAGTACCCGGACCGCATCCGGACGATGGTGCTCGACGGCGCCATCGACCACTCGCGGCCGACCAGGCAGGCGGTCCTCGAAGAAGCCGTCGCGACCGAAGGCGCGCTCAAGGACTTCGCGAAGTGGTGCACGACGTCGGCCGACTGTGTGCTTCGCGGCAAGGACGTCCTCGCCACCTACGACGCCTTGATGCGGACGCCCGGTGGCGTGCCGTCGAAGCAGCTCGGGCGGAACGTGACCGCCGAGGAGATGGCGGCCGGGGTCTACGGCAACCTCATCCTGCCCGCGTTCTGGCCCGGCCTGGCGAAGGCGATCGACGCCGCGACGGCGGGTAACGCGGACGGGTTGCTGCCGTACTCCCAGCTCGACCCGTCCTACGGCGCGTATCGCTCGATCGGCTGTCACGACTTCGGCTCGCCGTTCACCTCCTACGCCGACATGAGGGCGATGCAGGGGCTGGTGAAGGCGCTCTCGCCGCACGGCTGGCGGTACTCGGAGTTCTGGGACATGGCGAGCGGCTGCGCGGGCTGGCCAGTGCCGTCCGCCTATCTGCCGCGACCGCAGAAGGTGACCGGCGCCGCGCCGATCCTCGTGGTCGGCGGTGAACGCGATCCGGCGACGCCGCTCGTTTGGGCGAAGGGGCTCGCGAGGAACATCGAGAATTCGACGTTGCTCGTCGACGCCGGGTACGGGCACACGGGCCTGCTGAACTCGGCCTGCGTGCGCACGGAAGAGACGAAGTACCTGGTGAGCGGCGCCACACCCGCTCCGGGCACGGTCTGCCGGTAGCCCGGGAACAAGACGACCGCGCCGCACGTTGAGCCGGGTACAAGGTTGAGTGAGGGTGACTCAAGTCCGGCTTGACGGAAGCCCCACCATCCCGATACAACTTGCGTTGAGCCCGCTCAAGGTGGGCGAGAACGTGCAGGTCACGAACTAGCAGGAGGATCACACCATGGCGCGAGCGGTCGGCATCGACCTCGGCACGACCAACTCGGTCGTCGCTGTCCTTGAGGGCGGCGAGCCGACGGTCATCGCCAACTCGGAAGGTTCACGCACCACCCCGTCCATCGTCGCCTTCGCCAAGAACGGCGAAGTGCTGACCGGTCAGCCGGCGAAGAACCAGGCCGTGACGAACGTCGACCGGACCATCCGGTCGGTCAAGCGGCACATCGGTACCGACTGGAAGACCGAGATCGACGGCAAGGCCTACACCTCGCAGGAGATCAGCGCCCGCGTGCTGATGAAGCTCAAGCGCGACGCCGAGGCGTACCTGGGCGAGACCATCACCGACGCGGTCATCACCGTCCCCGCGTACTTCGAGGACGCGCAGCGGCAGGCCACGAAGGAAGCCGGGCAGATCGCCGGCCTGAACGTGCTCCGCATCGTCAACGAGCCCACCGCGGCGGCGCTGGCGTACGGCCTCGACAAGGGCGAGAAGGAACAGACCATCCTGGTCTTCGACCTCGGTGGCGGTACGTTCGACGTCTCGCTGCTGGAGATCGGCGAGGGTGTCGTCGAGGTCCGCGCCACCTCCGGTGACAACCACCTCGGCGGTGACGACTGGGACGAGCGGATCGTCACCTGGCTGGTCGACAAGTTCAAGTCGTCCAACGGCATCGACCTCACCAAGGACAAGATGGCGCTCCAGCGCATCCGTGAGGCCGCCGAGAAGGCGAAGATCGAGCTGTCCAGCTCGAACTCGGCCAGCATCAACCTGCCGTACATCACCGTGGACGCGGACAAGAACCCGCTGTTCCTCGACGAGCAGCTCTCCCGCGCCGAGTTCCAGAAGATCACCTCGGACCTGCTCGAGCGCACCCGCAAGCCGTTCAACAACGTCATCCGTGACGCGGGTGTCGCCGTCGGCGACATCGACCACGTCGTGCTCGTGGGTGGTTCCACCCGCATGCCGGCCGTGTCCGAGCTGGTCAAGGAGCTGACCGGCGGCCGCGAGCCGAACAAGGGCGTGAACCCGGATGAGGTCGTCGCGGTCGGCGCGGCGCTGCAGGCCGGTGTGCTCAAGGGCGAGGTCAAGGACGTCCTGCTGCTCGACGTGACCCCGCTTTCGCTGGGCATCGAGACCAAGGGCGGCGTGTTCACCAAGCTCATCGAGCGCAACACCACGATCCCGACCAAGCGTTCGGAGATCTTCTCCACCGCGGACGACAACCAGCCGTCGGTGCAGATCCAGGTGTTCCAGGGTGAGCGCGAGATCGCCGCGCACAACAAGAAGCTCGGCATGTTCGAGCTGACCGGTCTCCCGCCCGCCCCGCGTGGCGTGCCGCAGATCGAGGTCACCTTCGACATCGACGCCAACGGCATCGTGCACGTCCTCGCGAAGGACCTGGGCACGAACAAGGAGCAGTCGATGACGATCACCGGTGGCTCCGCGCTGCCGAAGGACGACATCGAGCGCATGGTCAAGGACGCCGAGGCGCACGCCGAGGAGGACAAGCAGCGCCGCGAGGAGGCGGAGACCCGCAACCAGGCGGAGACGCTGGTCTACCAGACCGAGAAGTTCGTCAAGGACAACGAGGACAAGCTGCCCGACGAGCTCAAGGGCAAGGTGAAGTCCGCGATCGACGAGGCCAACGAGGCGCTCAAGGGCACCGACTCGGCGAAGATCCGCGAGTCCATCGAGAAGCTGAACACCGCTTCGCAGGAGCTGGGCACCGCGCTCTACGCCAACGCCACCCCGGGCGCCGAAGGTGCCGCCGGTGAAGGCGCCGCCGGTGCGGCGGGCGCGGGCACCGGTTCGCAGGCCAAGGCAGACGACGTCGTCGACGCCGAGATCGTCGAAGAGGACGAGAAGGACAAGAAGTGACGGGACGCTACGACGAAACCGAGGGCCGGGGCCCGGAGGAACCGGTGGTCGTGCGGGACCGTAGGCGGATCGACCCGCTGACCGGTGAGGTCCGCTCGGCCGCCCCGGCCGCCGAAACCCAGGATGGTCCGAAGCACGCCGCTCCGGCCGAAGACACCGTCGAACCGGAGCCCGCGGCACACGCGGGCCCCGGCCTCGGGGAGTCCATTGTGGACGACTCCGTGTCGGTGGCCACCGGTCTGGAGAAGGAGCTGGCGGAACGCACCGCAGACCTCCAGCGCCTCCAGGCGGAGTACGCCAACTACCGCAAGCGCGTGGACCGCGACCGCGAGCAGGTCGTCGTCGGCGCGAAGGCGTCGGTCGTCGGCGACCTGCTTCCGCTGCTCGACGACCTCGAGCGCGCGGAGCAGCACGGCGATCTGACCGGTGCCTTCAAGGCGGTCGGCGAGAAGCTGGTCGGGAGCCTGCAGCGGTCGGGCCTCGAAGCGTTCGGCGCCGAGGGCGAGCCCTTCGACCCGAGCGTGCACGAGGCCGTGCAGCACAGCACGTCTCCGGACGTCACCGGACCGACGGTCACCATGGTCATGCGCCGCGGTTACCGCTTCGGCGAGCGCGTGCTGCGTCCGGCGATGGTCGGGGTCACCGACCACGAGCCGGGTGGCGCCCCGGTGGACCCGCCGGTGGGCGGCGAACTGCCGCTCGAGGGCGAACTTTTCGATGAGAACAACCGCTGATCGGCGATACGGCGTGAAAGGAGGAGACGTTCGGTGAGTGCACGGGAATGGATCGGTAAGGACTTCTACCGTGAACTGGGCGTCTCCTCCGACGCCACCGCGGACGAGATCAAGAAGGCCTACCGCAAGCTGGCCAAGGAGAACCACCCCGACGCCAACGCGGGCAACGCGGAGGCCGAGAAGAAGTTCAAGGCGGTCTCCGAGGCGTACGGCGTGCTGTCCGACACGTCCAAGCGCAAAGAGTACGACGAGGCTCGCCGCCTCTTCGGCTCCGGCGGTCCCGGTGGCTTCGGCTTCCCGGGCGGGGGTGCCGGCGGCGGGTTCGACGTCGGCGACATCTTCGGCCAGGCGGGTCAGCAGCAGGGCGGTTTCGGCGGTCTCGGCGACATCCTCGGTGGCCTCTTCGGCCGCCGCGGCGCCGCGGCCGGTGCCACGGCGAACCGGCCGCAACGCGGTGCCGACGTGGAGACCGACGTCCGGATCGACTTCGCCGAGGCGGTCAAGGGCGCGACCCTGCCGCTGCGGCTGTCGAGCCCGGCGACCTGTTCCACCTGCGGTGGCAACGGCGCGAAGCCGGGGACCTCTCCGAGGACGTGTGCGACTTGCCAGGGCAGCGGGCTGGTCAGCCGCAGCCAGGGCGCGTTCGCGTTCTCCGAGCCGTGCCGCGACTGCCGCGGCCGCGGCAAGATCATCGACGACCCGTGCCCGGAATGCGCGGGCGAGGGCATCAGCACCCGCACCCGCACCCTCACCGTGCGGATCCCGCCGGGCGTCGCCGACGACCAGCGGATCCGGCTGGCGGGCCAGGGCGAACCGGGCCGTGGCGGCGCGCAGCCTGGCGATCTGTACGTCCGGGTGCACGTCGCTCCGCACGCGTTGTTCGGGCGCAAGGACCTCGACCTGACTATCACCGTGCCGGTGTCCTTCGCGGAACTGGCCCTCGGCGGCACGATCACCGTGCCGACGCTCGAGGGCAAGGTCTCGCTGAAGGTGCCGCAGGGTACGGCGAGCGGTCGCGTGCTTCGTGTGCGCGGCAAGGGAATCGCGAAACGTGACGGCTCGCAGGGCGATCTGCTGGTCACCCTGCAGGCGGCCATCCCGGCCAAATTGGACGACAAGGCCCGTGAGGCGCTGGAGGCCTACGCGGAGGCCATGGCCGACCACGATCCGCGACCGGAGATCACCGAACTTCTCGAAGGCAGGTGAGCACGATGTTCGGCGGGCTGCCGCACGGTGCGGACGAGGACACCCCGGTGTTCGTCATTTCGGTGGCGGCGCAGCTTTCCGGCCTGCACGCGCAGACCCTGCGGTCCTACGACCGCCAGGGTCTCGTGTCGCCGGGCCGAACGTCCGGCGGTGGACGCCGTTACTCGATGCGGGACATCGCGTTGCTGCGCGAAGTGCAGCGACTGTCCCAAGAGGACGGTGTCAATCTCGCCGGCATCAAGCGGATCATCGAGCTGGAGAACCAGGTCGACGCGCTTCGCTCGCGTATCGCCGAACTGACCGAGGAGCTCACCGCGGCGTACCTCGCCGCCGAACAGACGGCCGCGGCCGTGCACGCCTCCTACCGCAAGGATCTCGTTCCCCTGCGGCAGCAGACGGCACTCGTGGTCTGGAAGCCCAAAAAACGCACTTAGTCCTCTAAATGCTCCGGGCGTCAGCCCGGCATTTAGAGGACTAACTGCGTCACTGGCCGGGCACCAGGGACCGGATCTGCTGGACCTCGCCGGTGCGCGAGTCCTGGATCCGCTGGGCCAGCGCCTTCGCTTCGGGGTTCTTCCCGTCCTTCAGCTCGGTCCTCGCCAGCGCCACCCCGTTGTGCTGGTGCGCCACGAAGATGTCCGCGAAGTCCAGGCTGAACTCCGCACCATCCTTTTTGGACAGTGCTTCGAGGAGTCCCTTGTCGGTGAGCCCGTCGCCACCGTGGTGGTGATGCGCGTGCGGATCCGCCGAGCCCGTCTCGGGTTTGCCCCAGGCCTTCAGCCAGTTCCGCATGTCGGTGGTCTCGGTCTGCTGCGTCGCCTCGATGGCGGCGGCGAGATTCGTCAGCTCCTGCTTCTGCCCCTGCTTGGCCTTGACCAGCTTGACGATCTCCACGCCCTGGTTGTTGTGGGCGATCATCATCTGCAGGAACATCACGTCGGCGTCGTTGTACTCCGCGGACGCCCCGGCCGACTGGGGGACGGGGGAGATCGGGGCACCGGCGCTGGTGGGTGAGCCGTCGCCGGCCCCGCAGCCCGCGAGGGCCACGAGACCGGCGACGAGAACGAGGGCCAGCTTCACTGCCGCGTCCAAAGGGCGGGCGTGTTCGGCGGTTCCCAGCCTTGGATCGCGGTATGCGCCATCTGGCACCGGTAGGTCACGCCGCCGTAGGTCACCGTGCTGCCGACCGCGTAGGACGTTCCGGCCGCCCAGGTGCCGCCGGTGGGCGGGTTGCTGGTGCTGGTCGGCGGGTTCGACGTCGTGGGCGGGTTGCTCGTGGTCGGCGGATTGCTGGTGGTGGGCGGGTTGCCGCCGCCGATCTGCAGGTCGATGCAGCTGTAGAAGGCCATCGGCGTGTCCGCGATGTTCCAGATGGCGAGCACCTTCTGGCGGCCGCTGAAGCCGTTCAGGCTCACCGTGTGCGACGTCGGGTCCTTCGGCGCGGAGTTGTTCCCGCTGATGTCGGCGATCTTGGTGCCGCCGATGTAGTACTCGTAGTTCGTGGTCCGGTGGTAGGCGGTGAACTTCCAGTTGAAGGTCACGCTGTTGCCGACCGACGCGGCGGGCCACGGCTTCGACTCGTCGTTGAGCTCGGCGAATCCGGGAAGACCGCCGTTGCAGCTGCGGAGCCCCTTGGGGCCTTCGACGCTCTGCGGTTCGTAGACGATGGCACCGCAGCCGGAAACCTTGCCTTGGGCGCAGTTCGCCTGGCGGCTGGGCGGGGACAGCACATAGCCGTGGGCGCTGGCCACCTGCGGGATGGCGACGATGGCGATCGGGGCGAGGATCGCACCGGCGGCGGCTGCCACGAGCTTGCGTTTGACGGTCATGCCGGCTCCTGGGGATGGAACGACGGTGTTCCCGCGACGGGGAGCAATGTGGTCTAGACCATAAATCCGCCGGTGACCGTGGTCAATGATTCACTGACCTACTGCTGCGTCGAGCCCAGGTGGAACAGCCGATCGGCCTAATACGAACGAAGCATCGGCTCAGTCCAGGGTGAAGGGGTCGTATTTGATCCGCCCCAGGTCCGTGCCCGCGGCGAGCAGTTTCGCGATCGTCGCCCGGATCATCGACGGTGACCCGGCGACGTACACGTCGCGCTCCTTCCACGCCCCGCGCTGGGTGACCGCCGTGGCCAGCGTGCCGCGGTCGCCGCCGGTGATGGCGCCTTCCTCGGTCACCGGTGTCACCGTCAGCCAAGGGCAGGTGACGGCGAGCCCGCGGAGCTGGTCGAGGGCGTAGAGGTCTTCCGGACGGCGGCCGCCGAAGAACAGGTGCACCGGCGGGTTGTTCTTCCAGCGCGACATGTCGTCGAGCAGGGCGAGCAGCGGCGCGACGCCGGTGCCACCGCCGATCATCAGCAGGGGACGGCTCTCCGTGTGGTTCACCGAAAGCGCGCCGAGCGACGGGCCGAGGCGCCAGACGTCGCCGAACCGGGTGTGGTGGACGATCGCGCGCGAGACCCAGCCGCCGCGCACGGCGTGCACGTGGAACTCCATCGTCCCGTCGTCGTGCGGGGCGGTGGCGGGTGAGAAGTACCGCCACATCCGCGGCCGTTGCGGAACCTCGACGCTGACGTAGCCACCGGCCCGGTACGGGAGCGGCTGATCGGTGCGCACCTTGACGATGGCGACGTCGCGGGACACGACGCGGTGTTCGATGACGGTCGCCTTCCACCACGCCGGCCCGGTCTCCTTGCCGGCGGCCTCGCGCATGCTCTTCGAAATGACGCCGTACGCGGTGACCCAGGCGTCCTCCACCTCGGGAGTCCAGTCGTCCTTCAAGAATCTCTTCAACGCGGCGATCAGCGCGACGCCGACGGCGTCGTAATGGCGGCCGAGGACGTCGAACTTCCGGTGGTCCCGGCCGAGCTGGCCGAGGAACGTGGCCAGTTCGTCGGGCCGGTCCACCATCTGCACGACGTAGACGAGGGCGCGCAGCAAACGATTTCGCTGCGTCGCCATGTTGATCGGGAACAGCGCCCTGGCGTCGGGCGAAACGGCGAAGAGCGCCCCGTAGAAGTATTGGGACAACTCCTCGGACTTCGTTTCGACGGCGGCGAAACTCTCCCTGATGAGCTTGGCCAGCTGCACGGACTTGTCCGCCGTCGGCGTCTCGATCAAAGGCGGGACGGCGATCGGTGAAGATCTGGACGAACCGGGTGGATGCTCGTATTTCACTGTTTCGGCAGTCATGGGTGAACGATTTTCTCCAGTTGGATCGGGCATATTCTCCAGACCCGATGTCATCGTGCTCGTGTTCCCCCGAGGGTTCCCGACTGTATGCCCGAAAGTCGCGAAAGGGCCCGATAATGTTTGTTTCCCGCTCGATCGGAGCAAACGATATACGCGCCGTCAACCCCGTCTGGCACTAAGTAAAGGAAAGCGTGATCGGCCGATCGGGTGGCTTTCCGGGAATCGAATTCGCTAGTCGATGGTGAAGGGGTCGTACGCGATCTGGTCGAGCGCGCTGCCCGCGACCAGCATCCGGGACACTGTCGCCCGGATCATCGCGGGCGAACCGGCGACGAGGATCCGGTGCCCCGGCCAGGACCCTTGCTGCGTAACGGCTTCCGCGAGCGTGCCCTGGACGCAGCCGGGGGCTTCTTCGCCGCGCTCGACCACCGGGGTCACGGTGAGCCACGGGTTCGTGGCCGCGAGGGCACGCAACTCGTCGAGGTCGTAGAGGTCCTCACGCGACGGTCCGCCGTAGAACAACTGGACCTTCGGGTTCTCGCCCCACTGCGCGAGGTCGTCCAGAATGGCGCGCAGCGGCGCGATGCCGGTGCCGCCCGCGATCATCAGGACACCGCGGCCGTCGGTGCGGTCGACCGAAAGCCTGCCGAGCGGCGGCCCGAGCCGCCAGACGTCGCCGGGCTGCGTGTGGCTCACGATGGCGCGCGACACCCATCCGCCGTCGACCGCGCGCACGTGGAACTCGATGCCGCCGTCCTCGCGCGGCGCGTTCGCCGGCGAAAGGTAGCGCCAGAGCCTCGGCCGCTGCGGTACTTCGACGCTCATGTACTGACCGGGCTGGTACGGCACCGGGAATTCGGGCTGGACGCGGACCAGGGCGAGATCCCAGGTGAGCCGCCGGTGTTCGAGGACGGTCGCCGACCACGACGCCGGGTTGACGTCGGCCGCGGCGGCCTCCTGCATCGCGCGGGCGACGATGGTGAAGGCCTCCGCCCAGGCCCGTTCGACCTCGGGTGTCCAGTCCGGACCGAGGTGGTTCTTGAGCGAGGCGAGCAGTGCGGTGCCGACGGCCTCGTAGTGCCGCGGGATGACGCCGAACTTGCGGTGGTCGCGGCCGAGCTGGGTCAGGAACGGGACGAGGTCGTCCGGCCGGTCGACCATCTGCACGATGTGGACCAGCGCGCGGACCAGCCTGCCGCGCTGGACCTCCATGTTGATCGGGAAGAAGTCGCGGGTGGCGGGCGCGAGGGTGAACAGCATCCCGTAGAAGAACTGGGAGATCTCCGGGATGAAGGGTTCGGACTTCGCCCAGGTGTCCCGGATGAGCCGCACCATCGCGGTGACCGCGGGCGGGGCTTCGCGCGGCGCCGAAGACCGCGGGACCGGGCTGACCGCGTCGGCCGTCACGGGCTGGGAGTCGCTGATCGGGAAGC
Source organism: Amycolatopsis sp. WAC 04169 (assembly GCF_003947535.1). NCBI lineage: Bacteria > Bacillati > Actinomycetota > Actinomycetes > Pseudonocardiales > Pseudonocardiaceae > Amycolatopsis > Amycolatopsis sp. WAC 04169. The sequence goes on along the minus strand of NZ_QHJI01000001.1, from coordinate 170,643 downwards.
GCATACCGGAAGACAGTTCCCCAGGTTCACGAACGAGGGTCCACTGGAGAAGAATTCACGGATCATTCACCTCTCCGGTCAGTGGCTGTCGGGCCGGTCGGCTGAATTCCGGCTCGTTCGCGAGACTAGCCGCCGAGAGACCTTTTGCCCGCATCGTTGCTCCGGACGGGTGTACTCGAAACCGGTCGGCAGTGGGCGATCTCACGAGGTAAATAGTTGTCTTACGCAAGTGTCGCCGAATAAAGTTGTACTGTACAAGTAGCCAGGAGGGACCGATGAGCTCCGCGGACGACGCCAGGGTCGAGCTGATGCGTGAGCTGAAGGCCGCCTCCCAGCTGCAGCACGCCTGGATAATGCAGGCGTGGCAGGACGACCCCGGGCTGCATCCGGCGGCTGCGATGCTGCTGTCGGATCTCGCGAAGCACGGTGAGGCGCGGCCGTCCGAATTGGCCAAACGACGCTTTGTGGACCTTTCGGTCGTAAGTCGTCAAATCTCCCAGCTGTCCGCGGCGGGCATGGTCGACCGCCGTCCCGCCCCCGAAGACGGCCGCGCGTCGATCATCAGCATCTCCGAGCGCGGGCGTGCGGAGCTGGGGCGTCGGCGGGCCGGTTATCTGGAGTTCATGGAGCGCGCGCTCGGTGACTGGGACGACGAAAAGGTGCTCGAACTGACCACGCGCCTGGCGGAGATGAACGCCGATGTCCGCGCCGCCCTGTCCGTGCGGACCTGTGACGTCTGACCGGGGCCGTTGCTACCCGCCGGTCTTGACTGAACGGACCTTTCGTAGCGCCGTGACGCCGGTAGCGTCGTATCAGTGCGTAACCGGGTCGCATTGCTGGTCGCCTTGGGAATCGACAACTTCGGCTCGGGACTGTTCCTCCCGCTCGGGCTGGTCTTCGTCATCCGTGTGGTGGGTCTTCCCCTCGCTCAGGCGGGGAGTGCGGTCACTCTCGGTGCACTGGCGGGCCTGCTCGTCCCGGCGTTCGCCGGACGGCTCGTCGACCTGATCGGCCCGCGGACGGTGATGATCTGCTCCCACGTCCTGCAAGCCGCCGGCGTGAGCGCTTTCCTGCTGGCCGAAGGATTCGCCGGGGTCGTCGGGGCGTCCGTCATGCTCGCGGCCGGGCAGCAGCTGTTCTACAGCTCGCAGTTCTCGCTCATCGCCGACGTCGCCGGAGAAGGACCGAAGGACCGGCCGTTCGCCGAAGCCGCGATGGTCCGCTCCGCGGGCTTCGGGCTGGGCGGGCTCGCGGCGGCGGGGCTGCTCGTGTGGGTGGGGCGCGAAGGCCTCTATGTCGTCGTGATGCTGGACGTCGCGACCTTCGTCATCGCCGCGGCGATCCTCGCGACACTCGTCACGCCGGTCCCCCGGCACCTGCCGCGGTGCTCGGCGTCCGCGCGGGTCTGGCGGAACCGCCCGTACCTGGCGCTCATCGTGTTCAGCGGCCTCTTCGCGCTCACGATGGACTTCTTCCTCATCGGGATGCCGGTGTACATCTTCAACGCATTGCATGGGCCTCGATGGCTTCCCGGGGCGATCATCGCGCTGCTCACCGTCGTCACCAGTCTGGGTGGAGTCGTCGGGCTGCGGCTGACCAGGAAGCTGACCCGGATCGCCGCGATGCGCGTGGGTTCGGCGTTGTTCGCGGTGTGGTGCCTGGCTTGCCTGATGGTGGTCTTCGTGCCGAAGGTGTTCCAGCCGGTTTACCTGCTCGGCGCGACCCTCGTGCTGGCCGCGGGCGATCTCGCCTTCGGTCCGCGCTCCGGGGCGCTCGCCGAAGCGGCGGCGCCACCGGAGGCGCGAGGCCGGTATCTGGCGGCCTTCCAATACGCGTTCACGCTCGCCGCGGTGATCGCTCCGGCCGTCGTCGCGCTGTTCTCCGTGGCAGTCTGGATCCCGTGGGTGCTCGTGGCCGCGTGCGCCTGCACGGCCGTCGTCGGCCTCGGCCGGGTGGGTCCGCGCCTGCCCGCGGAGGCCGTCTCGCCGACCGGGCGCTGAACTTTCTCAAGTTGAGCGGAACAGACTCAACTTTTCTGACGTTGTACCTGTCGACAGGATTTGGCAGGACCTAGTACGAGGTGAGGGATGGACGCTTTCAACCCGACCACGAAGACCCAGCAGGCGATCTCGTCGGCGGCGCAGGCGGCCACGATGGCGGGGAACCCGCACGTGGCGGCCGCGCACCTGCTCGGCGCCCTGCTGGCGCAGGGTGAGGGGCTCACCGCACCGCTGCTGACCGCGGTCGGGGCCGATCCGGCGCAGGTGCACAAGGAGCTGGAGCCGCTGATCGCGGCGTTGCCGTCGGCGACCGGCGCCACCGTGTCGAGCCCGCAGTTCGACACGAACGCCGTCAAGGCGCTGACGCACGCGCAGAAGCTCGCGACCGAGCTCGGCGACGAGTACGTCTCGACGGAGCACCTCCTCGTCGGCCTCGCCACCGAAGGCGGGCCGGTGGCCGAGCTGCTCAAACGGCACGGCGCCACCCCGGACGCGCTGCGCGACGCGTTCGCCAAGGTGCGCGGCTCCGCGCGGATCACCAGCGCGGATCCCGAAAGCACGTTCAAAGCGCTGGAGAAGTACGGCGTCGACCTGACCGAGCGCGCCCGTGCCGGCGAGCTGGACCCGGTGATCGGCCGCGACACCGAGATCCGCCGCGTGGTGCAGGTGCTCTCGCGCCGCACCAAGAACAACCCGGTGCTGATCGGCGAGCCGGGCGTCGGCAAGACGGCCATCGTCGAAGGGCTCGCCCAGCGCATCGTCGCCGGTGACGTGCCGGAGTCGCTGCGCGGCAAGCGCGTGGTGGCGCTGGACCTCGGCTCGATGGTCGCGGGCGCCAAGTTCCGCGGCGAGTTCGAAGAGCGGCTGAAGGCCGTGCTCAAGGAGATCACCGACTCCGCGGGCGAGGTCGTCACCTTCATCGACGAGCTGCACACCATCGTCGGCGCCGGCGCGACCGGTGAGGGCGCGATGGACGCGGGCAACATGATCAAGCCGATGCTCGCCCGCGGCGAACTGCGGATGGTCGGCGCGACCACGCTCGACGAGTACCGCGAGCACATCGAGAAGGACGCCGCGCTGGAGCGGCGCTTCCAGCAGGTGCTGGTCGGCGAACCGTCCCCCGAGGACACCATCGCCATCCTGCGCGGGCTCAAGGAGCGGTACGAGGTGCACCACGGTGTGCGCATCACCGACGCCGCGCTGGTCGCCGCCGCGACGCTGTCCGACCGCTACATCACCGCCCGGTTCCTGCCGGACAAGGCGATCGACCTGGTCGACGAGGCCGCCTCGAAGCTCCGCATGGAGATCGACTCGCGGCCCGTCGAGATCGACGAGGTCGAGCGCGCCGTGCGGCGTATGGAGATCGAAGAAATGGCATTGTCCAAAGAGGACGATGCCGCGTCCAAGGAGCGTCTCGCCGCGCTGCGCTCGGAACTGGCCGAAAAGCGGGAAACGCTGACCGCGCTGACCGCGCGCTGGCAGAACGAGAAGGGCTCGATCGAACGCGTCCGCGAACTCAAGGAGCAGCTGGAGCAGCTGCGCGGCGAGTCCGAACGCGCCGAACGCGACGGCGACCTCGGCAAGGCCGCCGAACTCCGCTACGGCCGGATTCCCGCGCTGGAGAAGGAGTTCCAGGCCGCGACCGAGGCGAACGAGGTCAGCCAGCAGAACGTCATGCTCAAGGAGGAGGTCAGCGCGGACGACGTCGCCGACGTGGTCAGCGCGTGGACCGGCATCCCGGCCGGGCGGCTGCTGGAAGGCGAGACGGGCAAGCTGCTCCGGATGGAGGAGGAGCTCGGCAAGCGGGTCGTCGGGCAGAAGGAGGCCGTGCAGGTCGTCTCGGACGCGGTGCGCCGCACCCGGGCCGGCGTCGCCGACCCTGACCGGCCGACCGGTTCGTTCCTGTTCCTCGGCCCGACCGGTGTCGGCAAGACCGAGCTGGCGAAGGCGCTGGCCGAGTTCCTGTTCGACGACGAGCGCGCGATGCTGCGGATCGACATGAGCGAGTACGCCGAGAAGCATTCGGTGGCGCGCCTGGTCGGGGCGCCGCCGGGCTACGTCGGCTACGACCAGGGCGGGCAGCTGACCGAGTCGGTGCGCAGGCGGCCGTATTCGGTGGTGCTGCTCGACGAGGTCGAGAAGGCGCACCCGGACGTGTTCGACGTGCTGCTGCAGGTGCTCGACGACGGACGGCTCACCGACGGCCAGGGCCGCACGGTCGACTTCCGCAACACGATCCTGGTGCTGACGTCGAACCTCGGCTCGCAGGCCATCGCCGACCCGGCGCTCGACGAACGTCAGCGCAACGACGCGGTGATGTCGGTGGTGCAGCGGCAGTTCAAACCGGAGTTCCTGAACCGGTTGGACGACATCGTGGTCTTCCACGCGCTGGGCACCGACGAGCTGACGTCCATTGTGGACATCCAGATCGAGCGGCTCGCCACGCGGCTTTCGCGGCGCCGCCTGACGCTGGAGGTCACCGACGGGGCACGCGAGTGGCTCGCGCTGAACGGCTTCGACCCGATCTACGGCGCGCGGCCGCTGCGGCGGCTCGTGCAGTCGGCGATCGGCGACAAGCTGGCGAAGCAGTTGCTGGCCGGTGAGATCCGGGACGGCGACACGGTCCGGGTGGACATCCCGGCCCAGGAGGCGTCGGAAGCCCTGACGGTCACGCGGGTGGACTGAGGCCTCGTGAGTGGCGAGGACGGTTAGAACCGTCCTCGCCACTCACGACCTGCGGCACCGGCGGATCACGCGAGTCACGCGGAACCGCTATGAACGGTCCGTTCCTTGCAAATTTCGCAAGGAACGGACCGTTCATGGCATTGGCGACACAGCGATTTGTCGACCTTTCCCTGCGTCTTTCGTGGTCTTTCCCGGCCCCCGCACCGAAAGGGGCGCGCGACACGGCGCCCGGCGATCACATCCGGTGAGGGCAGGGGGATACCCTGACCGTCGTGGGTATTCCGGCGTGGATCTGGTTCGTCATCGCCGCCGTCGCCTTGGTGGCGGGGCTGGCGCTGCTCGCGGCCGACCGGGCGAAGGAGGGCTCGCGCAATCGCGAGCGCATGCGCTGGGCCGAGCTGCGCGGCTGGCAGTTCGTCGAAGAGGACGAGCGGTTGCCGCGGCAGTGGTCCAACGGCGCGATCGGCTACTTCGGCGCGCAGCTGGCGGTCAACGTCGTGGCCGGGTCCACCTTCACCTCCGACGGGCGGCGCCCCGTCTTCATCTTCGACATCGAGACCGAGGGCCAGATCCCGGCGGTCGTGGTCGCCGTGCGCTGCAACCGCGAGCACGAGACGCCGCTGGAGATGTGGCTGTCCAGCGTGCCGTTCCAGCGCCAGGACATGCCCGAGATGCTCGGCCCGATCGGTCAGCGCTACGCCTTCGCGGACGATTCCGAGGGCGCCCGCAAGGTGATCACGCAGGAACTCGTCGACGCGGCGGACTCGCTCGGCGGCGACGTCGGCGTGGCGTGGCTGGAGAACGAGTGGGTGCTCGCGAGCGTCGCCCCGAACGCCGGGCCGTCGCGGCTCGAGCGGCTGCTGCGCGACCTCGGCGAGATCGCCGACATCGTGGACCCGTTCGACGAGGAGTACGACAACGCCTCGACCCCGGGCCGCCACTGGCAGGCCGAGACCCCGGACGACATCGAGCCCGGGAATTAAGACCGCTTGAGCTCCAGGGGGAGTGCCCCGGCGGTGTAGCCGGTGTGCGACGGCTGACCGAGCAGGGTCAGGTCGAGCGTCCCGGACTGCGTCACATGTCCCGCCTGCGCCGGATCGGCGGTGGGCAGGACCCCGCGCACGGACGACGTCGTGGCGCCGCGCACGGACGCGACCTCGCCGATGCCGAGGTCGCCGCTGATCGTGTGCGAACCGGAGCCCGCGAGCCCGCCTCGGTGTTGCGCCAGATCCACGCCCTGTCCGGTGGTCACCAGCCCGGTCCCCGGGCCGATGTTGCCGCCGAGGGCGTGCTCTTGGCCGAAGGCGGTGCCCGAGCCGACGTCCAGCGGAAGAACGCCCTTGAACCGGCCGTTGCCGTGCTGCGCCGACGTCGTCCCGACGGCCGCGAGGTCGCCGACGTCGACCGCGTGCCCGGACGATCGCCCGGCCTCCAGCACGCCACCGAGGTCGCCGGAGAATCCGCCGTCGAGCCGGACGGCGCGGTCCAGGGTGCCGGCGGCTCGCTGGTCGGTCTCGTTGATCACGCCGACCCCGGACAGCGGGCGGACGGCGTGATAGGTCCCCTCGGCCGCGCGGAGACCGCGGCCGTCCTGGGAGACGAACGTCGGGACGCCGGTACGCGGGTCGAGCGCGACCTCGGTCAGCCGGGAGCCGGTCCGCTCCAGTTCGGTCTCGTTCCCGGCGACGACACTGCCGTAGCGGTCGACCTTCACGGCTTCGCGCTGACCTTGTTTGAGGGTCTCGGTGGTCTTCGCCGCGCCGAGCGCGCCGACCTTGTCCGGGCGGGCGGTGACACTCTCGCGGGTCTCGACGGTCTCGCTCACCGAGCGGCGAACGTCCGCGACGACCTTCGCGTCGCCGAGGTCCTTGCCGAAGACGTTCCGTTCGGTGTTGGTCAAGAAGCCGCGAAAGACGGACGTGTCACCTTCGGTGGTGAAGCCGGCTCCGCGGTCGAGGCTGCCTTCGCGCTGGTGGTCGAGGGGCAGCGGGATCGACGGATCTGTCTGGGTGGCGATCGCGGTGGCCGGGCCGGCGAGGAACAGCGCCAGCGGCGCCGCGCCGACCGCGACTTTGGGCAGGTAGCTCGGCTTTCGCCTGCTGTGCTTCCCCATGGGGGCGGACGATACTTCCCGACTCCGGCCATTGCACGTCAAATCCCCACGGTGGGTGACCCCCACACCCGGCTCATCCGAGCGTCTTCCCGGAATCCGACCGAGGAGTAGGTTCGGCGGCATGACACAGACCGCCCTGATCACCGGTGCCACCGCCGGCATCGGCGCGCAGTTCGCGCGCCGGCTCGCCGCCGAGGGATACGACCTCGTGCTCGTCGCCCGCGACGTCGACCGGCTGGAGGGCTTCGCGGCGGAACTGGTCGATGCACACGGTGTCGACGTGGTCGTCCTGCCCGCCGATCTGTCCGAAGTGGACGGACGGGCGCTGGTCGAGGCGCGCCTGGAAGCCGAGCCGGTCGACCTGCTGGTGAACAACGCGGGCTTCGGCCTCAACGGTGATTTCTGGACCATTCCGCCGGACGCGCTGCAACGTCAGCTCGACGTCAACGTCACGGCCGTCCTGCGCCTGACCCGTGCCGCGCTGCCGGGCATGATCGAGCGCGGCGAGGGCGCGATCATCAACGTCAGCTCGGTCGCCGGCTTCTTCAGCGGCCGCGGCTCGACGTACACCGCCAGCAAGAACTGGGTCACCTCGTTCACCGAGGGCATCGCCGCTTCGCTGCCGAAGAACATCCGCATGATGGCGTTGTGCCCCGGGTTCACCACCACGGAGTTCCATGAGCGGGCGGGGCTGGACAAGCCCGGACCGAAGGCGTTCTGGCTCGGCGTCGACCAGGTCGTGGACGAGGCGCTCGCGGACCTGCGCCGCGGCAAGGTGATCTCGGTGCCGAGCCTGCAGTACAAGGTCCTCGTCGCGGTCGGCGGATTGTTGCCGAGGGCGGTGCTGCGCAAACTCGGCGGCGGCTTCGGCGGCAAGGGCCGAACCTAGTCGTCGTCGGCGGTTTCGATGGATCGCACGCCTTCGGTCGCGGCGAGCACGGTCGGCGCCGCGGCGTGATCGGGGCCGGTGAGGTCGAGCGAGACGGTCACTTCGCCGTCGCAGTCGTCGGTGATCCGCAAGGACGTGATCGACCATCGATGGCTCGTGCAGAGCGCCAGCAGATCGCGCAGGACACCCTTCCCGTCCGCGTAGCTCACGCGCAGTCTGGTCGTGCCCGTGCCGCCCGGTAGATGCTTGGTCAGCCAGGTGAAACCGAGTACCACCACGAAATGCATGGCCGTCACGACGACCGCCAGCAGCAGCAACCCGGCACCCGCCGCCATGCCGATGGCCGCGGTCTCCCAGACCGCGGCGGCCGTGGTGAGTCCCCGGATCGCGCCCTGCCTGGTGATGATCAGCCCGGCGCCGAGGAATCCGACACCGGAGACGATCTGCGCCGCGATTCGCGAGGGGTCGAGGACGACCTGCCCGGTCGCGAGGATGTCGCCGAAACCGTACTTACTGACCAAAAGGATCAGCGCGGACGCCGTGCCCACGATGGTCTGGGTCCGCAGCCCGGCGCTCTTGCCCCTGATCTGCCGCTCCAGCCCGATCGCCGCCGAAAGCGCGAACGCCGTCGTCAGCTCACCGATCTGGAGCCAGCCCTGTCCGTTCGAGACCATCACCCCACAGTGCCATCGGCCCGGTGAGGGTTCGAGCTCGCGCCGGGCGGGTACGCGTGGATCATGAAGTCATCACTTCTCGTCATCGCGGCCGCGCTGACGCTGGCCGCCTGCTCCACCGAGCCACCGCCGGGGACCGCGGCTCCGGGGCCGGGGCCGGAAGCGCAGCCGGTGAAAGCGATCCAGGCCGCGGCGGCCGCCGTGCCCGGCGGGCGGGTGTTCGACGTGGAGCCCGCGAACGACGGCTGGGAGATCAAGGTCGCGTCCGCCGGGCAGGAACACAAGATCCGCGTGAGCCGTGACGGCGGTCAGGTCCTCGGAGACCAGCAGACCGCGAAGCCGAGCGACGACCTGGCGAAGATCGCGCAGGCGGACGTCGACGCGGTCAAGGCGTTGCAGACCGCGCAGCAACGGCAGCCGGGCGAGCTCGACGAGATGGAGATCGACCGCGCCACCGACGGAGCCCTCGTCTGGCAGGTCGGGTTGCGCGACGGCAAGGGGACCCAGCACGACCTCGACGTGGACGCCAAGACCGGCGCGGTCAGGTAGGGCCCGCCCTACCAAGGAGACGCACGCTCGCCCCAGGGTGCTTCCGACCTGGGATTCCTAGGGTTTTCACCATGAACCCTGGGTGGAACGGAGACGCGGTCCGGCTCGACGGCGTCCGCAAGGAATACGGCAAGGGCGTCGTCGCACTGGACGGGGTGACGCTCGCGTTCCCGCGCGGCGGCTTCACCGCCGTGATGGGCCCTTCGGGCTCGGGCAAGAGCACCTTCCTGCACTGCGCGGCCGGGCTGGACCGGCCGACGTCGGGATCCGTCGTACTCGACGGGCAGGAGCTGGCCGGGATGAGCGAGACGAAGCTGACGAAGCTGCGCCGCGACCGGGTGGGCTTCATCTTCCAGGCCTTCAACCTGCTTCCGGCGCTGACCGTCGAGCAGAACGTCACGCTCCCGCAGCAGCTCGCCGGTGCCAAGCCGGATCGACGCGTCGTCGAGGAGATGCTGGCCCGCGTCGGGCTTTCCGGCCGCCGCAAGCACCTTCCCGGTGAACTGTCCGGCGGGCAGGCCCAGCGCGTGGCGATCGCGCGGGCGCTGGTCACCCGGCCCGCGGTGGTCTTCGCCGACGAGCCGACCGGCGCGCTCGACACCCGCACCGCGGCCGAGGTCCTCGACCTGCTGCGCGCGTCGGTCCGCACGACCGGCCAGACGGTGATCATGGTGACCCACGACCCGATGGCCGCCTCCTACGCGGACCGGGTCATCTTCCTCGCCGACGGCCGGATCGCGGACGAACTGCACGCGCCGACCGCGGACGTCGTCGCCGAGCGCATGACCCACCTGGGTGCCTGGGGCAGCCCGGCCAGGGCGGGTGCGTGATGCTGCGACTCGCCTTCCGGACCTTGCGCCTGCGCAAGGGCGGTTTCATCGGCACCTTCATCGCCGTCTTCTTCGGCGCGCTGATCGTCGCCTCCTGCGGTGGCCTGATGGAGACCGGGATCCGCGGCAACGCCGAACCGCAGCGGCTCGCGGCCGCCCCGATCCTCGTCACCGGCGGCCAGACCTTCGACCTGCCCAAGAAAGATCCGGAAACCCTGGAGCCGGACGACAAGCGCAAGTTCGAGGACGCGCGGCTTCCCGAGCGCGTCCGGCTCGACAGCGGACTGGTGTCCCGGCTGCGGTCCGTCCCCGGCGTCTCGGACGTCGTCGGCGAAGTGAGCTTCCCGCTCGCGGCGGGCGGGAAGCCCGCGCTCGGGCACGCTTGGGACTCCGCCGTCCTGACCCCGTACGCGCTCGTCGCGGGTGCCGCGCCGGTCGCTGGCGAGGTCGTCGTCGAGTCCTCATCGGGTGCGAAGCCCGGTGACGTCGTGCAGGTCGCCGCGCGCGGCAAGACCGAATCGTTCCGCGTGGCCGGAGTGGCCGGTGCGCCGCGTTCGATCACGCAGGCCGCCGTGTTCTTCTCCGCCGCCGACGCCGCCCGGCTCTCCGGGCATCCCGGCAAGGCCGACGTCATCGGTGTCTTCACCGATCCCGGCGCCGACATCGAAGCGGTGCAGGCGAAGGTCGCCGAGGCCGCGACCGGGGCGAACGTACTGACCGGGATCGACCGCGGTGTCGCGGAGTTCCCCGAGGCCGATACGAGCGGGACCAACCTGATCGTCATCGCCGCGGTGTCCGGTGGGCTTTCGGTGATGGTCGCGATGTTCGTCGTCGCCAGCACGCTGAGCCTGTCCACCCAGCAGCGTTCGCGTGAACTCGCGTTGATGCGGGCGATCGGCACGACCCCGCGTCAGCTGCGGCGCATGGTGCTCGGCGAAGCGCTGGCCGTCGGCCTGCTCGCCACGGCGCTCGCCGCCTTGTTGGGACCGATCCTCGGTGAATGGCTGTTCGGGCAGCTCGTCGAGAACGGTGTGGTGCCTTCGGTGCTGCGGTTCTACCAGGGCTGGCTGCCCGCCGTCGTCGGCGCGGGTGCCGCGATGCTCGCGGTGTTCATCGCCGCCTTCGTCGCGGGCCGACGCGCCGGGAAGATCCGGCCGACCGAGGCGCTCGCCGAAGCCGCGGTCACCCGCCGCTGGCTGACCCCGACGCGTTTCATCGTCGCCGCGCTCTCCTTCGGCGGCGGCACCGCGCTGGCCATCGTGACCGTCGCGGTGATGACCGGACCGATCGCGGCCAGTACCGCCGGCCCCGCGGTGATCCTGTGGGCGATCGGCGTCGCGATGATCACGCCCGGCGTCGCCAAGTGGATGACGGCGATCCTGCAGTGGCCGATGCGCCTGCTCGGCGGCATCGACGCCCGGCTCGCCGTGCTCAACACCCGCGCCGGGATCGTCCGGGCGGCGGGCGCGGTCACCCCGATCATGCTCGCCGTCGGCATCGCGACCGCGAACATCTACCTGCAGACCACCCAGCAGGAGCTGGCGAACCAGGCCTTCACCGAAGACGTCCGGGCGGACGCCGTGATCGGTTCCGTCGCGGGCGGGCTCTCGCCGGACCTCGTCCAGCGGATCCAGAGTGTGCCCGGCGTCGCCGGTGCGTCCGAGTACGTCACCAGCAGCGTGTTCCTCGAGAAGCCGTACGACTCGTCCGACGAGGGACGACCGGCGATCGGCCTCACCGCTTCCGGCGCGACCGCCACCACCGACACCAAGGTGACCCAGGGCGACCTGACGGCCCTGACCGGCCGGACCGTCGCACTCCCCGAGGTCTTCGCGAAGGACTTCGGCCGAGGCCTCGGCGACACGCTCAGCCTGCGGCTCGGCGACGGCGCCCCCGTCGACGTCAAGGTCGTCGCGGTGACCGGCCAGCGCCCCGGCTTCGAAAGCCTGCTGCTCCCGGCCGATCTCCTGGCCCCGCACACCACCGCGGGACTCGCGCCGCAGATGCTGGTCCGCGCCGCCCCGGACATCGATCCGGCGGTGCTCACCGAGCGGCTCCGCGAGGCGACGGCCGGGCTTCCGGTGACCGTCGGCGACCGGGCGGCGCTCGTCGCGGCGCACGACAAGGATCAGGCCGTCGGCGCGTGGGTGAACTACCTGCTGGTCGGGATGATCATCGCCTACACGGTGATTTCGGTCGCCAACACGCTCGTGATGGCGACCGTGCGGCGGCGCCGCGAGTTCGGCCTCCAGCGGCTCACCGGCTCGACGAGGGCACAGGTGCTGCGGATGGCCGGCTTCGAAGGCGGGCTCGTCGCGCTGGTCGGGATCGTGCTCGGCACCGTCGTCTCGGCGGGCGCGATCGTCCCGTTCTGCCTGGTGGCGGCCGATTCGCTGCTGCCGATGGGCTCGCCGCTGATCTACCTGACCATCATCGGGCTCGCCGCGGCGCTCGCGCTGGCGGCCACCCTGGTCCCGGCCTGGGCGGCGACTCGCGGCCAGGCCGTCGACGCGGCGACGTCCGGCAATGACTAGAGCTACCGTCGAAGGGCCCGGCGGGCCGTGTGTAAGACTCTCGGCCGTGGCGTACCCCGGTGTTGATCAAGCGGCGAAACTCGAACTGGCGAGACTGGTCGGCGAACTCGCCGTCGTACACGGCAAGGTGACCTTGTCCTCCGGCAAGGAAGCCGACTACTACATCGACCTCCGGCGGGCGACGCTGCATCACGCGGCCGCGCCGCTCATCGGGAAGCTGCTCCGGCAGCTCACGCACGACTGGGATTACGTCGCCGCCGGCGGCCTGACCCTCGGCGCGGACCCGGTGGCGCTGGCGATGCTGCACTCCGCGGCGACCGACGGTGTCGTGCTCGACGCGTTCGTCGTCCGTAAGGCCGTCAAGGAACACGGCATGCAGCGCCGGATCGAAGGCGTCGAGGTGCTGGGGCAGCGGGTGCTGGCCGTCGAGGACACCTCGACCACCGGCGGCAGCGTCCTCACCGCCGTCGAGGCGCTGCGCGAGGCCGGCGCGAACGTGGTCGGCGTCGCGACGGTCGTCGATCGGGACACCGGAGCGCGCGAGGCCATCGAGAAGGAAGGCCTCGAATACCGTTACATTCTGAACAAGGACGATCTCGGTCTGTCCTGATTACCTGGTGGTGAACCCGCGTCCGCGATCGACGTCGGCAGGGCGCTGTCCGGTCTTTCACCTCGACGGCGGGGCGGGCGCCCTGCCACCGCGATAGCGGGGCCTTCGGCCGGGCGGGTTCACGTGTTCGGTCGCTTTTCGGGCACGTCTTTCAGCTCCGCCCACTGTCGTGAGTAAAGCCTCCCGAACGGGGCATCCTCTGTGCGAACGGAGGATGCCCCGTTTTTCGTGAGCGTTTCTCAATACGAGAGGGGTAACGTCGCTGGTAGGGGTGTGAAAGGGGGCTTGAGGTGGCGGGTTTCCTGGCGAACGTGACAGTCGCGGTGCACATTTTCGCGCTGTTGTTCATCGGATTCGGCGGTTTCCTGGCGTGGCGGTGGCCGAAGGTGATCTTCGTGCATGTGTTCTTCGCCGCATGGGGTGTCCTCGTCAACGTCTTCCCGTGGCCCTGCCCGCTGACGGCGGCCGAGAACTACTTCCGGCACCAGCAGGGCCTCGGCGACCTGCCCGGCGGCTTCAACGCCTACTACCTCTACGACACCGTGTTCCCGCGTTCGTCACTGCCGGTGGTCGTCGTGATCGCGATGGCGACGGTGATCATCTCCTACATCGGCGCGTACCAGCGCTGGCGTCACCGCCACCACGACGGGGACGCACCGGCGCACCGCGTCAGCATGGGCTGAGTGACAATCACCGGGTGACTGAGAACGAGGCCGGGCCCACCGAATGGGTGGCGCGGGAAGAGGTCGGCGTCGGCCCGTGGGAGGGCGAATGGCCCGCGGACGAGCGCTACGACCCCGAACTCCTGGCCCACGGTGATCGCCGCAACGTCGTCGACCCGTACCGCTACTGGCGGCGCGAAGCCATCGTGTCCGATGTGGACAGCCGTCGGCATCCGTTCCACGTGGCGATCGAGAACTTCCAGCACGACCACAACATCGGCACCGTGGTCCGGACGGCGAACGCGTTCGCCGCGGCGGCGGTGCACATCGTCGGCCGTCGGCGCTGGAACCGGCGCGGCGCCATGGTGACCGACCGCTACCAGCACCTTCTCCACCACGAGGACGTCAAAGGCCTGCTGACCTTCGCCGCGACGGAAGGGCTCGCCGTGGTCGCTGTCGACAACACGCCCGGTTCGCAGCCCGTCGAGACCGCCGAACTGCCGCGCGAGTGTGTCCTGCTGTTCGGCCAGGAGGGGCCCGGGTTGTCGGCCGAGGCGCAGAAGACGGCGTCGCTGGTCGTTTCGATCGCGCAGTTCGGCACGACCCGCTCGATCAACGCCGGCGTCGCCGCCGGGATCGTCATGCACGCCTGGGTCCGGCAGCACGCCGATCTCGCCCAAGCCTGGTGACCCCCCGCGTTTCGTCCTCTGAATGCGGTAATTGCACGCGCAAGGACCGCATTCAGAGGACGAAACGTGGCTAGACGGGGGCCACCTCCACCGGGATCCCGTTCAGGACGGCGTTCCCGGACGGCACGTCGAGCAGGGTCTCGTCCGCGACCAGGTTCGAGTTGACCCCGGCGTGCGCGGTGGCGACTTTCGTCCGCGTTCCGTCGAGGTCGTGCCCCCAGCCGTGCGGCATGCTCACCACGCCGGGCCGGACGTCGGCCGTGACCTCCACCGGCGCTTCGAGCTTGCCCGCCCGCGACGTCACCGACGCGAGCCCGCCGTCGGTCAGCCCCAGCCGGGAGGCGTCGTCCGGGTGCACCTGGACGGTGCACCGGTTCCCGCCGCGCACCAGCGGCGTCAGGTTGTGCATCCACGAGTTGTTCGAGCTCAGATGCCGTCGCCCGATCAGCAGCAGCCCACCGTCCGGCGCCTTGTCCAGCTCCGCGCGCAGCCGCGGCACATCCTTCGTGATCGCCTCCGGGGCCAGCTCGACCTTCCCGTTCGCGGTGGCGAGCGCCTCGGGCAGCCGGGGCTTCAGCGCGCCGAGGTCGATGCCGTGCGGGGCGGCTTCGAGGTCCGCCAGGCTCAGCCCGTACGGTCCGCCGCGCAGCATCAGGTCGATCATCCGCGCGGGTCCCGTGCGGCCTTCGGCGAGCGAGAGGTCGACGCCGGTGCGCCGTGCCGTTTCGCCCGCGACCATCGTGTCGAAGGCGGCGACGTCGACGTCCGGGCCCTGGCCGGCGGCGATCCCGGCGAGCCGCAGCAGGGTCACCCACTCCTGCGGCATATCCGTTTCGAGCGTCTGCGGCGTCCAGTTCGCGACGTTGCGCACGGCGAGCGCGTACAGCGCGACGTCGTAATGCGGCCGCTCCATCGGCGACGGGCCGGGCAGGATGACGTCGGCGTGCCGCGTGGTCTCGTTGAGGTACACGTCGAGGGAGACCATGAAGTCCAGCTGCCGCAACGCTTCCGTGAGCCGCGCGGAGTTCGGCGTGCTCAGCGCCGGGTTGCCGCTGATGGTCACCAGCGCCCGCACCTGGCCTTCGCCGGGCGTCTCGATCTCGTCCGCGAGCGTGGCCACCGGCAGTTCGCCGAGCACCTCGGGATACCCGCGCACCCGGCTCGTCCAGCGGCCGCTGGTGAACGGCGAGGACCGGCGCGGCCGCCACAGGGCGGGCAGCGGGAACATCACGCCGCCTTCGCGATCGAGGTTGCCGGTGAGCGTGTTGAGGACGTCGACCAGCCAGCTCGCGATGGTGCCGTACGCCTGGGTCGTGGTGCCCATCCGGCCGTACACCGCGGCGCGTTCGGCGTCCGCGAGTTCGAGCGCGATACGGCGGATCTCGGCGGCGTCGATCCCGGTCGCGGGCGCGACCGCTTCCGGCGTGAAGGGCTCCGCGAGCGCGCGCACCTCGTCGACGCCGGCGACGTGCTCGCCCGGCGTGACCCGATTCTCCGCGAACAGGACGTTGACCAGCGCGAACAGGAACAACGCGTCGGTGCCGGGCCGGATCGCGTGGTGCTCGTCGGCGAGCTGCGCGGTCCGGGTGCGGCGCGGGTCGAGGACGACGATCTTGCCGCCGCGCCGCTGGATCCCGCGCAGCTTCCCGCGGGTGTCCGGGGCGGTCATCAGGCTTCCGTTGGACACCAACGGGTTCGCGCCCAGGATCAGCAGGTGTTCGGTGCGGTCGAGGTCGGCGACGGGGATGGCCTGCGGATCGCCGAAGAGGTAGCCGGAGGAGAAGTGCTTCGGCATCTGGTCGACCGTGGTCGCGGTGTAGAAGTTCCTGGTGCCCAAGGCTTTGAAGAACACGCGGCCGTAGAGCACCAGCGCCGCGTTGTGCACCGTCGGGTTGCCGGAGTAGACGGCGACGGCGTTCCTGCCGTGCTCGTCGATGATCGGCCGCAGCCGCCGGTCGATTTCGGCGAACGCCTCGTCCCAGGTGACCTCGACGAACTCGCCGTCCCGTTTGACCAAGGGCGCGGTCAGCCTGTCCGGGTCGTGATGCAGCGCGCCGAGCGAAGCACCCTTCGGGCAGATGTAGCCCTTCGAAAAGACGTCCTCGCTGTCGCCTCGAACCCGGGTGACCAGGCTCTTCTCGTCGATCGTCACCTCCAGACCGCAGGTCGCTTCGCAGAGCGGGCAGGTCACGTGCGCCGTGGTCATGAAGCACCTCGCGGGTCCGGGAATCATCCCAACATACTGAGCGGTATGTCAGCGGGCAAGGGATGATGGCCCGATGACTGCTCTCGCCGACCGGGCCGCGACCGCTGAACGCGCGATCCGCGACCGGCATCTGCGCCGCGTGTGGGGGCTGCCGGGGACCGTGCTGGGCCGCAGCGGGTGGCCGCCCTCGACGGGGCAGCGCGTCCACTGGCACTGGAACTACTGGTGGCAGGCACATCTTCTGGAGACCCTCGTCGACGCCCAGCTGCGGGAGCCGTCGCCGGATCGGCTGAAGCTGATCGACCGGTTCGTGGTGTCCGTGCGGCTGCGCAACTTCGGCAAGTGGATCAACGACTACTACGACGACATCGCCTGGCTCGGCCTCGCGCTGCAACGCGTGGGGCATCTCGGGCTGGACGTCCGCGGTGGGCTGGAGGCGATCAGTTCGCGGCTGCGCGAAGGCTGGACCGACGACGCGGGCGGCGGGATCTGGTGGCGCGTCGGCGACGACTTCAAGAACGCGCCCGCGAACGGCCCGGCCGCGATCTTCCACGCCCGCGAAGGCTCCACGCAGCACGCTCGCGGGTTGACCGACTGGATGACCGAACGGCTCGTCGACCCGGAAACCGGCCTGGTGTGGGACGGCCTGCGCATCGGCAGCGGCGAACTGGTGAAGCATATTTTCACCTACTGCCAAGGGGTTTATCTCGGCGCTTGTCTCGAACTGTCCGAAATGGACAGAGTGGAGCGCGCGATCCACGCGGTCGCGGAACATGTCGCGCCGAACGGGGTGATCCGCGGTCAGGAAGGCGGCGACGGCGGCCTCTTCGGTGGGATCCTCGCCCGGTACCTGGCGCTCGCGGCGCCGCTGCTGCCGAGCGGGGTGGCGCGTGACCTGGTCATCCGGTCGGCCGACGCGTGCTGGGCGGGTGCCACCGAGACGCCGCACGGGCCGCTCTTCAGTGCCGACTGGGCGACTCCCGCGCCTTCGCTGCCCCTCGCCGCCGACGCGCCCGAACGCGACCTGTCCGTCCAGGTGAGCGCGTGGATGCTGCTCGAAGCCGCGGCCACCCTGGAACACCGCATTTAGTCCTCTAAATGCGGTAGTTGCGTGTGCAAGTACAGCATTCAGAGGACTAAACGCGGGCCAGGATGGCGAACGTAGAGGCCCGGCGTGAAGAGCACACCGAGCCTCTACGTCGCCAACGGGGCCACTCGTCAAGATCGGCCTGGGTGGGCTAGCCCGCCAAACGAGGCATGTAGACGCCGTCGGTGGAGCGGACGGCCACCTTCTGATCGTCGTAGTCGGTGCCCAACTCCATTTCGGAAAGACTCGACCGTCGAGCTCGCCCAGCTCCAGCCTGATCGTCGCGTTCCTGCCGCATGGTGCGGATGACGACATAGGTCGAGACCAGGCTGCCGCCTGCGATCACCATGGAGAAGACCGGTAGGGCGGCCATGGTATCGCTGGGAAGCAAGTCGTCAGCGGCGAGCAGGAACAGCATGAGGATCAAAATGACCAGCATGGCGATCATCATGATTCGGCCCCGGACGCCTTCCTTGAGACGAAGCGCCAGTTGCCGTGCCCGTGAGGACCCCGGTGCGCCAACCGGCACGCCCACCAGCGGAAGCTCCGGGAAACCGCTCGGCGGGTTGTCCGCTCTGCCTTCCTGCTCCGCGGGCTGGTCTTCCGCCGCGCCCCGATCCTCGCCGATCTGCACGACCGGCGGGAACGACTCGTGCCGCTGAGCCGGAATCGGGGAACGAGGTAGCTCCAGTGACAGCCCACGCCGTCGACGTTCCCGCAGCAGCCGCCACTGCATGATCACCAAATCGATCTGAATCGTCGGCATCTTGCAGGCGTGCAAGCACTTCAGCAGCTGGTCGGGTTCACGAGGAAGCGCCCCATCCTGTTTGCTGAGGTTGTACACCTGGGAGCGGTTGATACCGGTCCTCGCCGCGATTTGCCCATGACCGAGCCGAGCACGACTCATAGCCAGCTGGACAACCTTGGACACGTCGTCGGGGTTCTCGACCAGTAGTTCCACCGCGTCGAGAACCCCAGCGCCCTCGCGCCGGTCGCCGTCGTCGACACCGATCCGGTGCGCTATCTGTGTGATCTCCAGGATCACGTCGAAGTCCATCGCGAACTCGGTCCGCTCCGCCAGGACGAAAATCGTCGCGACGTCGAGAGCCTGATCAGCCGGCCTGCGCTTGAGCCAGCTCAGCCGGTCGTCCTTTTCGATCAGCTGTTTCGCCTGCTGCAACAGGTCCCGTTGCGGGCTGGAGGGTCGTGGCCGCGAGACGGAAACCATTTCGAAGGCGGGCCGCTGGTGATCGAGCTTCCCCATTACTGATCAGGCCTGTCGATCGCTCGGGCGAGGCGCATGAGGCCGCGTGGGAGATAGATCAGGCTGCTGCCGACCACGACGGCGCAGCTGGCGATCAGAAGCGCCAGGTACCACTCGTAGCCGCGGGTGAGCATCCATCCAGTGAAGAACAGCACGCCGAGGGTCATGGTGACCTGCGGCCACGTGACGCTGTGCGCCGGCGGCCGGGATGGAACAGCAGTGCCGGGCACGCCCGGCACAGACGACAACGTCACGAGAAACTCCCTGAGCGATATGTGGGCCGCCCGGCGTGCCGTGGGCGGCTAGGCAGACAGTGCTGTGGCTCGAGACTTCGTGATCTCAGCCTGTTCCGCTCTGGTGTTGGCGCACCAATTACGGAACAACCCTCACGCTGCCGTGCGGCACGCCTCGTGAGGGCAGGCCCATCGTATGCCTGGCAAGAAGATCACGGCGAGAAGAAGGTGCGATAGATCCTCGAACTCCTGTCCAAAACCGGCGTCTCACCGGCCTTACTTGGTGAGTCCCCCAGTGTCCAAGACCATGAGACGAGGAAGAGTGAAACGCTGTCACGGCGGCGGGCGAACTCGCTGCTTAGGACAGCCTGATGTCGTATTTACCCAGGTTGAGCGCCGTCACGGTCGATTTTGGACAAGGTGAACTGCTGTCCAAAACCGTCCTCGTTCCCCGGAGCTCACCCCCCGCCAAGGGGTAAACTCGTGTTCACCGGTCCGGAAGGGTCGGTACCCCTGGGCACGAACTAATGCTGTGGCTCGAGCCAAGGGTAGCGATGGATCACCGTTGGCGCGGTGCCATCCAACCGAACCCCGGAGGGACTCCCTCCGGGGTTTCGCGTAGTGGCGAGCGCTGCCGGCTACCGCACGCACGGCTGCCTGCCGCCGTCCCTCACAGGCTGGCCTACTGTGAAGATGACAGGCTGTCCTTCATGGGCATTCGCGAGGTGTCGCTCACCCCGGAACACCGCATTTAGAGGACTAAACGCGGGTCACCAGACGTCGCCGGAGCGCCAGTCGCAGGTGATCTCCCCGTCCAGATCCAGCGTGACCCCCACCGGCAGCACATGGATCGACCCGTCGTCCTCCTTCGTCGCCTCGATGCCCGAAGGCGTCATGGCCGACGAAGTCCCGCGCCACAGCAGCCAGCCCCGCGACGCGTAGAACTCCAGCGCCTCGTCGGACGCCGAAAGCGCCCCGAGGTCGTACGCCTTCCTCAGGACCCGCTCCAGCGCGTCCATCATCGCGTCGCCGTGCCCGCGCCGCCGGTGATCCGACCGGACGGCGACCGCCTCGATATAACCCGTGCGGAGGACCCGTCCGTCGTGCACGAGCCGCCGCTGGACCAGGGACGCGTGCCCGATCAGTTCGCCGCTCTCCCATACCAGCGTGTGCATGCCGCCGAGGGCGTTTTCCCAGTCGTGATCACTGAAATCGCCGTCGAAAGCGTCGTCCAGCAGAGCGCGTGCCGCCCTCAGCACGCCTGCTTCGAGGTCGGCGGTGTGCACGGTCCACAGGTCGGTCATTCCGCCATCATCACCCGGCGGCGGGCTTCTCACCAGCGAGTTGTGATTCAGCAGCCGCACGACTGCCGGTGGATGAAGCGCGGTGCGAGCCGTACGGATTCGGGCCGTCGCTCAGGGTCGGTGATCCGGGCCAGCAGGAGTTCGACGGCCTTGCGCCCGATCTCCTCGATCGGCTGAGCCATCGTGGTGACCGCCGGGGTCACCTGCCCGGCCCACTCCATGTCGCCGTAGCCGACGATCGCCAGATCGCGCCCGATGCGGATGCCGAGCCGGTGGACCTCGTACTGGACGCCGATCATCATCGCCTCGCTCGCCACCACGAGCGCGGTCGGCGACGGCCAGCTGTCGAGCAGTTTCGCGGTCGCGGCCGCCGCCCCGCCGGGGGTCGACCGCCCGCACGCCACGAGCTGCGACGTCCACCGCAGGCCGGAGCGGCCGAGGCCGAGCCGGTAGCCCAGCGCCCGCTCCTCGTAGGTGGTCACGTCCTCTTCGCCGGAGATGAAGCCGATCTTGCGGTGCCGCAGCCCCGCGAGGTGCCGCACGAGCGCGCACACGGCCTGGATGTTCTCGGAGCCGACCTGGTCGACGTCGTTGCGGCCGGCCATCCGGTCGACGAGCACGGTCGGCACGCCCATCCGGACCAGCCCGTTGATCACCGCTTCGTCGCCGGCCGCCGGGACGAGCAGGACACCGTCGACGCGGTCCGCCCGCAGCGCGCGGATGACCGCGGCTTCTTCGGCGACGCTGTCGCCGGTGTCGGCGAGGGTGATCTCGCAGCCGTGACGGCGCGCGGCGCGGCGGATGGCGCGGACGAGTTCACCCGAATACGGGTTCGCGTGCATCGCCATGGCCACCCCGAACCGGTGGGTGACAGGGGTGTCCTCCCACAGGGGTAACGCCGGGGACAATGCGGTCATCGCTCCACGCCTTCATCCGAGCTTGAATGACGGTAACGGCTGACGGAGCGTCACTCGGCGGCGAGACCGGAAAGTCGCCCAACAATCATCAATGTGAGTGAACGAGAGCGCATCCGCAGGACGCACGATGGCGGAGCGTAGGCGGAATCCGCATCGTCTGGGCCTTGCGTGCCGGATCGTTGATGCGGGCCAGCAACAGGCGCACCGCCTGTGTGCCTATCTCCTCGATCGGCTGGGCCATCGTGGTCAGCGGCGGATCCACCAGATCGGCCCATTCGACGTCGTCGTAGACCACCACCGGTAGGTCGACTCCCGCGCGCAGGCCACGCCGCCGCAACTCGTGCAGCACCCCGACCATCATGGTGTCGTTGGCGACCACGAGCGCCGTCGGCGGCTCCGGCAGCGCGAGCAGCGTGCTCAGCGCGAGGGCGCCACCGGCCTGCGAAGACTGCCCGCACGCGACCAGGTCCTCCGACCAGGTCAAACCCGAGCGCCCGAGCCCCAGCCGGTAGCCGAGGATCCGCTCCTCGCTGGTGCTCAGCCCGGCTGTGCCGCTGATCATGCCGATCCGCTGATGCCCGAGCGACGCCAGATGCGCCGTGAGCGCCGACGTCGATTGGATGTTCTCCGCGCCGACCTGGTCGACGTCGGTCCGCGTGGAGAGCCGGTCGATCAGCACGGTCGGGACGTCGAGCGAGACGAGCTCGCCGATCACCGAACCGTCGCCCGGCGACGGCGTGATCAGCAGCCCGTCGACCCGGCGCGAACGTAGCGTTCGCACGGTCTCACGCTCGGTGTCGACGGTGTCGTGCGTGTCCGCGAGCAAGACCGTGTAGCCGGCCGAGGCGGCTTCGCGCTCGATCGCCTGGATCAGCACGGCGAAGTACGGGTTCGCGATCAGGGAGATCGCGACGCCGATCGACCTCGTCCCGCCGGTCACCAGCGAACGGGCGATGGCGTCACCCGTGTAGCCGGTCTGCTCGATCGCGCGCAGCACCGCCAGCTTGGTGTCCTCGGCCACCGCCCTCGTCCCGTTGACCACGTGGGAAACGGTGGTGATCGAGACTCCCGCCAGCTCGGCGATGTCGCGTTGGGTGGGGCGGGACGAGCGAGACGGCGGCATTACCAATCCTCGGTGAAGTCAGCTGGCAAGCGTTTGCGCAAACGCTTGCGACTGAGCATAACCCTGTCTACCTTCCGGTCCATCACGGACAGCCTTGAATCGGAGGGCATCCCCCATGAGACAGCGCAGTCTCGCCGCGCTCGCGATGGCCGCCGCACTTGCGGTGACGTCGGCCGGGTGCACCGTCGAACGCCACTGGGGTGGCGGCTCGAACGCAGGCGGCGGTGGCAAGGCCAAGGTCGGCCTGGTCACCAAGACCGACACCAATCCCTACTTCGTGGAGCTGAGAGCGGCCGCCAAGGCCGCCGCCGAGGCCAACGGCGCGGAGTTCAGCGCGCTCGCCGGCCAGTTCGACGGCGACAACGACGGTCAGGTCCGGGCCATCGAGAACCTCATGCAGCAGGGTGCGAACACCATCCTGATCACGCCGAGTTCCTCGACCGGCGTCCTCGACGCCATCGACCGCGCCCGCAAGGCGGGAGTGCTGGTCATCGCGCTCGACACGGCGACCGAACCGGCCACCGCCGTCGACGCCACCTTCGCCACGGACAACTTCGAGGCCGGACGTCAGCAGGGCGCGTACGTCAAGGCCGCGCTGGCGGGCAAGCCGCCGAAGCTGTTCATGGTGGACGGCACCGCCGGGTCCACAGTGGACACCCAGCGGCACACCGGGTTCCTCAAGGGCATCGGGCTGACCGACGCGTCGCCGGAGATCAAGGGCAAGACTCCCGCGAACGGCGACCAGAGTCTTGCGCAGCAAGGCGTCGAGAACCTGCTGCAGCGCACCACCGACATCAACGCCGTCTACACGATGAACGAGCCGATGGGCCGCGGCACGTACGCCGCGCTCCAGGCCCGCGGCCTGGTTGACCGGATCGTGATGGGCTCGATCGACGGTGGCTGCGAAGGCGTCAAGAACGTGCGCGACGGCCAGTACGCCGCGACGGTCATGCAGTTCCCCAAGAAGATGGCCGAGCAGGGCGTTCTCGCCGCCGTCGAATACGCCAAGACCGGGAAGAAGCCGAGCGGGTTCGTGAACACCGGTTCCGCGGTGATCACCGACAAGCCGATCCCCGGGGTGGAAAGCCAGGACAGCAAGTGGGGCCTCGAGAACTGCTGGGGGACGAAATGACCACTGCGACTCTCAAAGGCAACGAACGACCGTCGATCGGTGAGTTCTTCCTGCGCGCGCCCGCCGTCGGGCCCGCGCTGGCCCTGCTCGTCGCGATCGTGGTGTTCTCGCTGTCGACCGACACCTTCCTCGACCTCGACAACCTTTCCCTTGTGGTGCAACAGTCCCTGGTGATCGGCACGCTCGCGCTCGGGCAGACGCTGATCATCCTGACCGCGGGGATCGACCTGGCCAACGCGGCCGCGATGGTGCTCGCGACGCTGATCATGGCGAAGCTCGTGGTCGGCGGTGTTTCCGGGATCTGGGCGCTGCTGCTGGGAATCGTGGCGACGGTGGTGATCGGGATGGTCACCGGTTCGCTGGTCACCCGGATCAAGCTGCCGCCGTTCATCGTCACGCTCGGTCTGCTGACCGTGCTCACCGCGGCCGCGAAGCTGTTCGCGAGCGGGCAGGCCGTCCCGGTCGCCGACGAACTGCTCAAATGGCTCGGCACCCGCCGGTACCTCTTCGGCGGCATCCCGATCACCTACGGCATGACGCTCGCTTTGCTGATGTACCTGGGACTTTGGTACGCGCTCACGCGGACGCCGTGGGGCAAGCACGTCTACGCGGTCGGCAACGCGCCGGAATCCGCGCGGCTGTCCGGGATCAAGGTCAACCGCACGATCCTTTCGGTGTACATCGTCGCCGGGGTGATCGTCGGGATCGCCGCCTGGCAGGCGCTCGGCCGCGTGCCGAACGCCGACCCGAACGCCTTCCAGCTCGGCAACCTCGACTCCATCACCGCGGTGGTGCTGGGCGGCGCGAGCCTGTTCGGCGGCCGGGGTTCGGTACTCGGCACGATGATGGGCGCGCTGGTCGTCGCGGTCCTGCGGTCCGGGCTGACCCAGCTCGGGGTGGACGCGCTCTACCAGGACGTCGCCACCGGCGCCCTGCTCATCGGCGCGGTCTGCGTCGACCGGTTCGCGAGGAGGCAGCAGTCATGACGACGCCCACGTTGTCCGCTCAGGGACTGGTCAAACGCTACGGCCGGGTCACCGCCATCGACGGCGCCGACTTCGAGCTGTTCCCCGGTGAAGTGCTCGCCGTCGTCGGCGACAACGGCGCCGGGAAGTCGAGCCTCATCAAAGCCCTTTCGGGCGCGGTGATCCCCGACGCCGGTGAGATCAAAGTGGACGGTCAAACTGTCCACTTCAAGTCCCCTTTGGACGCTCGGCACTACGGGATCGAGACTGTGTATCAGGATCTCGCCGTCGCGCCCGCGCTCGACATCGCGTCGAACATGTTCCTCGGCCGGGAAAAGCGGCGCACGGACCTGTTCGGTCAGCTGTTCCGGAAGCTGGACACCGCGACGATGCGGTCCGACGCGCAGCGGATCCTGGACGAGCTCGGTATCAACATCAAGTCCATCACGCAGCCGGTGGAGACGTTGTCCGGCGGGCAGCGCCAAGGTGTCGCGGTCGCGCGGGCGGCGGCGTTCGGCACCAAGGCGGTGATCATGGACGAACCCACCGCCGCGCTCGGCGTCGCCGAGTCGGGCAAGGTGCTCGACCTGATCAACCGCATCCGTGAACGCGGCCTGCCGGTGGTGCTGATCAGCCACAACATGCCGCACGTGTTCGACATCGCCGACCGCATCCACGTGCACCGCCTCGGCAAGCGGGTCGCGGTCGTCTCGCCGAAGACGCACACTATGAACCAGGTCGTCGGCCTGCTCACGGGTGCGCTGAAGATCGGTGAGAACGGCGAGGTCGAAGAGGTCGCTTCAGCCGTCCACACGGGCCTGTAGTGAAGGTGCTGCTGGCGGGCCTGTGCACCGTCGACCAGATCCAGCGCGTCGCCGAGATCCCGGCGCCGGGCGAAAAGGTGCGCTCGCTGTCGATGGACGTCGCCGCCGGGGGGCCGGCGACGAACGCGGCGGTGACCGTGGCCGCGCTCGGTGCCGGGGCGACGTTGCTGACGGTCGCCGGTGCGCATCCGCTGGCGGCACTCGCCCGCGCCGACCTCGAAGCGCACGGCGTCGACCTGGTCGACCTCGATCCCGAACGCCCGGATCCACCCGCGATCAGCGCCATCGTCGTCCGTGACTCCGACGGGGAACGCACCGTCGTCTCGCGCAACGCCCACGCTTCCTCGCGTTTCGTCCTCTCGATGCGGTCCTTGCACGCGCAACTACCGCATTCAGAGGACGAAATGCCCGGGTGTGTGCTCCTGGACGGGCACCATCCGGAGGTCGCGCTGGCGGTCGCGCGCTGGGCGCGGGAGCGGAAGGTGCCCGTGGTGCTCGACGCCGGGAGCTGGAAGCCGGTCTTCCCCGAACTCCTCCCGCTGGTCGACGTCGCCGCGTGCTCGTCGCTGTACCGGGGGGACGATCCGCGCGGGCACGGCGTGCCGGTGGTCATCACCACCGCCGGACCCGAGCCGGTCCGCTGGTCGACGACGGATCGATCCGGTGCGGTTCCCGTTCCCGTCACCCGAGCGCGTGACACGCTGGGCGCGGGCGACGTCTGGCACGGAGCTTTCGCGTACGCGGTCGCCAGGGGCACAGGGGATGTCCCGGGCTGGATCGGGTTCGCCAACGAGGTGGCCGCCGAACGGGTGCGGCATGAAGGACCGAGGTCGTGGACGGCCGCGGTCGCGAAGATGGGAGAAGGACAGCCATGAGTGCCATGCCTCCGGTGTTCGAGGACCTGTTGAGCAGGGCTCAGACGCTGGCGAAGCCGGGACAGCGCAGTGTGCTCGGCATCGTCGGCGCCCCCGCGTCCGGCAAGACGACACTGGCCTGGGGCCTGGCGAAGGCGCTGGGCACGAGGGCGGCCGTGGTCGGGATGGACGGGTTCCACCTGGCGCAGGTCGAACTGCAGCGGCTCGGGCGGGTGGAGCGCAAGGGCGCGCCCGACACCTTCGACGCCGCCGGGTACGTGCACTTGCTGCGCAGGCTCGCCGAAGGCCGCGAGACGGTCTACGCGCCCGAGTTCCGCCGGGAGATCGAGGAGCCGATCGCCGGCGCCGTCGCGGTCACGCCGGACGTCCCGCTGGTCATCACCGAGGGCAACTACCTGCTCATGCAGGACGACCCGTGGAGTGGCGTGAAGCCGATCCTCGCCGAGTCGTGGTTCCTCGCGCCGGACGAACCCGAGCGCATCGAGCGGCTCGTCTCGCGGCACCGCCGCTACGGCCGTTCGCTGGTCGAGGCGCGTCGCCGCGCGCTCGGTTCCGATCAGCGCAACGCCGATCTGATCGCGTCCACCAGCGGCCGGGCCGACCTGGTCCTCGAGAATCTGCCGCTGGTCAACTTCGCCATATGATCCGGTCATGACTGGGGTTCTCGTCGTCACCGGCGGAAGCAAGGGCATCGGCGCGGCGGTCTGCGAACTGGCCGCCGCGCGCGGATACGACGTCGTCGTCAACTACGCGGGTGACGCCGAAGCGGCCGAAGACGTCGCTTCGCGCGTCCGGAAGCACGGCGTGCAGGCGATCACCCGCCGCGGCGACGTCGCGTCCGAAGACGACGTGGTGGCCCTGTTCGACGCCGCCGTCGCACTCGGCCCGCTCGCCGGGGTGGTCGCGAACGCGGCCATCACCGGCAACACCCCCGGCAGGTTCGACGAATACGAGGTCGACGTCGTCCGTCGTGTCGTCGATGTCAACATCACGGGTGTCTTCCTGTGCGTCCGCGAGGGCATCCGCCGGATGTCCACCCGGTACGGCGGTGACGGCGGCGCGATCGTGACGCTGTCCTCCACCGCCGCGCGGACCGGTTCGCCCGGGGAATGGGTCCACTACGCGGGCACCAAGGCGGCGGTGGAAACGATGACCTATGGCGTGGCGCAAGAAGTAGCGAAAGAATCCGTCCGGGTGAACGCCGTCGCACCAGGGATGATCCACACCGGATTGCACGCCGCGGCGGGAATGCCCGACCGCATGGACCGGATCGCCCCCACCATCCCGATGGGACGGGCGGGCGAACCCGCCGAAGTCGCGGAAGCCGTGCTGTGGCTGCTTTCCCCGGCGGCGTCGTACACCACCGGGACCGTGTTGACCGTCGGCGGAGGACGTTGACACCCGGGGCCACGGACCGGTCACAGGGCGATATCGGGTCCGCGTGCGGTTCGGTCAATTATTAACACTGTTTCCCGGCGGATATCACGATTCATGTGGGAAGTCGGCGGATCACCTCGTGGCCCGAGGCGCCTGTGTCACCCTGGTGGCGCCCCCAAGCTTCTTGATCAGGACGGTCATCCCCGATGTCCAAGCTCATGTCTGTGCACCACCTGGCACTCACCGTGACCGATGTGGACCGGAGCGTGCCCTGGTACGCCCGTGTGCTCGAACTCGAGGAGTTCACGCGTCGCGAAGACCCGGAGACGGGACTGCGGAAGGTCGTGCTCAGGTCACCGAGCGAAGGTTTCGCCGTGGTTCTCGTCGAGCACCAGGACACCGAACGGCCGCGGTTCGACGAACGGCGGACAGGTCTGGACCACGTGGCGTTCAAGGTCTCGTCGCGGTCGGAGCTGGCCGAATGGGAAGCGCGGCTCTCGGAATACGGCGTCGTCCATTCGCCGTCGAAGGGATCGCGGACCCTGGAAGGCTCGTCGGTCATCGTGTTCCGCGACCCCGACGGGATCCAGCTGGAGATCTGGGCGGACCCCGAGGTTTAAGGCGTGCTCTGTTCCGGCTCTTCGGCGGGCCGCCGCATTTCCTGGCGGTAGCGGATCACGCCGTAGGCCGTGCCCACCACGAAGAACGCGACACTGATCCACAAGGCCGCCGTCTTGACCCACGGCAGCTGGTCCAGCAGGCCGGCGCCGTAGTAGCCGAGCAGCACCAGCGTCGGCACCCAGAGCAGCCCGCCGAGCGCCGTCGCGAGGGCGAACCGGCGCGGATCCATCCGCGCGGTCCCCGCGATGAGCGGCGCCAGCGTGCGGATCCACGGGATCCAGCGCGCGGCGACGATGGCGAAGAAACCCTTGCGATCCAGGAAGGCCCTGGCACGGTCGAGGTTGTGCCGGTTCAGCACCTTGCCGCCGCGGCGGGCGATCAGTTTCGTGCCCGTGGTCCGGCCGATGTAATAGCCGACTTGGTTGCCGAGGATCGCGACGAGCAGCGCGGCGGCGGAGAGCAGCCACGCGTTCAGGTCGGAGCCGTGCTGCGCGAGGACGACTCCGGCCGCGAACAGCAGGGAGTCGCCGGGCAGGAACAGCCCGATGATCAGCGCGCACTCCACGAAGATGAAGCTCAGCACGATCACCCAGACGAGCACCGGTCCGGCGGTGTCGAGCCAGCTCACCCCGATGCCCGCGGCCTCGGTGTACACCTCACTCACGACGCGAGCCTACGTGTACTCGGGGAACCGCACTTCACCGAACGGTGGAATCGGGGTGTCTTGACTGTCCCTGTCACGCCTTCTCCAAGTGCTATGAACGGTCCGTTCCTTGCAAAATTTGCAAGGAACGGACCGTTCATAGCGTTGGCGACTAGTGCTCGACGAGCTCGTCCAGCGCCTGGTCGTAGCTCAGCCGGACATCGTGTTCCGCCTGGTCACCGCCCAGCAGCTCCACCCGGCTGGTCGCGGGCGGGTAGCCGCTGGCGATCACCGTGTAGGTCCCGGCGGGCAGGTCGCTGACCGTGTAATTGCCCTCCGCGTCGGTCCTCGCCACGGCGGCCACGCCGCCCGAGGCGTCGAGCACGGTGATCCGCGCGTCCGGCACCACCCGGTCCCCGTCGGTGCGCGCGACCCCGCTCAGCAGGATCGTGCTGACCAGTTCGAAGTCGTGGCGCAGCACCCCGGCCCCGGTGGCGGTCAGCGTCGCCGCGACCGGCCGGAACCAGCGGCCGCTGGCGACGATCGTGTACCGCCCGCCCACGATGCCGGCGAACGAGTAGACGCCGTTCTCGTTCGTGTGCGTCCTGGCCACCTGATTGCCGTTGTGGTCGATCAGGGTCAGCGCCGCCCCCGCGACGTTCGTGGCGTCGTCCCGGCGGACGTGCCCGCTGATCTGCGCGGATCCCGCCCGGTAAGCCCCGTTCCCGTTGGTCAGCGCGTGCTTGCCAGGCTCGACGGGCGCGGTCACCACGGTCTTCTCGGAAGCCGTTTCGGTAGGCACGTCTTCCTCTTCGAGGAGTGCTTCGCCGCCTTCGAGAGCCGAAGCCGCCGAAGGAGCCGAGCCGCCGAGCAGCGGGATCTCCTTCATGAACATCAGCACCAGCGTCGCCAGCAGCGCGACCGCGCCCGCCACGTAGAACACCGTGGTGATCGACTCGGTGAAGCCGATCAGCACCGGGGTCTTGATGGCCTCGGGCAGGCTCGCGATACCGCTCGTGTTCGACTGGATGTCGCCCAGCGCCGCCGCACCGGGGCCGCTCGGCGGGTTGCCGCCGAACGCCTTGGTGATGTTGCCCGGCAGGACGTTGAACAGGATCGTCAGGAACACCGCGACACCGGCGGTACCACCGATCTGCCGGAAGAACGTCGCCGAAGCGGTCGAGACACCCATGTCGCTGCGCGGGCCCGCGTTCTGCACCGCGATGATCAGCGTCTGCATGCAGGCACCGAGGCCGAGACCGATGATCGCGGCCGCGACCAGCGGGTGCCACAGCGCGCTGTTGTACTCGACCTGCGCGAAGAAGAACGCGCCCGCCGCGATCAGCAGCGTGCCGACCACCGGGAACACCTTGTAGCGCCCGGTCTTGCTGGTGATCTGGCCCGAGATGATCGAACCGCTCATGATGCCCGCCATCAGCGGGATCATCAGCAGACCCGATTCGGTCGGCGAGAACTCCTGCACCACCTGCATGTACTGCGGGATCATCATGATCGCGCCGAACATCGCGACACCGACGATGACGCCGCCGACGATCGCGACCGTGAAGGTCGAGTTCTTGAACAGCCGCAACGGGATCAGCGCCGCGTCCTTCATCAGCTTTTCGATGAAGATGAAGGCGATCACGCCGATGCCGCCGATGACGTAGCAGATGATCGCGTTCTGCGAGCCCCAGCCCCATTTGTTGCCCTGCTCGGCGACGATCAGGAACGGCACCACGGCGACGACGAGCGCGAGCCCGCCCCACCAGTCGATCTTGTGGTCGTGGCGCTGGTGCGGCACGTTGAGCACGCGGGCCACCACGAACAGCGCGACGATCGCGATCGGCACGTTGATCAGGAACACCCAGCGCCAGCCGGCGATGTCGTAGCCGAAGACGCTGCCGAGCTTGTCGAAGTCGGCGAAGAACCCGCCGAGCACCGGGCCGAGCACCGTGGAGATACCGAACACGGCGAGGAAGTAGCCCTGGTAGCGGGCGCGTTCCCGCGGCGGCACGATGTCGCCCATGATCGTCATCGCCAGCGACATCAGACCGCCGGCGCCGAGGCCCTGGATCGCGCGGAACGCGGCCAGCTCGTACATCGACGTCGCGAACGCCGAAGCGATCGAGCCGACCAGGAAGATCGAGATCGCCGCGATGTAGAACGGCTTGCGCCCGTAGATGTCGGACAGCTTGCCGTAGATCGGCGTGACGATCGTCGAGGTGATCAGGTAGGCCGTGGTGATCCAGGCCTGCAGGTCGAACCCGTTGAGGTCGTTGGCGATCCGGACGATCGAGGTGCCCACGATCGTCTGGTCGAGCGCGGCCAGGAACATGCCCGACATCAGGCCGATCAGGATCGTGACGATCTGACGGTGACTGAGCCGGGGACCGTCTTCGTGGACGGCTGGTGGACTTTCTACGGTGGAACTCATTGCTTCAGGCCCCCTTGGCCTTCGACGCCGACGCGGGGTCGGCGAACTGTGGAGATGTTTTTTCGAGGTCGTCGTTCAGCCGGTGGAACAGCGAGTTGAGGGTCTTCCGGTCGTCGTCGGACCAGTCGCTGAGCACCTCGGCGAGCCACTGGTTCCGCTGCTTGCGGTTCTCCTCGAACACCCGATGCCCTTCGGCTGTCGGAGCGAGCAGGCAGGCGCGGCCGTCTTCGGGGTCGGCCAGGCGTTCGACCAGCCCGTGCTGGACGAGGGAGCTCGACTGCCTGCTGATGGTCGAGATCTCGGAGTGCAGGAACTCGGCGAGTTTGCTGGTCCGCTGGGGGCCGACGTGGATGAGGCAGAAGAGGATCGCGTACGCGGCCCGCTCGATGCCGTCCGGTCCCTGCTTGGACACCTGGGACTTGGCCCGGTTGACCAGGCGGACGAGCCGCACGAGCTCGTGCCCGAGGGTGTCGGCCAGGTCGAGGTCGGACTTCGACCTGGTGCCGGGTGTCGTGGGTGTCATGGTGGTCTCTCTCGCCGGTTGCTTGGTCACTGCAACTAGTTGCCTAGAGCAAGGATGTTCCTCTCAAGGGAGGTTCGCAAGAAGAAAACGAGGTTGTGTGTCGGATGACACTTTAGTTGCCGCATGCAAGCACATTTATTCGTGCATGTTTGTCCGGTTCGCCCTGAGCTGCACTTTTGCTTTGATGGAGTCATGACCGACTCCGCGCTCTACGCGATCCTCGCCAGTCGAAACTTCGGCACCCTCGCCACCATCAAGCGTGACGGACGGCCCCAGCTGTCGACCGTCAACTACCTCTACGACGCGGACGAGGGCGCGATCCTGATCTCGGTCACCGCGCCGCGGGCCAAGACCAAGAACCTGCGGCGCGATCCGCGGGCGACGTTCCACGTTTCGACCGAGAGCGGCGACGGCTACGTCGTCGTCGAGGGGCCGGCGGTGCTCACGCCGACCGCCGCTTCGCGTGACGACGCGACCGTCGACGCGCTGGTGGACCACTATCGGCGGGCCCGGGGCGAGCACCCGGACTGGGACGAGTTCCGCGACGCCATGGTCGCCGACCAGCGGGTGCTGCTGACCATCCCGATCGAGCGCGTCTACGGGATCCAGATGTGAGTCAGCGGGCGATGCGGGCCTTGATCTCGTCGATCCGGTCGAGCAAAGGGCTTGCATCGTCCCGGCCGAGCGCCGCCCGGAGATAGAGGCCGTCGCCGACCAGGATGACCAGCTCGGCGGTCAGCGGGTCGTCGACGTGCTCGCTGATCAGGTCGTGGACCTTCTGGTTGTAGACCTGCACGACCTCGGAGACCCGGGGCTCGTTGAGCATGATCCGGATCGTCGCCATGGTCGTACGGTGCAGTGCCTTGCGCTCGGTGACGTCGGTGATCGCCGTCCGCAGATACCAGGAGACGACGCCTTCGGGCGCCTTCTGCGCCTCTTCGAGATCCGCCTCCGACAACGTGGCCAGACGTTCCATCAGGCCTTCGACCAGGGCTTCCTTGGAACCGAAGTGGTAGAGGAGGCCGCCCTTCGATACCCCGGCATGCGCGGCGACGGCCTCGAGGGTGACCCCGCCGGGACCTTGCTCGATGAGGATCTCCTCGTACGAGTCGAGGATGCGTTCCTTCGCGGTGGGCTTCGCCATATCAGTTGACTATACCGTCTGGACGGTCTACCTTCGAACGAGGCGGTAACTGTACCGTCCGGACGGTTTAGCTTAAGGAGAGTGCGCCATGGCGGGGCGCAAGCAGTGGTGGGCGTTGGCGGTACTGGTACTTCCGGTGCTGCTGATCAGCGTGGACATGACGGTGCTCGGATTCGCGCTGCCGTTCCTGTCCGAGGATCTGGCGCCCACCGGTGCGGAGCAGTTGTGGATCGTCGACATCTACTCGTTCATGCTGGCGGGCCTGCTGGTCCTGATGGGCACGCTCGGCGACCGCATCGGCCGTCGCAAGCTGCTGCTCATGGGCGCCGCGGCGTTCGGTGCCGCGTCGGTGCTCGCGGCCTTCTCGACCAGCGCGTTCATGCTGATCATCGCCAGGGCGCTGCTCGGCGTCGGTGGCGCGACGCTGATGCCGTCGACGCTGTCGCTGATCCGCAGCATCTTCGTCGACCCGAAGCAGCGCCGGATCGCGATCGCGGTGTGGAGCGCCGGGTTCTCCGGCGGGATGGCGCTCGGTCCGGTGCTCGGCGGCTGGCTGCTGGAGCATTTCTGGTGGGGCTCGGTGTTCCTCATCAACGTGCCGGTGATGCTGGTGCTGCTGCTCGTCGGACCGTTCGTGCTGCCGGAGGCGCGTGACCCGAAGCCGGGTCGCTTCGACCCGCTGTCGGCGCTGCTGTCGCTGGCCGCGATGCTGCCGGTGGTCTACGGCATCAAGCTGGTCGCCGAACACGGCTTCACGGTGAAGGCCGCGATCAGCGTCCTGATCGGGCTCGGCCTCGGTGTCGTGTTCGTCCGCAGGCAGAACCGCCTCGACGAGCCGATGCTCGACCTGAAGCTGTTCTCGAACCGGGCCTTCAGTGGCTCCGTCGTGACGAACATGCTCGGCGTGTTCGCCATGGTCGGCCTGCTGTTCCTGGTGCCGCAGTACCTGCAGCTGGTACTCGGGCTGAGCCCGGTCGTCGCCGCGCTGTGGATGCTGCCGGCGACGGTCGCCGGGATCGTGGGTGCGCTCCTCGCGGCCTGGCTCGCGAAACGGATCCGTGTCTCCCTACTGGTCAGTGGTGGTCTCCTAGTCGCGGCGGTCGGTTTCCTGGCCTTGACCCAGGTTTCGTCCGGCGGCGGACTCGCGTACGTCGTGGTGGCGTTCACGCTGCTCGGGGGCGGTGTCGCCCTGTCGGAGACGCTGACGAACGACCTGGTCATCTCGGCCGCTCCGGCCGAACGGGCCGGTGCCGCTTCGGCGATCTCCGAGACCGGGTTCGAGCTGGGTGGCGCGCTCGGCACGGCCATCCTCGGCAGTGTCGCGACCGCGGTCTACCGGTCCGGCCTGCCGGAGGGGACGGCCGAGTCCGCCCGGGACACGCTGGGCGGCGCGGTCGCGACCGCGCAGCAGCTCGACCCCGCCGCGGGGCAGTCGCTCCTGGAATCGGCTCGCGAGGCTTTCACCCAGGGGATGCACGTCACCGCATGGGCAGGCGTGGCCGTGCTCGTCTATACAGGTGTTCAGGCCTTCGTTTTGCTAGATCGGAAAAAAAATTCCGCAGTGCGGAGCTAATCGGGCCTACGATGAGGGTATGAACAACCATGGCCTGGTCACCCGCCTCCGCGAGCAGCTCGGCGACGCCGCGGTGCTCACCGACACCGACGTCACGGACGCCTACTCGCGCGACATGATGCCGCTGGCCGCCAGCGGAAAGCCGCTCGCGGTGGTCCTGCCGTCCGACGTGGAAGGTGTGCAGGCCGTGGTCAAGGCCTGCGCGGAGTTCGAGGTGCCGATCGTGCCCCGCGGCGCCGGCAGTGGTCTGTCCGGCGCCGCGAACGCGATCGACGGCTGTGTCGTGCTGGTGCTGACGAAGCTCGA
Organism: Amycolatopsis sp. WAC 04169; assembly: GCF_003947535.1. Lineage (NCBI taxonomy): Bacteria > Bacillati > Actinomycetota > Actinomycetes > Pseudonocardiales > Pseudonocardiaceae > Amycolatopsis > Amycolatopsis sp. WAC 04169. Next base: position 135,857 of record NZ_QHJI01000001.1, on the reverse strand, counting down.
CCAGATCGTCGAGATCGACGAAGGCAACCGGCTCGCCGTCGTGCAGCCCGGCGTGGTGAACCTCGATTTCCGCAACGCGGTGGAGAAGCACGGCCTGTTCTATCCGCCGGACCCGTCCAGCTACGACTGGTGCACCATCGGCGGGAACCTGTCCACCAACGCCGGTGGACTCTGCTGCGTGAAGTACGGCGTCACCACGGATTCCGTGCTGGGGCTGGAAGTCGTGCTCGCCGACGGCTCACTGCTGAAGACCGGGCGCCGCACGGTGAAGGGCGTGGCGGGCTACGACCTCGCGCGGCTCTTCGTCGGCAGTGAGGGCACGCTCGGCGTGATCACGCAGGCGACCGTCGCGCTGAAACCGTTGCCGCAGCTGCCTTCCACCCTCGTCGCCGCCTTCAACAGCACGGAGGCGGCGGGCGAGGCCGTCGCACGCGTCGTGCGTGAAGGCCTGGTGCCGTCGCTGATGGAGATCATGGACGCGACGTCCATCAAGGCCGCCGAGGCCTACCTCAAGACCGACCTCGGCACGAGCTCGGACTGCAAAGCCTTGCTACTCGCACAATCCGACTCCGGCGGCGAGGTCGCGCGGAAGGAACTCGCGGTGCTGGAACAGATCTGCGTCGACTGCGGCGCGGATCTGGCCTACGCCACCGAAGATCTCGAAGAGGGCAAGATGCTGCTGCAGGCGCGGCGGGTCGTGCTCACCGCGCTGGAGATGTACGGCGTCTGGCTGACCGACGACGTCTGCGTGCCGCGCACGCGTATCGCCGAACTGATCGCCGGCTGCGAGCGGATCAGCGAAGAGGTGGGTCTGCGGATCGCCGTCGTGGGCCACGCCGGTGACGGGAACATGCACCCGACGATCGTCTACGCGCCCGACTCCGAGGAGGAGTTCGCCCGCGCGCGGGTCGCCTTCGACGCGATCCTCGACGTCAGCCTGTCGCTGGGCGGGACGGTCACCGGCGAACACGGCATCGGCCGGATCAAACGCGAGTGGCTGGCCAAGGAGATCGGCGAGGTCGGCATCGGCGTGCACCGGCAGATCAAGCGGGCGCTGGACCCGAAGAACCTCTTCAACCCGGGCTCGATGTTCTCCCTCTGAGCGCCGGGGTGAGTGGTAAAGACAGTCATTGAGGAGTAGGTCGAATGTGGCGCGTTGTGCCGCCTGAGGCCTTGATACGCCTGCTTTGTGCCTGTAAGTCCGGTTTCGCGGGGAGTCGTGAGTGGCAAGGAGGGTTAGAACGACCATCGCCACTCACGACCCCGGGGCAATACTACTCAAAGAGGCCAAATCGGACACCTTGATCCCGAAAAGTGTCCTTTTTAGACGGTCTGGGGGGCGTGCTAAGCCTCGGTGGCGAGCCCGCTTGCGCCGCCGACTCCATCACGCCACCTTGGCAACCCCTCAATAGAACCGTCCCTACCACTCACGAGGCGGGAAACGTCCGCTAACGCGTGTGTGAAACGTCCGCTAGGTGTGACTCGCGTGATCAGGGACGCGACTCGCGTGCTTGGGCGCGTAACTCACGTGATCGGAGGCCGCACTCGTGTGTGCGGTCTTCAATCACGCGAGTTACGGCTCTGATCACGCGAGTGCGGTGCCGGGTCACGCCCCCGCCCGGGCACCCGCTGAATGCAATGAACGGTCCGTTCCTTGCGAAATTTGCAAGGAACGGATCGTTCATGGCACGGGAGTGGGTCAGTCGCGGATGCGCGGGATCTGCTGCGTCGCGTCCATGTCCGCGGCCGGGGCGGCGGCGGCTTCGTGCTTCTTCTCGCGGCGCGCCTTGAGGTACTCGATCACGATCGGCACCACCGAGACCAGCACGATCAGGATGAAGATCGCGTCGACGTTGTCGCGGATGAACGCGACCCCGCCGAGCAGGTGGCCGAGCGCGGTGATCCCGGCGGCCCACAGGATGCCGCCGACGACGGTGTAGACGAAGTACTTCTTCGGGTCCATCTTGCCGATACCGGCGATCCAGGTGATGAACGTCCGCACGAACGGCACGAACCGCGCCAGCACGACCGCCTTCGGCCCGTGCTTCTCCAGGAACGCGTGGGTCTGGTCCACGTACTTCTGGTTGAAGAACTTCGAATCCGGCTTGCGGAACAGCCACGGGCCGATCTTCCAGCCGAGCCCGTAACCGACCGCGTTGCCGAGCAGCGCGGCGACGGTGACCAGGACGCACACCAGCCACAGCGGCGCCTCGATCGAGCGGTTCGCGATGAACAGGCCCGCGGTGAACAGGAGTGAGTCACCGGGCAGCACCGGGAAGATGCTGCTCTCGATGAAGATGATCAGGCAGAGCACGGTGATGACCGGAACGGTCAGCCCGCTCAGCAGGTGCTGCGGGTCCAGCCACTCCGGCAGGAGGCCCATCGTCGTCACGTTGTTCTGCGCCAGGATCACACCGAAAACGGTACAGGGTGACGCAGAGTGCCTTGACCCGGCGGGAGACCGCGCTCAGATCAGCGTCAGCAGCCCGATCACCGAACCGGCGGCGAGCCCCAGCAGGACGGCCAGCAGCAACACCCAGTACGCGGGCAGCGGCGGGCTGGGAGGCGGAGGCGGCGTCGGGCGTTCCGCCAGCCTGGCCGTTTCCGCGTCCTCCAGCGCGACACGCTCTCGTTCGAGCGAGTCCGCGCCGGCGCCGGACAGCAGGCCGTACTGCGGGGGCAGTTCGCTCTTCCCGGAAACGTCACTACGCTCAGTGTCCGTTTCGACCGTTTTGTCGGTGGTCGTCTCGGAGAGCCGCTCCGCCGAAGGGGCGAAGACGGCCTGAGCGCGCAGGGCATCGGCTAGGAGTTTCTCCGGGTCCTTGGGCTCGCTCATCCGGACTCCTTTCGCCGCTACCCGTCGCTGACCGACACACCGCCTTCGATGGCGCTGCTCAATGTAGCCGCAGCGTCGTCTTCGACCCACTCGCCCTGACGAAGCACCTTGACCGGCCGCAGGTCGCGGTCGAGCACGACGAGGTCGGCCGCGAGCCCGGCCCGCAGCGAGCCGGTCCGGTCGGCGATGCCGAGCAGTTCGGCGGGGCGCCCGGAGGTCGCGCGGACGGCGTCGAGCAGGTCGATGCCCGCGCCGCGCACGAGGTTGCGGAAGGCCGCGTCCATGGTCAGCGTGCTGCCCGCCAGCGAACCGTTCCCGGCCAGGGTGGCGACGCCGTCGCGGACGTCGACCTCGAGCCGGCCGAGGATGTAGCTGCCGTCGGCGGCGTCGGTGGCCGACATGGCGTCGGTGATGAGCACCGTCCGGCCCTTGCCCGCGTGGTGCGCGGCCAGCCGCAGCACGGTCGGGTGCACGTGGACGAGGTCGCAGATCAGCTCGACGGTGATGCGCTCGTCGTCGAGGAGGGCGCCGATCGGGCCCGGCTCGCGGTGGTGGAGCGGCCGCATGGCGTTGAAGAGGTGCGTCGCGACGGAGGCGCCCGCGTCGATCGCGGGGATGATCTGGTCCTCGACGCCGTCGGTGTGCCCGATGGCGGCGATGACCCCTGATTCGGCCAGTTGCCGGACGGCCTTGATCCCGCCGTGCAGTTCGGGCGCGAGGGTGACCATCCGGATGTCGCCGCGGCCGGCGCCGAGCAGCGCGTTCACCGTGGCCGTGTCCGGCTCGATCAGCGTCGCCGGGTCGTGCGCCCCGCACCGCGCCTTCGAGATGAAGGGTCCTTCAAGGTGAATTCCGGCAAGTTCACCCTCTTGGACCAGCTCGCGCAGGGCCGCGATCTGGTCCCTGAGCACCGGGATGGGGTCCGAGACCAGACTGCCGAGCATGGTCGTGGTCCCGTGCCGCCGGTGCGCGCGGACCGCGCGGAGCAGTTCCTCGGGGTTCGCACTGGAGAACGATCCGCCCCCACCGCCATGGCAGTGGGTGTCGACGAAGCCGGGCACGACCAGGCACCCGTCGACGTCGACGCGATCGATGTCCGGGGGTGTCCCGGAACCGACTTGGACGATCTTGCCGCCGGCGATAGCCAGCCAGCCGTCGTCGAGTACACGGTCCGGGGCGACGACCCGGCCGCCCACGATCACGAAATCTCCGGCGCCTCTCACGCCCCCCAGCATATATTGGTCTGGACCAAGCATGGCGGCACAACCCAGCGGTCGAGATGAAGGCCGGGCATCAGTTCGGTGACTGCATCGCTTTCTGCAGTGCTTCGAGCGCCCGGCTGGCGGTTGACTTAACGGTACCTTTCGAAATCCCGGCGGCCTCCGAGATTTCGGCCTCACTCAGCCCACCGTAGTAACGGAGGACCAGAACCTCGCGCTGGCGAGGGGGCAGTTTGGACAAAGCGCTCACAACGGCCTGATGTTCACTCGACAGCATGGCGAGGCTTTCGGCCGAACGCGCGTTGACGGCATGCGGAGCGACGTACTCACGCGCGGTCTTGCGGCGGCGCAGCACGCTGCGTGAGCCGTTGACCACGGCGGTGCGCAGGTATCCGACGGCCGCGGCGGCGTCGCGCAGGCGCCCCCAGTTGCGGTGCAGCCCGGTGAAGGCCTCCTGGACGACGTCTTCGGCGGTCGCCGGTTCGTCCACGAGCAGAATGGCCAGCCGCACGAGCCGCATCCGGTGCTGGCGATAGAGATCCTCAAGGGTCAGCGGTGCCGCAGGCGGCGGTGGCGTGACCGGTCCGTCCATGGTGCGCAGGTGGCCGAGGGTCGCCTCGACACTGCGTTCCGCATTGCCCTCGAGCATGTACCCCTACCTGTTCATTTACCCCTTTGAAGCACAACCTGTGCATGGCGCTCGATCAGCGTATCGGGTGGGGTGACGGTCCTGCCTGATCGGATCCTGAGAAGCTGGGCGGCGTCTGTCGGAACGACCTTGGAGATGTCGATGGCCTGGTTCCTGGTGGAGATCACGTACGTGCAGGAGAAGCTGGCGGACGTGCGTCCCCGGCACCGGAAGTTCCTCACCGACCTCGCCGACCAGGGCGTCGTCGCGCTCGGCGGCCCGCTGGGCGACGGCTCCGGCGGTATCTCGATGTACCAGGCGGCCGACGAGGCGGCGCTGCTGGAGATCATCGACCAGGACCCGTACCACCTCGAAGGTGTCGTGGCGAAGCGGACCGTGCGCGAGTTCAAGCCGGTGATCGGCGCCTGGATCCCGAAGGAAGACTGACGGCTCAGAGATCGAGGGTGACCGGCTCGCGTTCGACGCAGACCCGGACGCGGTCGCCGGTCACCGTCGGCAGCTCGCACGTCCCGCAAAACCCCTGGCGGCACGAATAAGCGATGCCGGGCACGGTCTCACGCAGGACGTCGAGCGTCGACCGGTCGGCGGGGACGTCCAAAGTCCTGCCGCTGCGGGCGAGTTCGACGCGGAAGGGCTTGCCGCCGACGATCGGCGGCGTCGAGAACCGCTCGAAGAACACCGGTCCCGAGCCGCGCAGTGCCGCGTCCGTCCGGACACTCACGATCATCGGAACCGGACCGCAGCAGTAGATCGGGGCACTCTTCTTCGCCCCTTCGAGCAATTCCGCGCCCGACGCGGGGATCCCGTAGTCCGTGTCCGGACGGATCCACACTCGATCACCGAATTCGGACAATTCCTCCAGGAACGGCATCGAAGCCTCGTCGCGACCGGTGTAGACCAGTCGCCAGTCCGCGCCGGAGGCGGCCGCCTGCCGCACCATCGGAAGGATCGGCGTGATCCCGATACCGCCCGCGATGAACAGGTACGCCGGGCTCTCGACGAACGGGAAGGCGTTGCGCGGGCCGCGCCCGGTGATCCGCGCGCCCTTCTTCAGCGCGTGCATCGCCGTCGATCCCTCACCGAGCAACCGGACGCCGACGCGGTAGGCCGAGCGGTCGTCCGGGTCGCCGCACAGGGAGTACTGACGGACCAGGCCCGGCCGCGGCGAAAGATCGATGTGCGCGCCGGGCCGCCACCGAGGCAGCGGCTCGCCGCGTTCGTGCACCAGCCGCAGGACGGCGACGCCGTCCGCCTGGGCGCGGAGGTCGTCGACGACCAGCGGGAGGTCACGGTCGACGGCGACCACAGGCGGACGGCGACGGCCGCTCACCCCGCTGAGCCTGCGGTACAGCGCGACGACACCGGTCAACGACGCCATCGCGCGGTCGGTGCGCCCGCTGCCGTCGAGCCGCAGCGGCCTCGGCGGTGTCATCACCGGGGTTCGTCGGCGGCCAGCGCGGCCGGCGAGCTCGCGAGATACGCGACGGCCTGATCGGTGTTGCCGGTTTCGGTGGGGTGATAGGACTTCCGGAAGTACGGCCGGATCTCGCGCCGCAGCTGCTTGCCCGAAGGCAGAAGCCCGAGCTTCGCCACGCGCAGATAAGTCCGGAAACTCGTCTTGCCCGGCCTGGTCGGGTCGTTCTTCATGAGGAACCTCGTGCCCCGCAAGAAGACCCACGCGAGCACCGGCGTCACCACGAGCATGCTGCGCACGCGGCGCGCGTAGCGGCCGTCGAGATGCATGAACAGATCGAAGGCGACCGAGCGATGCTCGACCTCTTCGGCGCCGTGCCAGCGCAGGAGATCCAGCATCGTCGGATCGGCGCCCGCCTTGTCGAGCGCTTCGGCGTCGAGGATCCACTGGCCGAGGAAAGCGGTGTAGTGCTCGATCGCGGCGATGACGGCGAGCCGCTCGATCAGCCATTCCTCGCGCCGCTTGGCGGAAAGCTCGCGGTCGCCGAGCAGACGGCGGAACATCCACTCCATCTGCGCGATGTACGGCCGCACGTGGACGCCCGCCGCCTCGAGGTGTTCCGCCGCGCCGTCGTGCGCCTCGGCGTGCATGGCCTCCTGGCCGATGAAGCCGAGGACGTCCTCCTTGAGCCGCTCGTCGCGGATCAGCGGGACGGCCTGCTTGAACACCTCGACGAACCAGCGTTCGCCCTCCGGCAGCGCGAGATGCAGCACGTTGATCGTGTGCGTCGCCTGCGGTTCGCCGGGGATCCAGTGCATCGGCAGCGACGCCCAGTCGAACTCGACGTCGCGGGCGTGCAGGACGATCTGCTCGTGATCGGTCACGAAGACCTCCCGCTGAGTTCGTAGTCGCTGGCGTCGACCTTGCGGGTGTCGAGCCAGTAACGCCAGGTGAAGCCCGGCCAGATCGTGCGGTTGACGCCCTTCGCGTCGAGGTACCAGCTCTTGCAGCCGCCCTGGGTCCACACACCCTTGACGAGCTTGTCCTGGATCTCGCGCTGGAACTTCTCCTGCACGCCGGGACGGACGTCGAGCGCGGCGGCGCCCCGCGAATCGGCGAGCTTGATCGCGTCGACGACGTACCGCGCCTGCGACTCGATCATGAAGACCACGGAGTTGTGTCCCAGCGCGGTGTTCGGGCCGAGGAGGAAGAACAGGTTCGGGAAACCGGCGACGTTGATGCCCTTGTGCGTGTGCATCCCCTCGGTCGCCCATTCCTTGGCGAGGTCGCGGCCGTCGATCCCGGTGATGTCCAGGTATTCCAAGGCGTCCGTGACCTTGAAGCCGGTGCCGTAGATGATCGCGTCGACCTCGTGCTCGACCCCGTTCCCGTCGACGACGCTGTGCGCCTTGACTTCGCGCACGCCCTCGGTGTTGACGTCCACATTGGACCGGTTGATCGCCGGGTAGTAGTCGTTGGAGATCAGCACCCGCTTGCACCCCATGGTGTAGTCCGGGGTGACCTTCTTGCGCAGCTTCGGATCCTTGATCGACTTGCCGATGTGGCGCTTCGCGATCACCTCGCCGGCCTTCATGATCGCGGGGTGACCGTTGAAGCCGACGGCGCGCACTTCGAGGAACCAGTACAGCGCGTTGCGGTAAAGCCGTTGCACGCCGGGGATCCGGCGGAACGCGGTCTTGGCCCAGCCCGGCATGGCGTGGTCGGGCTTCGGCATGATCCACGGCGGCGTGCGCTGGAACAGCGTCAGCTCGTCGACCTCGGGGGCGATCTTCGGGACGAACTGGATCGCGCTCGCGCCGGTGCCGACCACGGCGACCTTCTTGCCGCGCAGGTCGTACTCGTGGTTCCACTGCGCCGAATGCCAGGTCTGGCCCTTGAACTTCTCGATCCCGGGCAGCGTGGGCACCTGCGGGATGTGCAGGCCGCCTACGCCGGAGACCAGGAACTGGGCCTCGAACTCACCCGACTTGGTGTGCACGTGCCAGCGGCGCTCGGTGTCGTCCCAGGTGGCCCCGGTGAGCTCGACGCCGAAGCGGATCTTGCGCCGCAGCCGGTACTTGTCGGTGACGTCCTTCAGGTACTGGAAGATCTCCGGGGCGGGCGAGAACGACCGCGACCAGTCCGGGTTCTGCTCGTAGGAGAACGAGTACATGTGGGACTGCACGTCGCAGGCGCAGCCGGGGTACGAGTTGTCGCGCCACGTACCGCCGACTTCGTCCGCCTTCTCCAGGATCACGTAGTCGGAGATCCCGGCCTTTTCGAGCTGGATGGCCTGGCCGAGCCCGGAGAATCCGGTGCCCACGATCACGACCTTGAATCGCTCGGTCATCTGCGCCCTCCACGTCGAGGCTTTCTTGCGCAGATGACGTTACCTGAAGTAACAGTTACTTGCTAGTACTCCCTACCCGTCAGTACGTGCCGCCGAGCTTCGTGTGGTCCCAGCTGACGATCTTGGTCGGCCGGAAAATCAGCCCGATCCGCTTCGGGGCCTGCTTGCCGATGAAGCCGGACAGCTCGTCGGGCACGGGATCCCCGGGCTTCGCGCCCGCGTACCGCTGCATGAGGTTGATACCCATCTGGGTGACGATGGCCGTGTCGGTGACGACCTCGACGTCGGCTTCGAGGGAGACCCCGCGCAGCTTCTCGTAGCTCTCGCCGTCCTCGATGAGCACGGTGGCGCGGGGGTCTCGCTCCAGGTTCTTCGCCTTCTGGGACGTGCCGTAGGTCCAGGTCGCGACGCCGGACTCGTGCGGGTAGTACCAGAGCGGCGCCAGATGCGGGCGGCCGTTCGGGCCGATCGTCGCGACGTTGATGACCTTCTGCTCGTCGAGGTAGGCGGCGAGTTCGTCCGGTGACATGCGGATCTGGTCGCGACGGGACATACGTCAGCCCTTTCGTGTGGCGGCCCGGCCTGCCTGGCCGGTCACTGAAGATTCGTACGCCCCGCGCTCCTTGATGTCCATGAGCGCGGCGGCGTCGGCCTTCTTGATCCGGCCCTTCGCGCCGATCTCGATGATCGGCGGCAGGAACGCGCGGATCAGCTTCAGGCCGCCGACCCAGCGGGGCACGTGCACGGTGCGGGCGCGTTTGTTGACCCCGGCCTGGAGGTGGTCGAGCGCGACCGACAGCGGGTAGGTCTTGCCGAGCAGGCCGGGCATGCCGGCGCGGAGCTTGCCGAAGACCGGGTGCTGGTCGGCGCTCTCGACGAGGTCGGTGCGGATCCAGGTGGGGTGCGCGACGCCGACCTTCACGCCGAGGTGGGCGACTTCGGCGCGGAAGCTGTTGCAGAACGCCTCGACGCCCGCCTTCGCGGCGGCGTAGTTGGCCATGCCGGGCGCGTGGGTGATCGCGGCCAGCGAGGAGATCGCCAGCAGGTAGCCCTTGCGGTCGATGACATGCGGAAGGGTGACGCGGAAGGTGCGCCAGACGCCGAGGAGGTCGACCTCGATGACCTTCTCGAAGGCGGCCGGGTCCACCGACCGGACGAAACCGGAGGTCGCGATGCCGGCGTTGGCGATGACGATGTCGATCCCGCCGAAGTGCTCGACGACGCCCGCGGTGGCGCGTTCGAGGTCGTCCCAGCTGGTGACGTCGGCTTCCCAGGCGTGCGCGCTGGGGCCGATCTTGTCGGCGACCGCCTGCTGTTCCTTGGCTTCGATGCCGACCAGGGCGACCTTCGCGCCCTGCGCGGCCAGGCGCTCGGCGAGCCCCGCGCCGATGCCCCTCGCGGCGCCGGTGATCAGGACGACCTTGCCGTTCACGCTGTTCTTGGCCACGTTGCCTCCTCGTCCGAGCCCTAAGGCTTCCGGACGGTACCCCAACCTACCCGGAGTAAGCTACCCGCAAGTAAGTCCGCGTTTCGTCCTCTGGATGCGGTAGTTGGTAGTGCGAACTACCGCATTCAGAGGACGAAACGCGGGAGGTGGTCAGCGCGAGGCGGCGGTGAGGGCGTCGACCTCCTCGGTGGTGAGCGCGAGGTCGGCGGCGGGCAGGAGGTCGTTCAGCTGCTCGGCCGAGCGGGCGCTCGCGATGGGCGCGGTGACGGTCGGCTGGGCGAACAGCCAGGCGAGGGAGACCGCGGCGACCGGGACGCCGCGCGACGCCGCGACCGCGTCGAGCGCGGCGAGCACCCGCTCGCCCCGTTCGTCCAAATAGGACGATGCGCGGGCGGCGCGCGGGCTGTCGCCGAGGTCGTCCTTCGACCGGTACTTCCCGGCGAGGAAACCCTTGGCCAGCGAGAAATACGGCAGCGTGGTCAGGCCTTCGCGCTCGACCGTCGGCGCCAGATCCCGCTCGTAGTCCCGCTCGACGAGGTTGTAGTGCGGCTGCAACGCGACGTACTTCGCCAGCCCTTCACGGTCCGAAATGGACAGTGCTTCGGTCAGTCGTTCGGCGGAGTAGTTCGACGCCGCGACATAGCGCACCTTGCCCGCGCGCACGAGCGCGTCGAAGGCCCGCACCGTCTCCTCGACCGGGGTGTCCGGATCGTCGATGTGCGCGTAGTAGAGGTCGATGTGATCGGTACGGAGCCGTCGCAGCGAGTCTTCGGCCGCCGCCGCGATGTTCGCCGCCGACAGCCCCTTGCGCTCCTCCCACATCCCGGTCTTGGTCGCGATGACGACGTCGTCCCGGCGGCCGCGCTTGGCCAGCCAGTTGCCGATGATCGTCTCGGAACCGCCTGCCGAATAGAGGTCGGCGGTGTCGATGAAGTTGCCGCCCGCCGCCGTGTAGGCGTCGAGGACGGCGAAGGACTGCTCCTCGTCCGCGGTCCAGCCGAAGACGTTGCCGCCGAGGTTGATCCCGTGGACGTCGAGGTCGGTGTTCCCGAGTTTCGCCATGGTTCGAACATAAGGGAAGACATCGCCCGCCCGGTGTGTTGGCTCGAAGCATGGGAATCGAACTCGGCAGGATCGGCATCTGGCAGCACGAATCTGTCTTCACCCCGGAGATCGCCCGTGAGCTGGAGGAACTCGGCTACGGCGCGATCTGGCTGGGTGGCTCACCGGACGGCGACCTGGTGAAGGCGGAGGAGCTGCTCGACGCCACGAAGACGATCAAGGTGGCCACCGGCATCGTCAACATCTGGAAGGACGACGCGGCCACGGTCGCCGAGTCGTACAAGCGCATCGAGGCGAAGCACCCGGGCCGCTTCCTGCTCGGGATCGGTGCCGGGCACCGGGAGCACACCGCCGAATTCAAGAAGCCGTACACGGCCCTCGTCGAGTATCTCGACGCTCTCGACGCCGCCGGAGTACCCGTCGAAGGCCGCGCCCTCGCCGCTCTCGGGCCGAAGGTGATCAAACTCGCAGGAGACCGCACAGCGGGAGCCCACCCGTACCTGATGACGCCCGAGCACACCCGCCAGGCGCGCGAGCTCCTCGGCGAAGGACCGCTGCTCGCGCCCGAGCAGAAGGTCGTCCTCGAGGCCGATCCGGCGAAGGCCCGGGAGATCGGTCGGGCCACCGTCAAGTTCTACCTCGGCCTCGTCAACTACACGAACTCCCTGCGGAAACTCGGTTTCACCGACGAGGACCTGGCGGGCGAGGGCAGCGACAAGCTGGTCGACGCGCTGGCCGTGCATGGCGACGCCGAGACGGTCGCCCGCGGCGTCACCGCGCATATCGAGGCCGGGGCGGACCACGTGAACATCCAGGTACTGAACTCCGACCCCCTGCCGGTCTACCGGGCGCTCGCCGCGGTCCTCCTCTGACGCGACGGCTGTAGGCACCTCCCGGCCGACCTCGTACGATGCGGCCGAGAGGTGCACCAGCCTGCTTCGAGGAGGAGTAAACGATGCCCATCGCCACCCCCGAGGTCTACGCGGAGATGCTCGACCGGGCGAAGGCGAACGAATTCGCCTACCCGGCCATCAACGTGACCTCGTCGGAGACCCTGAACGCCGCCATTCGCGGGTTCGCCGAGGCGGAGAGCGACGGGATCATCCAGTTCTCCACCGGCGGCGCGGAGTTCGCGTCCGGCCAGAAGGTCAAGGACATGGTGACCGGTTCGGTCGCGCTCGCCGAGTTCGCCCAGGTGGTCGCCGCCAAGTACGACGTGAACGTCGCGCTGCACACCGACCACTGCCCGAAGGACAAGCTCGACGGCTTCGTCCGCCCGCTGATCGAGATCTCGGCGGAGCGGGTCAAGAACGGCCAGAACCCGCTGTTCCAGAGCCACATGTGGGACGGTTCCGCGATCGACCTCGACGAGAACCTCGAGATCGCGCAGGAACTGCTCGCCAAGGCCGCGGCCGCGAACATCATCCTCGAGGTCGAGATCGGCGTGGTCGGCGGCGAGGAAGACGGCGTCGAGGCCGAGATCAACGAGAAGCTGTACACCGCCGAGGGCGACTTCCTGAAGACGATCGACGCGCTCGGCTCCGGCGAGAACGGCCGCTACCTGCTGGCCGCGACCTTCGGCAACGTGCACGGCGTCTACAAGCCCGGCAACGTGAAGCTGCGCCCGGACGTGCTCAAGGGCGGCCAGGAGGCGGCTGCGAAGAAGCTCGGCCTCGCGGCCGGCTCGAAGCCGTTCGAGCTGGTCTTCCACGGCGGTTCGGGCTCGCTGCCGGAGGAGATCCGCGAGGCGGTGTCGTACGGCGTCGTGAAGATGAACGTCGACACCGACACGCAGTACGCCTTCACCCGGCCCATCGCGGACCACTTCTTCAAGAACTACGACGGTGTCCTGAAGATCGACGGCGAGGTCGGCAACAAGAAGGTCTACGACCCGCGTAGCTACCTGAAGGCCGCGGAGGCCGCCATGGCCACGCGCGTCGTCGAGGCCGCTCAGTCGCTGGGCTCGGCCGGCAAGAAGCTCTCCTGACCCGTTCCGCATTTAGTCCTCTGAATGCGGAAGTACATGAAGGCCCCCTTCCTTGCGCTAGACGCAAGGAAGGGGGCCTTCACGTACTCGGAGCGTGGCTGAGACCAGCGGTTTCAAGATCAGCAAAATGTCGGTCACTTGCACTGTGGAATGTCGGTTCACCTGGTCGTGAAATGTCGGTCGAGGGTACTGTGAGATGTACACGACCTCCGGCATTTCGAGGAGCTATGGCCGAATCGGACCTGGTACGGGCCAGTTGCGCCGTCGCCGAGGAGTACTTGGCGAACTTTCGCATCGTGATCCTCAACGGCCCGCGTCAGGCTGGTAAGACGACCATGCTCAGACATCTCCACCGGCGTCACGGTGGTACCTCCTTCAACCTCGACGACGAGCAACTTCTGCAAGCGGCCATCGAGGACCCCGTCGGATTCGCCGGTACCGGCCCGGAGCCCAGGCTCATCGACGAGGTGCAACGGGCAGGGGACCCGCTGATCAGAGCGATCAAGGCGGAGGTCGACGCGGAGAGCGGGCCAGGACGCTACGTCCTGGCCGGGTCCACCAGGTTCCTGGCGACTCCCAGCCTTTCGGAGTCCTTGGCGGGCCGGGGCGTCGTCGTCGACGTATGGCCGTTTTCGCAGGGGGAGTTCGAGGGGCGGTTCGAGCGGTTCATCGATGTCGCTTTCGACGAACCCGGCCGTTTGCTCGGCCTCGGTCCCGCGAACGTCGATCGCGCGGACTACTTCGCGCGGATCTGTCGCGGAGGTTTTCCCGAACCCGCGCTTCTCGGCGGCGCGCGTGCGCGCAAAGCCTGGTTCCGCGCCTACGTGCAGGCCATCGCGGAGCGCGACATCCGGGAGATGTCCAGGGTCAATGAACCCAGCGCGATGACGGCCTTACTGGCTTACCTGGCCTCCATCACAGCGCAAGAGCACAACAGCGTGAACACGTCGACCAGGACAGGCCTTCACCGCACCACGGTGAACAAGTACGTCGAATTGCTCGAAGCGGTGTTCCTGGTCCACCGGCTCCCGGCATGGTCGCGAAATCTGACGTCCCGGGCGGTGAAACACGCCAAGTTGCACCTCACCGACACGGGACTCGCCGCTTCCTTGCTGGGCGTGTCACCGGAATCCCTGGCGAAGCCCGTGGCACCGACCCGTGGACCCCTTGTCGAGACCTTCATCGTCAATGAACTGGCCAAGCAAGCGACGTGGAGCGAAGCCGAGGTTCGGTTGCACCACTGGCGAGTGAGCGGCGGCGCGGAGGTCGACGTGGTCATGGAACGGGACGACGGACAGGTCGTGGGCGTCGAAGCGAAGGCACGAGACACCGTGACCGTGGCGGACTTCCGCGGCCTCGCTCAGTTAAGAGACCTTCTCGGCGATCAGTTCACGCAAGGAATCGTCTTGCACACAGGGAGCCAGGGCGCCATCAGCTTCGGTGATCGGCTGATGGCGCTCCCGCTCGATTCCTTGTGGCGGGCCGGGCATGATCCGGCCACGTGAGCCTCAGGCAGCGCGTGCGCGACGCTTCTCCAGCACCGAGTTCATCGCCCGCGTCCCCGGCCCGGCGGCGGCCCACAGCACGCCGACCCCGGCCAGGCAGACCGCGGCCGTCCAGTAGGCCACCGGCGGCGCCGATTCCGTGAGCGCGTCGCCGAGGATCCACGGCCGGAACTGCGACTGCACCCACAGCATCCCGTAGCCGAACGCCGTCACCAGCAGCGCGCCCGCGCCCGCCGTCAGCATCGGATGCCCCCGGCCGATGCGGAACGCCAGGTCGACGGCGAGCCCGACGGCCAGCAGGTAGAACGGCACGACCGAGACCGGGAAACCCATCCCGAACAGCAGCGGCCACATCACCAGGCGGTACGCGAGATACGCGGCGGCGACCATCGTGCCCGCCCAGCGGAAGCCGGTCGTGTGCCGCGCCAGCGCGAAGATCAGCGCCATCACGCCGATGCCCCACAGCGGGTACACCCAGTCGTCGATCGGCATCGTGAAGTACTCGACGGCCACCCGGTCGACCGGATGCCCGATCTGGTTGGCGGCGAAGTTCAGCAGCTCGGGCTCGGCCTCGGGCGTGCCGCGTTCCCAGGCGCGCAGGCCGAGGATGCCGTACTCCTGCTGACCGTTCGGGAAGAACGTGTTCTCCAGGAAGAACGCCCACAGTCCGATCAGGACACCGGTGCGCAGGCGGCCGGGCTTGGCGTACTTCAGCCAGCCCATGATCACGCCGGCCTGCATGATGCCCGTTCCGATGTAGAGCATCATGTGCGACGGGCTCCACGCGGTCAGGTCGAGACCGTTGACGCGGTGGTTGATGACGTCCAGCGGCGCCGCGATGAGGAACACCACGAGCCCGATCTGCATCAGCCGCAGCGAACGCCGGTCGGCACCCATGCCGGTGTAGCTGTGGATCGCCACCAGCACCATGATGATCACCGTGCCGACGGTGTTGATCAGATGCGGCGGGGCGAGGTCGTCGCGCAGCCACATGAAATGCCACGACATGTCCCAGGACGAGCCCACCAGCTTGAAGGCGAACGCGGCCAGCCACATCGAGTAGCAGAACTTCAGCACCCAGTCCGGCGTCGCCTGTCCCGGCGCGCCGCGGTGCCAATGGAGCTTGAAGAACAGCCTCGTCTTCGCGATCGGGCTGCGGGGGATGACACCCGGCGAAAGGTCCCCGGTCACTTCTGTCGCCTTTGTCATGCGGGACATCTTCCCTGCTCCAGATCACGGGATGGGCATTTGGGGTCGAAAATCGGGGTTCACCCGTAGGGGTGGTGGATTTGCGATCGGCGTGCGAAGCAGGGCAAGGTGTGCCGCCATGATGCCGAAACGACTCGTCGCGGCGGTCCTCGTCGCCGCTCTGGTGCTGGCCGGTGGGGGCATTCTCGGGAGCCTGTTCTTCTAGTCACACGCGGTCTGCACAATGGCCGGTATGACGAACCTCCTCGGCCCCCAGCCGACGCATCTCCCCGAGCACACCGCCGCGCAGGCGGCGCTGGACGCCGGGACCGATCCCGCCGCCGTCGCCGCCGAGCACCCCGACTACAGCGAGGCGTGGGCCGCCCTCGCCGAGAAGGCGCTCGACGCGGGCGAGACCGTCGCCGCGTACGCGTACGCCCGCACCGGTTACCACCGCGGTCTCGACCAGCTTCGCCGCGCGGGCTGGAAGGGACACGGGCCGGTGCCGTGGTCGCACCGCCCGAACCAGGGCTTCCTGCGTTCTCTCGCCGTCCTCGGCAAGGCCGCCGGCAAGATCGGCGAGACCGAGGAGTACGACCGCTGCAAGACCTTCCTGAGCGACTCGGACCCCGCCGCGGCGGAAGCCACCGGCCTCAAGTGACGTCGTGAGTGGCGATTCGGGTTCTAACCCGAATCGCCACTCACGACCACCTGGACCGATCGGCCTCGCTAGAACAGGCCGCAGTTCCCGAAGGCCGGCAGCCCCGCGAAGCGACCTTCAAGCCAAGCGAAAGCCTCCGGGAACGCCCGGATCGCCCCGCCCACGTGCGTCGGAACCAGCGAAGTCGAGAACTGCACCTTCGCGCCCTTCTCGCACCAAGAGCGCGCCATGGTCCGCCCCTGCGCGTACGGGACGATGTCGTCGAGAGCACTGTGGACGACCAGCGTCGGCGCGCCCGGCTTACGCGCACCGATGAGCTGCTCGCCGACTCGCGTCTTGTACGGCTCTTCGCCGAGGTACGCGGTCAGCGGCCGGCCGTCCTTCGTCAGGTCCTTCGACTGCGTGAACGCGTGCGCGAAGATCGCGTCCCCCGTGCACTCCTGCTTGACCTTCTCGAACGCTTCGGCGCCCTTCGCGTTCAGCAGGGCCGGGATGTTCAGTTCCGGGTACGCCGCGTCCATGCTGACCAGCGTGAATCCGAGGAACCCGAACGCGTAGTGCCCGTCGATGTTCTTGCCGACTTCGGCCAGGTCGGCCGGGACGGCGCCCGCGTACGAGCCCTTTAGCTTGAGCTCGGGCGCGTAGGACGGCTGGAGTTCGGCGGCCGACGCCGACGCCCCGCCGCCCTGTGAGTAGCCCGCGGTCGCGACCGGGCCGTTGTCCGGCAGGTTCGCTTCGGGCAGGCGCTGCGCCGCGCGGATCGAGTCGAGGACGGCGTTGCCCTCGGCGACGCGGTTGACGTACGTGTGGACGCCGGGAGTGCCGAGGCCTTCGTAGTCGGTGACGACGACGCCGTAGCCGCGAAGCAGCAGCCCGGCGATGAAGGGCCCTTCGTACTCCATGCCCGCCGCGAGCGCTTTCGACGGCGCGCACTGGTCGCCGACGCCCTGCGTCCCGGCCGCGTAGCCGATGACCGGCCGCTCGCCCGCGCCGGTCCACGCCTTCTTCGGGGTGAGGACGGTGCCGGTCACGGCGTTGGCCCGGCCGTGGGTGTCGGTGCTGCGATACATGATCCGCTGGACGTCCGCGTCGGCCTTGATGAGTTTGACGGGATCGACGTAGAAGGTGGACGGCTCGTGCCGGATGATGTCGCCGGGAGCACCCGCGGGCAGTGGCGACGGGGGATCGTAGAAGGACGGGGCGGCGCCGGCCTGCGGTGCCCCGAAGGTCAGCAGGGCCGCGATGGTGGCCGCTGAGACGGCGGCGGACACACCGCGCCGGGATCCTGGACGCATGCTTGCTCCTCGTTGAGCACAAACATTTTCGACAGACGTGTCGAAAAAGAGAGTCAGTGAGGTGGCGCACAATGTCAAGTCCGGCGCCGCGAGGGAGACCCCGCAAACTCCCGATCGGCGAGCAACGGGCGCGGGTGCTGGGTTCGGCGGCAGGCGTCTTCGCGGTGCACGGCGCGCAGGCCGCGACGATCGAGCAGATCGCCCGGCGCGCGGGGGTGTCCCGCCAGGCCGTCTACGAGCAGTTCGGCGATCGCACGACGTTGTTCGCCCAGGTCGTCGCGGACATCGAGGAACGCGCCTTCGAGGCGATCGGCGCGCCCGCCCTCGACCTCTCGCAGCCCGAACTCCGGTCCTGGGCCCGCGCCAACTACGCCAACATGTTCGCCTTCGTCGCGGCGAATCCCGACGCGTTCCCTGTGTTGCGTGAAGCGGAGCGCATGGGCGACCCGGCCCTCACCCGGCTTCGGGAACGGCTGGCGGCCGTCTACACCGAGGCGAGCCGTCAGCGCTGGGCACGCCACGGCGTCGACTCCGGCCGCGCGGACAAGGCGCTGGTCACGCTGTTCTTCGCGATGACCGAGGCGCTCGTCCAGGCGAGCTGGGACGGTGAGCCGCCCGACGCGGACGCGCTCATCGACCTGCTCACCGAATTCACCGTCGGCGGCGTCGTCCGGCTCCGGACCGCGGCCGCCGACGTGATGGAAAGACTGCGCTAGGCCGCGACGGCCTCCAGGGTTACTTCGGCGACCGAAGCGAGATCCGGTGAGGAGACGACGCGGTTGCGGCCGTTGCGTTTCGCCGCGTAGACAGACGCGTCCGCCGAGGCCATGACCTCGTCGATCGTCCGGCCGTCGACCGGGTACGTCGCGACGCCGACCGACGCCGTCCGCTGCTCGATGACCACGGCGTTGCCCTCGTTGTCCTGGGTCTTGATGACCATTTCGCTGATCCGCTGCCGGATCCGCTCGGCGACCGCGACGGACTCCTGCTTCGAAGACGAGGTCAGGAGCACGACGAACTCCTCACCGCCGAAGCGGCCGGCGAGGTCCTGCGTCCGGGTTTCGGCCTTGACCAGCGCCGCGACGCCCTTGAGCACGTCGTCGCCCGCCAGGTGGCCGTACGTGTCGTTGATGCTCTTGAAGTGGTCGAGGTCGATCATCAGCGCGCCGAACTGGCCGTTCTCGCGCTCGGCGCGGGAGACCTCGCGGACGGCGCCCTGCTGCCAGGTGGTGGCGTTGAGGAGCTGGGTCTTCTGGTCGGTGGTGGCGAGTTCTTCCAGCTGCTTGATCAGCACCGAACGCTGCAGCAGGTACAGCGGCAGGAAGACGAGCAGCACCAGCACCGGCTGATGCGGCAGGACGGCGAGCACGAGCGCGCCGATACAGACCGTGGAGGCTTCGAGGATGTTGTCGTCCCAAGAGCCGAGGAGCGTCTGGACGGTCGCCTTCTTGGGCGCCGCGAAGTACAGACCGGTGCCGGTGAAGACGGCGTTCATCAGGAAGAAGGCGATGCTCGCGGCGCAGATCGACGTCACCGACGCCGTGTCGGCGCCGACGATCTGCACGGTCGCCCAGGCGGCGAACGCGGTCAGCGTCATCGATGTGGCGTTCGCCACAGTTCGGTGGGGGTTGACCGTGTGAAGGCCCGCCCAGCTGCGGTATCCGAGGTGAAGATAGATCACGGTTACGAGAAGCGCGGTCAACTGCGGCGGAAGCAGGATCGCGCCCGGCAGCACCCAGACCGAGGTCATGTTGATATGCGGGGTGACGCTCATGCTGCGCCGCTGGCGTTCGATCCGGCGGGTCGCCTCGGTGTGCGCGATGGCGAGCCCGGCGAGCAGGAAACACAGCAGGACCTGCGAAGACGTGATGGCGATGGATGCGGCGAAGACCCCCGTCAGTGCCAGCATCGTCGCGACGGACAGCCCGGTGTAGGCGATCCAGTGTTTAGGCCTCTTCCACAGCTCCCACGTCGCTACCGTGAGAGCCGAACGATGTCCAGCGCGTTCCTCCGATGTGATCATCTTTCCCCCTGACTCTTGCGTCATTCTCCGAAACCCCCTACTTACGGACAGCTTCTACCGACTTGCGGGCTGTCGACAAGCTCCCTAGGTGTGTACTTTTCTCTGAGAGGTCGAGGGAAAGGTGCCAGCGATGGCCGGTAGGGATCAGTGAACTGGGGCGCGCGCCAGACGTCCGCGCGATCGGGCCGGCGCGTGGAACACCTCAATGTTCTGCGCGTGCGGCGTCTTTTTCCTGCCACCGATCCGGGTCACGGCTGAGGTTCCGGAACCAGCTCAGCGCGAGCGGGACGGTCAGCACCAATCCCGCAAGCCCGAAGACGCCCACGGTCGACTGAGGTCCCACCTGGTCCGCCAGGATGCCGCCGATCAGCGGACTCACGCCCATCGTCGTGGTCAACCCGGTGTTCGACAGTCCCATGACCTGTGCCCGGCTCTCGTCCGGCACGGCCAGCGTCAGCGACGCGGTCGCCTGCATCAGCGCCACCGTGCCGAAGCCGCCGCAGAACACGAACAACACGATCGACGACAGCGGTCCCGGCTGCAGGAAGCACAGCAGCAGCGGGAGCGCGGTCAGCGCCGAAAGCGGCCCGATCAGTTTCGGTCTGACGTGCGCAGGCACCCAGCGCGAATAGATGAACGCCCCGATCACGCTGCCGATCGGATCGGCGGCCAGCAGCAGGCCGATGATCTCGGGGCCACCGCCCGACGAGGCGACGTAGGGCGCCGCGATGCCCTCGTACACCGGCAGCAGGCCCATCAGCCAGGTGAACAGCAGCAACGCGCGCAGCCCGGAGCTGGCGAAGACGATCTTGCCGCCCGAGCCGATCGACGCGAAGAACGACTTGCGCTTCTCGCCGGAGGCCGCGGCCGGACGCGACTTCAGCCCGAACCGGACGAACAGCGCCGAGATCACGAAGGTGACCGCGTCCAGCGCGAGGGCGAGGTGGGGTTCGAGCGCGGTCAGCAGGAGCCCACCGCCGGCGAATCCCGCCAGTTGTGCCGATTGGACGGTCATGCTGCGGATCGCCATGCCGACGACGAACCGGTCGCCTTCGAGGATCTGCGGCAGCAGGGCCAGCTGGGCCGCCTTGAACGGCGGGTTCAGCAGCGAGACGCCGCCGACGAGGACGCACAGGACCCAGAACGGCAGTACCGGCACCGCGACCAGCGCGATCAGCAGGGCCCGTAGGAGGTCGACGACCACCATCACGGTCCGCCGGGGGAACCGGTCCGCGAAGCCGGTGAGGAAGATGCCGCCGAGCAGCGACGGGGCGTAGGTCAGCGCGTAGGTGAGGCCGGTCAGGGTCGCGGAGCGGGTTTCGGTGAAGACGAGGACGGAGAGGGCGACCCTGGCGAGTTGATCACCGAAGATCGAAAACAGCTCGGCGAACCAGAGCGAACGGAACTCGGCTACACCGAACACCTCTCGGTAAGTGACCCGTCCGGCCGAAGCCATGTTGCCCCCAATAGGGTCCTTATTACGCGACAAACTCGTGACCGAGAGTAACGCGGTCACGAGCTCGTCACGAAGCGTCATTCGTTCACGTAAGTGTCTCCTGACTGTTGGTGATTGGCTAGGTTCTTTCGCCGGGTTTCTGGAGTTGGAGATCTTTTTCGTGGATGACCGGCCACCCGAGAAGATGTCCCGGTGACCGGCAAGGCGGTTCGGACCAGCACTTATGGGTCGTTTCGGGCTTTTCGCCGCGAAAAGGCGGCCAGAACGGCGCCACCCGGGGCGGGGATGCCGCATCGCGACGGCGCTCTGCGCGCAGCCCCGCGCCGCCCGGGACCGAACGGGTTTCGACTCCGCTCCGCGACGGCCGGAGCGATCCGGGGCGGCCGGCGTAGTGCGCCGAATGGATGACCGGACCGCCATCCGGTGGAGTGAACGGCTCAGCCGTCGACGGCGAGTACCTCGCGCGCCGAAGCCGCGTCGCGTTTGGCGACCTCTTCGCGCACGATCGGGATGACGTGACGGCCGAAGTCGATCGTGTCGCCGAGCATGTCGTAGCCGCGGGCGGAGAGGATGTCGACGCCGAGGTCGTAGTAGTCGAGCAGAGCCTGCGCGACGGTCTCGGGCGTGCCGACCAGGGCGTTGGAATTGCCCGCGCCGCCGGTCGCGGCCGCCGTCGGGGTCCACAGCGCCCGGTCGAACCGTTCGCCCTCGGCGGCGACCGCGAGGAGCCGCTGCGAGCCGGTGTTCTCCGGATTCGTGAGCGAATGCCGCCGGGTCAGCTGCTTCCCGCCGCTCGTGCGGGCCTTGATCGCGTCGACCGTGCGATGCGCTTTCTCCCAGGCGAGCTCCTCGGTCGGCGCGATGATCGGGCGGAACGCGACCTGGATACGCGGGACGTCGGTCCGCCCGGCGGCCTTCGCCGCGGCCTTGACGGACTCGATCTGTTCGGCCGTTTGCGCGAGGGGCTCGCCCCAGAGGCAGAAGATGTCCGCTTCGGCCCCGCCCGCCGCGTACGCCGCCGGAGACGAGCCGCCGAACGAGACGCCAGGGCGTGGCTGCTGGACAGGCCGGACGTCGAGGACGAAGTCAGCGAAGCGGTAGTGCTCGCCTTCGTGGTCGAAGGGCTCTTCGGACGTCCAAGCCCGCTTCACGATCTGGATGTACTCGCGCGTCCGCGAGTAGCGCTCGTCCTTCGTGAGGTAGTCGCCTTCGCGCTGCTGCTCGTGATCGCTGCCGCCGGTGATGAAGTGGACCGTGAGCCTCCCGTCCGAGAGCTGGTCCAGCGTGGCGAACGTCTTCGCCGCGAAGGTCGGGTACGAGACGTTCGGCCGGTGCGCCAGCAGGATCTGGAGCTTGTCGAGCTTTGACGCGACGTACGCCGCCGCCTGCGCCGGGTCCGGACCGCTGGAGCCGTACGCGAACAGCACCCGGTCCCAGCCGAATTCCTCGTGCGCCCGCGCGAGGCGCAGTGTGTAGTCCTTGTCGAAGACGCCGCCCGACCGCGGATGTGTCTCCGAACCGTCGTTGGTGCCTCCGATACCCAGGAATTCGACCGGCATCGTCCGTCCCTCTCGTCCGTGTCCCCCTGTTTCGACGAGTACGCGCCGGTTCCTCGCCGTGGCAACGGGTTCCGCTCCTTGAGAACCCGCACACGGCCAGGAATCCCGGCGTAGCTTCGGCTTCGTGGGTACCGCAGACCTTCCCTACGTGCTCGCGGTGGTCGGCGCCGGTCCACGTGGGGTGGGCGTGCTCGAACGGCTCGGCGCCAACGCCGCCGAGCTCCTCGGCGGGCGGCGGCTGGTGGTGCATCTCGTCGATCCCTTCCCCGCCGGGGCGGGACGGGTCTGGCGTTATGAACAGTCACCGTTGCTGCGGATGAACTCCATGCCCGAAGACGTCACCGTGTTCACCGACGACACCGTCGAGATCGACGGGCCGATCCGCCCCGGGCCTTCGCTGATCGAGTGGGCGCGGCTGGTTCGCGAGGGCGCGCTCGACGCGGAGGTCGATGAGAGCCTGCGCGCCGAACTCGAGGCGCTGCAAAGCGATCACTTCCCGACGCGACGGTTGCAGAGCGCGTATCTCGCCTGGTTCCACCGCGAGGTACGCGCCGGGCTCCCGGCCGGGATCGAGGTCGTCGAGCATCGGACCCGCGCGGTGCGGCTGGAAGACGGCGACCCGCAGTCGCTCTGGCTGGAGGACCGGGCGGAACCCCTCGCCGTGGACGCGGTGCTGTTCACCGTCGGGCATCTCGACGCCGAACCGGACGAACGCGAAACCGGACTCGCCGATTTCGCCGCCCGGCACGACCTCGCGTACTACCCGGCCGGCTACACCGCCGACGTCGATTACTCGGCGATCGGAGCGGGGGAAACCGTGCTGGTACGCGGATTCGGCCTCGCGTTCGTCGATCTGATGCTGCTGCTGACCGAAGGCCGCGGCGGCCGGTTCGAAGAGCAGGCGTGCGGTGGGCTGAAGTACCACCCCAGCGGTGCCGAGCCCGTGCTGCACGTCGGTTCGCGCCGCGGCGTGCCGTACCACTCGAAGATCGGCTACCGGCTGCGCGGGAAACCTTTGCGGTTGCCCAAGTTCTTCGACGCCTACGCGATCGGGAAGCTCTGCGAGGTGCCCGGCCCGATCGACTTCCGCCGTGACGTCTGGCCGTTGATCTCGAAGGAGATCGCGTGGGCCTACTACAGCGAACTGTTCACCGCGCACCCCGAGCGGGTGCGGATGGATTTCGCCGTATTCGCCGACGCTTTCGCGGATGCCGCGCCCGGCGAGCTCGACGCGCTGGTGGCGCGGGCGGTTCCCGCACCGGACGATCGGCTGGATCTCGGCAAGCTCGACAGGCCGATGGCCGGCGCCGAATTCGGCACCGCCGAGGAGTACGGCAAGGAGCTGCGTGAATACGTCGAAGCGGACTTGAGCCGCCGGGCGGACGCCGAATACAGCGCGGATCTGGGTGCCTTCATGGCGCTGCTTTCCGTGATGGGGCAGCTTCCGGCACTGGTGCAGACCGGACGGCTCGACGCGGTATCGCGACTGTCCGATTTGGACGGTTGGTTTCTCGGCTTCTTCTCCTACTTCGCCAGCGGTCCGCCACCGCGACGGCTCGAAGAACTGCTCGCGCTCCAGGAAGCGGGACTGGTGCATTTCTTGGGCGCCGAAATGCGCGTGTCGGCCGATGAGGAACGGCGGACCTTCGTCGCGTCGGGTGCGAGCTTCCCCGGCGAGACCGAGGCGCGGACCCTTGTCGAGGCACGGCTTCCGGAGCCGAGCGTCACCAGGGCGTCCGATGTCCTTTTGCGACAGTTGCGGGACAGCGGCGCGCTCGGCGAGGAAGCCGTCCTCGACCCGGTCACCGGCGAGAGGCTGCTCGCCGGCCGTATCCACACCCGCGTCTCCGACGGCCGGATACTCGACGGCGAGGGCCGCCCGCATCCGCGCCGGTTCGCGCTCGGGCCGCATACGTCGGCGCGGTCGGCCGGGGCGTTCACCCGGCCGCGGACCAACGCGCTCCCGTTCCGGCAGAACGACGTCGTCGCGCGGGAGATCTTGAAACTGGTCACCTAACGCGCGGCGAACTCCTCCAGCCGCCGGACGACCTCCGACGGCGCGGGCATGGCGGCGATCTCGTGCCGGGCCCTCGCCGCCACCTCGCGCACGCGGGCGTCGTCGAGGAGGGTCTTGGCCCGCTCCTCGACGGCGTCCGCGGTCACCTCGTCGCCGGTCAGCGCCCGCCCGGCGTTGGCGGTCTCCAGCGCTTCCGCGTTGACGAACTGGTCCGCGCCCTGCGGCAGCACCAGTTGCGGCAGTCCGGCCGAAAGCGCGCCGAGCACGGTCCCGGTCCCGCCGTGGTGCACCACCAGATCCGCGCGCGGAAGGACTTCGGACTGCGGCACGAAACCGGTCACGTGGACGTTCGGCGGCAGGTCGCCGAACTCGCCGGGGTCACCTGGACCGCGGGCGACCAGGACGTCCACCGGCAGCCGCGCGAGGCCGTCGATCGCCGCGCGCAGCACGTCGGTGGCGCCGAAGGCGACGGTGCCCAGCGTCAGGTAGACGAGGGGTCGGTCGTGTCCGTCGAGCCACGACGGCACCGTGCCCGGTTCGTTCCACGGCACCGGCCGGAGCCGGAAGACCGTCGGCAGCGAGCTCGCCACCGGGTCGCGGACGACATCCGGCCACACGTCGATCCCGGCGTCGCCCAGCATGAGGTCGGCAGGCGGGTTGCCGTCCCACAGCGGCGCGAACCGGTGCGCGGCGGCGGCCATCAGCTCGGCGGGCATCGACCGCCCGATCACGTGGGACACCACCGGGATCCCGGCCCGGCGGGCGGCGGCCGCTGCGCCGGCGTCGCTCATCTCGTAGACGACCAGATCCGGCCGGAGCGTGGGGAGCAGCGGGGTCAGGTCGGCGATCGTCGCCTGCGGCAGGATGTCGGCGAAGGCGGTGAAGATGGCCTCGGGCGCGTCCCCTTCGGCCTGGTCGACGGCGTCCTGGATCGAGATCCCGACCTCGTGCGCGTCGAAACCGAGCCCGCGGACCTTGTCCAGGAAGGCCGCTCCGGTCCCGAAGACAACTTCGTGTCCGGCGTCGCGGGCGGCGATCGCCAAGGGCATCAACGGGTACAGGTGGCCGTAGGCGGGGCGGCACGTGAAGAGGATGCGCACCTCCTCGAAGGTACTAGCTTTCCCAGACGCGCGAGGGCAGTTCTTTACGCACGATCGGAACGACGTCGGCGGCGAAGAGCTCCAGGACGTCCCGCGCCTCCCCGGCTTCCAGCCCGTCGACGGACACCGCCTGCACCTCGTGCCCGAACGACGCGTGGTAGTCGCCGATCTTGTCGATCACCTGTTCCGGACTCCCGACGAGCGCGGAACCGCCGGCGATCTTGTCCTCCAGCGTGGTGAACTCCGACTTGTTGTGCTGATACGCGGGCGTCTTCATCAGCGCTTCGAAGTACGGCCGATATCCGTCCAGCGCCTCCTGCGACGTCTTGGCGACATAGAGCCCGCCCGCGCCGGAACCGACGAGCGCGTCCGCCGGATCGTGGCCGTACTCCGCCCACCGCCGCCGGTAGTGGTCGATCAGGTCCGCGTACTTCTTCTTGGGATGGAAGCCGTTCGCGGTGAACAGCGGATCGCCGAACTTCGCCGCCAGCTCGGTCGATTCGGTGCTCGACGCGCTCCCGTGCCAGATCCGAGGCCGCGCGTGGAAGGGACGCGGCTGCGTCGTCACGTCGGTCAGCGGCGCGCGGAACTCGCCATCCCACGTCACGCCCTCCTCCAGGAACAGGCGGCGAAGCAGGGCGAACTTCTCCGCCTGGTACTCCCACTGCCGGTCTTCTTCGAGGCCGAACAACGGGAAGTGCCGAGGATCGTTGCCCTTCCCGATCATGAGTTCCAGCCGGCCGCCGGAAAGCTGGTCGAGTGTCGCGTAGTCCTCGGCGACGCGGACCGGGTCGAGCACGCTGATCACGGTCAGGGTGGTCAGCAGCCGGACACGTTTCGTGCGTTCCGCGACCGCCGCGAGGATCACCGGCGGCGCCGAGGAAAGGAACGGCTCGCCGTGCCGCTCGCCGACGCCGTACGCGTCGAAGCCCAGCTCCTCGGCGAAGATCGCCTCGTCGACGACCCGGCGCAGGCGTTCGTGCTGGGTCGCGGTCGCGCCGGTCACCGGGTCGGGATGGTTGGCGACCAGGGAGAAGAGTCCGAACTTCATCGTGTCTCCAAGGGTTTCCGGCCGGGGATGGCGGCGAGCAGCTCCCGGGTGTAGTCCGCGCTCGGCCGTTCGAGGACGTCCTGAGCGGGGCCGAGTTCGACGAGTTCGCCGCCGCGCAGCACGCCGACGGTGTCCGCGATCTGCCGGACCACGGCGAGGTCGTGCGAGATGAACAGGTACGTCAGGCCGAGCTCGTCCTGTAGACCGGCGAGCAATCGCAGGATCTGCGCCTGCACCGAGACGTCCAGCGCGGACACGGGTTCGTCGGCGACGATCAGTTCCGGGCGCAGGGCGAGCGCCCGCGCGATGGCCGCGCGTTGCCGCTGGCCGCCGGACAGTTCGGCGGGTTTGCGCTTCAGCACCGAAGACGGCAGGGCGACCTGGTCGACCAGCTCGGCCGCCCGCGCCCGGCGTTCCGCCTTCGTTCCGAAGCCGAACGCGCGCAGCGGCTCGGAAATGACGTCCTCGATGGTGAACTTCGGATTCAGCGACGCGTACGGGTTCTGGTACACCAGCTGGAACCGGCGCCGCAGCCGCCGTAGCTCCTCGCCGCGCAGCGCGGTGATGTCCTCGCCGTCGAACTCGACGACACCGTCGGTCGGCGTCTCCAGCCGCAGGATCATCCGCGCGGTGGTCGACTTGCCCGAACCGGATTCGCCGACCAGCGCGAGTGTCCGGCCGCGGGCGATGTCGAACGAAACACCGTCGACGGCACGGACGGTCCCGAAGGTCTTGCCGAGGCCACGGACCGACACCAGGACGTCGGATGATGGCGGTTTCGGATCCCGCAACGGGGTGTCGGACAGGCTCGGCGCGGCGGCGAGCAGGTCTCGCGTGTACTTCTCGGTGGGCGCGGCGAGGATCTCTCCGGTCGAGCCTTCCTCTACGACGCTTCCCTGGGACAGCACGACGATCCGCGACGCGCGATCCGAGGCGACACCGAGGTCGTGGGTGATCAGCAGGACGGCGGTGCCCGCTTCGGCGGCGAGTTCTTCGAGATGGTCGAGGATCTGCCGCTGCACGGTGACGTCGAGCGCGCTGGTCGGTTCGTCGGCGATGATCAACTTCGGCCGTCCGGCGAGGGCGGCGGCGATCAGCGCGCGCTGCCGGAGCCCGCCGGACAGCTCGTGCGGATACTGCCGCGCCCGCGTCTCCGGATCGGCGATCCCGGCCTTGCGCAGCAGCTTCACCGCCTCCGAGCCCGCGCTTCGTTTGTCGGCCAGACCGTGGATCAGCAGCACTTCCGCGACCTGATCGCCGATCCGGTGCACGGGATTGAGCGACACCGTCGGATCCTGCGGGACCAGGGCGATCTCGCGGCCCCGCACCGAACGCCAAGCGCGGTCGGAGAGTTTTGTGAGGTCGCGGCCGTCGAAGGTGATCTCGCCGCGGTCGACTCGCCCGCCGCGCGGCAGCAGCCCGATCGCCGCGTGCGCCGTCGTGCTCTTGCCGGAGCCGGACTCGCCCACCACCGCGACGATCTGTCCCTTGTGGACGGAAAGCGAGACGCCGTCCACGGCGGGTACGGACTTGTAGGAAACCGCGAGATCGCGGATGGTCAGCAGTTCGCTCACCGCACGTCTCCTTCGATCGCTCTGGACAGCCGGTTCGCCGACAGCACCACGGCCGCGACGGTGAGCCCGGGGAAGGTGGTCATCCACCAGGCGGTGGCGAGGAAGCCGCGGCCGCCCGCCACCAGCGAGCCCCATTCCGGGGTCGGCGGGGTGGCGCCGTAGCCGAGGAAGCTCAGCGCGGACACCTCCAGCACCGCCGTGCCGAAGGTGAGCGTCGCGAGGGCGAGTACCGGGCCGAGCGCGTTGGGCAGCACGTGCCGTCCGAGCACGCCGGTCCAGCGCACCCCGCCCGCGCGGGCGGCCTCGACGAACACGCCACCGCGGACACGCAGCACTTCGGCCCGCATCAGCCGGGCGAACTGCGCGAGGTTCGCGACGCCGACCGCGATCGCGACATTGGTCGTCCCGAAGCCGAGCGCGGTGACCAGCGCCAGCGACAGGAGGATCGAAGGGATCGCCAGCAGGACGTCGACGCAGCGCATGATCGCCGAATCGAGGGCGCCGCCGCGAAACCCGGCGAGCAGGCCGAGCGCGGAACCGGCGACGAGCGCGACGACGACGGCGATCACGGTCGCCTGCAACGAAAGTGCGGAGCCGTGGACCACCCGCGCGAAGATGTCACGCCCGGTCTCGTCGGTGCCGAAGAGATGACCGAGCGACGGGCCCTGCATCTTCTCCGCGGGGACGCCGGCGAGCGGGTCCTGTCCGGTGAAGAGGCCGGGCGCGACCGCCGCCAGCAGGGCGAAGGACAGGACGGCGATCGCGAGGATCAGGCCCGGCTTCCGCCCGGTGCGCACGAGAACGTCAGGCATCGGCCGTCTCCCGGTGTCGGATCCGCGGGTCGAGCAGGGGATAGACGAGGTCGACGAGCAGGTTGATCACCACGAACACCAGCGCGGCGAGCACGATCACCGCCTGCACCACCGGGATGTCCTGCGCGGTGACCGCCGACGACGTCACGCGGCCGAGGCCGTCGCGGGAGAACACCGTCTCGGTGATCACCGAACCCGCGATCAGGTTCCCGGCGACCACGCCGGCGATGGTGAGCGTGGGCACCGCCGCGTTGCGCAGCAAATGTCCGAAGTGGACCCTCGATCGGCTCGCCCCTTTCGCCAGCGCGATCTCGGCGTACGGCTCGGCGAGCTGCGTGCGGAGGCTCTTCGCCAACACCTGCCCGATGATCGCGCCGGTGGGGATGGCGAGGGTGACCGCGGGCAGGATCAGCGACTCGAAGCCGTTCGAACCCAGCGCGGGCAACAGCCTGAGCTGGAAGGAGAAGAACTGGATCAGCAGCAGCCCGACCCAGAACGGCGGCAGCGAGATCCCCAGCGGCGGCAACGCGAGCAGGAGGTTGCCCAGCCAGCGGTGCCGCGTGAGGGTGCCGGCGAACGCGATCCCGCCGCCGAACAGGATCGCGAGTACCAGGGCGAAGCCGGTCACGGCGAGAGTCGGCGGCAGGGCGGAGACGACCATGTTCGTGGCGCCGTCCCCGGTGGCGATCGAGCGGCCGAAGTCGCCTTGCAAAGCCGCGAGCAGCCGCTTTCCGTACTGCAGCGGCAACGGATCGTCGAGTCCGTACTCCGCCTTCGCGGCGGCCAGTTGTTCCGGCGTCACCGAAAGACCGGCCTCGCCCCCGCCGAGCTTCGCGCTGACCGCGTCACCCGGCAGGAGGTAGAGGATCACGAACGACACGGTGAAGGCGGCCCACAGCACGAAGACCGCCTGCAGGATCCGCCGCAGCAGATACCTCGTCACGAGCCGGACACCCAGGCGTCGAACAGCTGAAGCCGGGACGATGCCTCGAACCCGATGCCGTGCGCGTTCGGCCCGTGCGCCAGCACCTGGGTCAGCTCGAACACCGGCGCCGAGTAGCCGTGCTCGATGATCGCGCGCTGTGCCGCCTCGGCCGCGGGCTTCCGTTTCGCCGGGTCCACAGTGGACGACTGCGCGTCGAGCGGCGCGTCGACCGGGTTGTCCGCGGACAGCTTGCTGCGGTTGTTCGCCTTGGTGGAGAACAGGTTGCGCAGGATGTCCGGATCGGCGCGGGTGGTGTTGTACCAGAGGTACTCGTAGTTCCCGCTCTGCGTGATCTGCACGCTCTCGGCCGTCGTGCGCTGCTCGATCTGTAAGTCGAAGCCGATTTTGCGCAACTGCTGCTGCACGAGTTCGAGCACGCTCTTGTTCTGGTTGAACACCAGGGAGAAGACGACCTTCGCGGTCAGCCGCTGCCCGTTCTTGGTACGGATCCCGTCGGGACCGGGGAGCCAGCCCGCGCTCTCCAGCAGCGCCGTGGCGCCGGCCGGATCATAGGCGAGCAGCGGGGAAAGGTCGGCGTGGAACGGCGTCGCCGAGCCGAGAATGCTGGTGGCCGGCTTGTAGTTCGGGGTCAGCACGGTGTTCGTGACCTCAGGCCGGTTGATGCCCTTGACCACCGCCTGGCGGACCTTCTCGTCGGTGAGCACGCCCTTGGTGACGTTGGCGTGCAGGTTGAACACGACGCCGGGGTTCGGGCGAGTGGGTTCGGTGAACCCGTTGCCGGTGAACTGCGGTTCGTCGACCGGCTGGACGTCGGTGATGGCGTCGAGCTGGGCGGACGCGAGGCTTCCGGTGCGCACTCCGGGTTCCGGCACGATCTTGTAGGCGATCTTGTCGAGGTACGCCTCGCCCTGGTGCTTGAACAGCGACGAGCCCCAGTCGTAACCCTTGCGTTTCGCGAGGACGATCTCCTGGTTCTGTTTCAGGCTCTCGAAAACGAACGGGCCGGAGCCGATCAGGCCGTCGCCCTGGCAGCGCTGGTCGGCCGTCTTCTTGTACGCGGCGGGCGCGAGGATCCCGAGCGACATCGTCGAGCTGGCCTGCAGGAACTGTGCGCTGGGCACGGCGAACTCGATCTTCACCGTCTTCGGATCGACGGCCGTCGTTCCCTTGTAGACGGCCAGATAGCCCGAGCCGAGCTGCGATTTCGGGCCGAGCGCCTTGATCGCGTCGAAGCTCGTCTTGACCGCCGCGGCGTCGACCGGGCTGCCGTCGGAGAAGGTCGCGCCGTCGCGCAGGTGGAAGGTGAACGCGGTCGAATCCGCGTTGCTCTCCCATTTTTCGGCCAGCCACGGCTTGATCTCGCCGGTGGCCGGATCCTGGTCGGTCAGCGAATCGACCAGCTGGCGGCCGACGTTGAGCGAAGCGTTGGTGCCGACCTGTTGCGGGTCGATGCAGTCCGGGCTCGACGAGATCCCGAGTCGCAGTGTGCCACCGGGTTTGGGCGGTCCGGCGTCGCCCGTCGCGCCACCCGCGGAAGAGCAAGCAGTGACGACGAGGGCGGTGAGCGCGAGTAAGGAAGTGGCGGCGGTACGGGACACCGGGTGGCCTCCAGCGGGGAACGGGGGGCGCTTTCTCTTGCGCCTACCCGAATCACGCTAATCACGGCCTTGAGTCCCGCCCATATGCTGAGCCCGGCTCCCAGTCCGCGAAACGTCCCACCTTTCCGCTTGACAGCGTGGATCGCGCGTGAAGGCCCCCTTCCCTCGGCTCAGCCGAGGGAAGGGGGCCTTCACGGGAAAACCGGTCTAGCAGCGGTTGAGCATGTCCGTCAGCGCGGTCTTCTCCGCGGACTTGATGCTCAGCTTGTACTTGTACTTCACCGTGGTCCACATCTTCGCGTAGGTGCACCAGTAACCGACGGTCGGCGGCTTCCACGCGTCCGGCGACTTGTCGCCCTTCTCCTGGTTGACGTTGTCGGTGACGGCGATCAGCTGCGGCGAGCTGAGGTCGTTCGCGAACGCCTGCCGCTGCGCGGTGGTCCACGAAGACGCGCCGGTGCGCCAAGCGGCGGCGAGCGGGACGACGTGGTCGATGTCCACATCGGACGCCGCGCTCCAGGTGGCGCCGTCGTACGGGCTGAACCAGCTGCCGGAGACGGCGGCGCAACTGCTGTCCTGCTGAACGTTCGTGCCGTCCCGCTTCAGCACGACCTCACGGGTGTTGCAGCTGTTGCCCTGGTCGGACCAGTGCGGGAACTTGTCGCGGCTGTACCCGGTCGACGAACCGTCCGGCTTGACGGTCAGCGAGGCGAGCTGGCTCTTGGCGGTGTCCGCCGACGGGATGCCCGGGGGTGTCGCTTCGGCGACACCCACCACGCCCGCGGAGACGATCGCCGAGACGGCGAGAACGGTGAAGGAGCGACGAACGGCAAGCGCAGTTGGCATATTGCTGCCTCCGTGTCAGGTTTGGGGACCTGGTCACCTTGCGGCACGGATATGACCCACGCAACACCATCGGATGACACTCTGCTGGCTATTCGTGAACGGAGGGTGTCACGAGCAGGTAGGACAGGGTGTCCGTCACCGAAAAATCTTCGGAAAGTCCAGCTGAAGGTTCTGAGCCGAATGGCCTACTCGAGCCCTCGGACCAGCCGGAGATCCTCCGTGTGCCGGTACCAGGTCCATCGGCTCATGGCCCGCGGATGGGCGACGCCGTCGCTGCTCGGCCGCGTCGGGATGCAGCCGAGCTGGAACGCCCGCGCGTACTGCGTCGAAGGCCGCTTGAACAGCGTCCCCTTGGTCACCCGGACCATCAGCCCGGGGCCGCTCGTGTCCGGCTCGACCTCGATCGAGCGCGCGGGCCCGCGCAGGACGGTGTGCTCGTCGCAGTAGGCCACCCCGCGGATCATCCCGATCACCCCGCGGCCGACCAGCACCCCGCCGGTGTCGTCGCGGATCAGCGGCACCGGGTCGACCTCGCCGCGCAACGCGAGCGAGAGGGCACGCAGCGGCTGCGTCGGGAGGCTCCAGATACGGGCGACGTCGGAGTCCGGCGAGGACGGCACGAAGCCGAGCGACACGCCCGAGAGCTGTTCTTTTCGTAACAGCCGCAGCGCGACCGCCGCGAGGTCGGCATCGGTGCCCGCGACCACCAGATGATCGTGTTCCCCCAGCAAGGGGTCGATATCCGCCTTGCCGGGGCGGCTCGGGACGTGCACCATTTCGACGTCGTCGATCTCCGGGAGTGTGGGCTCGCCCGCCGGACAGACCACCACTATTCCGCGCACCCGAAGGCCCTCCGTTACGCTCATGCACCGGCATTTACCAGCGCCAAACCACAAGTCGCCGAACACCTGGAGTGTCACATGCCGGCCATCGTGCTGATCGGGGCCCAATGGGGGGACGAGGGCAAGGGCAAGGCCACCGACCTGCTCGGCGACCGCGTCCAGTGGATCGTGCGTTACCAAGGCGGTAACAACGCGGGCCACACCGTAGTCCTTCCCGACGGGCAGAACTTCGCCCTCCACCTCATCCCGTCCGGGATCCTCACGCCGGGCGTCACCAACGTCATCGGCAACGGCGTCGTCATCGACCCGGGCGTGCTGCCCGGCGAACTCGCCGGGCTGGAGGAACGCGACGTCGACACCAGCAAGCTGCTGATCTCCGCCGACGCGCACTTGATCATGCCGTACCACGTGGCGATCGATAAGGTCACCGAGCGTTACCTCGGCAGCCGCAAGATCGGCACCACCGGCCGCGGCATCGGCCCCTGCTACCAGGACAAGATCGCCCGCGTCGGCGTCCGCGTGCAGGACCTGCTCGACGAGAAGATCTTCCGGCAGAAGGTCGAGTCGGCACTGGAGTTCAAGAACCAGGTGCTGGTCAAGGTCTACAACCGCAAGGCGCTGGACGCGAACCAGGTCGCCGACGAGGTGCTGGCCGCGGGCGAGAAGTTCGCGCACCGCATCGCCGACACGCGCCTTCAGCTCAACCAGGCCCTCGAACGCGGCGAGACCGTGCTGCTCGAAGGTTCGCAGGGCACCCTGCTCGACGTCGACCACGGGACCTACCCGTTCGTGACGTCGTCGAACCCGACCTCCGGCGGCGCGAGCGCGGGTTCCGGCATCGGCCCCGGCAAGATCGACACCGTGCTGGGCATCCTCAAGGCCTACACCACGCGCGTCGGCTCCGGCCCGTTCCCGACCGAGCTGGACGACGAGTCCGGCGAGTACCTGCGCAAGCAGGGCGGCGAGTTCGGCGTCACCACCGGCCGCTCGCGGCGCACCGGCTGGTTCGACGCGGTCATCGCGCGCTACGCGGTGCGGGTCAACGGCATCACCGACTACTTCCTCACCAAGCTGGACGTGCTGTCCGGGCTGGAGAAGGTGCCGGTGTGCGTCGGCTACGAGGTCGACGGATTCCGCACGTACGACATGCCGATGACGCAGACCGACGTCCACCACGCGCTGCCGATCTACGAAGAGCTGCCGGGCTGGTTCGAGGACATCTCGGGCTGCCGCACCTTCGAAGAGCTGCCGGCGAACGCGCGGGCCTACGTCGAGCGGCTCGAAGAGCTCTCGGGCGCGCGGATCTCGGCGATCGGCGTCGGTCCGGGCCGGGAGCAGACGATCGTGCGGCACGAGTTCGTCTGACCCCCTTCGCGTGCTAGGAAAGGTCCTTTCATTGCAAAATTTGCAATGAAAGGACCTTTCCTTGCGTCTCAAGCGAGCGAAGTCTTCACCGGCGTCGGGTTCCGGAACAGGTCCAGCACCGGGCAGTGCTCGTCCACCTGCCGCTTCAGATCCTCGTAGACCTCCGCCCCGGCGGGCCCGCTCAGCTCGACCGAAACGCGCACATCCCCGAAGCCCGGCCGGGTCTCCGAGAACCCGAAGAACCCGTGAAGGTCGATGTCGCCGTCCACGGTCACCTGCACGCCTTCGAGCGGAACACCGAGCTTCGCCGCCCAGAACTGGTACGTGATCACCTGGCACGAGCCCAGCGCGGCGAGCGCGTACTCGACCGGGTTCGCCGCGGTGTCGGTGCCGCCGAGCGCGGCGGTGTCGTCGACGGCGAACGAGTGGTCGCGCACCCGCACGTCCACCCGGGTCGCGGTCCCGGGGGCCAGCGCGTTGGCGACGCTGAACGAGACGGCGGCGTTGCGCGGGTCGGCGTCGACGGCGGTCTTGGTTCCTTCGATGACATCGGTCAGCGACATCGGGTCTCTCCAGGATCGAGGTGTCGGACGCCGCCCAGGGTGGGCCAACAGCGGGATCCGCGCGCATGATCCCAACTGGTGAACGGCGAAATACTCTTTCGACAGCGCCGTTGGCGTTGGACATGACCATCGGAGTGGCACTCCCGTCCGGGGACACCGCGGACGCCGTCAACATCGTCGACGAACTCATCACGCAGACCCGGCAGGCCGCCGACGCGGGCCTGACGTCCGTCTGGTTCTCGCAGCAGATGGAGCACGACGCGATCACCGTCGCCGCCCTCGCCGGCCGCGCCGTCCCGGGAATCACCGTCGGGACGAGTGTCGTCCCGATCTACCCGCGGCATCCCCTGCTGATCACCGGTCTCGCGCAGACGGCGCAGGCCGCCACCGGGGGCCGCTTCGTGCTCGGCCTGGGAACCGGTGCGAAGAACTGGCTCGAACCGGCGTACGGCATCGAATACCCGTCGCCGATCAAGCACCTTCGCGAGTACCTCACGATCCTCCGCCAGGTGCTCAGCGGCGGCGAAGTCGACTTCCACGGCGAGACGGTCCGGGCGCATGCCAAGGGCTTCGCGGCTTCGCTTTCCGTCGCGGGGGCTTCGAACATCCCGGTGATCGTCGCCGCGATGGGACGGCAGGCGCTGCGCGTCACCGGCGAACTCGCCGACGGCACGATCCCGTTCCTAGCCGGGCCGAAGGCCCTTTCCGGGCTGATCGTCCCGGAGCTCACCAAGGCCGCCGCCGGCCGTCCGGCGCCGCGCGTCATCGCCATGGTCCCGGTGGTCGTGACCGATGACCCCGACGCCGTGCGGGCCACCGTCGACCGGCAGTACGCGTTCTTCCGCGACATCCCCTCCTATCGCGCGGTCTTCGACGCCCAGGGCGTGGATTCCGCCGGTGAGCTGGTGATCGCGGGGGACGAGGAGACCGTCGCGGCCGAGATCCGGCGGTACTTCGACGCCGGGGCGACCGAGGTCGTCGCGGCACAGAGCGGCATCCGGAACACCGAAGAGCGGCTCCGCACCTGGCAGGTTCTCGGGGAGCTCGCGAAGCGCTGACCTTGTGTCATGAAAGGGCCGTTCAGGACATTCATCGTCCTGAACGGCCCTTTCATGACATTCAGGGGCCCAGTGGCCTTGCTCACAGCGTTCGGATTGTGCATACTCGTGCGCATAGCGAACACAGCTGGAGGTCCCCATGTCCCCTGCCGCGGCCCGTTCGTGGGTGGTCCCACTCGCCTGGACGGCGGTACTGCTCGACGGATTCGACCTGGTCGTCCTGGGCACGGTGCTGCCCGCGCTGCTCCGTGACCACGTCTGGGGCCTGACACCGGGCACGGCGTCGGTGATCTCGACGTTCGGCCTGATCGGCATGACGATCGGCGCGCTGGCGATCGGCACGATCACCGACCTCATCGGCCGCCGCAAGACGCTGATCATCGCGGTCACCGCCTTCTCGGCGTTCACCGCGCTGTGCGCGATCTCGCCGTCGGCGTTCGTCTTCGGTCTGCTGCGCTTCCTCGCCGGGCTGGGCCTCGGCGGCTGTCTGCCGACGGCGATCGCGCTGGTCACCGAGTACGCCCGCAAGGGAAAGGGCGGCAGCGCGACCACCACGGTGATGACCGGCTATCACGTCGGCGCGGTGCTCACCGCCCTGCTCGGCATCTGGCTGATCCAGCCGCTCGGCTGGCGCGCGATGTTCATCGCGGGCGCGCTGCCCGCGCTCGTGCTGGTGCCGCTGATGATCAAGTACCTGCCGGAGTCCGAGACCTTCGAGCGGGCACGGGAGACGCAGGAGAAGTCGGCGACGGAGGTGGTCGGCGGGCTGTTCCGCGGCGGGCTCCTGCGCGCCACCATCGCGTTCTGGGTGACGTCGTTCATGGGCCTGCTGCTGGTCTACGGGCTCAACACCTGGCTGCCGGAGATCATGCGTCAGGCCGGGTATCCGCTGGGCGCGGCGCTCGGGCTGCTGCTCACGCTGAACCTCGGCGGTGTCGTCGGCCTGCTCGTCGCGGGCCGGGTGGCGGACAAGGTCGGCGTCCGGCCGGCGGTGATCTTCTGGTTCCTCGGGGCGGCCGTGTTCCTCGCCCTGCTGAGCGTGAAGCTGCCCGCCGTCGGCCTGTACGTGGCCGTGTTCCTCACCGGCGGTTTCGTGTTCAGCGCGCAGGTGCTCGTGTACGCGTACATCGGCAAGACGTACCCGGACGTCATGCGCGCCACCGGCATCGGCTGGGCGGCGGGAGTCGGCCGTGTCGGCGCGATCTGCGGTCCGATCCTCGGCGGCGCGCTGCTGAGCGCCGGGATCGCGTACCCGTGGGGTTTCTACGCCTTCGCCGGAGTCGGGGCGCTGGGAGCGGCCGCGGTGACCGGAGTCCGCGCGGGCCGCTCCCGGGAGAACGTCGCCGCTACCCCAGCTCCTTGAGTTCCTTCTCCACGGCGGCGAGTTCCTCCTCGGAACCCTGCACCTTCGGGCCCGTGAACCACTTGCGTGCCGAGGCGAACCACCACACCGCCGCACCACCGAGTACGACGAGGAAGGCGATGGGCGTGTAGTTGAAACTGTCGATGGTGATCGGTGATCCCTGCGGGAGCATGAACAGCACGAAGATGAAGCACACCCACACGGTCGCGATGGTCCCGACGAGCTTGCCCCAGCGGCCGAGGTTCCACGGTCCTGGTTCGAAGTCGTCGCCCTTGCGCACCCGCAGGAACACCGGGATCACGTAGGCCACGTAGAGACCGACGACGGCGATCGAGGTCACCGCCGCGTAGGCGGTCGCGCTCCACAAGTACGGCAGGGCGAGCAGGAGCGCGCCGCCCGCGGCCAGCCACACCGCGTTGGTGGGTGTCTGGGTGCGCTTGTTGATGCGGTGCCAGAACTTCGAACCCGGGATCGCGCCGTCGCGGGCGAAGGCGTAGATCATCCGCGAGTTCGCGGTCACCGACGCCATCCCGCAGAACAACTGGGCGCCGATGCAGATCAGCAGGAGGAACTTGCCGGTCGTCGCGCCGGTCGCGTCGATGAAGATCTGCGCGGGCGGCACCCCGGTCTCGGAGCCCACGGCGCCGTCGTAGTCCTGGATGGCGAAGGTGAGGCCGATCAGCAGGATCCACCCGGCGACCAAGGAGACGAGGATCGAGTTGATGATGCCGCGCGGCCCGGCCTTCGCCGCGTTCTTGGTCTCCTCGGTCATATGCGCCGAGGCGTCGTAGCCGGTCAGTGTGTACTGCGCGACGAGGAGTCCCAGTAAGAAGACGTAGACCGGTGAAGCCCAGCCGGTCTTGTTCACGAACTCGCCGAAGACGAAGGACGCGTCCTGGTGCTTGGCGGGCACGACGATCAGCACCCCGACGATGACCAGCACCCCCACCAGATGCCACCACACGCTGATGCTGTTCAGCAGCGCCACGATCTTGACGCCGAAGGTGTTCAGCAGGCCGTGGATCACCAGGATGATCGCCAGGAGCAGGATGGTGTTGCCCGGCGTCGCCTCGAAGCCGAACTGCAGATCGAGGAAGGCGTTGAGGAACAACGCCGCGCCGAAGTCGATCCCCGCCGTGACGGCGATCTGCCCGATGAGGTTGAACCAGCCGGTGAACCACGACCAGGCCGCGCCGTTGCGCGGGGCGAGCTTCGCGGCCCAGTAGTAGAGGCCGCCCGCGGTCGGGTAGCTGGAGCAGACCTCGGCCATGCCGAGCCCGACGAGGATGACGAACAGGCCGACCAGTGGCCAGCCCCAGATCATCGCGGCGGGTCCGCCGGTCTTCATGCCGAACCCGTAGAGGGTCAGGCAGCCGGAGAGGATCGAGATGATCGTGAAGGAGACGGCGAAGTTGGAGAAGGTCGACATCGTGCGCCGGAGTTCCTGCGCGTAGCCGAGTTGGTGGAGCCGGGCACTGTCTTCGTCGGCGGGTTCTGCGGCCTGCTTGTCAGAGACATCCATCGGGCACCCACTTAAAAGGTATGCGGACAGACCATTGAGATCCGCCGAAATTAGGCCCGCCGACCTGCGCATGTCAAGGTCCCGTCAAGAAACCGGTCCCCAGATGTCAGGAAAGGGTCGTTCAGGACGAAAAACGTCCTGAACGACCCTTTCCTGACACTCACCGTCGGAAGCGCGCGAGCAAAGAGGCCTTGATGCCCGCGACCGCGAGGACTCAGCGCCCCTGGAACGCCTTCACAGCCTCAAGCGCCGTGTCCGGGTGGTCGGCGAAGTACCCATCGACACCCGCCTTCAGGAACGCCTCCTGCTCGGCGAACGCGTTGCCGTACTCGGCGGGGTTCGCCGACGAACGCAGGTTCTGCGGGAGGAAGTTGTTCTCGTTGCGGAACGTGTACGGCCCGACCTTCAGCCCGGCCTTGTGCGCGTCGGCGACGAGCTTGGTCGGCTGTCCCAGCGCACCGTTCACCACGGGGATGACCTGCGCCTTCTCCGGGCCCAGGTAGTCCGCGTACTTCGAGATCTCCTTCAGGCCCGCCGGCGTCACGAGGTCGGCGTACGTCCGCGGGTCGCCCTTCGCGATGAAGTCGGCCGGAGCGCCGGACGCCGAGGTCAGCTGCAGCAGCGGCACCCGCACCTGACGTGAGAGCTCGATCAGGTTCGACACCTCGAACGACTGGATGATCACCGGCGCCTTCGGGTGGTTGAGCCCGTTGCGCTTGATCAGCTCGACCAGCTTCGGCTCGGTCGGGTTCTTGATCGACGCGAAGTAGGTCGAGTGCTTGATCTCCGGGTACGTCCCCAGCTCGCGGCGCAGTTCGCGGCCGAGGCGGCGCGTCAGATCGAGCACCTCCTGGTAGGTGGCGATCTGGTAGCGGCCGTCGTAGATCTTGTTGTTCGGCCGCAGCTGCGGGATCCGCTCGGTCGCGCGCAGGGTCTTCAGCTCGGCGAGCGTGAAGTCCTCGGTGAACCAGCCGGTGAACGACGTGCCGTCGATGACCTTCGTCGTCTTCCGGTTCGCGAATTCGGGGTGCTTCGCGACGTCGGTGGTCCCGCCGATCTCGTTCTCGTGCCGGGCGACGAGCTGGCCGTCCTTGGTCGGCACCAGGTCGACGTCGACCCAGTCGACGCCCTGACGGTAGGCGAGCTCATACGAGGCGAGCGTGTGCTCCGGGCGGTAGCCGGGGGCGCCGCGGTGTCCGACGATCACCGGCCCATCGTGGCCCTTGGCCGACGCCGACACATCCCGGGCACCCGGCTCGGCGGCGCCGGCCAACCCGGTGACACTGAGTACGGCGAGTCCGGACAGGGCGAGCACGCCCAGGCGCTTTCGCATGGTGGATGACCTCTTTCGCTTGAACTCGGGGTACCGCGCAACCCTTGACGCAGGAGGCGTCCGGCCGGCGAAGACGGACCGGCGGAGGCCTGACCGCCGGGTGAACGCCGGATGGAACCACCCGCTCGAGGACGGCGACGTCTCTATAGCTCACCGGCCCGGTTACCCTGTGCGTCGTGCGCGTACTGGTAATCGGGTCCGGCGCCCGTGAGCATGCACTCGTCCTCGCGGTCGCGGAAGACCCTTCCGTCACCGCACTGGCCTGTGCCCCGGGCAACGCCGGCACCTCTTCGGTGGCCGAGCAGCTCGGCGTCGACGCGGCCGACCCCGAATCGGTCTCCGCCCTCGCAAAGCAGTGGCAGGCGGACCTGGTGGTGGTCGGCCCCGAGGTCCCGCTGGTGGCGGGCGTCGCCGACGCGGTCCGGAAGGCGGGCATCGCCTGCTTCGGTCCCTCCGCCTCCGCGGCCAGGATCGAGGGCTCGAAGGCCTTCGCGAAGGACGTCATGGCGGCCGCGAAGGTGCCGACGGCGCACTGCGAGGTCGTCGACAACCCGGCCCGCCTCGATGCCGCGCTCGGCCGGTTCGGCCCCACCTGGGTGGTCAAGGACGACGGTCTCGCCGCGGGCAAGGGCGTCGTGGTCACCAAGGACATCGACGTCGCGCGCAAGCACGCCCTGATGCTGCTCGACGGCGGGCACCCGGTGCTCCTGGAGTCGTTCCTCGACGGCCCGGAGGCCTCTCTCTTCTGCTTCGTCGACGGCCGCACGGTCGTCCCGCTGCTGCCCGCGCAGGACTTCAAGCGCGTCGGCGACGGCGACGCCGGTCCGAACACCGGCGGCATGGGGGCGTACGCGCCGTTGCCGTGGGCGCCGAAGGACCTGGTGGACGACGTCGTCGCCCGCATCGTCCAGCCCGTGGTCGACGAGCTCGACAAGCGTGGCGCCACCTTCTCCGGCCTGCTCTACGCCGGTCTCGCGCTGACTTCCGAAGGCCCGCAGGTCATCGAGTTCAACTGCCGGTTCGGCGACCCGGAGACCCAGGTCGTCCTGGCGCTGCTGCGCAGCCCGCTCGGCAAGGTCCTGCACGCGACGGCGACCGGCAAGCTCGCCGAGCTGCCGCCGCTGGAGTGGGATTCCGGCGCGGCGGTCAC
Source organism: Amycolatopsis sp. WAC 04169 (assembly GCF_003947535.1). Classification (NCBI taxonomy): domain Bacteria; kingdom Bacillati; phylum Actinomycetota; class Actinomycetes; order Pseudonocardiales; family Pseudonocardiaceae; genus Amycolatopsis; species Amycolatopsis sp. WAC 04169. The sequence goes on along the minus strand of NZ_QHJI01000001.1, from coordinate 94,065 downwards.
CGTCGTGCTGGCCGCCGACGGCTACCCCGGCAAGCCGCGGACCGGCGACGTCATCACCGGCGGCGAGCTCGAAGGCGTGCTCCACGCGGGCACCCGCCGCCGCGACGACGGTGCCGTGGTCTCCTCCGGCGGCCGTGTCCTGTCGGTCGTCGGCACCGGCAAGAACCTGAAGGCCGCCCGCAAGGACGCCTACGCGACGGTCGAGAAGGTCCATCTGGCCGGCTCCCACCACCGCACCGACATCGCCCTGCTCGCCGCCAAGGGAGAGATCGCCACCCCGGTCTCGTGAATTCCGGACGGAACCTTCCCGGTACCTGGTGCGTCTAACCCGGTATTTCCGGCAAAGCTTAGGCAGCCGATACATCCGCGTTGGTAGCCTCAGGCAGGACGAACGGTCACCGTGCGCAGTGTCCAAGGGGTGGGGAATGGCAGCATCGGGCAAGGTCCAGGACCTCACGTCGGCGGTCCCGACGCCACCGTCGGTGGCCGACATCAGAGTCGATCCGTCGAAGCTGCTCGAAGTGGCGAAGATCGTCGAAGAGCAGGTCGACGCGTTGCAGGACAAGCTCATGACGCGGCTCGACCAGCTGCGGATCGACACTCCGGCCAACGACACGGTGAGCGTGCACGCGACCGACGTGTGGAACTCGCTCGTGGCCGACGGCGACCAGTCGTACGCCGCGCAGGTCCGGGCGTACGTGGCCGGTTTGCGCGGCCTGGTCAACCAGCTCCGCACGGCGGCCAAGGAGTACAAGACCAGTGATGCGGACAAGGCCGCCGCGTTCGGGGACCGTGGTGTTCACCGGGCGTAGCTCCCGTGTGCTGGTGTCCGGCGGCGTGCTCACCCTCGCACTGGCCGGATGCACCACGGACACGGGCGGGCAGGCCTACCCCGACAAACCCGCGCTGGCTTCGGCCACGCAGGGTGCCAAGGCGTCCGCGCTGCCGGCCAGGCCCGCCGAGCTGAACCTCCAGGGTGCCGATCCGTGTGCCCTGCTCGCCGATCCGCAGCTCGACCGGCTCAAGATCAACAGCAAACCGCGGGCGGCCGCGGAACCGATCGACGGGCCGACCTGTGTCTTCGACGCGGACGCGGAGCAGCCCTTCCACAGCTATTACGTCCGCACCATCGCCGCGGACGTCGAAGAATGGTTCACCGGCAAGCGCCGGAAGAACAGCATGACGTCGGAACCGACGCAGGTCGGCGGGTTCCCCGCCATCAGGAACCACCGTGACGCCGGCACGCCGGGTGATTGCGAAACGCTCGTCGGCGTCGCCAAGGGGCAGACGCTGGCGGTGCGGACCGTCGTCGTCACCGCCGGCGGGCTGACCATGCCGCAGCTGTGCGAGAAGTCCGCACTGGCGGCCGATTTGGCTTTGCAGACCTTGAAAGCACGCAACTAGGGAGGGCGGCGTGAACGTTTCCGACCTCGCGGGCAGGCTCCGCGATCTTCGGTTCGACGGCTACACCGACACCGGGATCGCGACCGAGATCGAGCAGTTCCGCAGCGGCGACGGCACCGGCAGCATCGGCATCGCCGTCGACGCGCTGAAGTCCGTCGCGGGCGCGCTCGCCGACACCGACAAGACGCTGCGCGACGAGCTGGGCAAGCTCGGCGTGGAATGGCAGAGCGAAGCGGGCGGTGCCGCCGGTCAGGTGTTCACCGAGCAGGCGGGCTTCTCCCAGGACGCGAACACGAAGGTCTCGCATTCCGCGGAGATGATCTTCGCCCAGGGTGAGGCCTTCAACCGGACCCTGCACAAGCTCCCGGATCCGGAAGTGGTCCGGAAGGGCGCCGGCGGCCTGACCGTCGGCGACGTCCTGCTGAGCCTCATCGGGTTCGAGACCGACCACGCCAAGACCGTCAGCGCCGCGAACAACGCGCGGGCGCAGGCGCAGGAGGCGTTGAACGACTACGCCAAGACGAGCGGCGAGAACCTGCTGTCGACCGACACCCTGGCCGACCCGCAGGCGATGAACCTGACCCAGACCACGACCACCGCCGGAGCGGGCGGCGGGTCCGGCCCGCTCGACCTAGCGGGCACGGCCACGGACCTCACCCCGGACGGCAGTGTGCGCCCGGCGTCGGCGGCCGTCGAGTCGAAGTACGTGCCGCCGGTCGCGCAGCCGGTCAGCCATCCGAAAGCGCCGTCCTACGACGCCCCGACCCCGGCCTACGGCGTCGCCATGGGCGGCGGAACGGCTCGGAAGACCGCTTCGGCGGCGCCCGCCCCGGGCGCGACCGTTCCCGCGGGCTCGACCACGCCGTCCGGCACGTCGAAACCCGCCCCCGCGCCGGGCACCGGCTGGGTGACACCGAACCGGCCGTCCCCGCAACCCGAACAGGGCAGGCCGTCGTACCCGGGCACCGGCTCGCCCGTCTCGCCGCCGTTCGTCCCGCCGGGCGCGCCGACCACTCCGAACGTCCCGCCGCCGGGTCAGTCCACCGGCAGCGCGCCGCCGAACAGCACCACGTCGGCGCAGCCGCTCGGCAAGTCGTTCGGCCCCGGTCCCGGAATCGACGGTGCCCTCGGCAAGGGCCCCGGCTCCAGCTCCGGTCCCGGTGTCTTCGGCAACGTCGGCGGTGGCACCGGCGGCGGTGACCAGGCGCTCGGCAAGGGCCGCTCGGTCGGCTCCGGACCGCAGACGCCGATGGCCCCCGGCAACGAATCCGGTCGTGGCTTCCCGGCCGTCCCGAAGATCACCGGCCCGGCCGCGGCCGACCTGGGCGCCGGGGCCGCCGCGCTCGGCGCCGGTGTCGCCGGTGGCGCGCTGAGCGGCGACAAGGAACGTGACCGCCGTCCCCGTCAGGAAGGCGGCGTGAAGCCGACCCGTCAGCTGCCGATCGGCGAGCTTCCCGAAGAGGAGGCCATGCGGCGCTCGGAGAAGATCGGCGCGAAGCAGCCGAAGCCCGAGTCGAAGTTCATGGAGCGCGCCGCCACGCAGGACGTCGAAGAGGACGCCGAGCACATCAGGCGTTACGGCGTCGACGACAAGGACCTGTTCACCGACGAGCGGCTGGTGTCGCCCGACGTGATCGGTGACCACGGCAACCGGGAAGCGCGCTGAACCTGTGCCGAACGACAACGGCAGCCTGGTGCTGTCCGCACTCGAGTTCGAAATGCTCTGGGAAGCCGAAAGGCTGCCCCGCCGCCATGTCGCACTCGACGTGCCGAGCCCCGGAACGACCCACACGGAGCGGGCGGCACTGATCGAAGAGGCCTGGGAATCCCTGCGCGCGCGAGGGCTCGCGCGGGGACACCAGGCGTCGGGCGAACTGGTCGACATGCTGAACCTGTTCGCGCATCCCCGGCTCGCCATCGACGTCTGGGTATGGACCGACCGCGAGATCAAGGGCCAGGCGGTCAGCGTCGGCAACCAGGCGTTGCTCGGCGTGATCGACTCCGGTCAGGTGTGGCTGATCCCCGCCCGTGAGAGCTCGTTGGCCGAAGCCGCCGTCTCGGTGGCGGGCGACCTCGGCCCCGGCGTCGGCCAGTCGATCAGCATTCCCCACGACGTCCTGGTCCAGGCCGACGCCGCGGCCCGCGGCGAGGCGAAAGCGCTGGTCACCGCACTGGAAGACCTGGACGTGCCCCTCTGGCAGGCGCAGGAGGTGGCGGGCATGCTCCTCGGCCAGGAGGCACGCGGCCAGTTCGGCGCCGAACGCGCGGGCCGCGACGGCCGCCCCCGCCGCGCGGACAGCGTGGTCGCCTTCTACGACACGGACGCGGGCCGCTATCTGTTCCAGGTCGCGCGGAACCGCGACGGGCGGGATTGGGCGACCATCACCCCGGCGGACAATCAGTTGCTCGCGACGCGTATCCGGGAAGTCGCCGATTTCTGATTCGCCCGATTATCGGCGGGGTGGAAGTTGGCGTGGATACGCACACGGCCCACTGCCGAGGTCTTAAAGTATGCGCGGGAACCGTCGTGATCGGCCACGCGTCAGATCGGGCGGACACAAGTTTTTCCGTGAAGGGGATGACGAACCGTGCCTGTGTACGACCCGGATTCCATGGGGATCGCCGCCGGTCAGGTGGAGAAGCTCAAGGACGAGTTCGAGAAGACCAAAAAAGGCGTCACCGGGATGGATGACGAGAAGGAAAGCCCCTTCGGCGGAGTGGACGAGCACGGCGACGCGCAGGGCGCGGTCGGCAAGTTCAAGCAGGGAGTGCACAACGAATTCGATTCGGCCGGCCAGCTGATGGAGGCCACGGCCTTCGTGCTGCGAAAGGCGGCGGGGTTGATCAAGGAGACCGAAGCGGTCCACGTGGACAACCTGAAGGTGCACGGGGACCTGTGACGACTCGCCAGGCCTGGGGGCCGAAGACCAAGGGGGCTTGAGCAGTGGCTTTGAACGGTGTCGGCGCCGGCACGCCCGACGGCTGGGACGGACTGGTCCAGAAGGCCGAGCAGATCAGCAAAGTCAACCTCGCCGCCATTCAGAACGCGTCGAGGCAGTTCAAGACGGCCGCCGACAACGCGGGTGATCACAGCGCGGCGTTGAAAACGTCGACCGAAGCGCTGAACGGCGGCGTCTGGGCCGGGCCGGCAGCGGAGGCGTTCTTCGAGTACGTCAAGTCGATCACCACGGCCGGGAAGAACGTCGAAGAGCAGCTGGGCAAGGTCGTCGACGACCTCGATCGCGTCCACACCGATCTCGGCAACATCAAGGCCCAGGTGAAGGGCGTCTACGAAGACGCCGAAGCGGCGGTCAACACCAGGAACGCGCAGGCGGAGAAGGACAAGAACGCGGCGATCACGGCCGCCGCGCAGGCCGAGAAGGATCACAAACCGGCGCCGAGCCCTTCGGCCGACGAGATCATCCAGAAGGCCAAGACCGACATCAACGGCATCGCCAAGGACGCGGACGGCCGGGTCAAGGGCCTGCTCGACCAGGCCAACCAGATGATCCAGAAGTCCCAAGAGCTGATGAAGAAGGACATCCAGGGCGGTTACTCCACCGTCCCGATGCCCGGTAAGGACGGTTCCGTCCCCAAGCGCACCGGTGGTCTCCACGCCGGTGGCGGTGGCGGCGGAGGAGGCGGCGGTGGCGGTGGTGGGGGCGGCGGCCTCGGCCCGAGCGGCGGTCCTCCGTCGACGACGCCGCCGGGCAACGTCCAGCAGTGGATCCAGGAGGCCATCAAGATCCTGCAGGCCAACGGGATCCCGGTGACCGAGGCGGACATCCAGAAGATCTGGACGATCATCGAGAAGGAGTCCGGCGGTAACCCCAACGCCATCAACAACTGGGACTCCAACGCGGCGAAGGGCACACCGTCCAAGGGTTTGATGCAGTGCATCGACCCGACCTTCAACGCGCACAAGCTTCCCGGGCACGACGACATCTACAACCCGGTGGACAACATCATCGCGGGCGTGCGGTACACGTTCTCGCGGTACGGCGGTTTCGAAGGCCACCCGGGCCTGAAGTCCATGGCCGGCGGCGGCGGATACCAGGGCTACTAACGAGATCGACCGGCTCGCGTGCCAGCGTCTTGAGCCCGCCAGAAGTCCGTGAAGGCCCCCTTCATTGCGTCTAGCGCAGTGAAGGGGGCCTTCACGTACTTGGGAAGCCCGCCGTCAGTAGTCCTTGAGTGCCAAGGCGTTCGCCGCTTCCGTGAGCGGTCGCATGGCCGCCATCATCAGCCGGTCCCGGAACGGCAGGTAAGGCAGAACCCGCATCGACTGGATCTGTTTCCACTGCCGGAACCTCGTCTGGTTCTTCTGGTTCATCGCGGCCAGTGCTTGGTTCTTGAGCACGAACGGCCGCATTTCCCTTTCGTAGGAAGCGAAAGCGGCACGGTGGTCGCTGGACACGGCCAGCGAACCGGCGAGCACGTAAGCCCCGACGAGCGCCAAACTGGTGCCCTGTCCCGAAAGCGGCGACGGTCCGTAGCCCGCGTCGCCGACCAGGGCGACCCGCCCGCCGGTGAACCGGTCCATCCGGATCTGGGTCATGGAGTCGAAGTACAGCTCGCTCGACGCCATTTCGCGAAGCAGCCGCGGCACTTCCCAGCCTTGGCCCGCGAACCGGTCGGCGATCAGTTTTCGTTGCTGCTCCAGGTCGTGCCGGTCGAAGTCGAGTTCCGGCGACTGGAAACCGAGCATCGCCCGCGCTTCCGTGTTCTTTCGCGCGCTGTACAACCCGGCCAGTTTCCCCGGCGTCATGTGGAAGGTCTGCCAGCGGTCCAGATCGAGGAAGTTCGGCACGGTGAACACCGCGAGATAGGTGTCCAGATAGTGCGAAAACTCTTTCTCCGCACCGAAAACCAGTGATCGCACCGCCGAGTGCTGCCCGTCCGCGCCGATGACGAGGTCGAAATCCCGCCCCTCCCCGTGAGCGAAGGCGACCCGGACGCCGTCGGGGCGCTGCGAGATCCCGGTGATCCAGTTCCCGTAGACGTACTCGACACCCTCTTGAGCGACCGACGCCAGTGTGTCGGTGAGGTCGTCCCGCAGGATCTCGACGTCTTCGCTGTCGGTGAGCCCGCCGGTCAGCGTGTGGTCGGTGACCTTCACGAGGGTCTTGCCCTCGTCGTTGACGAACGACATCCCGCGCATGTCCGTCCGTAGCTCCCGGAGGCGTTCGAGCACCCCCATCCGGTCGACGACGCCGAGCGCCGTGCCGCGGATGTCGACCGCGTGCCCGCCGGCCCGGGGCGCGGGCGCCCGCTCGACGACCGTCGGCGCGAAACCGTGCCGCCGCAGCCAGTACGCCAGCGTCGTGCCGGCGATACCCGCGCCCGAAATCAGGACCTTCCGCATGTCCACTCCCTGTGTACGGTGGTTTGAAGCACTGCGTACAACGTATGGACACCTCGACGAAGGCCCTGGAAAACCAGCAGAAAATCTCCGCTGCACTAGTGCGATCCGGCTAGTGCGCCGCCTGGAACGCGGTAGGGTGCACTATGGCCGGAACCGATCCGCCCTACCTGCGGATCGCCGCCGAGATCCGTCGCCGGATCACGTCCGGAGAGCTACGCGAGGGCGACAAAGTCCCCTCGACCCGCCGGATCATCACCGAGTGGGGTGTCGCGATGGCGACCGCGACGAAGGTGCTCGCCACACTCAAACGGGACGGCCTGGTCGTCGCCAAACCCGGCGCGGGCACGGTCGTCGCGAGCCGCACCGGGAAGGCCGCGCCGAGGACCGAGGCGGACCTGTCACGCGAGCGAGTGGTGAAGGCCGCGATCCGGATCGCCGACGCCGAGGGCATCCGCGCGCTCTCGATGCGCCGCGTCGCCTCCGGCCTCGGCGTCGCGACGATGGCGCTTTATCGCCATGTCACCGCGAAGGAGGAGCTGATCCTCGAGATGGCGGACATGGCCCTCGGCGAGATCCGCTTCCCGCCCGAACCGCCACCCGGCTGGCGAGCTCAGCTGGAGCTGATGGCGCGGGCGCAATGGGCCCTGTTCCGGCGGCATCCCTGGCTCGCGCAAGCGCTTTCGATCACCCGTCCGCAGCCGTTGCCGAACCTGCTCGCCCACGCGGATTGGGCGACCCGTGCGCTCGACGGTCACGGCCTTCCGCCGTCGACGATCATGTACGCGCACATCACGATCTTCAACCACGTCCGCGGCATCGCCCTCAGCTTCGAGGCGGAGGCCGACACCGAATCCGGTACCGCGGTTTCGGCCGACGCCTGGCTGGCGGAGCACGAGCCGATCCTCTGGGACCTGGTCTCCGGCGGCCGGTTCCCGAACTTCGCCGGTGTCGTCTCGCGCGCTCCGTTCGACTACGACCTCGACACGCTCTTCGAGTTCGGCCTGCAACGGCTCCTCGACGGCTACGCGGTTCTCTTCGCGAAGGCGAGTTAGCCTCACCTCATGCTCATCCCCGGTCCCGCCGCACGTTCCGACGTCCCTCCGTTCCACGTCATGGACGTCCTTTCGGCCGCACAGGCCCGGCAGCGCAGTCACGGCGACCTGGTCCCGTTGCTCGCCGGGCAGCCGTCCGCGCCGGCCCCGCAACCCGTGCTCGAAGCCGCGCAGCGGGCGCTGAAGGACCACAACCTCGGCTACACCGAGCAGCTCGGCATCCCGGAGCTGCGCGAGGCCGTCGCGGAGCATTACAACCGCACGTACCCGGTCGACGTGAGCCCGCAGGACGTCATCATGACGACCGGTTCTTCCGGCGGTTTCCTGCTTTCGTTCCTCAGCGCCTTCGAGGCGGGCGACCGCGTCGCGATGGCTCGGCCCGGCTATCCGGCTTACCGCAACCTGCTGAAGGTGCTCGGTTGCGAGGTCGTCGAATTCGCCACCGGGGCGGACACGAACTTCCAGCCGACCGTCGCGTTGCTCGACGAATTGGGGCCGATCAAAGGACTCATCGTGGCCAGCCCGAGCAATCCGACCGGCACCGTCCTGCCGCCGGGTGAACTGGCGGCGATCAGCGGCTGGTGCGCGTCACGCGGTGTGCAGCTGATCAGCGACGAGATCTACCACGGGATCTCCTACGGCGCCGGGCTCGATTGCGCCTGGCAGTACGGCAACGAAGCGCTCGTCCTCGGTTCGTTTTCCAAGTACTTCGCCATGACCGGCTGGCGGCTCGGCTGGATGCTCGCGCCACAGCGGCTGCATCGCGCGATCGACGTCCTGACCGGCAACTTCACCATCTGCCCGCCCGCGGTCTCCCAGCACGCCGCGGTCGCCGCGTTCACCCCGGAGGCGTACGCGGAGGCCAACGGCCACGTCGAGCGCTACCGGGCCAACCGCGACGCGCTCTTCGCCGGTCTCAAGGGCATCGGCATCGACAAGCTGGCGCCGGCCGAAGGCGCCTTCTACGCCTACGCCGATGTCTCCGCGTACACGAACGACAGTCTCAGCTGGTGCCAGCGGCTCCTCGCCGAAACGGGCGTCGCGATCGCCCCCGGGATCGACTTCGACCCGGTCGACGGCGGCCGGTTCGTGCGGTTCTCCTTCGCGGGTTCTCGCGAGGACATCGAAGAAGGGGTCCGCAGGCTGGGCGACTGGCTCGGTCAGGGGGAACCCGGAAATCACCCTGAACGTTAGGCGGAATGAAGGCGCTCGCGAGCTCTGCCTGACAACCTGGACTCACCGGGCCCGCTCGGGCACGGTGAGGCAATCGGAGGATGCCATGTTCTGGAAGATCGTCGGCGGGCTGATCCTGGCTTGGGTGGCCTTCATGGTGCTCGGATCCGTGCTCGGTTTCCTCGTGAAGGCCGTCTTTTGGATCGCCGTCATCGGTGGCGCGGTCTTCCTCGGCACGGCCGCGTACGGCGCCATCAAGGGCAAGGGCACCCCGAAGCAGCTCCGCCGTTAAGGCTTACGCGCCACCCCGCCGAGCGACGTGAAGTTCACGGGCGAAAGCGGGGTGAAGCGCGGGCCGTCCGGCCACCACAGGTGCGGGTACGTCAGCCCGGGCTCCATGAGATCGAGTCCTTCGAAGAACGACTCGATCTCGTCACGCGTGCGGTACAGCGTGTCCAGCCCCGTGCCGTTGAAGCGCTTCTCGAGCGCCGTCGCGACGTCGGCGGCTTCGGAGCCGTCGGCGGGGTTGTGCTGGTGCAGCAGCGCGACGAAGGAGCCCGGGGCCAGCGCGTCGACGTAGGCGCGGACGATCTTCCGCGCCTCGTCGAGGTCCTGGAGGTGATGGACGATCGCGCACAGGACCAGCCCGACGGGCCGCTCGAAGTCCAGCCGGTGAGTGCGGGCGAGTTGCTCGACGACCTCGGCCGGTTCGGTCAGGTCCGCGGCGACCATATGCGCGAAGTCGTTCGCCGCGAGCAGCGCGCGGCCGTGCGCCTGCACCACCGGATCCCGGTCGACGTAGACGACCTGCGCCTCGGGGTTGTACCGCTGCGCGACCTGGTGCGTGTTGTCCATGCTCGGGAAGCCGGAGCCGAGGTCGAGGAACTGGTCGATGCCTTCCTGATCGGTCAGGTAGCGCACGGTCCGCACCAGCCAGTGCCGGACCTCCTTGGCCATCGTCCGCGCGTCCGGCGAGATCTCCAGGATCTGGCGCAGCGCCACCCTGTCGGCCTCGTAGTTGTCCTGGCCGCCCATCAGCGCGTCGAAAACCCTCGCGATGCTCGGCCGGTCGAAATCGACGGGCACGAACGGGCGCTGGTCCGCTGACATGGGCACCTACCGGGGTAACTCGGTTTGGACGCGTTCAGCGTAGGTCATCGGCTTCACCGCGCGTAAGCGGATGAGCGGTGAGGGTGAATTATTCCTCCGAAGAGCCGAAGCTGGATTTCGCTGTTGTCACGCCGACCCACCGTTCGGCCTTCATCCCCACCGCCCGTGCACCGTCCACATTGGACTGTCGATCGTCGAAGAACAGGCAGTCGCCCGGCTCGGCGCCGAGTTCGGCGAGCAGGATCCGGTAGATCTTCGCGTCGGGCTTCATGCAGCCGAGGTCGCCGGAGAAGAGCTTCACCCGGAACAGCTTCGCCCACTCCTGTTCGCGCACCCAGCCGCCGAAGGTGGACGACGCGTTCGAGAGCAGCGCGAGCGCCGCCCCTGCTTCGTGCAGCCCTTCCAGCAGTTCGAGGACGTCCGGTTCGAGGTGCGTCCAGCCCTCGACGTCGATGCGGGTCAGTTCGTCGGCGAACGCCTTGTCGACAGGGACGTTCAGCGCGCGGCCGACGTTCTGCCAGTACTCGAGGTCCGAGCCGCCGGAGTCGTACTGGACCCGCTCGGCCCAGTAGTGCGGCTCGAAGTCGGCGACGTCGAGGTCGAAGGCCTTGGCCAGGGTCGGCAGCGCGTCGGTGTGCTCGCTGATGACGTCGCCGTAGTCGAAGACGATCCAGTTCATGTTTCAGCCCCCGGTCTTGATGCGTTGAAGGGTTTCTTCGATGTCCGCCGCGGAAAGGTCCCGGTGCGCCACGAACCGGATCCGGCCCGAGCTCGGCAGCGTCAGGATCCCCAGCCCGGCCAGCCACGCCAGCCGTCCTTCGAGGTCCGGTGCGGTGACCTGCACGATGTTGGTCTCGGGAGCGTTGACCTCCCAGCCGTGCTCGGCGAACCCGGCCGCGAGCCTGGTCGCGTTCTCGTGCGTCTCGGCGAGGTCGCCGATGCGGTCCAGCGCGACCATGCAGGCCGCGGCCAGCACACCGGCCTGGCGGACGCCGCCGCCGAGCATCTGGCGCATCCGCCGTGCCTTCTCGATGAACTCCTCGCTGCCGGCCACCACCGAGCCGACGGGCGCGCCGAGCCCCTTGGAGAAGCAGGCGGACACGGTGTCGACGCCGACCGTGAGCGCCGCGGGCGGGACCTCCAGCGCGACCGAAGCGTGCCAGATGCGGGCGCCGTCGAGGTGCACGGTCAGCCCGGCCTCCTTCGCCACCGCGACCAGCTGGGCGTGCTCGTCGGGCGGGGTGACCGCGCCGCCCGCCGTGTTGTGCGTGTTCTCCAGGCACAACAGCGGGGTGCGCAGCGCGTAGTACGGCCCGCGCGGGACGCCGATCGCGGCCGAAAGCGTTTCCGGCGTCGGCCGCCCGGGCCCGGCGTCGTGCTCCAGCGGCTCCGGCATGCCGCCCGCGAGCCACGCGGCGGAACCGAGCTCGTCGGTGATGACGTGCGAGCCCCGCGGCGCGAGGAACCGGTCGCCACGCTGGAGATGGATGCTCAGCGCGATCAGGTTCGCCATGGTCCCGGACGGGGTCCAGAGCGCGGCCGGCATGCCGAGGAGTTTCGCGGCGCGCTGTTCGAGCGCGGAGACGGTCGGGTCACCGTCGAGGACGTTGTCGCCGACCTCGGCCTTCGCCATGGCCTGGCGCATGACGTCGTCGGGCCGGGTGACGGTGTCGGAGCGGAAATCGAGCGGCGGGAGAGAGCGCGAGGTCACGGTACGATCACATCACATCGACGGGCCTGCGGTGAATCTCCTCCCCGGCTGGTCCGCCGCGCCCGCTCATGCAACCGTGGACGCCCCCGGTTCCGTCCTACCCACCGACGAGGCAAGAGCGGAGACAAAAACCGCGTGAACCAGCGCGACGAACAAGAATTCGCGGAGTACTTCGCCGCGAAGCGGGACTCCGTGCGCAGGACCGCGTACATGCTCTGCGGTGACTGGCATCGTGCGGACGATCTCGCGCAGACGGCGTTCGTCGCGCTGCACCGGAGGTGGAAGAAGATCAGAGAACGGGCGGCGACCGACGCCTATGTGCGGAAGACGCTGGTCAGGGCGGCCATCGACGAGTCGAGGCGGCCGTGGCGGCGGGAGTGGCAGACCGAAGAGCTGCCCGAACCGCCGCAGGACGGCTTCGACCTCGGCGAACAGGTCGTCACCAGGGAAGACCTGCTGGCCGCGTTGCGCGAAGTGCCCCCGAAGCAGCGGGCCGTGCTGGTGCTCAGGTTCTTCGAGGGGCTGGACGTCGGTGCGGCGGCGAAGGCGCTGGGCTGCAGCGAAGGGAACGTCAAGAGCCAGACCGCGCGCGGGCTGGCGAATCTCAGGCAGGTCATGGAGAAGGAGGAGGTGGCACGGGATGGACGAGAATGACCTGAAGGCGTTGTTCCGTGACGCCCCCGGCGACGCGCCGTCGCCGACCTTCGACACCGCCGACGTGGTCCGCGCCTCGAAACGCGCCACCGCCCGACGTCGAAACGGTATCGCGGTGGCCTGTAGTGCGGTGGTTTTGGTGCTGGCGGGAGTGGGCATGTTCGGCGTGCTCGGCGGAACCGACTTCGAAATGGGGACCGCGGCCAAATCCGATCAAGAAGCGGCGTCCGCGGGGCAACCCGGGGCTGCGTCCGCACGTCCTCAGGACGGGGAGTCCTCGAACTTCTCGAACCCGCCGCCTCAGCAGGGGGGCGGCGGATCAGAGAAGACCGGCCCATTGGTGGCCGAAGGCACCTACGGGTGCGACCAGGTGGATCGGGAGCTCGCCACCGCCCTCGCTGGCGAGCTCCCGGTCCCCGTGGATGTCGCCAAGTCGACGCCCGGCGACATCTGTACGACGGGAGCCAGGTCGGCGGGGTTCCAGGTGCCGGGCGGCACGGTCTCCGCGGCGGTCTACCCGGCGGGCTCCTCCGTCCCGGTGATGCCCACCGGAGCGGCCGAAGCGCGGCGGACCACCGCCAAGGGGTCGCTCGTGGTCGTGGTGAGCCTCGGCGACGGCTCCGGCAGGCCCGCCCTTCCCGAGTCCGACGTCGACAGGCTGGTCGGCGTGCTCGCCGCCCGGTATTAACCGAGCTGGCAAAATAGCCCGCCATGACCGCCGCAGCGACCACACCGAAGGGTGAGCGACGCCGTGCCGAGCTGATCGAAGCCGCCTCGTCGCTCCTGGCCGAGGGCGGTTTCGACGCCGTGCGGCATCGTGCGGTCGCCGAACGGGCGGGTCTGCCGCTTGCGTCGACGACGTACTACTTCGACTCGCTCGAAGAACTCGTCACCGCCGCGGTGGAGCACCACGCGAAAGTGGAGCTGGAGGACGGGCGGCAGCGTCTCGACGAGCTGGCGACCCGCAACCGCGGCGTCGAGGCCACCGTCGACCTGGTGCTGGACATGCTCCTCGGGCCGCTCCGCCCCGATCGCGAGGCCGACGCCGAAGCGGTCCTCCTGCGCTACGAACGCCTCGTCGGGACAGGGCGCCGCCCGTACCTTCGGCCCCTGATGCGGACGCTGTCGGCCCAGCTGTACGAACTGCTCCACGAGATCTTCGCGCGCTCCGGCACTCCTGTGGACGCCACCGAACTGGAGCGGCTCGTCGCCCTGGTCGACGGTGCCGTGGTCAACGCGCTCATCGAGGTCGACCCGGAGCCACGGGCCGCCGCCGCGCGCATGCTCCAGGCGGCCCTGGCCTGACCTCCCGCGTTTCGTCCTCTGAATGCGGTAGTTGGCGTCGCGAACCACCGCATTCAGAGGACGAAACGCGGGGCGGGTTAGTCTGGCCGCGTGACGGACAAGCCCCGCATCCCCAACGTGCTCGCCGGCCGCTACGCCTCGCCTGAGCTGGTCGAACTCTGGTCCCCGGAACGCAAGGTCGTGCTGGAGCGCGAGCTCTGGCTCGCCGTGCTCCGCGCGCAGGCCGACCTCGGCGTCGAGGTGCCGGACGGTGTCGTCGCCGACTACGAACGCGTCCTGGAGCAGGTCGACCTCGATTCGATCGCCGCGCGCGAGCGGGTCACCCGGCACGACGTGAAGGCCCGCATCGAGGAGTTCAACGCGCTCGCCGGGCACGAGCACGTCCACAAGGGCATGACGTCGCGGGACCTCACCGAGAACGTCGAGCAGCTGCAGGTGCTCCGTTCCCTGGAACTGATGCGTAGCCGCGTCGGCGCGGTGCTCGCCCGGCTCACCGCGATCGCGGTCGAGCACGCCGACACGGTGATGGCCGGTCGTTCGCACAACGTCGCCGCGCAGGCGACGACCCTGGGCAAGCGGTTCGCCACCGCCGCCGACGAACTGCTGGTCGCCTTCGACCGGCTCGAAAACCTCATCGGCCGCTACCCGCTGCGCGGGATCAAGGGCCCGGTCGGCACCGCGCAGGACATGCTCGATCTGCTCGGCGACGAGTCCACTTTGGACGAACTGGAGTCGCGGGTCGCGGCCCACCTCGGCTTCGAGAACGTGTTCACCAGCGTCGGCCAGGTGTACCCGCGTTCGCTCGATTTCGACGTGCTGTCCACCGTCGTCCAGCTCGCGGCCGCCCCGTCGAGCCTGGCGAAGACGATCCGCCTGATGGCGGGCCACGAGCTGGTCACCGAGGGCTTCAAACCCGGCCAGGTCGGCTCGTCGGCCATGCCGCACAAGATGAACACCCGTTCGTGCGAGCGGGTCAACGGGCTCGCCGTGGTGCTGCGCGGCTACCTGTCGATGATCGGCGAGCTCGCCGGCGACCAGTGGAACGAAGGCGACGTGTCCGACTCGGTCGTCCGCCGGGTCGCGCTGCCCGACGCGTTCTTCGCGCTCGACGGCCTGCTGGAGACCTTCCTCACGGTCCTGGCCGAGTTCGGCGCCTTCCCGGCGGTCATCGGACGTGAGCTCGATCGCTATCTGCCGTTCCTCGCGACCACCAAGGTGCTCATGGCCTCGGTCCGCGCGGGCGTCGGGCGTGAAACCGCTCACGAGGCGATCAAGGAGAACGCCGTCGGCGTGGCGCTCGCGATGCGGGAGCAGGGGCTGGCCGAGAACGACCTCCTCGACCGGCTCGCCGCCGACGAGCGCATCCCGCTCGACCGCGGTGAGCTGGACAAACTCCTCGCCGACCGCATCTCGTTCACCGGTGTCGCGCCCCGTCAGGTGGCCGCGATCGCGTCGCGCGTCGAGGCCATCCTGGAGCGTTTCCCGGAGGCGGCGAACTACTCGCCGGCACCGATTCTCTGACCTGTGAGCAGCCCCACCACGGGGCGTTCACAGAGTGAGACGAAGTTACTCGATCGGGCGAAATGCCTAATCTCGATCGCTGAACCCGGAGCGCCAGGCCGCCCATGAGGCGGCCTGGCGTGTTTGTATCGCGCCTTGCGCGCCGACACCCACGGAAGAAGCGATGAGATCCACGCTGTCGAAATTCGTCGCCGTCGTCACGGCCGGAGCGGCCACCCTCGCCCTCGCCGCCTGCGGCTCCGGTGACGCGAGCACGACCGGCCAGAAGCTGCGGGTCGGCACCCTGACCGACGCGCCGCCGTCCATCTACCTGGAGAACGGCACCTTCACCGGCTACGACAACGAACTGCTGCGCGACATCGCGAAGCGCGAGGGCTTCGAGGTCGAGTTCGTCGGCACCGAGTTCGCCGGGCTGCTCGCCGCCGTCGCCACCAACAAGTTCGACATCGGCAGCTCCACGATCTCCACCACCGAGGCCCGCAAGAAGACCGTCGCGTTCAGCAACGGCTACAGCACCGGGTTCACCTCGATCATCACCAAGAAGGGCGCGGGTCTCAAGGACGTCGGCGCGTTCAACGGCAAACGGCTCGGCGTCGTGCAGGCGTCGGTGCAGGACGACTTCGCGACCGGCAAGGTGCCCGGCGCCAACGTCGTCCGCTTCCCCGACTACAACGCCGGTTTCGCGCAGCTGAAGGGCGGCAGCCTCGACGGCTGGGTCGTGCCGAAGGACATCGGGCAGAAGTACATCGACCAGAACCCGGACCTGCAGCTGGAGTTCGGCTACACCGTCGAGACCAAGGACACGCCGTCCGCGTTCGCCGTCCGCAAGGACAACAAGGAACTGCTGAAGAAGCTCAACGACGGCCTCGCCAAGGCCGTCGCGGACGGCACCGTCGCCCGCCTGCACGCCCGGTTCTTCAAGACCGAGCCGCTGCCCAAGGAACTCGAACAGGGCGGCCCCGGCCTGCCCGTGCAGAACTCGGGGGTCTGAAAACCATGAAGAAAACGCTGCTCGCCACGCTGGCCGCGGGTCTCGTCGTCGTGCTCGCCGCCTGCGGTGGTGGCGAGTCCGCCACCGAGAAGACCCTGCGCGTCGGGACGCTGAGCGACGCGCCGCCGAACATCTACGTCGAGAACGGCAACTACACCGGCTTCGACAACGAACTGCTGAAGGCCATCGCCGCCAAGCAGAACCTGAAGCTCGAGTTCGCGTCGACCGACTTCTCCTCGCTGCTGGGCCAGGTCGCGAACAACCAGTTCGACATCGGCAGCTCGGCCATCGCGCAGACCGACGAGCGCAAGAAGAACGTCGACTTCTCCAGCCCGTACAACTTCGAGGTCATGAGCATCCAGACCAAGGACGGCTCGCCGATCACCGAGGAGAAGGGCCTGTCCGGCAAGCGGGTCGCGGTCATCCAGGCGACCGTCGGCGACAAGTGGCTCACCTCGACGGTGCCCGACGCGCAGGCCGTGCGCTTCCCGGGATACGCCCCGGCGCTGGCCGCGCTCAAGAGCGGCGCCGTCGACGCCTACATCCTCGACCAGGCGATCGCCGAGACGAACGTCAAGGAGAGCACCGACGCGAAGCTCAAGGTCGTCAAGTCCTTCACCACCGACGTGCCCCACGGCTTCGCGGTGAAGAAGGGCAACAGCGAGCTGCTCACCAAGATCAACGAGGGCCTGAAGCAGGTCATCGCCGACGGCACCTGGGTCAAGCTGCACGAGAAGTTCCTGCCGACGGCACCGGTCCCGGACCAGTTCAAGGCGTGAGGATCACGATGAAGAAGTCACTCGCCGTCGTCGTCAGCGCTGCCCTTCTGGCGGTGCTGGCGGCGTGCGGCGGCGGTGAGGACGCCGGCGGGAAAACCCTTCGCGTCGGCACTCTCAGCGACTCGAAACCCAACGCCTATCAGGAAAACGGCGTGTTCACCGGGTTCGACAACGAGCTGCTGAAGGCCATCGCCGCGCACCAGAACCTGAAACTCGAATTCGTCTCCACGGAGTTCTCGGCGCTGCTCGGCCAGGTCGCCACCGGCAAGTTCGACATCGGCAGCTCGGGGATCTCGCAGACCGACGAACGCCGCAAGACCGTCGACTTCTCGGCGCCGTACAACTACCAGTCTCTCGGTATCGAGACCCGTGAAGGTGTCGCGATCAACGACGAGAAATCCTTGGCGGGCAAGCGGATCGGCGTCGTCCAGGGCACGGTGTCGGACAGCTGGCTGGCGGCCAACGCGCCCACCGCGCAGGCGGTGAGGTTCCCGCAGGACGCCGCCGCCCTCGCCGCGCTGAAGTCGGGCGCGATCGACGGCGCGATCTTCGACCAGGCGACCGCCGAGGACTACGCGGCGAAGAACCCGGACGCGAAACTCAAGGTGGTCAAGGCGATCACCACGACGATCCCGCACGGTTTCGCGGTCAGGAAGGGCAACACCGAGTTGGCTGGCAAGATCAACGCCGGGCTCAAGGCGGTCATCGCCGACGGGACCTGGGAAAGGGTGCACCAGCGGTTCGAACCGAACGCGCCGGTGCCCGCGGAGTTCAAGGCCGGGCAGAAGTAAGTGGACGATTTCCTCAACACCTTCCTGAACTGGGAGTACATCTGGGAGGTCTTCCCCGACCTCCTCGGGACCGGCCTGCTGAACACGCTGATCCTGTCGGTGTTCTCGGCACTGATCGGCACCGTGCTCGGCATGCTGCTGGCCACGATGGGCCTGTCCAGCAAGGCGTGGCTGCGCTGGCCCGCCCGGGTGTACACCGACATCTTCCGTGGCCTGCCCGCGATCCTGACCATCCTGGTGATCGGGCAGGGCGGCGGGATCCTCATCCCGTCGCTGTCGCGGAATCCTTACCCGCTGGGCATTCTGGCGCTGAGCCTGATCGCGGCCGCCTACATCGGCGAGATCTTCCGCGCCGGTATCCAGAGTGTCGAAAAAGGACAGATGGAGGCCAGCCGCGCGCTGGGCATGAGCTACACCAAGGCGATGACGCTCGTCGTCATCCCGCAGGGCGTGCGGCGCGTGCTGCCCGCGCTGGTGAACCAGTTCATCGCGCTGGTCAAGGACTCCAGCCTGGTGTACTTCCTCGGTTTCCTCGCCGAGCAGCGCGACCTGTTCCGCATCGGGCAGGATCTCGCGGCGAACACCGGGAACCTGTCGCCGCTGGTCGCGGCGGGTGCGGTGTATCTGGTGATCACCGTGCCGCTGACCCATCTGGTCAACTACATCGACAAGAAGCTGCGCACCGGCAAGAAGATCCGGGTCGACGACGAGGGCGGCGAGCCGGAACTCCTGAACACCGGAAAGGTGCCGATGCCATGACCGCCGCCGTACGCTCGTCGAGCGTCGAACTCCGCGACATCCACGTCTCCTTCGGCACCCTCGAAGTGCTGAAGGGCGTGAACCTCAAGGTCGAGAAGGGGCGCACGACCTGCATCATCGGGCCGTCGGGTTCCGGCAAGTCGACGTTGCTGCGCTGTGTGAACCGGCTCCAGGAGCCCGACTCGGGCGACCTGCTGCTGGGTGGCGAGAGCGTCATCTCGTCGGATCCGGACGCGCTGCGCCAGCGGGTCGGGATGGTGTTCCAGCACTTCAACCTGTTCGGGCACCGCAGCGTGCTGGACAACATCACCCTGCCGCTGCGCAGTGTGCGCAAACTCGGCAAGGAGGAGGCGGCGGAGATCGCGCACGCCCGCCTCGCCGAGGTCGGCCTCGCCGACAAGGCGCCGTACCGGCCGAGCGCGCTCTCCGGCGGGCAGCAGCAGCGGGTCGCGATCGCGCGGGCGCTCGCCATGGAGCCCGAGGTCATGCTGTTCGACGAGGCGACCAGCGCGCTGGACCCGGAGCTGGTCAAGGGCGTCCTCACGCTGATGGCGGGGCTGGCCGAACGCGGGCTGACGCTGCTCGTGGTCACCCACGAGATGGGTTTCGCGCGCAGCGTCGCCGACGAGGTCGCGTTCATGGACGCCGGGAAGATCGTCGAACAGGGCGCTCCGGAGGCCATCTTCGACGCTCCGCGGAGCGAGCGGCTGCAGCGGTTCCTTTCGCAAGTGCTGTAGCGAGCTGGCGGTGTGCGTTGGGGCTCGTGAGTGGCAATGACGGTTCTAACCGTCCTCACCACTCACGAGACCGGACTCGTTAACCTGCGGTCATGGCGAGAGTGGCGAAACTGGTCTATTACCCGGTCAAAGGCTGCGCGGGGACGTCGGTCGAAACGGCCGACGTCACCCCCGCGGGGCTGAGGTTCGACCGGGCCTGGATGGTCGTCTCCCCGGAGGGCGAGTTCCGCAGCCAGCGCAAGCATCCGGTGATGGCGTCGATCCGCGCCGAGGTGCTCGACGACGGCGCCCGCCTGCGCCTCGCGGCTCCCGGCGTCGAAGACCTGCTGGTCGAGACGGTCACGGACGGGCCGAGGCAGCCCGCCGCGACGTTCACCTGGCAGGGCAAGGGCGTCCACCAGGGCGACGAGGCCGCCGAGTGGTTCTCCGACGTCCTCGGCCTGCCGTCGGTGTTCGTCGGCCTCGCGCCGGAGCACGAACGCGTCACCAACGGCGAGATCCCCGGCACCGCGGCCTTCGCCGACGCGCACGCGATCCTGCTCACCTCCGAGTCCTCTTTGGACGGTCTGAACGAGCGCATCGCGTCGCGCGGCGCCGAAGCCGTGCCGATGGACCGCTTCCGGCCGAACATCGTCGTCGCGGGCTGGCCCGAGCCGCATCGCGAGGACGACGTCCGCTCGCTCACCGCCGGTGGCGTCGAACTGGGCTACGCCAAGGTCTGCATCCGCTGCACGGTGCCGATGGTCGACCAGGAGACCGGGAAGAAGGCCGGCCCCGAGCCCATCCGGTCGCTCGCCGACTACCGCCGCGAGCCCGAGGGCGGCGTCTCGTTCGGGATCAAGATGGCGGTGACCGGGCCGGGTCAGGTGTCCGTCGGCGACGAGGTGATCGTGCACTCCTGGGCGGGTCCCAGCCCGAGCACCGCCGACGCCGAGCCGCCGTTCACGGCGACCGCCAGCCGTCCCGCGGAATCGGTGTAGAGCACGTTCCGGCCCGGCGGCACCGTGCCGAAGGTGTCGCCGACCAGCGCCTTCACCAGGACGTGTTCGCTGCTGACCGAGACCGTGCCCGCCAGCCCGGCCAGTTCGAGGTCGGCGGGGCTCGCGGCCAGCTGGACGTTGCCGAAGTGGTCGACCGTGAGCACTTCGGCCACCAGCTTGCCGGGGAACACCGCGACGAACGGGTCCGGCAGCCGCACGAGGTCGTCGACGCGCGGCCCGAACTCCCCGGGCGCGACGCCGAGCGCGAGATGCGCCGCCGCGGGGGCGAAGACGTCGCGCCCGTGGAACGTCGACGACGTCACCGGAAGGCGGTATTCCGGCGCCGCGAGTTCGTACGCGGCTATCACCCCGCTGAGTGTTTCGGCGGCGGGAATGAGGAGCCCGTTGTCCGGCCCGACGAGCATTCCGCGTTCGGTGACCACCACGACGCCGCGCCGCGCGGTGCCGACGCCGGGGTCCACGACGGCGAGATGGACGGACTCCGGCAGATACGGCGCGGTCTGGGCGAGCACCTCGGCGCCGGTCCTGACCTGCTGCGGAGGGATCTCGTGGCTCACGTCGATCACCCGTACGGACGGCGCGATCCGCGCGATCACGCCGTGGCACGCGGCCACGAAACCGTCGCTCAGCCCGTAGTCGGTCGTGAACGAAACGCAGTGGATCGGCATGATCAGCCATCATCCTTGATCGCTAGGGTGCAGCCGTGACGACGCTCGAATACCCGAAGATCGCCGCCGGCAAGGTCCGTGAGCTCTACGCCGTCGATGACGAGCATCTGCTGCTCGTCACGTCCGACCGGATCTCCGCCTACGACGTCGTCTTCGACACGCCCATCCCGGACAAGGGGCGGGTGCTCACCGCGATGAGCGTGTTCTGGTTCTCCCTGCTCTCCGATGTCCTCCCCAACCACCTGGTCTCCTACGAAGACGAACGCATCCCCGCCGAGGTCCGCGGCCGTGCGCTGCTGGTGCGGCGGCTGGCGATGCTGCCGCTCGAAGCCGTCGCCCGCGGATATCTCACCGGTACCGGTCTCGCCGATTATCGCGCGCGCGGCACGGTTTGCGGCGTCGAACTTCCGCCCGGTCTGACCGAATCGTCCCGCCTTCCCGAGCCGATCTTCACGCCCGCGACCAAGGCCGACCGCGGTTCGCACGACGAGAACATCGCCTTCTCCGACGTCGCCGGGCAGCTCGGCCGCGAGCGGGCCGAGGAGGTCCGCGAGGCGACGCTGGCGGTGTACCGCCGCGGCGCGGAGTTCGCCGCCGAACGCGGCATCCTCCTCGCGGACACGAAGCTCGAATTCGGCATCGACCGGGAGGGGAACCTCGTGCTCGCCGACGAGGTCCTGACCCCGGATTCCTCGCGCTACTGGCCCGCCGGTGGTTACGCGCCGGACAGCCCGCAGCCGTCGTTCGACAAGCAGCCCCTGCGGGACTGGCTCACCAGCCCCGCGTCGGGCTGGCACCGCCGGGACAGACCGGGGTCACCACCCTTGCCGGAGGACCTCGTCGCCGCCACACGGGCGAGGTACATCGAGTCGTACGAACGCATCACCGGCCGGTCGTTGCAGGATTGGCCCGCCTGACCTGCGGCGTTCACTCCGTCGTCAGTCCGGCGCAAGGCGGCGCTGGCTCACTGGTGGGGTGGATGCACGTTTGCTGGTTTCCCTGTCCGGCGTGACCACCCGGACGTTGCACCGCTGTGCCGATCTCGCGGCCGAACTCGACCGGCGCAGGGTCCCGTTGTCCGTGCTCTACGCCGCTCGCACCGGCGAGGGCCCCGTGACCGAGTGGGTCCGGACGCGCCGCACCAGCGGCGACTCCGTCCTCCTGCACGGGTACGACCACCAGATCCCACCGACGCACCGCGCCGTCTACCTGGGCAAACGTGCCGAATTCGCGGCGCTGCCCGCACACGAGGCGCGGCTGCGCCTGATCGCGGCGAAGGCGGCGCTCGACACCAACGGCATGACCGTCGACGGTTTCGCGCCGCCGCGCTGGGTCGCGTCGGAGGGCACCTTGCAGGCCCTGCGCGAGCACGGGTTCACGCTGTGCGCGGACCTGGTTTCGGTGCGGGACCTGGTGTCCGGTGACGTCCAGCGCGCCAGGGTGCAGGAGTTCGGTGGACCGTCGCACCGCACGGAGACCGTCCGGTGTTTCGCGCTGGTGCTGGCCGCCGCCAGGGCCGCGCGCCGCGGCGGGCTGGTGCGGCTCGGCATCGACGCCGCGGACCTCGCCCGGCCGGGACTGCGGCAGGCGTTCCTCGACGCCGTCGACGTCTCGCTGGAGAACCGCGCGTTCGGAACCACGTACGGCTCGCTCTCGCGAACGCGGGTTAAATTGTCGGGATGACCGACGAGGCCGGCGCACCGGCGACGCTGATGCGGCTCTGGCGCCGGTCGGAGCGCCCCACCCGCGGCAGGCCGTCCGTGCTCGACATCGACGGTGTCGTGGCGGCCGCGGTGGACCTCGCCGATCGCGAAGGCGTCGCGAACGTGACGCTGGCGAACGTGGCGAAAGAGCTGGGCGTCACGAAGATGTCGTTGTACCGCCACATCGGCTCGAAGGCGGAGCTGCTGGAGCTGATGGCCGACTTCGCCGTCGGCGATCCGCCGCCGCTGGAGCCCACTGGCGATTGGCGGGCCGAGCTCACCACGTTGGCCGAGGCCAACCGTGACGTCCTGATGCGGCACCCGTGGCTGGTCGAGCTGCCGCTTTCCGGCCCGCCCGCCGGACCGCACGCGGTCGCCTGGATGGACGCGTTCCTGCGGACGCTGCGCGACACCGGTCTCGACTGGGGGACCAAGGGCGGGATCCTGGTGCTGATCGGCGGCTATGTCCGCCTCGCGTGCGCGCAAGCCCTCCAACTCGCCGAGGGCCGGAAAGACAGCGGACTGACCCAGGCGCAGGCGGAGCGGGCCTACGGCCAGGGCCTCGCCGAGCTGATCGACCCCGCGCGTTTTCCCGATGCTGTCGGCTTCCTGACTTCGGGCCTCGGCGACTCCGGACAGAACTCCGACTTCGACTTCGGTCTCGGTGTCGTCCTCGACGGCATCGCCGCTCTGATCGACGCGAGCTGACAAACGCCTTCTCCGCCTTTAGTATCCGCCGGACATTAATTAGTGTACGTTGGATACTAAAGGGGGAACCATGACATCGACACCGATCGGCGAGCGCGTGCTCGCTCCGGATCTGGCCAGGGGTTTCGCGCTCCTGCTGGTCGCGCTGGCGCATACCGCGAGCATCTTCCTCGGCAACACGCCCGGCGTCGATCAGACGCCGGAAGGCCTGGAGCGGCCGTACTTCGTGGTGCTGTTCGTGCTCGTCCACGCGTGCGCGCTGCCGCTGTTCGGCATGATGCTCGGCTACGGGATGGTGCAGTTCGCCGCTCGTCAGGAGGCGCTGGGGCAGCCGTGGCCGCGGACGCGCGGCATCTTGCTCCGCCGTCACGCGTGGCTGCTGGTTTTCGGCGCTGTCGACGGGGTGCTGTTCTTCTCCGGCGACGTGCTCGGCGCGTACGGCGTGATCGGCATGGTGTTCACCCTGCTGCTCCTGAAGCGCGGCAGGGGTTTCTACCGGATTCCGTTGCTGTACCTGGGTTTCGGCGTCTGCTACCTCGCCGTGCTTATGTACCTGGTGCTCACCGGGAACTCCGGGAGCGCGCCCGTCCCGTCCGTCGAGGGCACGTCTTCACTGGCGCCGACCTTGGGCGACGCCGTGCGCGAACGGCTCGTCGAGTGGCCGATGAGCACCGCGGTCCTGCTGTCGTCGATCCTCTTCGTCTGGGTGGGTGCGTGGGCCGCGAAGAAGCGCGTCCTGGAGAAGCCGAACCGGAAACTGCTCCTTTTCGGCCTGTTCGGCGGCTTCGGTGTCGCGATCGCGGGCGCGCTGCCGATGGGGCTCTTCGCCGGTGACTACGTCGGCTTCGACGAAGAGACCGCAGGGCTGGTCAAGCTGATGTACGAGGGAGCGGGCCTGTTCGGCGCGATCGGCTACATCAGCCTGTTCGGGCTCATCGGCATGGCGGTCGGCGAGAAACGCCGAGGTGTCGTGGTCACCGCGATCTCGGCGCTGGGGCAGCGCACGCTGAGCGCCTACCTGTTCCAGTCGGTGGCGTGGCTGATCCTGGCGCCGCCGTTCATGCTGGGGCTGAGCGGCAGCACGTTCGTCGCGGCCGCGTGCGGGCTCGGCGTATGGCTGCTGACGGTCGTCGTCGCGTACGTGATGCACCGCCGGGCGTATCGGGGACCGGCGGAGATCCTGGTGCGGAAACTGGCGTACCGGCCCTAAAGCTTCACCGGCTCCCCGACATCGAGCACCTTCACCTCGGTACCTTCCGGGGCGAGATTCGCGAACAGGCCGTAGTGCATCTGCGGCCGCGCGAGGACGGCCTCGTGGATCGGGACGGCGAGGCGCGGCGACACCGCACGCAGGTAGTCGACCGCCTCGCCGGCCTTGAGCCACGGGGCGCCGGTGGGCAGGCCGAGGACGTCGATCTTCTGTTCCGGCACGAAGAACGAGTCGCCCGGGTGATAGAAGGCGCCGTGATCGACCACGTAGCCGACGTTCGGGATCACCGGGATCTCCTCGTGGAT
Organism: Amycolatopsis sp. WAC 04169; assembly: GCF_003947535.1. Classification (NCBI taxonomy): domain Bacteria; kingdom Bacillati; phylum Actinomycetota; class Actinomycetes; order Pseudonocardiales; family Pseudonocardiaceae; genus Amycolatopsis; species Amycolatopsis sp. WAC 04169. The sequence continues at coordinate 69,118 of NZ_QHJI01000001.1, read as the reverse complement.
CACCGCGTGCTCACCACCGACGACGCTGATGCCGCTGGAACCGATCTCGAAGGTGTCGCCGGGGTTCGCGATCTGGAACTCGGTGCCGATCTTCCCCACCGCTTCGGCGGAACCCGGATCGACGATCAGCCGCACGCCGGGGTTCGCCTCCAGCAGCGCGGGCAGCCTGTCCATGTCGAGGTGGTCGAAGTGCTGGTGCGTGATCAGGATGGCGTCCAGTTCGCGCTCGCCCTCGAAGCCAGCCGAGAAGGTGCCGGGGTCGATCAGGATCCGCGCGCCCTCGGTCTCCAGAAGCGTGCAAGCGTGTCCAAAGTGGACAATACGCATCGGTGTTCTCCTTCGCGGTAGGTCGATTCCAGCCTAGGCCCGGATGAGGGCGTCGCCAAGTTCGGTGCGCCGGTAACGGACTTCGCGGCCGCGCCGCCGGGTGTCGAGCAGGCCGGCGGCGTGCATCGCGGTGAGGTGCTGCGAGATCGTCGGCGCCGAGAAACCCAGCCGTCGGGCCAGTTCGGTGGTGCTCGCGGGTTCGTTGAGTGTCGTGAGCAGCGCGGCCTTCGTCCGGCCGAGTACTCCCGCGAGCGCGCCGGGCGGGCGTTCGGGGTCCGACCAGAGTTCGGCCACGCCGCGGGCCGGATATAGCAGCGAAGGCTGCCACGGCTCCATCGTGATCACCCCGACCGAAGGCCACGCGAAGACACCGGGGATCAGCAGAAGCCCGCGCCGGTCGAGGTGGACTCGGCCGCGTTCCTTCATCTCGATCACCAGGACATCGTCGACCAGCCGCACCCTCGGGTGGATGTCCTCCAGCACCAGCGCGATCCCGCCGGCGGCCAGCCGCCGCGAGCGTTCCTCGATGTCGGCGACGAGGAACCGGCGCATCCGGGGCCAATGCGGTTCGACCAGTTCGGTCCAGGCGATCTCCATCTGGTCCGCCAGCAGATCCCTCGCCACGGCCGGATCTTCGGGGAGCCCGCTCAGCTCTGCGTCTACTTTGGACAGTTCGTGGGCGACCTGGTCCGGCGGGGTGCGGCGGATTTCGGCGAGCTGGGCGGACGCGGTGGTCTCCGGTCCGCTCGGCGGCGGGCTGAGGAAGTCGGTGATGTAGTGCCGCGCGCTCATCACCTTGGCGAAGCCGTCGATGGGCAGGTCCGGCAGTTTCGCGGCCGCCTCGCGCAGCCACGGCAGATGACTCGGATGCCCACGCCGTCCGAGCAGGGTCTGCATCGCGCCCATGGTCTCGTCGAGCGGGGAGATGCCGAAGCGGACGCGATTGGCGCTCTCGGCGGTCAGGACCAGCTCGATCATCGGATTAGGCTATTCCCTAATCAATGGTCCGCGCCAGCCTTGGTTCGGCAGGGTCTCCCGGTATGACGTTGCTGCGTAATTCCGGGTATTGGCGCTGGTCGGCGGGGGTACAGCTGAACCGGCTGCCCGCCACGATGGCGCCACTGGCCTTCACCGTGCTGACCACCGCGACGACCGGTTCGTACCGGCTCGGCGGGGTCATGATGGCCGTCTTCGTCGCCGCCGAGATGGTCGGTGCCGTGCCGACCGGACGGCTGCTCGACCGGGTCGGTCCCGCCCGCGGTCTCGTCGTGCTGTTGCCCCTGGTCGCCGCCGGGCTGTTCCTGCTGGCCGCGGTCGCTTCCGCCGGAGCCCCGGACTGGGTGATGCTCGCGCTGGCGATCCCGCCGGGACTGGTCGCGGGCGGGCTTAACGGCGGTTTCCGGACCCTGCTCGCCGGGACGGTGACCGAAGAGGAGCTGCCGAGGGCCGTTTCGGTGGACGCGATGATCCTCGAAGGCGTGATCGTCGGCGGACCGCTGCTGGTGGCGCTCCTGGCGACGTCCGGGCCCGCCGTCCCGGTCCTCGCGATGGCCGTCGTCGCCCTGCTCGCGGCACTGCTCGTGCCGCGGCGGACGGTCCGACGAGATCCACAAAGGACGGTCGAGCGGCAGTCGATCCCGGTCGCCGCGTGTGTGCCGTGGCTGGCGGGGTTGTTCACCGTCGGGCTCCTGCTGTCGACCATCGAAGTCGGGCTGCTGCCGCTCGTCCAGCGCCTCGGCGCCCCGGATTCGGCGACGGCGATCGTCATCGTCGTGTTGTGCGCCGCCAGCATCACCGGGAGTGCGCTCTACGCGGCGCGGGGGAAGGTCGGCGATCCTCGGCTGTTCCTGGCCGGTTTCGTGCTCGGCGGGATCGTCGTTTCGGTGGGTTTCGGCTGGGCCGGGCTGCTCGGCGGGGTCGCGCTGATCGGGCTCTGCACCGGTCCGCTGATGGCTGTCTCGTCGGTCAACCTGCAGAAGCTGCTGCCGGAACGCCGCCGGTCGGAGGGATTCTCACTGGCCTTCACCGTGCAGGCGTCCGGCTTCGGGCTGGGCTCGCTGGCGATCGGTGTCCTGCCGGTCTGGCTGTGCCCCCTTCTCGGTGTCCTTGCGGCTCTCGTCTCCTGTGCGATGCTGGTGGCACGCCCCAGGCGAGCTATTGGCACGCCGTCAGTAACGTCGTAGCCTGGGCTTTGAGCCGAGACACGGGAGAAGTCGATGACCGCAGTCCAGCCGAAGCCGACCGCGCACAGCGTGGGGGAGACCTTCGATTCCCTCAGCCCGGCGACCGACGAGGTCGTCGGCACCTACCCGGTGCACAGCAAGGAGGACGTCCGCGCCGCCATCGCCCGCGCGAAGGACGCCGCCGAATGGTGGGCCGGGCTCGGCTACGACGGCCGCGCCGAACGTCTGCGCCGCTGGAAGGGCGTCATCACCCGCAGGCTGCCGCAGCTGTGCCAGGTCGTGCGCGACGAGACCGGGAAGCCGATCGCCGACGCGCAACTGGAGAGCGTCCTCGCCATCGAGCACATCGCGTGGGCAGGCAAGCACGCGCGCAAGATCCTCGGCAAGCAGCGCCGTGCGGCCGGGCTGATGATGTCGAACCAGGCGGCGACGGTGGAATACCAGCCGCTCGGCGTCGTGGGCGTGATCGGCCCGTGGAACTACCCCGTGTTCACCCCGCTCGGCTCCATCGCCTACGCGCTCGCCGCCGGCAACACCGTCGTCTTCAAGCCGAGCGAATACACGCCCGGCGTCGGGAAGTGGCTGGTCGACGCGTTCAACGAGGTCGTCCCGGAATGGCCGGTGCTGCAGCTGATCACCGGCTTCGGCGAGACGGGCGCTTCGCTCGTCACGGGCGGTGTCGACAAGATCGCCTTCACCGGTTCGACCGGGACGGGCAAGAAGATCATGGCCGCTGCCGCCGAGACGCTGACCCCGGTGATCATCGAGGCGGGCGGCAAGGACGCCGTGCTCGTCGACGCGGACGCCGACCTGGAGGCCGCCGCGGACGCGACCGTCTGGGGCGCGTTCTCCAACTCGGGCCAGACCTGCATCGGCGTCGAGCGCGTGTACGTCCACGAGCGCGTGCACGACGAGTTCGTCGCGAAGGTCGTCGAGAAGTCGAAGGACGTGCGAGCCGGCTCCGACGCGGCCGCGCAGTACGGCCCGGTGACGATGCCTTCGCAGCTCTCGGTGATCAAGCGCCACATCGCGGACGCCATCGAGCGCGGCGGCAAGGCGCTGGTCGGCGGCGTCGACGCGGTCGGAGACCGCTACGTGCAGCCGACGGTGCTCGTCGACGTGCCCGAGGACTCCGCGGCCGTGCAGGAGGAGACGTTCGGCCCGACCGTGACCATCGCCAAGGTCCGCGACATGGACGAAGCCGTCGCGAAGGCCAACGACACGAAGTACGGCCTCGGCTCGACGGTGTTCTCGAAGTCGCGCGGCCTCGAATTGGCCGGACGGCTGCGCACCGGCATGACGGCGATCAACGCGCCGCTTTCCTTCGCCGGTATCGCTTCGCTGCCCTTCGGCGGCGTCGGCGATTCGGGCTTCGGCCGGATTCACGGCCCGGAAGGCCTGCGCGAGTTCGCCCGCCCGAAGGCGGTGGCGCGGCAGCGGTTCACCGCGCCGATCGTGCTGACTTCGTTCTCCCGCAAGGAAAAGACCGACGCTCTGGTGGCGAAGCTGATCACCGTGCTGCACGGGAAGCGCTGACGCCCCGCCAAATGTCATGAAAGGGTCGTTCCTGACGAAAAACGTCAGGAACGACCCTTTCATGACATCAAGCGCTACCTGCCCCGGATGAGATCCGCGGCCTTCTCCGCCACCATGATCGTCGGCGCGTTCGTGTTCCCGCGCGGCACCACGGGCATCACCGAAGCGTCCACCACCCGCAGCCCCTCCACCCCGCGCACCTTCAGCGACGGATCGACGACGGCGTTCTCGCCCGTCCCCATCGAGCAGGTCCCCACCGGGTGGTACAGCGTCTGCGTCTTCTCGCGCACGTAGTCGGCCAGTTCGTCGTCGGTCAGGTCGTGCCGCTCCGGCAGGAACGGTTTGTCCAGATACCGCGCCAGCGGGCCGGACTTCCCGATCTCCACCAGTGCGCGCATCCCGGCGAGCATCTTCTCCATGTCCACGGACTCGGCGTAGTAAGCCGGATCGATTTCGGGCTTCCACAAGGGATTCCCCGACTTCAACCGCAGACGGCCCCGGCTCGCGACGTCCACGAGGGTCGCCGCCGACGTGAAGCCCGGCACCGTCGGCTCGCGCATCCCGTTGTCGTAGAACAACGTCGGCGCGACGTGGATCTGCATGTCCGGCGGCGAAACCCCGTCCGCCGCGGGGAAGAACGCGCCCGCCTCGCCGATGTTCGAGGCCAGCGGGCCGCGTTTGGTGAGCTGGTAGCGCACCAGGCCGCCGGGCGTCGCCGCGTCCACCAGGTCGGTGGTGCCGCGCGTCGACCAGATGATCCCGCAGGCCGGATGGTCGTGCAGGTTGTCGCCGACGCCGGGAAGCGCGGCCACGACGTCGATCCCGTGCTCCCGCAGGTGTTCCGCCGGGCCGACGCCGGAGAGCATCAGCAGTTGCGGCGAGTTCACCGCACCACCACTCAGCAGGACTTCGGTCGACGCGCGCACAGTCGTTTCGGCACCTCGGTCCAAATAGGACACGCCGACCGCGCGGGTGCCTTCGAAGACGACGCGGGTGGCTTGCGCGTTGGTCCGCACGGTGAGGTTCGGGCGCGACAGCGCCGGCCGCAGGTACGCGTCGGCCGTCGACCAGCGGCGGCCCTTCTTGCAGGTCACCTGGTAGACGCCGGCGCCCTCCTGTGACTCGCCGTTGAAGTCGTCGGTGCGCTTGAGACCCCAGGCGACCGCGGAATCCACCCAGGCGAGGGAGAGCTCGTGGGTGAAGCGGCGGTCCTCGACGTTCAGCGGCCCATCGGTGCCGTGCAGAGGCCCGCCGAGCCGCTGGTTCCCTTCCGCCCGTTTGAAGTACGGAAGGACGTCGTCGAAACCCCAGCCCTCGGCGCCGTGCCCGTCACGCCAGCCGTCGTAGTCCGCGCGGTTGCCGCGGATGTAGATCATCGCGTTGATCGACGAGCAGCCGCCGAGCGTCTTCCCGCGCGGCCAGTACAGCGACTGGCCGGTGTGCTTCTGCTCGACCGTCTCGTAGTTCCAGTCCCATTTCGTCTTGAACAGACCGGGGAACGCGGCGGGGATGTGGATCTCGTCGGCGTCGTCCTCGCCGCCCGCTTCGAGCAGGAGCACCCGCGCCGACGGATCCTCGCTCAGCCGGTTCGCCAGTACGCATCCCGCGCTGCCCGCGCCGACGATCACGTAGTCGAAGGAGTCCTGATCGGCCACGGTGCCTCCTGCTGCTCGCCCGGTGTTGACGCCCCGCCAATGGGCTCATCTTGGCCCAGCGCCGCGCTCCGAGCATCCCCCAGACGAAGGATCGGTGCGAGCTCAGTCGGAGTCGGGTGAAAAAGAGGTCACGCAAGGGCCGCCCTCGGCGTCGTCCTCGGTCTCGATGCGGCCGGGGTTCCGGACGCCGTCGACCTCGCCCGACAGGTGCAGGATCGTCTGCTTCGCGGTGGTCAGCACGTCGGCGTTGTCGACGGTGTACCTCGCCTCGCCGTGGATGATCTGCTGCACGCCGTCCCGGGTCGTGTCCGGCACCTTCTCGCACAGCACGGACAACGCCGCCGGGATGTCGCGCGCGTTGATCGCGTCGACGAACTTGTTCCCCGCCTCTTCCCCGGTCTTGACGTCCGGACGGGGCGACGGCTTCGTCTCGAGGCTCGGCAGCGGCTCGGGCTCCCCGCCGACCTTGGCGTCGCGCACGCACCAGCCGCCCTCGCCGGGGATCATCGCGATCCCGACGGTCTGGCCGCCGGTGGTCAACGCGGCCGAGTACTCCTGCGGCGCACGCTGATGCGCGGGCGTGCTCAGCTGTGCGCCTTCGGAGACGGCCGCCATCTGCTCGAAGGTGTAGGACCGCTTCGAGCGGATCGGGCACCAGAGCTGACTGACGCGACCCTCGCCCACGCCGTTCACGAACGACTGGCCCAGCTGCTCGGGCGTCGCACGCGAGGTGGTGTCCGGCTTGGCCTTGAAGAACCCCGGCGTGACGAAGCCGGTGAACGCGACACCGCCCGCGATCAGGACGAAGACCAGCGCCAGCGTGATCCAGAGCCCGGTCTTCGACTTCTTCGGCGGCGGCGTGTACCCGTACTGCGGTTGCCCGTAGGTCATGCGGCAACCGTAGTGAAGTAGGCTCGGGCGGTACCCACGACCTGCGTGAATAAGGAGCAGCCTGCCGTGGCCCGAGTCGTCGTCGACGTCATGCCCAAGCCCGAAATCCTCGACCCGCAGGGCCAAGCCGCGCTCGGCGCGGCCGGTCGTCTCGGCTTCACCGGGATCACCGGGATCCGTCAGGGCAAGCACTTCGAGATCGAGGTCGACGACTCCGTCGACGACGCGACGCTCGAAAAGATCGCCGAAGGTTTCCTCGCGAACCCCGTCATCGAGCAGTGGACCATCAAGCGGGTGGACGCGTGAGCGCCCGCATCGGGGTCATCACCTTCCCCGGCACGCTCGACGACGGGGACGCGGCCCGCGCGGTCCGCTACGCCGACGCCGAGGCCGTGCCGCTGTGGCACGCCGACGAGGACCTGAAGGGTGTCGACGCGGTCGTCGTCCCCGGTGGCTTCTCCTACGGCGACTACCTGCGCGCCGGCGTCATCGCCCGGTTCGCGCCGGTGATGTCGTCGGTGATCGAGGCCGCCCACAAAGGCATGCCGGTGCTGGGCATCTGCAACGGCTTCCAGATCCTGTGCGAGGCCGGGCTGCTGCCGGGCGCGATGATCCGCAACGCGGGCCTGCACTTCATCTGCCGCGACCAGTGGCTGCGCGTCGAGAACACCGAGACCGCGTGGACCACCCGGTACGACAAGGGTGCCGAGATCCTCATCCCGATGAAGAACATCGACGGCTGCTTCGTCGCCGAGCAGAACACGCTCGACGAGCTGGAGGGTGAGGGCCGCGTGGTGTTCCGCTACGTCGGCGGCAACCCGAACGGCTCGCGTAACGACATCGCCGGGATCCGCAGCGAGAACGGCCGCGTCGTCGGCCTCATGCCGCACCCGGAGCACGCCATCGACGCCCTCACCGGACCCTCCGACGACGGCCTCGGCATGTTCTACAGCGCCGTGGACGCCCTTTCATTGGTCGCGCGCTGACGTAAACGCGCCGAAGGGGCGCCGTTCCGGACCCGGCTCACGTTGGGTGCGGAGGGCGCCCCTTCATCGCGTTCACGTGGCCCTTCGGCCGGAAAGAGGGCGCGCGACGTGAAGTCTCCGTCGGGCGCGGGGCGCCCTTGGGGAGACGCGTCTCCACCTGACACCCTCCGCATTTCGTCCTCTGAATGCGTTCGCATTCAGAGGACGAAATGCGTCAGGAGGCGGCGGCGACCAGGGCGGCGTAGGGGCCACCGGCCGCCAGTAGATCGGCGTGCGAGCCCAGCTCGGTCACCCGGCCGCCCTCGATGACCGCGACCCGGTCCGCCGCGGCCGCCGTGTGCAGCCGGTGCGCGATCGCGATCACCGTGCGCCCTTCGAGCACCGCGCTCAGCGACCGCTCCAGTTCCCGCGCCGAACCCGTGTCCAGCAGCGACGTCGCCTCGTCCAGCACCAGCGTGTGCGGGTCGGCCAGCACGACCCGCGCCAGCGCCAGCTGCTGCGCCATCGCCGCCGGGACCGCGACCGCCCCGGCCCCGACCTTCGTGTCCAGCCCGTCCGGCAGGCTCGCGACCCACTCCGACGCCCCGACCGAGGCCAGCGCGGCCAGCAGCCGTTCGTCGGTCCAGTCCCCGGCCGGGAGCGTGAGGTTGTCCCGCAAAGTCCCCGCGAACACGTGCTGCTCCTGCGTCAGCAGCAGAACCTCGCCGCGCAGCACGTCGTCCGGCAGCGTCGACACTTCGGCGCCGCCGATCCGCACCGAGCCCGACGTCGGCGCCGACATCCCGGCCAGCAGCCGTCCCAGCGTCGACTTGCCCGCCCCGGACGGCCCGACGATCGCCAGCCGCTCACCGGCGGGCACCCGCAGGTCGATCCCGTGGAGCACTTCGCGGTCCGCGTTGTAGCCGAAGCGCACGTCGCGGACCTCGATGTCCTGGCCGCGCGGGGTCTCCGTGACCGTCTTCGAAGCAGGAGCGGGCCGCACGCCCAGCAGCCGCCGCAGCGAGGCCCCGGCGACCTGTATGTCCGCGAGCCAGAACAGTGCCTCGTTCAGCGGACCGGTCATGACCTGCGAATACAGCAGCATCGCGGTGATCGTGCCGAGCCCTTCCCAGCCGTTCGAGTAGGCGAGCAGGCCGAGCCCGAGCATCACCGGCACCGGCAGCACGTAGCTGATCTCCAGCGACGGGATCCACCGCATCTGCAGCGCCCGGATCTTGCGTTCGCCCAGCATCGACGCGTCGAGACCGTCGTGCCCGGTCCGGATCCGGCGGCCGGTCAGGCTCAGCGCCTCCGCCGTCCGCGCGCCCTCCGCCGTCTCGTGCGTGGTGGACTGCAACTCGGACCACTTGTCGAGCATCCGCCGCATCACATCGGGGATCCGCCGCTGGTACCAGATGTTCACCGGCACCAGCAGCGGCAGCGCGACCAGCAGGCCCAGCGCCAGGAACGGGGACGTGATCACCATCGCCACCACGGTGAACACCACCGTGACCGCGGCGATCAGGATCTCCGGCGCGCCGAAGCGCACCGCGTGGTCGATACGGCTGACGTCGGTGGTCGCCCGGCTGAGCAGGTCACCGGTGCCCGCGGCCTCGACCGTCCCGAGCGGCAGGTTCAGCGCGTTCCCGACGAACTCCTCGCGGTTGTTCGCCAGGATCCGCTCGCCGAACACCCGCGCGCGAAACCGCGCGAGGCCCTTGAACCACGCCTGAGCGCCCAGCACGACCACGAACGCGATCGCCAGCCAGGTGATCGTGGCGGTCGTCGTGCCTTCGACGACCTCGTCCACCAGCGCGCCCAGCAGTCGCGGCCCGGCCAGCCCGATCGCGGTCGCGACGCAGAACAGGCCGAGCATCACGGAGAACTCGCGCTTGTTGGCGCGCGCGGTCTCCTTGATCCATCGTCGAACGTCCTTCTTGTCTGCCAGCGGCAGCTTTTTCATGCCGGTACTTTCGTACTCACGACCACATCGGCCACATGTGTCCACAAAGGACTTTGACTGAACACGACGGTGGTCTTGCCGCGCCGCAGCTTCGCGACGCGTTCGGTTATGCGGGCTTCGGTATGCGCGTCGACGGCCGAGGTCGGCTCGTCGAGCAGCAGGACGTCGGCGTCGGTCGCCAGCGCGCGGGCCAGGTTCAGCCGCTGCCGCTGACCGCCGGAAACCTCACGTCCGCGTTCACCGATCACCTCGTCGACGCCGTTGGGCAGCGCGTCCACGATGTCTTCGGCGTCCGCCGCGTACAGCGCTTCGGTGATCTCGACGTCGCCGGGTTCGGTGGGGCTGACCTGCTCGCGCAGCACACCGGAGAACCAGATGTCCTGGTTGTGCGCGAACACGACCCGTCGCCGCAGCTCGTCGAGCGCGACCCGGTCCACCGGAATGCCGCCGACGAGGGCAGGTTTACTCGGATCGGTGAACCGCGCCATCCGCGACGCCACCGCTTCGGCGTCGGCTCCGACGTCGATGACGGTCAGCTTCCCGGCTTCGACCTTGATCCCGGACGTCTCGTCGTACAGGTCCAGCGGGCCTTCCGGCAGCGGCACCGGATGCTTTGGCTCGGCGAGCGTGCGTTCGGTGGACAGCAGTTTGCACACCTTCCGCGCCGAAACCAGCGCGGCGCTCAGTACGCCGGCGAACTCGGTCGCCGTCGTCACCGGGATCACCAGGAACACCGAGATGCCGTAGAACGTGATCAGCTCGCCGACGCGGATGGTGCCGTTCATCGTCGCCTGCGCGCCCAGCCAGGTGATGGCCACCGTGACCAGTCCCGGCAGCGCGATCTCCGCCGCCGCGAGCCACGCTTCACTGCGTCCGACCTGGACACCGGCAGCGCGGACCTTCTGGCTGGAGCGGCGGAAGCGGTCGAGGAACTGCTTCTCGCCGCCGACACCGCGAAGGATCCGCAGGCCGGAGACGATGTCCGCGGCCAGCGCGTTGACCTCGGTCTTCTCCTCGCGCTGCTTTGTCTGGCGCTTCTCCAGCGGCTTCAGCAGCGGCCCGATGCCCACCACCGCCAGCGGGACACCGATCAGCGCGACCACGCCGAGCAGCGGCGACGTCGTCAGCAGTGCCGTCGCGCACACGATGAACGCGATCAGCGAACCGAACGCCCGCCCGAGCACCTCGAAGGAGTCGCCGATCGGGTTGATGTCGCTGGTGGTGATCGCGACCACGTCACCCGTGGTGGTCGTGTCGCGCAGATTCGCGCCCAGCTTCGCCGCGTGTTCGGTGGCGAGGCGCTGCGTCACCCCGGCGCCGTGGATCCAGCAGCCGTAGGACGCGAAATGCTGCACCGTGCCCGCGAGCGTCTGCGCGATCCCGAGCCCGGCGGCCGCGAGGCCCCACAGCCAGACGGAATCGCCGTCGCCGCGGCCGATCGCGTCGATGCCCCGGCCGATCGCGACCGGCAGCAGGGCGATCGGCAACGACCACAGCGCACCGCTGATCGCCGAGACGGCGAGCAGTCCCGGACGCGCGAGCATCATCCTGACCAGGTACCGCCAGGCCGTCGGCTTGGCGGGCAGTCGCAGTCGCGGAAGCGGATATGTGGCGGAAAGCACGATTGCCGACGTTAAGCCGATCACCGTCGCGGGCGCGACCGATTTATGTGTGGGCGACCGAGAGGTGAACAACCCTCTCCCTTATTCTGGCGGCCGTGGCGAACCCTGATGCGGACACCGTGACCAGCACCGTTGACACCACTCAACACGCCGAGGCGACCCCCGAGCAGACCCAGCCGTACGTCGAGCTCGGCCTCGCCGACGACGAGTACGCCCGGATCCGGGAGATCCTCGGCCGCCGTCCGACCGACGCCGAACTGGCGATGTACTCGGTGATGTGGAGCGAGCACTGCTCGTACAAGTCCTCGAAGAAGCACCTGCGCTACTTCGGTGAGACCGCCACTCCCGAGATGAAGGAAAAGATGCTCGCCGGCATCGGCGAGAACGCGGGCGTCGTCGACATCGGCGAGGGCTGGGCGGTCACCTTCAAGGTCGAGAGCCACAACCACCCGTCCTACGTGGAGCCGTACCAGGGCGCCGCGACCGGCGTCGGCGGCATCGTGCGCGACATCATGGCGATGGGTGCGCGCCCGCTCGCGGTGGCGGACGCGCTGCGCTTCGGCCCGGCGGACGCCCCCGACACCCGCCGCGTGCTGCCCGGCGTGGTCGCCGGCGTCGGCGGCTACGGCAACTGCCTCGGCCTGCCGAACATCGGCGGCGAGCTGGTGTTCGACCAGAGCTACTCCGGGAACCCGCTGGTCAACGCCCTGTGCGTAGGCGCGATGCGTGTCGAGGACCTGCACCTGGCCTTCGCCTCGGGCAAGGGCAACAAGATCATCCTGTTCGGCGCGCGCACCGGCCTCGACGGCATCGGCGGCGTGTCCGTCCTCGCCAGCGACACCTTCTCGGGTGACGAAAGCTCGGGCGGCCGCAAGAAGCTGCCCAGCGTCCAGGTCGGCGACCCCTTCACCGAGAAGGTGCTCATCGAGTGCTGTCTCGAACTGTTCGCCCAGAAGCTCGTCGTCGGCATCCAGGACCTCGGCGGCGCCGGGCTCTCCTGCGCGACGTCGGAGCTGGCGGCCGCCGGTGACGGCGGTATGCACATCTACCTCGACCGCGTTCCGTTGCGCGCCACCGGGATGACCCCGGCGGAGGTGCTCTCCAGCGAGTCGCAGGAGCGTATGTGCGCGGTCGTCTCGCCGGAGAACGTCGAGGCGTTCATGAAGGTCTGCGAGAAGTGGGACGTCATCGCCACCGACATCGGCGAGGTCACCGACGGCGAGCACCTGGTCATCACCTGGAACGACGAGATCGTCGTCGACGTCCCGGCGCACACCGTGGCGCACCAGGGCCCGGTGTACGACCGCCCGATCCAGCGTCCGTCCACACAGGACGCTCTGCAGGCCGACACCTCCGCGAAGCTGCCGCGTCCGTCCACTTCGGACGAACTGCGTGCCGACATCCTCAAGCTCATCTCGTCGCCGAACCAGGCGTCGAAGGAATGGGTGACCTCCCAGTACGACCGCTACGTGCGCGGCAACACCGTTTCCGCGCAGCCGTCGGACTCCGGCGTGATCCGGATCGACGAGTCGACCGGCCGCGGTGTCGCCGTCTCGACCGACTGCAACAGCAAGTTCGTCTACCTCGACCCGTACGAGGGCGCGAAGCTCGCGCTGGCCGAGGCGTACCGCAACGTCGCCACCAGTGGCGCGAAGCCGGTCGCGGTCTCGGACTGCCTGAACTTCGGCGCGCCGACCGACCCGGGCGTGATGTGGCAGTTCGAGCAGGCCGTGCACGGTCTGGCCGACGGCTGTGTCGAACTCGGCATCCCGGTCACCGGCGGCAACGTCAGCTTCTTCAACCAGACCGGTGACGTGGCCATCCTGCCGACCCCGGTGGTCGGCGTGCTCGGCGTGATCGACGACGTCACCCGCCGCATCCCCACCGGGATCGGCGCCGAGGCCGGGGAAACCCTGCTGCTGCTGGGTGAGACCCACGACGAGCTGGACGGCTCCGCCTGGGCGCGCGAGCTGCACGGCCACCTCGGCGGCCGCCCGCCGCGCGTGGACCTGGCGCGCGAGAAGCTGCTCGCCGACATCCTCATCGCCGGTTCGCGCGACGGCATGATCTCGGCCGCGCACGACATCTCGGACGGCGGCCTGATCCAGACGCTCGTCGAGACCGTCCTCATCGGACAGTGCGGTGCCCGCGTCTTCCTCGACTCGGAGCAGGATCCGTTCGTGCAGCTGTTCTCCGAATCCGCGGGCCGGGTGCTGGTCGCCGTGCCGCGTACCGAGGAACTGCGCTTCACCGAGATGCTGACCGCGCGTGGCCTGCCGTGGCGCAAGACCGGCGTGGTGGACCCGGAGTCGGGCTCGCTCGAACTCCAGGGCATCACGGAGTTCACGCTGGACGAGCTTCGGGAGCCGTGGGAGCGCACGCTCCCGGCCCTCTTCGACTGACGCCTCGTGAGTGGTAAGGACGGTTCTAACCGTCCTTACCACTCACGAGCCGGGAAGCGTCGATCCGGACGGGAACTTCGCGCCCTCAAGCGACGGAGGCTCCGCGAAGGTGGCCACGCTGAAGTCGACGGGTTTCCCCACGACGAGATGGTCCAGCGACACCTTGCGTTCGAAGCTCGCCCTCGTGAGGTCGAGCGTCCCGTGGATGGTCACGTCCTTGAGCGAGAACTTCCCGGAAATCTGGGCGTCGGTGAGATCCAGGTAGCTCGCCACCTCGCAGCGATCCGCGCCCAACCAGCCGACCCGCCTGCCGAGCAGGCCCAGTTTGTCGAGCCGCGCGTCGCTGAGGTTGAGCGAAAGCGTCGGCCCGGTGGTGCCGGCATGGGGAAGGATGTCGCGGATCAGCCGCTCGGCCGCGCGCCGGACCAGCCGTTCGCGTTCCGCGGCCGCCTCGGTTTCCTTGTTCCACCTCGTCTTGCTCGGGAACTTCGGATGGTCGAACGGCCGCCGCAGGTAGGCGCACAACACGTCGAGCACCGTCTGCCGGTACTCCGGCCGGGTCCTGGCCAGCCCCGCGAGCGAATGCATCGCGCCGACCCGGACCTGATCGGCCTCGTTGCCCAGCAGTTCGATCGATTTGGCGAACCGCTCGTCGGAGATCCGGCTGCGCTCGATCTCGTGCCGGTCCTCTTCGGTCCGCCGTCGCCGATCGTTGAGCCACAGGCCATAGAGCGCGGCGATCGCCCCGCCCGCCAGCGCGCCGGTCTTGAGCGCGTCGCCGCGGCTCGTCGCGCGATCCGTGAGCAGCCAGGCGGTGACTCCGACGAGCACCACGACCGAGGACAGCAACGTCCACAACAACGGGGACTTGAGCAGGCGTCTCATGAGTCCTTCATCGTGAGCCGGGCGCGGCCGTCCGGAAGGGTTTCGACGGACCAGTCCGCCGGGAGTTCGTGATCCCTCGCCGGGTCCACCGACGTGTTGTACAGCGACACGGAACCCGGTGCCTTGCGGAACTTCAGGTCCCCGAACCCTTCGAACCGCGCACGGCGCAGATCCAGTGCCCCCTCGAATTCGGCGTCGGCGAAGACGGCGTTCTTCATGAAGACACTGTCCTTAAAGGACGTTTCGCCCGCGAAAACCGTGTAGGAGAACTCGGCGTCCTCGCTGAACTGCACCCCGCTGAACCAGGCCCGCTGCTCGAACTTGGCTTCGTTGCACCGGAAGTAGCCGATCCGCTTGCCCGCCTCCGTCCCGGCGCCGGTCAGGTAGACCGGCCCGAGGAACACGCAGCCGGACAGGTTGGTGCTGCTGTACAGGCCGGCATAGCGGAGCAGCAGCTTGCCGACCTTCCGCTCGGACAAGTCGAAGTACTCCAGGACCGCGCCGGTCAGGTCGAGGTCGTAACCGGGCGCGTCCGCGTCATCCGCGGCCGGCAGCAGTTCCCCGATGAGGCGCTGGGCGGTCTGCCGCACCTGGAGTTCCTGCTCCTGCTCAGGTTTGCCGCGTTCGGGAAGCTTGTTCCCCGGGCGTTTCGCCTCACCTTCATAACGCGGGTGGTCGCACGGCCGCCGCAGGTACGAGCACAGGATGTCCAGCACGGTCTGCCGGTAGAGCTCGCGACCCCGGGCCAGCCCCGCCAGCGCGTGCAGGGCCCCCACCCGCACCTGGTCGGCGTCGTGCCCGAGGAGCTCGACGGCCTTCGCGAACCGTTCGTCCGAGATCCGGTCCCGGTCCTGGTCGGCCCGCCGCAGCTCCAGCTCCTGCCGTTGCCGCTCGACCTCCTGCCGCCGTTCCTCCACCCGGCGCCGCCTGTCGTTGAGCCACAACGCGTACAGCGCGACGATGGCGGCGCCGGCGACACCGCCGGTCTTCAGCGCCTCACTGCGGCTGGTCGCCGGATCCGTCAGCAACCAGCCGCCGACCGCGAGCAACAGGACGAACGAGAGGACGAACGTCCACAGCAACGGGGAGCGGAGGAACCGCCTCATCGGGCCTTGGAGACCAGAAGCGAGGAGACGCACCAGGCGCCGGACTGGCTCTGCGCGAACATCGTGCCCTTGGCGTCCTCGCCTTCGACCGTGCCGGTGATCTCGGCCATGACGAGGTTGGTGGTTCCCTGCGTCCGCTTGACCTCCGCCGTGGAGCCCGGCGGAAGGAAGACGTCGAGCACGGAGCCCATGCTCGACCGCCGGTTTTCACAGGCCAGGGCGATCGCCCCTTGCCGGTCGCCCGACGAGATCTTGGCGAGGAAGTCCTGGATGACCTTGACGCCCTGAGGGTCGCCGGAGCTGCTGCCACCGCTTTCGGTGCTCCGCGGCGTCCTGGTCGTGCTCGACTTCGGGCTGCTGCTCTGCGGCGCGGAGGTCGGCGCGGGCTCGGACGACGGGGGCGGCGCGGCCGCGGGCTCGTCCTTGCTCAGCAGGAAGCCCGGCGCGACGAACCCGGTGACACCGAACGCCACCAGCACGACCACGCCGATCACGATCCCGATGATCAGTCCGGTCTTGCTCTTCGGCGGCGGCGCGGGCGGGCCACCGAAGCCCTGCTGGTAACCCTGCTGATTCGGGTCCCAGCCCTGCTGCGGCTGCTGGTACTGCTGGGTCTGATCCCAGCCCTGCTGGTACTGCTGCGTCTGGTCCCAGCCCTGCTGCTGGCCGTACTGCTGCGGCTGACCGTACTGCTGGTTCGGGTCCCAGCCACCCTGCTGCGGCTGCTGTCCCTGGGGGTCCTGGCCATAGGGCTGGCCTGGCTGGGGTGGGTAGGTCATCGGACTCGCCTTCCGTGCTGGGGCTTGAGGCTGAGATCAGACGACCGGCGGTCAGCGCTGGTTCCGGATCCGCCCGTGCCAGGGATTTTCAAGGGGAAGGTACCCCGCGTGCCAAAACGGCTCCCGGCCGAGGCCGGGAGCCGTTTCTTCACGGAATGCGCAGCTCAGCCGTTGGCCAGTGCCTGCAAGCGGTCGTAAGCGCCGTTGAAGGTGTTCTGGTCGAGCGGGCTGGAGGTGTACTGCCACACGGTGTAGTAGCCCCAGCCGTAGGGCAGCGCGCCGACGGTGGAGGCGTATCGCGCGATCCACAGCGGGACCGTGCCACCGAAGTTCTGCGTCGAGCCGACGCAGGTGCTCCACCAGCTCGTCGAGGTGTAGATGACGGGCCAGCGGCCGGTGCGCGCCTTGTACCGGTCGTGGAACGCCCGGATCCACGACCCCATGGCGGACTGGCTCAGGCCGTAGCAGGTCGCGCCGTACGGGTTGTACTCCATGTCCAGCGCGCCCGGCAGCGTCTTGCCGTCACCGGACCACCCGCCGCCGTTGTTGACGAAGAAGTCGGCCTGCGCCGCGCCGCTCGAGACGTTCGGCAGGGCGAAGTGGTACGCGCCGCGGATGAAGCCCTTGTTGTAGGAACCGTTGTACTGCTGGGCGAAGTACGGGTTTTTGTAGCTGGTGCCTTCGGTGGCTTTGGTCCACACGAAGCGCTTGCCCTGGTTCCACCAGTAGTTCCAGTCGACGTTGCCCTGGTAGCTGGCCACGTCCATCCCCGCGACCGTCGCGAGCACGCCGACCTCGGGCTGCGGCTGGGCGGCCTTGGCCTTGGAGTCGGGGGTGGAGTTGTCGCCTTCCACGCGCCGGATCTGCGATCCGATCGTGTGGTCGTTCCGCTGGAGATCCTGTTCGATCGACATGATCTCGGGGGACGGGGCGGCCGACGCCTGGACCGTGCTGCCGAGCAGGAGCAGCGCGGAGCCGACGGCGATGGCGATTCTTCGGGAAGTGCGCATTACGACAATCCCTTCACGGATAACCCTCGCTGAGGACGGCGACCTTGCAGGTGGTAGCCGTCCGGGCACGATTGTTGACGACGGGTGCCGGGTTTGTCACTAACTTCCGTGAAATTGGTACTACGCGTGGGTGATTTTCATTTCCAAGTAGGGCAAGTTATGTGATCTTGTAACGCCCACTCGGGTGGGTGTTCAGCCGAGCGACAGCGCACGCACGCGATCGATCGTGCCGTTGAACCAGTTCTGGTCGCCGGGGAGACTGCCCTTGTTCGAGAACTGCCAGATTGTGTGGGTCTTCCAGCTCGCGGGCAGCTCGCCGATCTCCGTGTTGTACCGCGCGATCCACAGCGGGTTCTGCCAGAACACGTTGCTGTTGCCGGTGCAGCGCTTCCACCAGCTCGTCGACGTGTAGATCGCCGGATGCCGCCCGGTCCGCCACAGATACGTCTCGGCGAACGACGCCATCCACGCGACCATCTGCGCCGGCGTCTTGCCGTAACAGGTTTCGCCGTACGGGTTGTACTCGACGTCGAGCGCGCCCGGCAGCGTCTTGCCGTCGCCGGACCAGCCGCCGCCGTGGTCGACGAAGTAGTGCGCCTGCGCCGCGCCGTCCGAGATGTCGGGGCGCGCGAAATGGTAGGCGCCGCGGATCAGGCCGACGCCGTAGGAACCGTTGTACTGCTGGGGAAACCGGGGATTGACGAAGCCGGTGCCCTCGGTCGCCTTCACGTAGACGAACTTCGCGCCGGTCCTGGCGGCGCCGGGCCAGTCGACGTCGCCCTGATGACCGCTGACGTCGTGGCCGAGCGTCTGCGCTTCGCCGCCGTACAGCGGCCCCACCGACACGTTGACGCCTTCGTGCAGCGCGATCTGGGAACCGGCGTAGTGCTCCTCGGCCCCGTCGTACCTGGGCCCGCTTTCCCGTGCGACGGCGGGGGTCTGCGCGAGCAGCAAAACCCCCGCCGCGAGGACGGCCCCCCAGCCTTTCGAACACACTCTGCGACTCATCACGTCGCCACGATCCCCCGGACAAAGGGAATCAGCGACTCGAACATCACCCGAAAGAGTTGCTTTCGGGCCGAAAAAATTGGGCCGAGTGGGTTAATCGGGCCCTAACGGCGCTCGTCTGAAAGGGCTTTGTCGAGGTGCTCCGAGGGGACGATCGCGGTGAGCCGGTCGTGCGGGTTGATCGTCACGGGGTGCCCGGCGAGCAGCGGGACCATGTCCCGGCCCAGCACCGCGCGGGCGTGCGGCCATTCGCGCGGGACCAGCGATTTGGCCGTGTACGCGGGCACGAGCACCTTGCCGTCGGTGTTGTGGAAGCCGATCACCGTCCGCTGCACCGGGGAAAGGGCGTAGACGAACAGCGTCGAGTCGAGGATGACGCGCGGCAGGTCGGCGGCCGGGCGGTGGTTCGTGCGCACCAGCTGGAGGAGCTGTTCGAGCTCGTTGCGCGGCTCCGGGAAGCCGAGCGCCTTGGGCGAGGGACGGTAGCGGTCGTTGGGGTGGAAGTCCTCGACGATCTCGCCGCCGCCGTTCACCGGGTACGCGCCGACGACCGCCCAGGACGGCACCGGGCCATCGGGATCGAAGGCTTCGTCGATGACGTACAGCCAGCTGTTCGGGTTGGCCTTGGCGTTGGCGCGCATCTCTTCGGTGATCTTCGGTTTCTTCTTGGCCGCCGGGCTCGACGCCAACCGATCCGCCTCGTCCCGCTGCGCCATCGCCATCCCCACGTTCCGGGTGCCTGAAGGTTTGTTCGCGCTCACTCTACTGTTCTCCCATGGCCTCTTCGCGTACGGTCGACCCCGCTGAGTTACGAGCCGCGATCGCGGCGATTTCCCCCTGGTTGAGCGGATCCGGTCCGGATCCGGCCCGTCCCGAGCTGGCCGCGGCGGTGCGGCTGAGCCTGCGGACGCTGGCCGGGGACGCCCCGGGGAAGAGTGTCGAAGTGCGGGTGCCGCCGTTCGCGGCTGTGCAGTGTGTCGAAGGATTGAGCCATACCCGCGGGACTCCGCCGAACGTCGTCGAAACGGATCCGCGTACCTGGCTGGAACTGGCGACCGGGCTGCTCGGGTGGGCCGAAGCCGTCGAATCGGGACGGGTCACCGCCTCCGGGAGCAGGGCCGATCTGGCCCGCTGGCTGCCCTTGGTCCGCCTCTAGACCCCGCCCTGGCGTGCAATGAAAGGTCCTTTCCTTGCAAAATTTGCAAGGAAAGGACCTTTCATTGCAGCCGGAAGGCGGTCTTAAGCCTTACGGCCGATGCCGCCCGAGATCGTCCGCTGAGCCGCGTTCAGCTCCTTGATCCGCGGGCCGTCCGGCCACCAGTCGACGCACAGCTTGACGCCGGGCTCGACCATCTCGAGGTCGTGGAACAGCTCCTCGATCTGGGCTTTCGTGCGGAAGGTGCCCGAGCCCATCGGGCTGTGGATGAAGAAGTCCTCCATCTTGCGGGCGGTCTCGGACAGCTCGTCCTCCGGGTCGGAGAAGTGCGAAATCGCCACGTAGGAGCCCGACGGCAGCGCGTCGATGTACTTCTTCATGATCTTGGCGGGCTGGTCGGCGGGCCCGTTGTAGTGGTGCAGCGTCCCGAGCTGCAGCAACGCGATCGGCCGCGTGAAGTCGAGGTGCCGGAGGATGTCCGGGTTCTGCAGGATCCGCTCCGGCTCGAAGATGTCGTCCGAGACGAAGTGCGTGTTCTCGTTCTCCTCGAGCAGCGCGCGCCCGTGCGCGAGCACGACCGGGTCGTTGTCGACGTAGACGACCTTGATCTCCGGGTTGATCCGCTGCACGACCTGGTGCGTGTTCTCGGCGGTCGGCAGGCCGGATCCGAGGTCCAGGAACTGCGTGATGCCCGTCTGGCTGGCGAGGAACCGGCAGGCCCGGATCAGGAAGCCGCGGTTCTCGGTCGCCAGGTCCTGCGCCTCGGGGGCGGCCTGCTGGACCTTGCGCAGCACCTCCCGGTCGATCTCGTAGTTGTCCTTGCCGAGCAGGAAGGCGTCGTACACCCGGGCGATGCTGGCCCGGGTCGGGTCGACACCCACAGGCACTCGTTCCGTCCGGGGCGGGGCGTCGGGCATCTTGAACCTCACAAAACTGTGTCGGAAGTCTCGGGCTCTACGTAGAGTAGAACCACGTACGCGACCGGTAAACCGAGCCATCCCTGTCGTGTCGAGGCCCAAACGTGTACTTTCAGTAATCGGCTTGTTCTCCTGTGAGTGTCGTCGTGCGAAAGGTCCCCGGTCGATGAACGCGGTCACCCCGCCTGGCGGTGAGCAGTCCCTGGGTCCCACCGCGCGCCGGATGATCCTCGGCTCTCAGCTCCGCCGGATGCGTGAGGACGCGGGCATCACGCGCCAGGAGGCCGGCTACAGCATCCGCGGCTCGGAGTCGAAGATCAGCCGTCTCGAGCTCGGCCGCGTCGGCTTCAAGGAACGCGACGTCGCCGACCTGCTGACCATGTACGGGATGACCGATCCCGGCGAGCGGCAGCAGTTCCTCGACATGGTCAAGGAGTCGAACGAGCCGGGCTGGTGGCGCCGCTACGGCGACCTGATGCCGAGCTGGTTCAACGACCTCGTCGGGCTCGAAGAGGCCGCGGCCCGCATCCAGGTGTGGGAGCCGCTGTACGTCACGGGTCTGCTGCAGACCGAGGACTACGCGCGGGCGATCATGAGCCACGGCCGCAAGGACATGGTCAACGAGCAGATCGACCGCCGGGTCGCGCTGCGGATGCGGCGCCAGAAGATGCTGTCGCGGCCGGACGCGCCGCGGTTGTGGCTGGTGCTCGACGAGTCGGTGCTCCACCGGCCGATCGGCGACCGCGAGGTGCTGAAGGCGCAGATCGACCACCTGCTGGAGATGATCCAGCAGCCGAACATCTCGGTGCAGGTCCTCCCGTTCGACCGGAGCGGCTACTCCGCGGACAGCGCGTTCTCGCTGCTCAGGTTCGCGGAAGAGGAATTGCCGAACATCGCCTACACCGAGTACCTGACCGGCGCGCACTACATCGACAAGCGCGACGAGATCGAGCGGTACAGCCGGGCGCTGGACATGCTCGCGGTCGACGCGGAGACGCCGGACCGCAGCCGCCAGATGCTGTTGAAGCGCCGCGCCGAAATCTGAGCCGATCACCGTTGTGGGGCTGGCCGCCGTTCCGGGGCCGGCCGGGATTTTCTTGCCTGCACCCGAAATTCCGACGACAAGTCGTAGTTGTTCACCCGTTGGAGACGGTGCGCGTCACCCTTTAGTGGGACGGCTGAGGGCCCAAGTCATCACTGCACGCGAATTCTGCAAAAACTTCTGCACGTGCATTTACCGCTGCAGTCACACGTGCTAACTTTGGGATCACAGGCAAATGCACATGCAGATGCATCGCCCGAAGTCTTCTGTCGGGGAAGGTGGGGACCATGGCTGAACAGTTCGACAACGGCATCCCGGCCGATCGTCTTACCGGCGCCCAGTGGCGCAAAGCCAGCTACAGCAACGCGATCGGCAACTGCGTCGAGGTGGCGCCGCTCGCTTCCGGAGAGATCGCGATGCGCAACTCGCGCTTCCCGACCGGTCCGGCCCTGATCTACACCCAGGCCGAGATGGCCGCATTCCTCGCGGGTGCCAAGGACGGCGAATTCGATGACGTTCTCGGGTGACACCATCACCGCGGAAATCACCGACATCGAAAGCGGCCTGCAGGAACTGATCCACCGCGGGTACCAGTTCGTGCACCCGTGCGACGCGAACGGCGAGGTCATGGCCGTGGTCGGCGTGCGAGTCCACGACAACGTGGTCGACGTGGTCCGGCTCAACGCCGAGGACGACGTCGTCGCGACCCGCATGCCCGGCACCGAGGAGGACATCCTCGAGCCCGAGGTCTGGTTGTGGCGGTACACCGGCGACGCGGCGACGGTGCTGACGGCACTGCTCGCGCTCCCGGACGAGCGCACACCCGGCTCGCTCTACGTTCCGGAGACCGCGGCCAAGGGCTGCTGGGTCCCCGGCCGCGGCGGCACGTCCAAATGGCTCGCCGCGGGTTAGTCAGCTCCTAAGCACAGTCGACCGCCTCTGTCGAGGGGGAGCGGTCGGCTGGTCGGGGGTCGTGAGTGACGGGTCTTGACACCCGCTCGTCACTCACGGTCATCAGTCGAAGCGTGTCCAGCGCCACCTCGTGCGGCGCGTTGATCTCCTGCTCACCGTTTACACTGGTGGCGGCCTGCCCTCTTTCTCCCTGGGAGCACCTCGGTGGTTTCCGACCCGTCCCTCGCCGGACAGCCCGTGACCGACCAGCCCGATCCGGAACCCCGCGAGGAATGCGGTGTCTTCGGTGTCTGGGCGCCCGGAGAAGAGGTCGCGAAGCTGACCTACTACGGGCTCTACGCACTTCAGCACCGCGGCCAGGAAGCGGCCGGCATCTCGGTCTCCGACGGTTCGCAGATCGTCGTCTTCAAGGATCTCGGCCTGGTCAGCCAGGTGTTCGACGAGCAGGTCCTGCAGTCGCTGCAGGGACATATCGCCGTCGGGCACTGCCGCTACTCGACCACCGGCGCGACCATCTGGGAGAACGCGCAGCCGATCTTCCGCACCACCGCGACCGGCAGCGGATTGTCCTTCGCGCACAACGGAAACCTCGTCAACACCGCGGAACTGCGGGATCGCACGGTCGAGGCCGGGCTCAAGCCGCACGCGGGGCTGACCGGTTCGTCCAGCGACTCGGACCTGGTGTGCGGGCTGCTCGCGGCCAACGCCGCCGACAAGGGCATCGAAGCCGCCGCGCTGGAACTGCTGCCCACCCTCAAGGGCGCGTTCTGCCTGGTCTTCGCCGACGAGTCCACCCTGTACGCCGCGCGCGACCCGCACGGCGTGCACCCGCTGGTGCTCGGCAGGCTCGAACGCGGCTGGGTCGTCGCCAGCGAGACGGCCGCGCTGGACATCTGCGGCGCGTCGTTCGTCCGCGAGGTCGAGCCCGGCGAGCTCATCGCGATCGACGCCGAGGGCCTGCGCTCCTCGCGGTTCGCGAACCCCGAGCCCAAGGGCTGTGTCTTCGAGTACGTGTACCTCGCGCGCCCCGACACCTCGATCGCCGGCCGCAGCGTGCACGCCACCCGCGTCGAGATCGGCCGCAAACTCGCCGCCGAGCACCCGGCCGACGCCGACCTGGTCATGCCCGTGCCCGAATCCGGCACCCCGGCCGCCATCGGCTACGCGCAGGGCTCCGGCATCCCCTACGGCACCGGCCTGGTGAAGAACGCCTACGTCGGCCGCACCTTCATCCAGCCGTCGCAGACCATCCGCCAGCTGGGCATCCGGCTGAAGCTGAACCCGCTGCGCGACGTCATCCGCGGCAAACGGCTCGTGGTGGTCGACGACTCCATCGTCCGGGGCAACACCCAGCGCGCCCTGGTCCGCATGCTGCGGGAGGCCGGCGCGCTCGAGGTGCACGTCCGGATCGCCTCGCCGCCCGTGCGCTGGCCGTGTTTCTACGGCATCGACTTCGCGTCGCGGGCCGAGCTGGTGGCCAACGGCGTCGACCTCGACGGCATCCGCCGCTCCATCGGCGCCGACACCCTGGGCTACATCTCCCTGGACGGGCTGGTCGCGGCGTCGGAGCAGCCGAAGTCGCGGTTGTGCACCGCGTGCTTCTCCGGCGAGTACCCGATCGCGCTGCCCGAAGACGCGCTGATCGGGAAGCACCTGCTGGAGAGCCTGGACTCGGTGAATGGCGCGGCGAAGCCCGTCAGCCCTGCCGGGTACGGTGCTGAGGACGCCATCCGGCGTCCCTAGACCTCTCTTCCAGAGTTGGAGTCCGCTTCCGTGAGCGAGTCCACGAGCGCCACGTACGCCGCCGCCGGCGTCAGCATCGACGCCGGTGACAAAGCCGTCGAGCTGCTCAAACCGCACGCCGAGAGGGCCACGAGGCCCGAGGTGATGGGCGGCGTCGGCGGTTTCGCCGGGCTGTTCTCCCTGAAGCTGGACAAGTGGAAAGAGCCGGTGCTGGCCTCGTCGACCGACGGGGTCGGCACCAAGATCGCCGTCGCGCAGGCACTCGACAAGCACGACACGGTCGGCATCGACCTGGTCGCGATGGTCGTCGACGACCTGGTCGTCACCGGCGCCGAGCCACTGTTCATGCAGGACTACATCGCCGTCGGCAAGGTCGTGCCGGAGAAGATCGCGGCGCTGGTCGGCGGGATCGCCGAGGGCTGTGTCCAGGCGGGTTGCGCACTGCTCGGCGGCGAGACCGCGGAGCACCCCGGCCTGATGGGCGAGCACGACTACGACCTCTCGGGCACCGGCATCGGTGTCGTCGAGGCGTCGAACGTGCTCGGCCCGGAGCGGGTCCGCCCCGGCGACGTCGTCCTCGCGCTCGGCTCGTCCGGCCTGCACTCCAACGGCTACTCGCTGGCCCGGCACGTGCTGCTGGACATCGCGCGGATGCCGCTCGACGGGCACGTCGAGGAGTTCGGCCGCTCGCTGGGCGAGGAGATGCTGGAGCCGACCAGGATCTACGCGAAGGATTGCCTCGCGCTGGCGGCCGAGGCCGACGTCCGCACGTTCGCGCACGTCACCGGCGGCGGTCTGGAGCAGAACCTCGCCCGCGTCATGCCGCGCGGCCTGGTCGCGCGGCTCGAACGCGGCACCTGGACCCCGGCGCCGGTGTTCGCGCTGATCGGCCACCGCGGCAAGGTCGAGCGCGCCGAACTGGAGAAGACGTTCAACATGGGCGTCGGCATGGTCGCGATCGTCGGCGCCGACGACGTCGACCGCGCGCTCGCGATGCTGACCGCGCGGCACGTGCCGGCCTGGATCCTCGGCGACGTGCAGCCCGCGGAAGACCCGGACGGTCCGCGCGCCGTGCTCTCAGGTGACCACCCTCGCTTCTGATTTAACGGCTTGGGCCCGGGTGACACACTGGGTCCGTGGCTGATGACGTGGTGATCGGTACCCGGTTCGTGATCCCGGGTGCCGAATTGAGCGAACGGTTCTCCCGGTCCTCGGGCCCGGGTGGGCAGGGCGTGAACACCACGGACTCGCGGGTCGAACTGTCCTTCGACGTGGCCGGTTCGGCGTCCGTCCCGGAGCATCTCCGGGCCCGGATGCTGGACCGGCTTTCGTCGCGCCTGGTCGACGGCGTCGTCACGATCGCCGCGTCCGAGCATCGCTCCCAGCTGATGAACCGGGAAGCCGCGCGGGCTCGGCTGGTGATGCTCCTGACGGACGCTTCGGCGCCCCCGGCTGCCAAGCGGCGTCCCACCAAACCCTCACGGGGTTCGAAGGAACGCCGCCTGGCGTCGAAGAAGCGCCGCGGCGAGGTCAAGAAGTCACGCCGAGGCGGCTACTCAGACGACTGACAGGTGCACGCACTCGGCAGCGGTCTCGAACCCGACCCGGCCGTAGACGCGTTCCGCCTGCCCGGCGCCCGGCGTCAGGAACACCGACCGGCCGCCGCGCGCGTGTGCCTCGCGCGTCAGGTACTCCGTCATCGCCGCGGCGATCCCGCGGCTCCGGTACTCCTCGAGCACCCCGATCCCGGCGATCTCCGTCGCGCCGTCGAGGATCGCGGTCGCGACCCCGCCGCCGACGGCCTCGCCGTTCTCGCCGACCGCCATCACCGAGATGGTCTCGCCGCTCAGCTGATCCGGCGACGGGTCGAGGTGTTCATCGGGATCGATCTCCCCGAACGCCAGGTTCTGCGCCCGGATCATCCGCCGGAGTTCGCCCTCGGTCTTCGGGGTGACCAGGCTGATCCCGGCCGGTTTCGGCTGTTCGACGACCTGCCCGGGAACGCAGATCATCAGCGGAACCCGCCGCTCCAGCGTGTAGCCGCACCGGACGAGCACGGCTTCGGCCTCCGGGACGGCTTCGGTGAGGAACTCCAGACGCGGCGCGAGGCCGCGCTTGCGAAACGCCCCGGTGAGCGCGGCGACGTCGTCCTCGGTGGGGACGGCGCCGTCGTCGGGGATCGCGTAGTTGAGGAAGGGGCTGCTGGATTCGGGGTAGTACGTGGCCAGGAACGGCCCGATCCGCTCGGTTTCGCGGAATTTCGCCGCGGTGAGGCGGATGTAGGACTGCAGAGCACGGATCGTCTCGGAAAGCACTGGTGGAAAGCCTTTCGGGCAGAAGAAAGAGACGCACGGGAGGAACCGCGTGCGTGGTGGGCTGGCGAGTGCGCCGGCTAGCTCGTGCCGACGCCACCGAAGGCGTCAGGCATGAGGCATCCCTCTTTCTTGGTGCGTAGGGCTTTCGCGATCACTTTCGCACGACGGTCAACCGATTTACCTCCGCTGCGGATGCGCGATGCCCGAGTACCGCTCGTCCCAGACCGACCTCGGGACCCGGAGCCGGACCGGGGCTTCGCACACCCTCCGGACCTGCGCCGGGATCGCCACCGGCGGCCGGACGTCCAGGCGGTGCCACAGCCGTTTGCTCATCGCGGCGCCCGCCACGGC
Source organism: Amycolatopsis sp. WAC 04169 (assembly GCF_003947535.1). Classification (NCBI taxonomy): domain Bacteria; kingdom Bacillati; phylum Actinomycetota; class Actinomycetes; order Pseudonocardiales; family Pseudonocardiaceae; genus Amycolatopsis; species Amycolatopsis sp. WAC 04169. The sequence continues at coordinate 42,350 of NZ_QHJI01000001.1, read as the reverse complement.
GCCCAGGGTGTTCAGCAGGATGTCGTCCGCCGAGGTCACCCGGCCTGCCTGGATCAGATACTGCGTTCCCTCCACCAGCACCGAGACGGCCAGCGCGCCCAGCGCGATCCGGCCGAGGGAGCGCAGGCGGCGGAACCGCATCGGGAGCAGGGCGCCGAGCGGGCTCAGCATGAGGACGTTGCCCAGCGCCTGCCAGAGATTGGCGCTGTCGTTCAGGGCGAGGCGCAGGTCGGTGCCGGGTTCGAGGTTCAGCCTGCCGCCCTGCACGCCGGCCACCGGCATCGTGACCAGGCACAACACCAGGAAGCAGGTCAGTACGAGCGTCATGTCGACGGCGGCCGTCGCCGACGCGGAGAAGAGGTCGGCCTGTCTTCGCCGGCGTCGATGCGCCGCGAGCAACGGCCACCCGAGCAGTGCGTACGGAACCGCGGTGATCGTCAACGGGATCATCACACCGAAAGCGCGGAGCAGCTCACCCATGGCCTTCCTTTCCGGAGCGCCCAAGATCACCTTCGCATCACAAGATCGACTCGGCATGGCGGAGTGGCCGCACTAAGAGGTGATCTTTTCCGGTGGCGGAAAAGGTTTTCCCATGCTCGGCACCGTCCACAAAGGAACCTGTGGACAAACCTGTGGACGGCCGCGAACCAACCGGAAGAAGGCCTTATCCCGTAAGGAAAAGCCTTGTGGGTGACCTGTGTACTACTTGCCGTGTCCGGCGAGCTCCCGCGCGTGTTCGAGCAGCTTTTGGAGGTGCAGGCCGCGACGCACGTCACACGGGTGCGAGGTCGTCCCGCTCGCGGCCATCGCGGCGAAATCGTCCAGGAGCGCGGTGTACGACTCGCCCGCCGAGCCCGGCTTCCGGCCGAGCGTGCGGTACCCGTGCTCGCCGTAGACGGCGACCTCGACGACCGTCGGCTGGATCGGCAGCCGCAGCGACAGGGTCGCCGTACTGGTCGCGCCACCCTCGTGGGCTAACAGCAATTGCCACAGATCGTCATCGGTCCGGTTCGCCGCGAGCACTTCGGTGATCTCGCCGAGCGCGGCGTCCAGCAGATCGAGGGCGTGCGGGCCGATGTCGGCGAGCGCGCCGGAGTCGTGCCGCCACGCCGAGGACTGGTACTGGCCGCCGAGCAACGCGCCCGAAAGCCATCGGGCCCCGCCACCCCGCCAGCCGCCCGCTTCCTTGATGCCGTCGAGCCACTCGCGGGTCATCGGCGAGAAACGCAAGATCAGGACCACGAGAGCCGCGACGCCCGCGGCCTCGACCGCGTCCGCGAGCCGCCGCGCGCCGTCGAGATCCGCGGCGATCGGCTTCTCCAGGATCAGATGCTTGCCCGCTTCCGCCGCCCGGACCGCCAGCTCCGCCTGAACGGCGGGCGGCACGGCGAACGCGACCGCGTCCACCTGGTCGAGCAGCTCGTCGAAGCTGTCGACGGCCTGGGCGCCATGCGCCTCGGCCAGCTCCTTCGCGGCTTCGGGACGCCTGGCCCAGACCGCGCGCAACGTCATCCCGGGGTGATCGGCGAGACCTGGTGCGTGCACCGTCTTCGCCCACGGACCGGCACCGACCAGACCCGCGCGCAGCTGTCCCTGTCCCACGCCCCCGAGTCTAGGGCCCCGCGTTTAGTCCTCTGAATGCGGTGAACCGCATTCAGAGGACTAAACGCGGAGGAAAAGCTCGGGTCAGGAGTAGCTGTAGAAGCCGCGGCCGGTCTTCTTGCCGAGCAGGCCGGCGTCGACCATGCGCAGCAGCAGCGGCGGCGAGGAGTACAGCGGCTCCTTGAACTCGGCGTACATCGAGTCCGCGATCGCCTTGATGGTGTCCAGGCCGATCAGGTCCGACAGCCGCAGCGGGCCCATCGGGTGCGCGGTGCCGAGCTCCATGCCGCGGTCGATGTCCTCCGCGGACGCGAAGCCCGACTCGATCATCCGGATCGCGGAAAGCAGGTACGGCACGAGCAGCGAGTTCACGATGAACCCGGCGCGGTCCTGCGACCGGATCACGGTCTTGCTCAACGCCGTCGTCGCGTGCTCCTCGGCACGGCGGGCGGTGTCGTCGCTGGTCAGCAGCGAGGGCACCAGCTCGACGAGCGGCAGCACCGGGACCGGGTTGAAGAAGTGGATGCCGATCACCTGCTGCGGGCGGCCGGTGGCCATGCCGAGCTTCATGATCGGGATCGAGGAGGTGTTGGACGCGAACACGGCGTCCTCGCGCTCGACGATCTTGTCCAGCGACCGGAACACCTCGACCTTGGCCTGCTCCTGCTCCAGGATGGCCTCGATGACGAGGTCGCGATCGGCGAATTCGCCGATCTCGGTGGTGAAGCGGAGTCGTCCGAGCGCGGCGTCGGCGTCTTCCTGCGAGAGCTTCCCGTTCTTGACGCCGCGTTGCAGCGACTTCTCGATCCGCGCCCGCCCGGAGTCCAGCGCCGGCTGGTTCACCTCGGTGACGATCACGTCCAGCCCGGCCCGTGCGTGCACCTCGGCGATGCCCGAGCCCATGAGCCCGGCCCCGACGACACCTACTCGCGCTACGTCAGACATGGCACCTCCTCATATTTTGGGCAGCACGCGACACGCGAGGGTGATCACCGGGGCAAGCCCGGATCCACCCTCGCGTGTCACGCGTTGCTCAGCGGCGGTATTCGTCGTACCCGTCGTACGGGTCTTCGTCGTACCGCTTGTCGTCCTCGTGCCTGTCTTCCGAGGAACTACTGGACAGCTCGCGCTGCAAAGCATCGAAGTCGGTTTCGTGCGAGCTGTACTTGAGCTCGCGCGCCACCTTCGTCTGCTTGGCCTTAGCCCGGCCGCGCCCCATGGCTCGACCCCCTCGCACAGGGGCGGGGCGGCCGGGGGAATCGGCGGCCCCGCATCGTCTCGACAATTCTTTCCTGCTGACACCGTACCGTGTCCGGGGGGTTGGATGCGACGTGGCACGGTGTGCCGGTGGCGACAGTGTTCCCCGAACGCCGGTTACCGGCCGGTCGGTGGCGATAGTCGCAGGTCGGCGTGCCACGATGCTCGTGTGCCCCGTCCGTTCGCGGCTTATCTCCGCGTCTATGAGCCCCTGCTCGCGCTGGGGGATCCTCCGGACGAACGCCTGCTCGAGGCCGTCGAAGCGGCCCGGCTCGATCGTTCGGCCGCGGGCGAGCGCGAGCAGGCATTGTGGCTCAAGTCACAGCATGTCGGCCGGTTGCTGCCCGCCGAACTCGCGGACGGCAGGGCCGCCCCCAGTCTCGTCACCGACGTTCTCGTCCTCGACCCCGAAGACGTGCCGGAGGGTGAGCACGGCGACGCCGGTCCGGGGCCGCTGATCTGCCCGATGGAGATCCGCGCCCGCTCGGCCGCGGCGTTGGTGACCTTCCTCGGCGACGCGCATCCGGCGCTGAAGAACGCGGTGCTCGACGCGGGCGGCGCGTCGCTGGACATGATCCGCTCGCGGGCGAAGTCCGCGATCGGCGACTTGTCCGCCTCGGCCTCGCACACGCTCTCGACGACGTGGACCGTTCCGCTTCCGTGGTTCGTCCTGTTCGACCCCGGGATGCGCCGGGTCAAACTAGGCAAGGGACGCGACGACCCGGAGCGCGAGGTGTCGTGGCGGGTCTCCATCGCCGACGCGCGGCATCGCGCCCGCGAGGTCGGGGACCTGCTCGAAGCGACCTTCGGCGACTCGGGGCCCGGCCGGGTGCTGCTCGAGACGCGACGCTGGCTCGACAGCTTCCACCCCGGATCCGCGGTCGAACTCGACTACGGCGGTCTCGTGCAGCTCTTCGCCGACTCGATCCTGCAGTCCGACACGACCGCCGAAGAGGTGCACGACATCCTCGACGCGCTCCGCACCGGCAACGTCGACGAGCTGGCGGAACTGTTCGCCGACCTGCGGGACTTCTGGGGCGACCTCGCCGCGCGGGAACGCGCGAACTAGCCGAAGAGGCCGGCGGTGACCTTCAGTTCGCCGACCGGTTTCCCGCCGCCGAGCACCGCGTTACGCGCGAGGTCCACTGCTTCGTCGCCCGGGTCGATGCCGAGGTGGCGCAGGGTCGCGAGCAGCAGCGGGAGCCGGGCACGGGCCGCGCCGTCGTCGATCTTCAGAGCCAGCGCCGTGCCGTCGGGGAGCGCGAACGCGTGCACTCCCTCGGCTCCGCCCTTCGAGAGCAGACCGTCGATGGTCCGCATCAGCACGGTGTCCTCGCGGCCGGTGCCCGCGACCTGCCACGGATGCGCGCGGACGGCGTCCGCGACCCGGCGTTCCGGTCCGCCCATGGCGGTGACCAGCCTGCCGAAGGAGCGGGCGAGGCCGGTGAGGGAGAACGCGAACAGCGGGGCGCCGCAGCCGTCGACGCCGACCGTCTCGATCGTCTCGCTGGTGAGATCGGCGACGGTGGCTTGGACGATCTTCTGCAGCGGGTGGATCTCTGCCGTGTAGTCGCCGGTCGGCCAGCCGAGCTGGGCGCAGGTCGTGAGCATCGCGGCGTGCTTGCCGGAGCAGTTCATCGCGGCCCGGCGTTTCCCCGTCGACGCGACGGCGAGCATGCTCGGCTCGTGCAGTGGGAAGGCGGGCGGGCAGGCCAGCGCGTCCTCGGTGAGCCCGGCGCGGGAAAGCATCGCCAGGGCGCCTTCGACGTGGCCGGGTTCGCCGTTGTGCGAGCCGCAACCCAGCGCGAGTTCCTCGTCGCCGATCGTGAGGCCGGCGCGGAGCATCCCGACGGCCTGCAGGGGTTTGTTGGACGAGCGCGGGTACACCGGCCGCTCGATGTCGCCCGCGGAGAAGCGCACCGAGCCGTCCGGGGCGGTGATCACGAGGGCGCCGCGGTGCACGCTCTCCACGAAACCGGATCGGACGACCTCGACCAGGACCGGATTCGTCACTCGGACCCGCCGCGTTCGGTGTCGAGCAGGTCGTCGACCGACGCCGTGCCCTGGCGGTAGCGGGTCGCGATCTCGGCGTTGATCGTGTCCATCACGCCCTGCACCTCGCGGCGGTACGAAGAGACGGAGACCTCTTCGTCGGCGTACCGGTTGAGGGCGTTGACCAGCTTCTCGTCCGAGAGCGTGCTGACGTCGGAAAGGTCCGTGTCGCCGATGAGGGCCTCGGCGAACCGCCGGTGCTCGCCCGCGCGAGACGGCTCCAGCCGCTGATGCCTGCCCGAACCCGTGGCCGGGCCGATGGCGTTGTCCGCCAGGATCGCGGCCAGGCGCTCGACGACGCTGCTCTCGCCGCCGGAACTCCGGCGCTCCTGCTCGGCCCGCACGATGTCGATGCGCGCGTGGAGCAGGCGCCGCAGGTACGACAGGTCGGTCTCCTCCTGCGCGGCCTCGTCACGGCGCTCGCGCAGCACGGAGAGGGTCAGCTCGCCGAGGTCGCTGAGATACCCAGGGCCGAGCACGCGGTCGATACGACGGCGACCACCGGGCCGGACTTCGATCACGCGCGTAGCTTATCGCGCTCCAGCGGAAATGTTCCGCAGGGAGCGATACCACAAGGATCTCCGCCTCTCCCGAGCCCCTCCGCCGGGCGGCTGCTCTTTCGGTCCCTTCCAGAGCCCGCCCCCCACCCGTCCCGGGGGCGGCCCCTGGTCCAGTCTACCGGGGGTGGCCGGGGAAAAGTGCTGGTCGGCGGAGTTGTCCACAGGTGGGCAGAGTTGTGGACAACTTGTGGATGGCCGCGGGGCGAGGTGGAAGTACATGAAGGCCCCCTTCCTTGCGTCTAGCGCAAGGAAGGGGGCCTTCATGTACTTGGTCTTGAGCGAAGGGGACCTTTACGCGCGGCCGCTGGGAATAGTGAGGCGAAAGGGGCGCGGCCGCAGGCAGTGAAGGCCTCCTTGAGGGACCCAGGGTCCCTCAAGGGGGCCTTCACGGACAGCCAGAAAACCCGTTCAGCCCCGCAGTCGCTGAGCCGCTTCCCGTCCGGGGGCCGGAGCCTCACCCGGAACCGAGTCCGGGTCAATGGTCGCCTGCACGACGCGGTCCTCGGCGCCCACCAGCAGCTCCGCGCCCGGCTGAGTCGAGCGTTTGACCAGCGCCAGCGCGATCGGGCCCAGTTCGTGGTGCTGCACCACGCTGCCGACGCGCCCCACCGTCCGCTCGCCCAGCACCACCGGATCGCCGGTCTCCGGCGTGATCTCCGGCGAACCGTCCAGGTGCAGCAGCGCCATGTACCGCGGCGGCCGCCCGACGTTGTGGACCTTCGCGACGGTCTCCTGCCCGCGATAGCAGCCCTTCGCCACGTGCGCGGCGGAGTCGACCCAGTTCACCTCGTGCGGGATCGTGCGTTCGTCGGTGTCGACGCCCAGCCGCGGCCGCAGCGATTCGACCCGCAGCGCGTCGAAGGTCCAGCTGCCCGCCGGTCGCGCGCCCGCGTCGGTCAGGCGCCGCCACCAGTCGGCCAGTTCGGCGCGGGGCACGGCGAGGTCGACGCTGTGCCGCCCCGGCCACGGCATCCGCCGCGCGAAACCGCCGGGGATCGCCACGACCGAGTACGGGTCCGAGCCCACGGAGACGCCCACTGAGTCCAGAACGCGGTCCGCGTCCGGGCCGAGGACGGTCAGCAGCGCCAGCTCGTCCGACACATCGCGGATGTCCACTTTGGACCAGAACTTCATCGCTTCGAGGTAGTCGCGCAGTGTCTGCTTGCCGCCGGACGGCAACGCGCTGGTGGCGACCGCGCCCCGGTCGCTGTCCAGCCACACCGTGCCGTCCGCGTGCGCGACGACCATGTGCGTGTCGACGCGGCCTTGGCTGTCCAGCACGAGCGCCTCGGTGCCGGTGCCCTCGGCGAGCCCGGTGACGTGCTGCGAGATCACCAAATGCAACCAGGACAACCGTTCTTCCCCGGTCACGGCCAGGATCTCGCGGTGCGACCGGTCGATCACGACCGCGCCGCGCGCCGCCGTCCGTTGCTCGGCGAAGGGGTCACCCCAGTGCCACGGGACACCTTCCTCCGGATGCCCGTCGGGTGCCGCGATCGGTCCGGGAAGGTCGAGCAAGGGGGAGCGGTAGGGCATGAAACCCATGCTAGTGAGTACCGTGTCCCCATGCGCGTGCTTGCCTTCCTCGACGGGACCCTGGCCGACCCCGAAGCCGCCCACCTGCGGGTGGACGATCTGGGACTGCTTCGCGGCGACGGCGTGTTCGAGACGATCCTCGTCGTCGACGGACGGCCCCGCGAGCTGCGCCCGCACCTCGAGCGGCTGGCCCGTTCCGCGGCCATGCTCGACCTGCCGGAGCCGGACCTCGCCGCCTGGGAGCGCGCCGCGCAGGTCGTCATCGACAACTGGTCCGGCCCGGCCGAGATCGCGCTGAAACTGGTGTACACCAGGGGAATCGACGGCGATCCGGAGGCGAAGCCGTTCGGGTTCGCGCTCGGCGTGGAGATCGACGAGAAGGTCCAGCGGGCCCGCGTCGAAGGCGTCGCGGCGATCACCCTCGAGCGCGGTATCGAGCCCGACCTCGCCGAGCGCGCGCCGTGGCTGCTGCTGGGCGCGAAGTCGATTTCGTACGGCGTCAACATGGCGGCGTTGCGGGAGGCGGGCCGCCGCGGCGCGAGCGATGTGATTTTCACCGCCGCCGACGGCACGGTCTTCGAAGGGCCGACTTCGACGGTCGTCCTCGCGAAGGAGAAGACGCTTTACACGCCGCCGGCGATCATCGGCATCCTGCCGGGGACGACGCAGGCGGCGCTGTTCCGCGGCGCCGAGCGCGCGGGCTGGTCGGTCAAGGTCGAACCGCTCAACGTCTCGGACCTCACCGAGGGCGAAGGGCTGTTCCTCGCCTCGTCGGTCCGCAAGCTGACCCGGGTGCACACGCTCGACGGCGTCGCGCTCACCGACTCCAGCGCGATCCACGCCGAGCTGGCTGCCGCGTACGAGAGCGAGTACGCGATCAGCTGAGCGTCGCGCGCAGCTTGGCGATGGTCCGGAGGACCTCGTCCCGGTGCTTCGCCGCGGTAATCCACGCGGGCAGCCGCGCGACCAAGGTCAGGCCGGGATCGTCCCCGAGCCCCCGTTCCCGCAGCTTCGCCGCGATGAACCGTTCGAGCAGGTCGAGGTGACGTTCGTGGAACGCCCACAGGGTGTGCCCGCCGCAGCAGTCGGCGCGCAGCCACAGAGGTTCGCGGAAGAACGGGTCGACCGGACCGTTCCACACGCTGTAGTTGGGGGCGGAACGAACGCGCACCAGGGCGCAGCCGGTGCAGGTCAGTCGTTCGGGGGTGACCGTGGCACGACGCGAGCAGCGCGGGCAGACGACGAGGATCGGCTCGTCCGCCAGATTGCCGATCCGGGTCTGGGGATCACGGAACCGCGGGCCGTCCATCAGGCGAGCGGGCTGATGATCAGCAGGTGCGGAAGGATCTCTTCCTCACGGTAAGCCGCGATCTTGTGGTGCCCGTCGAGGATCACCGCCGCGTCGGCGGTCTCGAGCACGACCGCGACCGGCCGGTGCCCGCTCTTGATCGCGGTCCGGTAGTAGCCGACCCGGGACACGTCGGCGGGCGGCCAGTCGGCGCTCGGGGTCAGGTAGCGGTCCTCGGCCAGCCGTTCGGGTCCGGTGACCTGGTATTCGCCGTCGGCGAAGAGTTCGAGAAGCGGGCGGAGCGTGTCGCCGAGCGGGCGCCGTATCTGGCCGGTGGCCAGGGCGATCCGCAGCGACTGCGGGAGTTCCGGTTGGGTTGGGACCCGGTTCGAAGCACTCTTTCCCGCTGAGAACCAGTTTGCGCTGTTCGTGTCGATGACACCCGTGCCACCGTCGACCTTTACCTGTTCCACACCCTCGTGGACGAGTGAAAGCGGAGAAGGGTTCCGGGTCTGGCCTGCGCGAGGGCCGGGAGTGACGCCTGTCTCACCACGGCCGCCACCGGATAACCACCGGTAGTCGGATGATCCGCCAAGAACACCACCGGCAACCCGTTCGGCGGAACCTGCACGGAGCCGGTCAACAGGCCTTCGCTCGGCAACTCCCGCTCCGCGTATTCGTCGCCGCGAGTCAACGCGGGTCCGTCGAGCCGGAGCCCGACGCGGTTCGATTCCGCCGTCACCGTCCAGGTCTTCGCGAGCCCCGCCGCCAGATCCTCGAACCAGTGCGCCCGCGGGCCCGGGTCCACGCGCACGATCAGTTCCGCGGGTGCCGTCGTGGGCAGCACGACGTCGGCACCGCCGGATACGCGCGGTGTGCCGAGCGGCAGGACGTCGCCCTTCTCCAGCGGCGCGGAGCCGATTTCCGAAAGGACGTCCCGCGACCGGCTGCCGAGTTCCGCGTCGACCGTGATGCCACCGGAAACCGCCAGATAGCACCGTAACCCGGTGGCGGGCGCACCGATCGCCACCACCTGCCCCGCCGCCAGCCACACCGGAGCGTGCGAGCCGACGGGACGCCCGTCCACCTCGACGGCGACGGAAGGGCCGGTCACCGCGACCGTGCAGGACGTCGTCGCGCGCAGCCGCAGCCCGCCGAACAGGCACTCCACGCCGGCCGCGTCCTCGGCGTTGCCGACGAGCCGGTTGGCCAGTTTCAGCGCCGGGACGTCGAGCGCGCCCGACGGAGGCACGCCGAGATGCGCGTAGCCGGGCCTGCCGAGGTCTTGGATCAGCGCGAGCGGGCCGGTCTCGACCACTTCGAGGGCCCTCATCCGGCACTCCGGAAGCGCACGCGGTCGCCGGGCGACAGCAACGCCGGCCGGTCGGCGCGGGGATCGAACAGGACGGTCCGGGTGTGGCCGATCAGCCGCCAGCCGCCGGGCGAGACGCGCGGGTACACGCCGGTGAACTCGCCCGCGATACCGACCGAACCCGCCGGCACGCGAGTACGCGGAGCGGACAGCCGCGGTTGCCGGAGCGGCTCGGGAAGCCCGGTCAGGTAACCGAATCCGGGCGCGAACCCGGTGAAGGCCACGGTGTAGACGGCGCCGGTGTGCAGCCGGACGACGTCCTCTGTGGACACTCCGGCGTCCTGCGCGACGAGTTCGAGATCCTCGCCGTCGTAGGTCACGTCGAGGGTGATCTCGCGGGATTCGCCTTCCGGGGGATGGTCGAGGTCGGCGTCCGCCAGCAGCTCACGGACGGCCGCGAGCGCGCCGGAGCCGGGGGTTTCCACCACGAGCAGGCTGCGGGCGCCGGGAACGAGTTCGGTGATGCCGTCCGGGCGCGCGGCCGAGACCGCCGCGTGCGCCGCCATCGACTCGGCCAGGGAAGCGCAGTCGAGCAGGGCGGCGTGCTCGCCGTAGGCACGCCACCGCATCGGAAGAACGTCAGCCCACCACGCGACGCAGCAGCGCCGACGTGTGCGGCTGCAGTTCCTGGCCCATCATGGCGCGCTCCTCGACGTAGCCGAGTTCGCCGTTGACGATGCCGTACAGCCGCTGCGAGGCCGTGACGTCCTTGGCCGTCGAAGTGCGGACGACCGCGTCGGTGCCCAGCTCCCAGGCCGGGACCGAGGCCTTGCCGCGCGGCTTGCCGTAGAAGAGCTCCACGATGCCGGTGTTGTGCGTCAGCAGCAGCTCGATCGTGTCGTCGGCCTGCGGGCGCCAGAACCCGGATTCGCGCGCGGCGGGGCGGATGACCTTGCCGTCCTCGTCGAGCAGCCAGGCACGCGCCTCGTGGGTGAGGAACGGGCGGCCGTCGTGCGCGATGGTCAGCTGCATGCCGAACCGGTACGGGCCCTCGATGGTCGGGTAGTCGACCTCGCCCTCGCCGCGCCACACGCCGACGAGCGGCAGCAGCGCCAGGCAGGCGTCGTTGAGGTTCGGACCCTCGCGCAGGTTCGCCGTGTCGCCCGGGATGGGCATGTCAGGGAAGGTGCCGTACGGAGGCAGGTTCCGGTCGCGCGTGGTCTCCGCGCGCTTTTCCGCGGCCTGGATGGCCTCGTCGCCACTAGCCGTCATCGGTCAGCGCTGGTCCGCGTAAAGCCGGTAGACGACGTACACGGCGAACCAGGTGGTCGCGACGCCGGCGAGCACCAGCAGGGTCGTAAACAGGATCTCCACGCCACGCACTTTAGTCGCTACCTGCCCGGACAGGCCTGCCGAGGTCGCGTGGCAGTGCCCACACGCGCGTGAAGGCCCCCTTCCCTCGGTTGGATCCAGTCCTGCCGCGCGCCAGCGCGTCCGTTGAGGGCGGTGGCGGGGGCATGGATGGACGAGGAAAGGGGGCCTTCACGCGCGAAAACGTCAGGCGACGGAGATGGCGAGCTGGTGCACGCCGGGTCCCTGCGCGGTGACGGAGGCTTCGCCGTTGCCGGAGCGGTGCAGCGCGCGCACCGTCCAGTCACCGGGGGCCGCGTAGAAGCGGAAGTCGCCGTCGGCCGACGAGACCACCTCGCCGGTGAAGTCGCCGCCGCCGTCCAGCAACCGCACGAAGGCGCCGCCGACGGGACCCTCCGAGCCGGTCACCTTGCCGGCCAGCACGACCTGGCCGCGGGTGTCGTAATCGGCGGGCGTGGCCTCCTGGGCCGGGGCGCCGCAGCTGTCGTCTGCCATCACTTAGCTCCCAACTCGACCGGCACGCCGACGAGCGAGCCGTATTCCGTCCACGAACCGTCGTAGTTCTTCACCTGGTCGTAGCCGAGGAGCTCGTGCAGCGCGAACCACGCGATGGACGAACGCTCACCGATCCGGCAGTACGCGATGGTGGCCTTCGACTCGTCGAGGCCCTCGTCGGAGTACAGCTCCTTGATCTCTTCCTCGGTCTTGAAGGTGCCGTCCTCGTTCGCGACCTTCGCCCACGGGACGTTCAGCGCGCCGGGGATGTGACCCGGGACCTGCGACTGCTCCTGCGGCAGGTGCGCCGGGGCGAGCAGCTTGCCGGAGAACTCGTCGGGCGAGCGCACGTCGACGTAGTTGCTCTTGCCGATCTCGGCGACGACCTCGTCGCGGAACGCGCGGATCGACAGGTCCTGCTCCTTGGCCTGGTACGTGGTGGCCTCACGCTTGACCTCGTCCGCGTTCAGCTCGCGGCCGTCGAGCTCCCACTTCTTGCGGCCGCCGTCGAGCAGCTGCACCTTCTCGTGGCCGTAGAGCTTGAAGTACCAGTACGCGTACGCGGCGAACCAGTTGTTGTTGCCGCCGTAGAGGATCACGCGGTCGTCGTTCGAGATGCCCTTCTCGGACAGCAGCTTCTCGAAGCCCTCCTTGTCGACGAAGTCGCGACGGACCCCGTCCTGCAGGTCCTTGCGCCAGTCGAACTTCACCGCCCCGCGGATGTGTCCGTTGTCGTACGCGGTCGTGTCCTCGTCGACCTCGATGAACACGACACCCGGGGTGTCCAGGTTCTCCTCGGCCCACTGGGTGGTGACCAGGACGTCTTCACGGCTCATGGAGCTGACTCTCTTTCTGGGTTAGGACGCGCGAGGGCTGGGGCTGAAACGCTTGATGAGCAGGTACATCTCGCAACCGAGACAGAAGTTGAACGCCGCGTTGAGGAACGCCGCGAACAGCGCGAACGCCGTGGCGACGAAGCCGAGCGCGGTCAGGCCGGTGGCGAAACCGACGGTGCCGACGACCGCGAACACGAACCCGACGGCCTGCGCGAACCGCAGCGGGGCGGCGTCTTCGCGTTCGGTCGCCGGGCCCAGCCGCGGCGCGACGAGGTAGCGATAGATCAGGGAGTACGGCGCCGGCTTCAGCCCGATGAAGGCACCGATCGCGAACACCACCGCCTGCGCCGCGAGCAGTGGCCACCACTGGGTGATGAGCACGACCGCGAGCACGATCGTCGTCAGGATGGCGGCGAAACGCGGACCACGGGGGTCGACGGCCGGTCCTGCGGACATGGTTCCTCCTGCGAACGAGAGGGAAGGAGCCGCGTGCCGGACGGGCACGCGCAGGCGAGGTTCAGCGAACGCCGGGACACAGGCTGCTGCGAACGCGGCACAGATCCACTGCGCGGCGCTGGGTCAGCAAGGTTCGGGGCAGCCTGTTCACGGGCACGAGGGTACGCAGAGCTCCCTCAGGTTGGGAACCGTGTTCACACCTTGGGACGCTTCCCGGAATCCGGGACGAGATGGGGCTCCAGGGCTTCGAGAAGCTCCTGACCTCGGGGAACGCCGCCGACGCGGAAGACCTCCCGGCCGTCCGGCGTCAAGGCCAGCGTCGTCGGGGTCCGCAATATCGAAAGTGCCTGGGCGACTTCGGGGGTTTCGGTGACGTCCAGATCGACGTGCGTGAGGCCGTCGGTCTTGTCCGCGAGCGCCGAGAGGATCGCGCGGGTGTGGCGGCACGGCGCGCAGAACGTCGTGGAGATCTGGACCAGGGTGACGCCTTCGGGCGCGAGGGCACCCGAGACGCGACCGGGCAGGGTGGGCGCGCCGGGCTTGGCCGCGCGGATCCGGCCGTTGCGCGCCCGCAGCAGCGCGCCCGCGACCCCGCCGAGCACCAAGACGCCCAGCAGCACCCACACCCCGGTCATCCGCAAATCACCCCTGAGGCTTCGCTCCGCTGAAGGCGACGTTCTTGCCTTCGCCCTTGATGGTCACCGAGCCGCTGTTCACGCGCACCGACGTCGGCGTCACCGAGAACGGCATCGTGCCGGTGTCGATGGTCGCGTTGAAGTTCGGCAGCAGTGCGTCCTGCACGGCTTGGGGAACGACGGTGGTCTCCTTGTCATTCCCGAACTGCAGCCGCTTCGGCTCGAGCCGGATCTTCTGCCCGTCGAGTTCGATCATCGCGAAGCAGAAGATCTCCACCTTCTGCCCGGCGATCTGGACGTTGCCCGACACCCGGATCCCGGCGCTGGCGGTGTCCACCGGCTCGCCGTTCTCGTTGGTCGCCGTCGGTTTCGTCTCGCCCTGGCCGCTGTCGCCGTTGCGGACGTAGTCCTCGGTGACCGGTTCGATCCGGAGGTTCTCGATCTTGTCCAGCGGCGCCTGCCGCGCGATGTCCGCGGCCTTGATCGTCACCTCGCCCTTGAGCGTGCCGATGACGATCGACTTCGTGTTGCCGGACGTCAGGTCCGAGAGCGGCGCCGTGACGTCGCTCATGTCGGCGTTGAAGTCCACGTCACGCAGCTTCGGCGGAACGGCCACGCCCTGGGCGTTGATGGTGATGTGACTGTAGTCACCGGAAAGGGCCTGGGTCAGGAACGGGAAACCGTGCACCGTGACCGCCGGATCGTTGGCCAGGCTCAGCTGCTCGCGGGCCTTCTGGGAGATCGTGTGCTCGGCGTACGCCGCGGCCCCGAAATCGGCGCCGACCAGCAGCACCACCAGTACCGCGAGGGCGATGAGCCAGCCCCGGCCACGGCGCTTTCCTCGCTTGGCGGACCGCCCGGGAGAGGGTCGGTCGTCCTGCGCCACGGGCCTGCTCACCATTGCGTCGAATCTCCTTCGTCAACCTCTTTGGCCAGGTGTGATCGATCCAGCACGGGGTAGGTCCCCGGCCGTTCACCCGCTATTCTCACTAAGCACCGGCGGTCGCCACGTTCGAGGCGGCCACGATCCGAAGGCGGTGCGGCGATGAGCCTGGACCTTCTGGTACTGACCGCGGAAGCAGATGCCACCACGGTGTTGCCCGCCCTGGATCTGCTGCCCCACACCGTACGCGTCCGTGCTCCGGAAGTGACCGCGCTGCTCGACGCCGGCCACCGCGACGTCATCGTCCTCGACGCGCGCACCGATCTCGCCTCCGCGAAGAGCCTCTGCCGTCTGCTCAAGGGCGCGGGTGAGGACGAGACCTCCACGCCGGTCATCGCCGTCGTCGGCGAAGGCGGGCTGGTCGCGGTCAGCGCGGAATGGCGCACCGACGACATCCTCCTCCCGACGGCCGGTCCCGCCGAGGTCGACGCCCGGCTGCGGCTGGTCACCACCCGCGACGGCAGCGCCGCGCAGGTCGACGCCGAACTCCGCGTCGGCGACCTCGTCATCGACGAAGCGACCTACACCGCGAAGCTGCGCAAGCGCACTCTCGAACTCACCTACAAGGAGTTCGAGCTCCTCAAGTACCTCGCGCAGCACGCCGGCCGGGTCTTCACCCGCGCGCAGCTGCTGCAGGAGGTCTGGGGTTACGACTTCTTCGGCGGCACGCGCACGGTCGACGTCCACGTCCGGCGCCTGCGCGCGAAGCTGGGGCCGGAGCACGAGCAGATGATCGGGACCGTGCGCAACGTCGGCTACAAGTTCGAGCGGCCCTCCAAGGGAAACACCGCCAACACCGCCGCGGCCAAACCGGCCGTCGCCCCGGACTCGAGCGTCTACGAGCCGAGCGAGTTTTCTTCGCACTGAGTCCCCTTCCTGTCTGACAAGACGTCCAGGCGGAGAGCGGGTTCCCGGGTAGGGTCGATTTCATGCTCGATCTGGCTTGGACCGGTGAACCGGACACGGAAGAGATCCACGACTTCCTCCTCGCCGTGCGCGAGGAGGACGGCCGTCCGGAGGACTCCGGGTTCGACGGTGGGCGGCACCTCCTCGGTCACGTCGACGGTGTGCTGGTCGCGTACGCGCACCTGGACACCGAAGGCGACTCGCACGGTAACCAGGTCGCCGAACTGTTCGTCCATCCCGCGCACCGCCGCTCCGGCCACGGCAGGGCGCTCACCAGGGCACTCGTCGAAGAGACCGCGGGAAAGCCGCTGCGTGTCTGGGCGCACGGCGACCACCCCGCCGCCGTCCACCTCGCCGGGACCGAAGGGTTCGAGCGCGCCCGCGAACTGCTGATCCTCCACGCCGACGTCGAAACCGCGGACTGGCCGGAACCCGTGACGCGCGAAGGGGTCACGCTGCGCACGTTCGTCCCCGGCCAGGACGAGGAGGCGATGGTGCGGATCAACGCCCGCGCCTTCGACTGGCACCCCGAGCAGGGCGCGCTGACCGCCGACGAGGTCCGGTCGACCGAGAAGGACGCCTGGTTCGACCCCGAGGGCTTCTTCCTCGCGGAGGAGAACGGCGAGGTCATCGGCTTCCACTGGACGAAGGTGCACGAGGCGGTCCCCGGCCGGTTCGGCGGCGAGCCCGCCGGCGAGGTCTACGTCGTCGGCATCGACCCGGACGCGCAGGGCGGCGGCCTCGGCAAGGCCCTCACACTGGCCGGGCTGAGGTATCTCCGTGATCGCGGGCTGGGGCAAGTGATCCTGTACGTCGAAGGTGACAACGCGCCCGCACTCGCCGTGTATTCGAAGCTCGGCTTCACCCGATACGAGGTAGACGTTCAATACGCACGGTAACCGCGTTCACACGGGCGGCACTTGACCGGTCACGGAGAGCAGACGCGCAGGTCACGGGCGGGACACGGGTCCCTTTCGGAGTAGTCGCGCTGCTCACATCGGCCGCCTTGTTCACTTGCCGTTCACCCTTAGACGGCCGCCTGTCCACTGTCGGTGCTTAATGTCCGGGTCCGGAAGGAACGCTCCCGTTCCACCGATCCGGCGAAAGTCTCCCAGTGGAGGAAATGCAGTGAAGATCATGCGGCCCGCGGGCGCGATCGGCATCGTGGCCACCGCCGCCCTCGTGCTCGGCGCCTGTGGATCCGACCCGGCGGCGACCAAGCCCGGCAGCACGGGTGCCGCCGCCGCTCCGAGTGGCGCGGCCAACGTCGAATGCGGCGGCAAGAGCCCGCTTTCGGCCGAGGGCTCGTCCGCGCAGAAGAACGCGATCGACATCTTCGTGCAGGCTTACGCCGCCAAGTGCTCCGGCCAGAAGGTGAACTACAACCCCAGCGGTTCGGGCGCCGGCATCAAGCAGTTCAACGCGAACCAGGTCGACTTCGCCGGTTCGGACTCGCCGCTCAAGGACGAAGAGGCCGAGAAGGCCAAGGCCCGGTGCGCCTCCGACGCGTGGAACCTCCCGCTCGTCGTCGGCCCGGTCGCCGTCGCGTACAAGCTCGCCGGGGTCGACAAGCTGACCCTGACCCCCGAGGTCACCGCCAAGATCTTCAACGGTGGCATCACCAAGTGGAACGACCCGGCCATCAAGGCGGTCAAGGGCAACGAGAGCCTCAACCTGCCGGACAAGGCCATCCAGGTCATCTCGCGCACCGACGAGTCGGGCACCACCGACAACTTCCAGAAGTACCTGAAGGTCGCGTCCAAGGGCGCCTGGACCCAGGGTGACGGCAAGAAGTTCAACGGCGGTGTCGGCAACGGCGCGGAGAAGTCCAACGGTGTCGCCAACGCCGTGAAGTCCGCCGACGGCGCCATCACCTACGTCGAGTCCGCGTTCGCCAAGGACGGCATCAGCACCGCCCTCATCGACAGCGGCTCCGGCGGTGTCGAGCTCAACGCGGCGAACGTCGCCAAGTCCCTCGACGCGGCGAAGTTCAAGAAGGAGGGCACGAACGACCTGGCCCTCGACCTGGACTCGATCTACTCCAGCAACGTGCCCGGCGCCTACCCGGTCATCCTCGCCACCTACGAGATCGTCTGCTCGAAGTACGCGGACGCCGAGGTCGGCAAGGCTGTCAAGGCGTTCCTGAACGTCGCCGCCACCGACGGTCAGAAGCCGCTGTCGGAGAAGGGCTACGTGCCGATCCCGCAGAGCCTGCAGGACAAGGTCCTGACCGCCGTCAAGGCCATCGCCTGACCTGTCGACGACCTCTAGGTTGATCAGTAAACAGGCTGGACAGAAGTAGTCGATGAGCGATTCGTCTTCGCCCAGAACGCCCACCGGCGACCCCGGTGGGCGTTCTGGCGTCCGCGAGACCTTCACGGAGGACCCGATTTCGGAGCAATCTGCCGCGTCACCGCCCGAGCAGTCCTCGGTGCGCCTCGCGAGCCCCAATTCCAGGACGGTGCGACCCGGTGACCGCATCTTCCAGATCCTGACCACCGGAGCCGGCGTCTTCGTCGTCTCGCTGATCGGCCTGATCGGGTTGTTCCTGCTGGTGCAGGCCATTCCGGCGCTGCAGGCCGACAACGTGAACTTCCTGACCAGCCAGGTCTGGCAGACCACCCCGGACGACATGCGCTTCGGGATCATGGGCCTGCTGCTGGTCACGGTGTACTCGTCCCTGCTGGCGCTGATCATCGCGATGCCGATCTCGCTCGGGATCGCCCTCTTCCTCACGCAGTACGCGCCGAAGCGGCTGGCGCGGCCCTTCGCCTACGTGATCGACCTGCTCGCCGCGGTCCCCTCGATCATCTACGGCCTGTGGGGCCTGATGGTCTTCGCGCCGGCGATCGAGCCGTTCTCGCAGTGGGTCAACGACACCTTCTCGTGGATCCCGCTCTTCGCGGCGGGCAACGTCTCGCCCGACCTGCGGGGCACCATCTTCACCGCGGGCATCGTGCTGGCCGTGATGATCCTGCCGATCATCACCTCGCTGTCCCGCGAGATCTTCGAGCGGACCCCGACCCCGCACATCGAAGGCGCGCTGGCGCTGGGCGCCACCCGCTGGGAGGTCATCCGCACCACGGTGCTGCCGTTCGGCAAGGCGGGCTACATCGGCGCCTCGATGCTCGGCCTCGGCCGCGCGCTCGGCGAGACGATCGCGCTCGCGATCATCCTGACCGGCGCGGTCGGCCGCGAGTTCACCTGGAGCCTCTTCGACGGCGGCGCCACGTTCGCCTCGAAGATCGCGGCGGACTACGCGGAACTCAACAACGAGATCTCGGCGGGCGCGTACATCGCGGCGGGTCTCGTGCTGTTCCTGCTGACGCTCGTCGTCAACTTCATCGCGCGATCCGTCATCGCCAAGAAGGGGGACTGAGCATGTCCACCACGCTCGAGAAGACCCCCGCCACCACGCCCGCCTTCCAGCAGGTCAGCTTGGCCCGGAAGGCCAAGAACGGTTTCGCCACGGCACTGATCTGGCTGTCGTTCCTGATCGCCGTCGTGCCGCTGGTGTGGCTGCTGGCCACGGTGATCATCAACGGGGTCAAGCGGATCCCGTACAGCAACTGGTGGACCGAGGACTTCGGCTCGGTGCTGTCGGACGAGGTCGGCGGCGGCGTGGCCCACGCCGTGATCGGCTCGGTGCTGCAGGGCCTGGTCTGCGCGATCATCGCGGTCCCGATCGGCATGCTGGTCGCGATCTACCTGGTCGAATACGGCCGCGGCAAACTCGCGAAGATCACCACTTTCATGGTGGACATCCTCTCCGGTGTCCCCTCGATCGTCGCGGCGCTGTTCATCTACGCACTGTGGATCACCACGTTCGGCCTCCCGCGCAGCGGTTTCGCCGTGTCGCTGGCCCTGGTGTTGCTGATGATCCCGGTGGTCGTGCGCTCCTCGGAGGAGATGCTGCGGATCGTCCCGGACGACCTGCGCGAAGCCTCGTACGCGCTGGGCGTGCCGAAGTGGAAGACGATCATGAAGATCGTCCTGCCGACCGCGCTGTCCGGCATCATCGGCGGCATCATGATGGCGCTCGCCCGCGTCATGGGCGAGACCGCGCCGCTGCTGGTCCTCGTGGGGTACTCCGCCTACGTGAACTGGGACATCTTCGGTGGCGAGCAGGCCGCTCTGCCGCTTCTGATGAACAACGAACGGGTCAGCAACCCGTTCGACGAAGGTACCGTCGCGTTCGACAGGATCTGGGGAGCGGCGCTCACCCTGGTGCTGATCATCGCGATCGTGAACCTCCTCGCCATGCTCTTTGCCCGTCTTGTCGCCCCGAAGAAGAAGTGAGCTGTTTGAGATGGCCAAACGAATCGACGTCAAAGACGTGGACATCTACTACGGCAAATTCCACGCCGTGGACGGCGTCACCCTCTCGGTGCCGCCGCGGAACGTCACCGCGTTCATCGGCCCGTCGGGCTGCGGCAAGTCGACGGTGCTGCGCACGCTGAACCGGATGCACGAGGTCATCCCCGGCGCCCGCGTCGAGGGCGAGGTGCTGCTCGACGGTGAAGACATCTACGGCGCCGGGGTCGACCCGGTGCAGGTCCGCCGCACGATCGGCATGGTGTTCCAGCGCCCCAACCCGTTCCCGACGATGTCCATCCGCGACAACGTCGTGGCGGGCCTGCGTCTCGGCGGCACCAAGGGCAAGAAGGAGCTCGACGACGTCGCCGAGCGCGCCCTGCGCGGCGCGAACCTGTGGAACGAGGTCAAGGACCGGCTGAACAAGCCGGGCGGCGGCCTCTCCGGCGGTCAGCAGCAGCGGCTCTGCATCGCGCGGGCGATCGCCGTGCGGCCCGACGTGCTGCTGATGGACGAGCCGTGCTCCGCGCTCGACCCGATCTCGACGCTCGCCATCGAGGACCTGATCGGTGAGCTCAAGAAGGAGTACACGATCGTCATCGTGACGCACAACATGCAGCAGGCGGCGCGGGTCTCGGACCAGACCGCGTTCTTCAACCTGGCTGGCGTCGGCCAGCCGGGGCGCCTGGTGGAGCTGAACGACACGGAGAAGATCTTCTCGAACCCGGACGAGAAGGCGACCGAGGACTACATCTCGGGCCGCTTCGGCTGATCTTTCATTGCGCGTGAAGGCCCCCTTCCCTCGGCTGAGCCGCGGGAAGGGGGCCTCCACGCGTTTGGGGGGGCCGGGAGGACGTTGCGAAAGCCACCTTCGCAACACGCTTCCCCGCGGTGCGATGGCGGGTGGCTGGACGACACGCGTGACTGGACGGACGACACGCGTGACGGAGCGGACGACACATGTGTCCAGAGGGACGGCTCGCCGCGTAACTCGGCGGCAGTCGTGTCGTCCGCCGGATAACGCGTGTCGTCCATCGGCTCACACGTGTCGTCCGTTCCGTCACGCGACATGACCGATGTCGGTCCGGCGTCGGCAATGACGAAGGGGCCCTTCACCGCGTCTGATGCGGTGAAGGGCCCCTTCGTCACGTCCTATGCGGGGAAAGTCCCCCTTACAGCTCGTCGGGTCCGTAACCGGGCATCTTGCCGGTCACCACGAAGATCATCCGGCGCGCGACCGAGACGGCGTGGTCGGCGAAGCGCTCGTAGAAGCGGCCCAGCAGGGTGACGTCCACGGCCGCGGCGACGCCGTGTTCCCAGTTCCGGTCCATGATGACCGTGAACAGGTGCTTGTGGATCTCGTCGACCTCGTCGTCGTCCGACTCGATCGTGCGGGCGGCCTCGACGTCCTTGGACTTGATGACCTGCTCGACCTGCCGGGCCAGGCTGACGCCGACCTCGCCCATCTTGGCGAAGTCCGCCTTCACCTCTTCGGGCAGGACGGGGTCCGGGTGACGGCGGCGCGCGGCCTTGGCCACGTGCAGCGCCAGGTCGCCCATCCGCTCCAGGCTTTCCGCCGCGTGGATCGCGGCCAGCACGGTCCGGAGGTCGGTCGCGACGGGTGCCTGCAGGGCCAGCAGCGCGTACGCCTGCTCCTCGCATTCGGCGCGCGCGTCGTCGACCTTCGCGTCGTCGCTGATGACCTGCTCGGCGAGCCCGAGATCGACCTCGAGCAACGCCCGGGTCGCCCGCTCCATCGCGTCGGCGACCTGGAGGGACATGCTCGCTAGGTTCTCGGCGAGCTGTTCGAGTTCGACATGGTAAGCCTCACGCATGGCCCAACCCTACGGGGAACAAGGGCCAAAAGCCGCATCCCAGAGTGAACCTGACGTGAACCCGGACTAACGAATGATCCTCAGCCTGAGCTGCTGCTCTTCTTGGCGCCGCCCGGCTTGGCGGAGCTGGTCGGGGGCGACGCCGTGTCGCTCGCGGGAGGCGCCGGGGCCTTCTCTTCCAGCGGGGTGTTGTTGATCAACGCGTCGAAGACGGCCTTCGCCTTGCTCTGCAGCAGCACCTCGTTGCCGCGTTTGTTCGCCTCTTCGGTGGTGGGGACGGTGAGGAACTTGACCTTGTCCGAGCCCATCCCGCGCATCGACTTCGCCAGCGTCATCATCTGCTTGATGCCGAGGTTCTCGCCGAAGGTGGCTTTGGCGAACGCGTCGATGAAGCCGCTGAGCTTGCCGGTGTCCAGGATGACGTCCTTCGACATCACCGTCTTCAGCAGCGCGCCGAGGAAGGCCTGCTGCCGTTTGATCCGGCCGTAGTCCGACGTCGGGTCGCCCTTGACGTGCCGCGCACGGACGTAGTTCAGCGCCTGGTCACCGGAGATCCGCACCTCGCCCGCCTGCGGGATGATCATGCCGAGCGTGGTGTCGTCGATCGGCTTCTCGTTGTACACGGTGACGCCCTGCACGGCGTCGACCATGGATTTGAAGCCGTTGAAGTCGATCCCGACGAAGTGGTTCATCTTCATGCCGGTGATCTGCTGGATGACCTTCGTGACGCACTGCGGGCCGCCGACCGCGTACGCGGTGTTCAGCTTCGCGATCTTCTGCGCCGGCGAGGTCTCGTCCGAATACGACGACGTCGCCGGGTCCCAGCGTTTGCATTCGGGGCGGCTGATCTCGAGGTCGCGCGGGAAGGACACCATGACGACGCGCTGCCGGTCGGCGGGGACGTGCGCGATCATGACCGTGTCCGAGCGGGCGCCCGGGGTGCCGTCGGCGTCGCCGACGCCGTCTTCGGCGGCCGCGCCGTCACGGGTGTCGGAGCCGACCATCAGGAAGTTCTCGTCGCCGGTCTGGCCCGCGGCGTCCTGGATGTCGGCCGAGTCCTCGTCGAGCGAAGCGACGTTGTTGAACTTCGCGTCGAACCAGGTCTGTGCGCCCCACGCCGAACCGATGGAGAGGAACACGAGCGCGGCGACCACGGCGGCGGTGATCCGGCCCGCCTTGGCCGTCTGCCTGGTCTTGCGTTCCTTCTTCTCCTGCAGCCGGGTCTGCGGCGCGGGTTCCTCGGCGGCCTCGGCAGGTGTGGCGTCGGTGGTCGTGACCACTCGTTGCAGCGCCGTACGGGTCTGCTCCAGCAGGGCGGCGGGACGCAAGGCGAGCCGCTCGCGGCGCTCGCGCTTCTTGGCCTCTTCGGCCTCGAGTTCGTCGTGCGCGGCGGAGAACCGGGCGAGCGTGTGGTCGATCTTGCGCTTGATGATCGTCGCGTCGTCGATCGCCTCGAGCTCGTCGGTCATCGTGAGCCGGTCCATCTCGGACCGAGGCGGCACACCCGGCGACTGCGGGGCCGGCGCCTGCTGCACCGGCCGTTGCGCCGGACGGCGGGGACGACGCGGGGGCGGCGGTACCGCGGGCTGCTGCTGTGCGCCGGGGTTCACCACCGGCGGACGGCGCTGCGTGGGCGCCTCGGGGCTGGGCGCGGCCTGCGGAGTGCGGCGCGGCTGGCGCGCGCGAGGCGGGCGCGGAGCTTCGTCGGGCTGCGGGCTACGCGGCGGCATCGGGGCACGCGGCGCGGCGGGTTTGGCCGCGAGAGGCGCGGGTGCCGGGCTCTCGGCGGGGGCGGCGGGCCGAGGACGTCGAGGCGCGGGAGGCTCCGTCCGGGCGGCTCGCGCACCGGGTCTCGGAGGCTCCGGCGAGGGCTCGCTCTGCCGGAGCCGTCGCGGCGCGGGCGGCTCGGCGGACGGGTCGAAGATCGGGCGCTCACCGGTATGACGTGCGACGACGTCGGAAACGCTGATCCCGCCGTGGGTGTCCATCGAGCGGCGTCGAGCCCGGCGGCCGCGCTCACCGGCATTCCTGTCGGTGTTGCTGTGGCGACCGGTCCCCGGGGTGTGGTGCTCGTCGGGCACTCGGTCTCCTTTCAGGCCTGGCGTCGAAGCTCTTTCGTTATCGTACGGACACCTCTGGTTCGTGGCGACAACCATCCCGGAATTTTCTTCACCCAAGGTACCGAGAAGCGCCGAACGGTCCATGCGATCGGGTGAGCGGTCGTGGTTAAAGCTGCGTTAAAAGGTTCGAAACCACTACGCAGAGTGCGAACGGTGACTGTGTGAGTGGCCGCCGGGCGGGCTAAGCGCCGGCGGACTCCGCGGCGTTCATCGGATGCGGAATCGTGCGTGAAGATTCCTTATCCCGATACGCCACTTTGTTTCGTCCTGCCCGTTTCGCCATATACAACAAAGCGTCGGCGCTGCGCAACTGCCGTTCCGGTTCGGCCGCGAGATCCGGCTCCATGCGGCTTTCGTGTGCGAGCCCCACGCTGATCGTCACCGAGAGGCCGGGGCGGATGCGGCGCCACGGATGGCGGGCCACCCGGATGCGGGCGGTGTCGGCGATGCGCACGGCGCGGGCGGCGTCGACGTCCGGGATGACGAGCGCGAACTCCTCACCGCCGTAGCGGGCGCAGAACGCCTCCGGCGGAAGTCCCTGTTGCAGCAGGTCGGCCACCTCGCGGAGCACCCGATCGCCCACCAGATGCCCGAAAGTGTCGTTGACGTCCTTGAACAGGTCGAGGTCGACCAGCGCGATCGCGACGCCGGGCGGGCCGCGGTGGTCGACGGCCGGGCCGTGCAGCCACTGGTCGAGGTAGCGGCGGTTGTAGCTGGACGTCAGCGTGTCCCGCAGGTTGCCCGCCCTGGCGAGATCGAAGGCGGATTTGAGGTGGTGATACGCGCGCCGCCAATCGCCCTGTGTGGCCAAAACCCCGGCGATCGACTCGTGGAGACTGAGCAGATCGGTGGTCGGCGCGCCCGGTGGGAGCGCGGCCTCGTCGTCGGCTGCCACGCTCACCTCCGCCACGAATTGGTTTT
The DNA here is from genome assembly GCF_003947535.1 of Amycolatopsis sp. WAC 04169. Classification (NCBI taxonomy): domain Bacteria; kingdom Bacillati; phylum Actinomycetota; class Actinomycetes; order Pseudonocardiales; family Pseudonocardiaceae; genus Amycolatopsis; species Amycolatopsis sp. WAC 04169. The sequence continues at coordinate 17,911 of NZ_QHJI01000001.1, read as the reverse complement.
CGTCGTATAGGAGGGATCTCTTGAGGTATGAGTACGGGCCAAAGTGAATATCCCTCAAGAGGACGACGGTTCGGCGCCATTGTCACGCACCGAAGTGTCCTTTCATAAGGACGAAAACGGCTCGGCGTCCTTGAGCTGCGAAAACTGATCCTTCGCCCAGTAACTCACGTCAGTCACATCGTCATTCAGCAACAGTGCGTAATCATTCCAGCTCAGCCACCGCCAGTCGCCGACCTCGTCGGGATGCGGTTCCGGGTCGTCGTCGACCCAGGCGACGAAGACCGGGCAGAACTCGTTCTCGACCACGCCTTCGAACGGCGGGGTCGAGTAACGGTAGGCGGGAAGGACGCACCTGAGGCCGTTCAGCCGGGGCAGCCCGAGCTCGAAGGCGGCGCGGCGACGGACGGCCTCCTCGATCGGTTCACCCGGTGCGGGGTGCCCGCAGACACTGTTGGTCCACACGCGGGGCCACACCTTCTTGGTGGCGGCGCGGCTGGTGATCAGCAAGGCCTGGTCGCTGCTGCGCAACAGGTAGCAGGAGAACGCCAGGTGCAGCCGGGTGTGCTCGTGGTGCGCGGCCAGTTTGGGCGCGGTTTCGCCGGTCGGCTCGCCGTCCTCGGTGACGTAGACGATGCGTTCGGTGTCCACTTCGGTCATGTTGTTCATCGGCCCCACTGAACCAGCAGGCTCGCTGTAACCGGTACCGCGACCAGAGTTACCCCTGTTAGTGGGATGAAAGGTGCTCCACGAGCAAAGATGTGACGGCTTCGGGAGCTTCCTCCACGACCCAGTGAGAGACGTCCTCGATCATCTCGAAGCGGTACGGCCCGGTGACCCGGTTCGCGGTGTCGAGCGCGGCCGTCGAGCCGAAGGCGGCATCCTCGGTGCTCCAGATGTAGAGCGTCGGGACCTCGATCGGCCCGATCTTCCCGCCGGGACGGCCGGCGCGGTACCAGTTGAGCGCGGCGGTCAGCGCGCCCGGCTCGGACAGGCGCTGGACGTACTCGTCGATCTTGCTCGGCGGCACTTTCCAGTCGAACATGCGGCGAAGCGCGTCGGCGTTGTTCTCGAGCATCCGCCGTTCGGTGACGCGGGTCTGCCGCCATTCGGTCATGTACGCCGACCGGAGGTGCTGGTCCTCGTCGGTCTTCATGGCCTCCGCCAGCGCCGCCGGATGCGGCGTCGAAATCACGGCGAGACTGCGGAGCCTGCCGGGATGCGCGTCGGCCGTCCACCACGCGACGGCGCCGCCCCAGTCGTGTCCGACGAGATCGAATTCGTTCCACCCCAAGCGATCCGCGATCGCGATGACGTCACCGACGAGGTCGTCGATCCCGTATTCGGAGGCCTGTTCCGGCCGGACGCCCGGGGAGTAGCCGCGCTGATCCGGGGCGACCGCGCGATAGCCGAGCACGCCGAGCGTCGCGACCTGGTGCTCCCATTCCACCGCGGCCTCGGGAAACCCGTGCAGCAGCAGGACGGGACGGCCGTCCTCGGGGCCCGCCGCGATGGCGTCGAAGGAACCGGCCGCGGTGGGGATGCTCAGCTGCTCGATCACGACGCCGACTTTACGGGTCCCGGGTTTCCGGCAAGCGGCAAGGGATTGACGTCGGCCGCATTGGGGAAACTGGCGTATCGCGACCAGTGGAAGTTCGCCTACAAGACCAGGGGAACCTGAGTCGTGAACGAAACGCTCCCGCCGCCCGGCGGGAGCGTTCTTGTTTCAGCCGCCCGAGTGCATGTCCTCGGCTTCGGGGACGCAGTCGTCGTCCGGGTCGTCGAGCCAGCCGTGCGGCAGCGTGACCTTGCCCGGCGAACCCTGCCGCCCGCGCGGACCGGTGGCCGCGGTGGGGAACGGCGCGTCGTGGTCGAGCTTGGCGATCAGGTCGTCGAGCTGGTCCATGCTGGACAGCATCGCGAAGCCGCGTCGCAGCTCCGAACCGACCGGGAAACCCATGAAGTACCAAGCCATGTGCTTGCGGATGTCGCGCATGGCCTTGTCGTGGCCGTCGTGCTCGACGAGCAGTTCCGTGTGGCGGCGCAGCACCTTCGCGACCTCGCCGAGATTCGGCGGCGTCGGCTGCGGACGACCGGCGAAGGCGGCCTCCAGCTCGCCGAACAGCCACGGCCTGCCCAGGCAACCGCGGCCGACGACCACGCCGTCGCAACCGGTCTCGTCGACCATGCGCAGCGCGTCCTCGGCGGAGAAGATGTCGCCGTTGCCGAGCACCGGGATACCGGTGACGGCCTCCTTGAGCGCCGCGATCTTCGTCCAGTCGGCCTGGCCGGAGTAGCGCTGCGCGGCGGTGCGCGCGTGCAGGCTGACCGCCGCCGCGCCCTCGGCCTCGGCGATGCGCCCGGCGTCGAGGTACGTCAGGTGGTCGTCGTCGATGCCCACCCGGAACTTGACCGTGAACGGCACCCCCGCCTCGGCCGCCGCCTTCGCCGACTCGCGCACGATGTCGGCGAACAGCTTGCGCTTGAACGGCAACGCCGCGCCGCCGCCCTTGCGCGTCACCTTCGCCACCGGGCAGCCGAAGTTGCTGTCGATGTGGTCGGCGAGCCCCTCGCCGGTAATGATGCGGACGGCCTCGGCCATGGTCTTCGGGTCGACCCCGTAAAGCTGCATCGACCTGGGCTTTTCGTTCTCGCCGAAGGTCATCATGTGCATGGTGCCGGGGTGGCGTTCGACCACCGCGCGGGCGGTGATCATCTCGCAGACGTAGATGCCGGCGCCGTACTCCTGGCACAGCTGCCGGAACGCGACGTTGGTGATGCCCGCCATGGGAGCGAGCACGACCGGGGGATCGACCTCGTAGGGGCCGATCTTCAGGCTGGGCTTGCTCAGGGTGGCGGTCACGTCCTCCATTGTCGCCTGTGGTGTCTGTCACTCGCAGGTGGGCCGGGTTCGGCCGCCGATCTCCTCGCCGAGCGGGGAACAGGGTCCTCTCGTTGCCGCTGCGCATCACCGGACTTCGGGAGCTTCGACATCGTCGGCGAGGCGGGTCGCTGAGGGCTACCTGGTTGGAATTCGGCCACTTGGGACTCAAGTTCCAGTTTCGGACGGCCGATGAGTCCGGCCAGGGCTGCTGTCGGTACGCGCTGGATCTCAATATCGGCAGATCCACGGTATAACCATCGGCAGATCAGCGACAGGGTCTTCGGCAGATCAGCGACGAGGTAATCGGCAGATCCACGGATACTGGTACCGTTGCGCTGTGCACAGAGCTGATGGTTACCTCCCGCGCAGAGCCGCTCACATGGTTGCGGAGGCTCTCGGCGACACGCGTGTCGTCATCCTCAATGGAGCCCGTCAGACCGGCAAGAGCACTCTTGCCGAGCTGTGCTTGCGGGATCATCAGCCGGATGGTGCGCGACGCTATCTGGACGATCCGCGGACCAGGGCTTCGGCCGGCGCCGATCCAGTGGCATTTCTGGACGCGCCGGGGGCCATGCTCATCGATGAGGTCCAGCGAGTCCCGGAATTGTGGCTGACCATCAAGCACATTGTGGACCGGGATCCCCGTCCGGGGCGATTTCTGTTGACCGGCTCGGCCAGGCTTCTCGGATTGAGCCAGCTTCCGGATTCCCTGCCGGGTCGATCGGAAACTATCGAGCTGTTCCCCTTGTCGCAGGGGGAAATCACCGGTGGTCCCGACGGTTTCGTCGACGCCGTGTTCGCACACGGGAGCCGATTGCGAGCGGCAGCTTCGACATTGCGTCGCCGTGATTACCTGGCTCTCGCCACACGCGGTGGGTATCCCGAAGCCGTACGTCGCGAAACTCCACGGCGACGTGCTCAGTTCTTTAGGTCCTACCTCGACGACATCATGAGCCGGGATGTGCATCAGGTGGCGGACATCCAACGCATCTCCGATATGCGGCGCCTTATCGGGACGCTCGCGGCACAGTCCGGCGGGTTGCTCAACTACAGTCGGCTTTCCTCTGATCTCGCTCTCCCTGCGTCGACGGTCCGCGACTACGTCGGACTCCTCGAACTGATCTACCTGATCCGATTGATTCCGGCATGGTCGGCGAACGCGACGACGCGGGCGGTCGCCACGCCGAAGCTGGTCTTCAACGACGCCGGCCTCGCCGGGCACTTGGTCTCTGGCGTCACTAACGACGCCACGACAGGCGGACTCGTCGAAACGTTTGTCATCGGCGAACTCGCGCGCCAGATCACGTGGAGCCAGACGATGCCCCGTCTGCATCACTATCGGGACCGCGACGGCTACGAGGTCGACGCTGTTCTGGAGGACAATGCCGGTCGTGTGGTCGCCGTCGAGGTGAAGGCCGCTGAAACAGTCCGGACCGATGATTTTCGTTCGATCCGGGTCCTTCAACGACGCCTGGGCGACCGCTTTCGTGCCGGTTTTGTCCTCTACTGCGGTGACCAGCAGCTTCCCTTCGGGGAGAACCTCGCGTGCCTGCCGATCAGCGCGCTGTGGACCACTCAGCCAGGTGAAGAACGGTAGCTTCGCCTTCATGAGCGTCCGGACCAGACTCGACGACCTCTACGCGCGACGGCTCCGCGCTCGCCTCCGGCGAGGCCCACTGCCCCGCCACATCGGCGTGATCATCGACGGCAACCGCCGCTGGGCCCGCGCGATGGGCTTCGAGGACGTCCGCGAGGGGCATCGTCACGGGGCACAGCACATCGCCAGGTTGATGTCGTGGTGCGAAGGCCTCGGCATCGGGCACGTGACGGTGTACCTCGCGTCGGTCGACAACCTGACGAAGCGCGCGTCGCCCGAGATGGCCTTCTTGATGCAGGTCATCGAGGACGTCGTCCGCGAGCGGCTCACGGTGCCTGGAGCGAACTGGCGCGTCGCGCCTGTGGGGCGTCTCGACATGTTGCCGTCGTCCACGGCCGAAGTGCTGAAGCAGGCCGAAGAGGACACTCGCGGTGCGACAGGGCCCGAGCTGACTCTCGCGATCGGGTACGGAAGCCGCGAGGAGATCGTCGACGCCGTCCGCGATCTCGTGCTCGAAGAGGCGGCGGACGGCAAGTCCCTGGTGGAGATCGCGGAGTCCGTCTCCGTGGACGCGATTGCCGCGCATCTGTACACGGTCGGCAGTCCCGATCCGGACCTGATCATCCGGACCAGCGGCGAGGTCCGGCTGTCCGGATTCCTGCTTTGGCAGGCCAAGGATTCCCGGCTGTACTTCTGCGACGTCAACTGGCCGGGCTTCCGGTACATCGACCTCTTACGGGCGCTCCGGATGTGGGCCCGGTCGCGATGATCTTGCAGGTCGCGACCACATCGTCATCACGATTGAGTAGTGCTACGGATCCCTCGGCGGGCGTCAGGCCGCATGCTGATCGCCATGACCACCGATGGGGATGTGCTCCTCAGGCTCGCCGGGGAGATCGACGACCTTGGGGCCCGCCTCGCGCGGGTCGGCACGGAGCTGCGGACCGTCCAGTCCGCGGCGGAGCCGAAGCACGAAGAGGCGCCTGAGCAGGCGGAAAAGCCCGCCGAGCAGCAGGAAGAGCAGCAGGCCACGGCACCGCAGGCCGAGCAGACCGAGCAGCCGGCGACACCGCAGGCCGAGCAACCGCAGCAGCCCCAGGTGCCGCACCAGGCCCAGCCGCAGCAGCCCCAGAGGCCCCAGCAGCCGTACCAGCACTACCCGCACCCCCACTACCAGGGCCAGCACCATCAGCAGGCCCAGTACGCGCAGTGGCAGCAGCAATGGCAGCAGTACCAACAGCAGCAGCAGCCTTACCGCCCGTACCAGCCCGCCCCGAAGGTGTCGCTCGCCGAGAAGCTGGGCAAGGAGGGCGCCGGCAGCAGGCTGCTGGCCTGGATCGGCGGCGCGGTCACGTTGCTCGGCATCGTGCTGTTCCTCGTGCTCGCGATCCAGCGTGGCTGGTTCGGCCCGTTGCCGAGGGTGATCGGCGGTGCCGTGCTCGGCGCGGCGCTGGTCGGGATCGGCCTGAGGCTCCACCGCACGCCGGCGGGCCGCACGGGGGCGTTCGCGCTCGCCGCGACCGGCATCGGCGCGCTCTACCTCGACGCGATCGCCGCGACGACGATGTACGAGTACCTCCCGGCCTACGCGGGTCTCGCGATCGGACTCCTGATCGCGGTCGGCGGGTTGCTGCTGGCCGTGCGGTGGAAGTCGTCGCTGCTCGCGACGGCCGTCGTACTCGGCTGCGTGATCTGCGCGCCCATCATCACGCAGGGGTTCACCCCGCAGCTGGTCGCGTTCCTGCTCGTGGTCCAGGTCGCTTCGACGCCGGTGCAGTTGCGCCAGTCGTGGCCGTCGGTCGCGGTCGCTTCCGGGATCCCGCCGCTGGTCGCGTCGGTGTTCAGCACCGCGTTCACCGGCCCCGGCGGCAGCACGGCCAACACCGCCGCCGCGCTGGCCGTGAGCGGCGTCGGACTCTCGCTGGCCCTCATCGTCACCGCCAAGCGGAGCGGGGACGCCGCCGCGCTGACCCTGCTCGCCCTCGCGCCCGCGCCGTCGTTGCTCGCCGCACTGCTCCTGCCGAAGACCCCGGCCGTGCTCGTCACCGCGTCGGTCGCGCTGGTGCTGCTCGCGGTGTGGGCGGCCGGGCAGTGGCTCGACGGCTGGACGGGTGAGCTCGCGGGCGCCGCCGGGCTCCTGGCGGCCCTGCAGACGACGATGACGCTGTTCGACGGCAGTGCCCGTTCGGGGATCCTCATCGGCGAAGCGGTCCTACTGGCCCTGGTCGCGCTGTGGACGAAGAAGCACGTCGCGCTCTTCGGCGGCCTCGGGTTCGCCGTCATCGGCGGCATGATCGCGCTGGTCCTCGACGTCCCGCCGACGCTGTTCTTCCTGGTCCGCAACCGGCCGGACGCCGACCTCGCCGCCGCCTTCCTGGTGGCCCTGGCGATCTTGGCCGCCTCGATCACGCTTCCGTGGGTCTCACACCGCCTGGGGCTGTTCAAGGCCGCGGCCGAGAACGTGGTGCCGTGGCTCTTCGCCGGGATCTGCGGGCTCTACGGCGCGGGCGCGCTGGTGCTGTGCGGCGCGCTGCTGGTGGTCCCCGGCCGGTCGGGTTTCCTGCTCGGCCACGTGGTGATCACGGTGTCGTGGACGGTCGCCGCGCTGGTGCTGCTCATCCGCGGCATCTCGGCGGTCAACCTGCGGGTGATCGGGTTCGTGCTGGTCGGCGCGGCGGTGCTGAAGCTGGTCCTGTTCGACCTCTCCGCGCTCGACGGCCTGGCCAGGGTCGCCGCCTTCCTCATCGCCGGCCTGGTGCTGCTCGGCGCGGGGACGCGGTACGCGAAACTCGTCGCGTCTCGCTGAGCGGACGCGGAAGAAAAGCCGCGGGGTCGTGGTTGGTCGGTTCATGACCTACCAACCCGATCCGCGGCTCGCCGAGCGGGCGAAGGAGAACGTCGCCTGGCTGACCACGATCAGCCCGAAGGGACGCCCTTCGCCCCGCCCGGTGTGGTTCGTGCTCGACGGTGAGGATTTCATCGTCTTCAGTCAGCCGGACACGGCGAAGACCCGCCACATCGAAGCCAACCCCGAGGTCAGCCTCCACTTCAACAGCGACGAGCACGGGGGCTCGATCCTGGTGATCGGCGGCAAGGCCGAGATCCTGCCGGACGGTCTCGCGTCGGAACAGCCGGGCTTCCTCGCCAAGTACGAGAAGCACTACCCGGCGATCGACTACGACGTCCCGAAGTTCGACCGCGAGTACAGCGTCCGGATCAGGATCCGGCCCGAACGCACCTGGGGCTTCTAGAAACCGACCGTCACACAGGCCAGCCGGGCCCCCGCGGTCCCGGCGTGGCCCGGGTCGGTGTGCGTATGCGTTTCGTGGATCACGATCGAGTTCGCGCGCCGGTCGGTGAACGTCCAGTCCACTTTGGACACGGCCGCGCCGCGGCCGGTGGCGTCGGAGGTGAGGTCGAGCCAGATCTCGTTGCGGGGGTTGGCATAGGCCGGGTCCACCGACGGCTTCACCGGGTCTTCGACGTTCTGGTAGTGCGGGCCGGCGAGGTCACCGGTGGCACCGCACGGCTTCGTGTGCGCGTGGGCGCCGTATTCGCGGTTGGGCAGCAGGCCGGTCACGAGGATCGCGGTCGAGGTGCCGAAGGCCTTGGAGGTCAACCCGAAGACGTGCGCGCGGGCGCCGGGCGGCACCAGGTCGGGCTTGTAGATGGTCAAGCCGCTCTTGGCGGTGATCACGTGGACCCGGGAGCCGGGGACGGCGGTGGCCGGCCCGGCGCCGGCGGTCAGGGCCAGAGCGGCCGCGGACAGGACGAGGGCGAGTGTGGGGACGGGGCGCATGCCCCTTGCCTAGTCCGCACGAATCGGACACGCCAGAGCGGTCACTCCGTCGGGCGATCATTCTCAAACTATGGGCAGGACAAGTGAGTAGCAATCCTCCGGATCGCACCTGGCTGGTCGCGGTCGCCGCCGCTCTTTGGGGCACAGACGGGCTTCTGCGGCTTCCGCTGGCCGAGGCGCTCCCGGCGGCCACGGTCGTCTTCTGGGAGCACCTGCTGGTGGTGCTCGTGCTGAGCCCCTTCATCCCCGGCGCCTTCCGCGCGCTGCGCCGGACCGGCCCGCGGGAGTGGCTGGCCGTGCTCGCCATCGGCGGCGGATCCTCCGCGCTCGCGACGGCGATGTTCACCGCGGCCTTCAAACTGGGCGACCCGGTGACGCCGCTGGTGCTGCAGAAGCTCCAGCCGGTGTTCGCCGTGCTGGCGGCGTACTTCGTCCTCAGTGAGCGGGTCCGCCCCGGGTACGCCTTCTTCGCGATCCCGGCACTGCTGGGCGCCTGGCTGCTGGCGTTCAAGGATCCGCTGAACATCCAGCTCGCCGCGGCGAAGGCGGCGCTGCTGGCGGTCGGCGCGGCCGCGCTGTGGGCGGCGGGCACTGTGCTCGGACGGCTGCTCTCCACCGAACTGGCGCCGAAGGAGGTCACCACGCTGCGCTTCACCGTCGGGCTCCCGGTCGCGGCGGGCATCGTGGCGTACCAGGGCGGCCAGTTCGCGGTCGGCTGGGACAACGCGCTCGGCCTCGGCCTGCTCGCCCTGGTCCCCGGCCTGCTGGCGCTGAGCCTGTACTACCTGGGCCTGCGGTCGACGCCCGCCGCCAGGGCGACGCTGGCCGAGCTCGCGTTCCCCGTCACCGCGGCCGTGATCGGCGTATTGTGCTTGAACGCCGAATTGTCGGGTACTCAGTGGCTGGGCCTTGCCGTCGTGGTCGTGTCAGTGACGTCGCTCGGCTGGCACGAAAAGGTCAGGCGTCAACCGATGGTCTTGGAGCCAATGCATGGTCGAGCACACCGGCGAGACGAAGAACGAGCGCCTGACCCGCAACGTCAGTGAGCTCTTGCAGGAGCTGCGGGTCGCGCAGGCCGGCGTCCAGATTCTCTTCGGTTTCCTGCTCACGGTGGTGTTCACCGACGAGTTCCACGAGGCGAGCGGGTTCGAGAAGGCCGTCCACCTGACGGCCGTCCTGCTCACGGTCTGCTCGACCGTGTTGCTGACGGCGCCGGCCGCGTGGCATCGGCTGTTGTTCCGCACGGGGAACCGTGAGCGGATCCTCACCGTCGGCAATCGTTCGGTCCTCGTCGGCCTCGGCTGCCTGGCGGCCGCCATCACCACGACCGTCGCGCTCATCGCCAAGGTCGTCTACGGCCCGATCGCGATGACGATCTTCGGCGTGGTGTCGGCGGTGCTGTTCGTCGTCATGTGGTTGGTCGTGCCGAAGAAGATCGACCGCAACGGCGACTGATCACCGCCCGGTACGCACCGGGGTGCTTTCGGGCAGGCCGAAAGCGGCGGCCGACACGGACTTCGGATCGTCCGGGCTCGCGCCGCCCAAGACCCGGCGTGCGCCGACCCAGGAGAACATCTCCTTGACCGAACGTGAGTAGCCGGCGCCGTCCTCCGCGAACTTCCGATCGAGCACGCGGAACCCGCCGGGAACGCGTTCGACGCGGTACACCATTGGCTGACGGCGGAATCCGGCGCGCGTGACGAGGCCGTCGCCGTCCCGCTCCACCTCGTCGCAGCTCGCGACCAGGCCGATCTTGACCTGTTCGCGCTCCGGCCGGGTCTCGATCACCTTCCGCGTGCACACCCAGCGGCTTCCCGCCGCTCCGGAACCGGCGAGCGCACGCAGATTCTCGTCGATCGGCGGCAGCGCCTCACGGGCGACGGCGTCGTCCACCGTCGGCATCTCGTCCACGATCCACCAGCCTGCCGCGGCCACCACCACACCGACCCCGGCGAGCACGGGCCAGCGTTTGACGTTCCCCATGGGACGAAGCTACCGAGCGGGGCAAGTGTTCACCCGCGGTTCGGGACGCGTTGCCTCCGCGACCGTAGGTTGCGGCCGTGAACGACTCATCCAGACGGACCTTCCTGCGCGGCGCGGGCCTGCTCGGCGCCGGTGCGGCGGTCTCCGCGTTGCCTGCGCTCGGCGCCCCGGCCGCCTCGGCGGCCTTCGGTCGTGGCCCCGACACCGAAGACGGCCGCTTCACCCTCGCGGTCCTGCCCGACACGCAGTACCTCTTCGACGCCGACCGCGGCGACCCCGCGCCGTTGGACGCGACGCTGCGGTACGTCACCGGTGGCGACGAGAACATCGTCTTCCTGGCGCATCTCGGCGATCTCACCGAGAACGGGCAGCCGGGCGAGTTCGACCAGATCAGCCGGTCCTTCCAGCACCTGGACCGGCGGCGGTTCCCGTACAGCACGCTGGCGGGCAACCACGACATCAAGTCCTCGACCGACGACCAGCGCGGCCGCACGCCGTACCTCGACGCCTTCGGGCCGCAGCGGCAGCGCGGTTCGCGGACCTTCCGCGGTGCGAGCCCGGACGGCTACAACAGCCACCACGTCTTCCGTGCGGGCGGACGTGAGTGGCTGCTGCTCGCGCTCGACTGGCGGCCGTCGGCGGGCGGGCTGGAGTGGGCGCGGTCGGTGCTGGCGCGGAATCCGCGGCTTCCGGCCATTCTGACCATCCATGAATTGGTATGGGCCGACGAGGCCGGGCGGGCGCAGTTCTCGGAGTTCGGGCAGAAGGTGTGGGACGAACTGGTCGACGGCAACGATCAGATCTTCCTGACGCTCAACGGGCACTACTGGCCGCCCGGACGCATGGTGAAGCAGAACAAGGCGGGCCACGACGTCCATCTGCACATCACGAACTACCAGGACCGCTACTACGGCGGCAGCGCGATGATCCGGCTCTACCGGTTCGACCTCGCCCGCAACGTGATCGACGTCCGCACGGTCTCGCCGTGGCTCGCGGACCAGGCGCCGCGGCTGAACGAGCTGCAGCGGCAGGAGATCGAACGCACCGGTCCGGCGGACTACTTCAGCCTGGAGATCGACTTCGAGTCGAGGTTCGCGGGGTTCGCGCCGGTCCCGGTGCCGCCCGCCCGGCCCGCCGAACGCCAGCTGATCCGCGGGACCGTGGCGTACTGGCGGTTCGAGGGCCGTGACGGCGCGCCCGTGGACGGTGTCCGTGACCTTTCGGGCCGGGGCAACGACCTGGTCCGGGTGACCCTGCCCGGTAGCGCGCCCGAGGCGTTGCGGTTCTCCGGCGAGTTCTCCCCGCGGCAGCCGTCGAGGTCGAGCCTTCGGTTCGACGGCGGCAAGAAACCGGCTCGCGGCGGGTACCTGCGCACGGCGGACTCCGCGCCGATGAACGCGGAGACGTTCGCCCGCGGCTACACCATCGAGGCGTTCGTGAAACTGCCCGAGGATTTCAAGGACGGCAAGCATTCCTGGGCCGCGATCTTCGGCAGGCAGGGCTCGGGCGGCAAGGCGGGCAAGACCGGCGACGATCCCGGCGAGCCTTCGGCCACACTGTCCCTTTCGGACGGTGCCGCGTTCCAGTGGGCGGTGTTCCCGGTCAACCAGAACGGGATCTCCACCTGCTGGGGGCACGAACTGGCGGTGCGGGAATGGATCCACGTCGCGGCCGTCAACGACGGCAGGCGGACGACGCTCTACGTCGACGGCTGCCCGGTGCTGCGGAACCCGAAGACGCCGGCGGCGGGGATCGCGAACCCCGGCGGCTCGTGGCTGATCGGCGCCTACGCCTATGACTCGATCGTCGAGCAGGCGTTCCACGGCTGGCTCGGCGACGTCCGCGTGGTGGGCAGGGCGCTGGACCCCCGCGAGTTCATGCTCGGCTGAGTTTCGCGCGGATCGTGCGCGGTAATGGTGGACGACCGTCCCCATTATCGCGCACGATCGTTTCCGGGGGAATGCGGGGGGCCTCTTGACAAGCGGGGGACAATAAAAAATCGGCGCCCGAATCAGAATAACTGATCAGTACGCCGAATGTGTTGTCAGTCTAACCGCTGTGAGGGGAACTTGTCAAATCAGGGGTACGACGAGGAATTGCGATCCGAGCGGCAGTACGTGGCGTCGCTCTACGGGCGGCTGGACACCGAGCGCGTGCGGGTCGGCGAGGCGTATGCAGGTGCGCTGCGCGGAGAAGGCTTCGCGCTGTCCGACCGCGAGGTGTCCGTCGGCGCGAAGGCGCGCGAGATGGCCAGGCTGAAGATCGCCGACGAGGGCCTTTGTTTCGGCCGTTTGGACGCCCTTTCGGGAGAACGTTCGTACGTCGGCCGGATCGGTCTTTTCGACGAAGAGAACGACTACGAACCCTTGGTGCTGGATTGGCGTGCGCCCGCGTCGCGCGCGTTTTACTGCGCGACCGGCGCGTCGCCGGAAGGAATGGCGAGGCGCCGTCAATTCCGCACCCTCGGGCGCGAGGTGCTCGACTTCACCGACGAGGTCTTCGGCCGTCCGGGATCGGAGGGGGAACGGGGTGATGTCGCGTTGCTGGCCGCGGTCAACGCGCCGCGCGGCGAGGGGATGCGGGACATCGTCGCGACGATCCAGGCCGAGCAGGACGAGATCATCCGGCTCGACCACCCGGGTGTCGTCGTGGTGGAGGGCGGCCCCGGCACCGGGAAGACGGCGGTGGCGCTGCATCGCGTGGCGTACCTGCTGTACACGAAACGGGAGCGCATGGAGCGCCGCGGCGTGCTCGTGGTCGGGCCCAGCAGCGGCTTCCTCGACCACATCGGCCGGGTCCTGCCGTCGCTCGGCGAGACCAGCGCCGTCTTCGCGACACCTGGCGACCTCGTCGCCGGTCTGCGCGCCGAACGCGAGGATCCGCCGCAGGTCCAGCGGATCAAGGGTTCGCTGGCGATCCTGGACGTCCTCGCGGCGGCCGTGGCGGACCGGCAGGAACTGCCCGCCGAACCGGAGCCGATCGAGCTCGACGACGTCACCGTGCCGCTGGACGCCGAGCTCGCGGCCGCCGCACGCGAAGTGGCCAGGGAGAGCGGCCTGCTGCACAACGAGGCCAAGGCGGTCTTCGAACGCACGGTGATCGCCGCGCTCGCCGTCCGCGCGGTCGACCGGATCGGCGCGGGCTGGCTCCCGGAGGACGATCGGCACACCCGCCCGGAGATGCTCGAGAACGCCCGCTGTGACCTGGAAGCCAGCGAGGAGCTCGGCGCGGTGCTCGATCGGCTCTGGCCGTCGCTGACGCCGCAGCGGCTGCTCGCCGACCTCTACGCCTCGCCGGAGCGGCTGCGGGCGGCCGGGGCCGATCCGGCGCTGTTCCGTGAGGAGGCGGACGCGTGGACGGTGTCCGACGTGCCGTTGCTGGACGAAGCCGTCGAACTCCTCGGCCGGGACCGCACCGCCGAGCGCCGGGCGGAGGAACGGCGGCGGCTGGCGCGCAAGGAATACGCGGAGCGGGTGCTGGAAATCGTCGAGGTCGAAGACGATCACGACGACTACGAGTTCGCGCTGCGGCCCACGGACGTGCTGATGGCGGAGGAACTGGCGGACCGGTTCGCCGAACGCGACGAGCGGGATCTCGCGGAACGCGCCGCCGCCGACCGGGAATGGACCTATGGCCACGTGGTCGTCGACGAGGCACAGGAACTGTCCGAAATGGACTGGCGGGTGCTGATGCGGCGCTGTCCCAGCCGGTCGTTCACCGTCGTCGGGGATCTCGCGCAGCGCCGGTCGCCGTCCGGCGCGCGATCGTGGGACGAGATGCTCTCGCGGTACGTCGCCGATCGGTGGGTGTATCGGAAGCTGACCGTCAACTACCGGACGCCGTCGGAGATCATGGCGGTGGCGGCCTCGGTGCTGGCGAATTTCGCGCCGGATGTGGTGCCGCCGGAATCGGTGCGCTCGTGCGGGGTCCGGCCGTGGGCGCGCCGACTGTCCGAAGTGGACATGGAGGACGCCGTCGCCGAGTTCGTCCGCGAAGAGGCGGGGCGAGAGGGGACGTCGGTCGTCATCGGGCCGCCGGGAGTGCCCGGCGCGATCGCGCCGTCCGCGGCCAAGGGGCTGGAGTACGACGCCGTCCTGGTGGTCGAGCCGGCGCGGATCCTCGCGGAAGGCCCGAACGGTGAGGTGGAACTGTACGTCGCGCTGACGCGGGCGACGCAGCGGCTGGGGGTCCTGTACAGCGGGGTGCTGCCGAAAGTCCTCCGCGGTCTTGATTCCGGGCGGCGGACTCCCGACGCTTACCTGCACTGCGTCTGACCCTCCCGCGAGTGCCATGAACGGGCCGTTCCTTGCAAATTTCGCAAGGAACGGTCCGTTCATTGCGCGGGACGTGCTGTCATCGGGTCAGGTTGCCCCAGGCATATGTCTGCTTTGCGAGCTTCAGGTAGACCAAGGTCTCCGTGCTGACGACACCCGGGATGGGCCGGATGTCGTCGTTCAGCACACTCAAGAGGTGTTCGTCGTCCCGGCAGGCGACCTCGGCGAGCAGGTCGTAGCCTCCCGCGGTCAGCACGACGTAGTGGACGTCCGGCATTCCGGAGAGCTGGTCGGAGACCGCCCGCGGATCGCCTTGCACCTTGATCCCGACCATCGCCTGACGGCCGAGCCCGACGTTCGCCGGATCCGTGACCGCGACGATCTGCATCGTCTCGTCCCGCAGCAGCCGCTGGACGCGCTGCCGCACGGCGCCCTCCGACAACCCGACGGCCTTGGCCAGTGCCGTGAACGAGGCCCGCCCGTCGACTTGCAGTAGAGCGATCAGGGTGCGATCGGTATTGTCCAAACCTCTAGGTGTGCGCTGCTCCATCTGCGCGCGTGGTTCGTCACCCATGCCGTCCCTCCCTTTGTTTCGGCATGCGATTCTTGTCGCGCAGCGTATCGATAAGTGTCCAGAATGCTACCGCCGTTAAGTTGTTTGTCGTGATTCTCTTTCTCGGCGCCTTCGCGCGAAGGATTCTGTCGTTCGATAGGGCGAGTGCCGAGGTTTTCGGATGACGCGTCAGCCGAGGTCGCGTTTCAGCAGGTCCTCCTCGGTTTCGCGGCGGACGAGCAGCGTCGCGGTGCCGCGGGAGACGCCGACCACCGGCGGCCTGCCGACGAGGTTGTAATTCGACGCGAGCGAGTGGTGGTATGCCCCGGTGCACGGGACGGCGAGCAGATCGCCGGGGTGGACGTCGTCGGGGAGCGAGAGCCCGTCGGCGAGGACGTCGCCCGATTCGCAGTGCCGTCCGACCACCGTCATCGGACGGCGGGCGGCGCGGCTGCGCCTGCCGATCAGCCGCGCGGTGTACGCCGCCCCGTAGAGCGCGGGCCGCGCGTTGTCGCTCATCCCGCCGTCGACGGCGACGAAAGTGCGCGAGCCGCGTTTCACCGCGCAGACCCGGTACACGGTGATCCCCGCCGGGCCGACGATCGCTCGGCCCGGTTCGATCGTCAGCTTCGGCAGCGGGAAGCCGTGCGAAGTGCATTCGTAAGCGAGCGCGACCCGTAGACGGCGCACATAGCCGTCGATGTCGAAACCCGTGTCGCCGGGCAGATAGCGCACGGCGTGGCCGCCGCCGAGATCCAGTTCCCGCAGGGTGACGCCGTGGCTCTCGCGGAGTGCGACGAGCACCCCGATCATCTTGCGGGCGGCCAGTTCGTAGAAGTCCACCCGCGACACCTGCGAACCGATGTGACAGTGCAGCCCGGCCAGGCGGAGCCCGGGCTGCGCGAGCACGGCGGACACGGCGCGCCCGAGGTTGTCGCGGACCTCCTCGCGCAGCGAGAAGCCGAACTTCTGTCCTTCGGTGCCGGTGGTGATCGCCGCGTGCGTGCCGGCCGCGACGTCGGGGGTCACGCGGATCAGCACCTGCTGCGGGCCGGTGGCCAGCGCGCCGAGCTGCTCGATCTCGTCGAGCGAGTCCACCACGATCCGGCGGACGCCGTAGGACAACGCGGCCTTGAGGTCTTCGGGGGTCTTCGCGTTGCCGTGCAACAGGATCCGCTCGGCGGGGAAACCGATCGACCGCGCCACCGCGATCTCGCCGGCCGAGCAGGTGTCGAGGGAAAGGCCCTCCTCGGCGACCCAGCGCAGGACCGCGCGGGTGCACAGGGCCTTGCTCGCGTACGCCACCTCGGCGTCGGGCAGCGCCTTCCGGTACGCGCGGGCGTTCTGCCGGACCTCGTCCTCGTCGAGCAGGTACGCCGGTGTGCCGAACCTCGCGGCGAGGTGGGACACCGGTGCGCCCGCGAACAGCAGTTCCCCGCCCGGCCCGAGCCGGGTGCTGCGTGGCCAGACCCCGGGTTCGAGGTGGTCGGCGGCCTCGCAGCCGAGGCTGGGCAGGAGCTCGCTGAGCGTCACGGTTACCTCCGCGTCGATCGGTCAGTGCCTCCTCAGCACAACTCCGATCGGCCCGGCCCGGCCGTCGCGGCAACGTCTCCCTGACGCTTCGCGCGGTCTCGCTGACGCCTTGTTAACGCGCGAGTAACCCCGGCCACACCGCGGCGGTGACCCGCTCGCGTTCCGCGCCGGTCAGCGGGCGGCTCGGCGGCCGGACGCCGGCGCGGCACAAACCCAGCTGTGCCAACGCTTCCTTGACCACACTCACGTTGTGGGCGCTTCCGTCCGCGGCTCGCAGCTCCTCGAAGGGCCGGATCCGCTCCCAGATGGTCATCGCCCGGGCGAAGTCGCCGTCTCGCAGCGCCCGGAACATCTCCAGCGAGAGCGACGGCGCGACGTTCACCAGTCCGGAGGTGAACCCGGTCGCGCCGACGGCGAAGTAGCCCGGCGCCGACAGCTCCGCGAGCCCGGCGATCCACGCGAAGCGATCGATCCCCGCGTCCCGCGCCACCGAGGCGAAACGCACCGGATCCGGCACCGCGTACTTCACGCCGATGACGTTCTCCGCGGCGTCGGCGAGCCTGGCCAGCTGCTCGCCTTCGATGCGCGCGTCGCGTACGTACAACACGACACCCAGCTCCGGGACCGCCGCGGCGATGGCGCGGTGGTACTCGATCCAGCCCTCAGCCGAGACGTACGGATGCACCGGCTGATGGATCATGACCAGGTCGGCGCCCGCGTCCCGGGCGTGCCGGGCCGCGCCGATCGCCGTCCGGACGTCGTGCCCGACCCCGGCGACCA
Source organism: Amycolatopsis sp. WAC 04169 (assembly GCF_003947535.1). Classification (NCBI taxonomy): domain Bacteria; kingdom Bacillati; phylum Actinomycetota; class Actinomycetes; order Pseudonocardiales; family Pseudonocardiaceae; genus Amycolatopsis; species Amycolatopsis sp. WAC 04169. Next base: position 511 of record NZ_QHJI01000001.1, on the reverse strand, counting down.
CGCTCGCCCGCCCCGCCGCGGCCTTGACCGTCACTTCGAGACAGTGCCGCGCCTCAGCCTCGTCCAGCGCGTAGAACTCGCCGGTGTTCCCGTTCGGCGTCACGACGTCTATGCCGGCGGTGATTACCCGGTCGACCAGGTGCCCGTAGGTCTCGGAATCCACGGCGCCGTCGGCGTCGAACGGGGTCACCGGGATGGCCACGACCCCGGACAGCCGCCGTTTGCGCTCGTCGAACCGGGGAGCGGTCACTGGCATGTCCGATCTGATATATGATGTGACGGCGTCAGGTTAGCATCTCGGGACGGTTGTCCTGAATTTTGGGACGCATGACTCAAGTGGGTCGTGAGGTCAGGCTGGGGTTTCGCGTGTTTGAACGGACGACACGCGTGTGGAGTTGCCCCGGTGAGGCGGACACGGGGTTTCAGGCGGCAGAGGCCTGATGGTAGTGGTTGGTTCGGGTTTCGGCTGGGGTGTTGTGGCCGATGGTGGAGTGCAGTCTCGTGTGGTTGT